>CAYUVF010000044.1:0-38350 GCA_964448045.1 uncultured Rhodothermales bacterium
CTGGAGTTCAGACGTGTCCTCTTCCGATCTACCATCCCGTCGCTTATCGTGGCGACGTACGGCGGCGGCACGGGCCTGCCCACCCAGCGCGAATGCCTGGAGCTGATGGACTGCTACGGGAAAGGCAAAGTGCATAAGTTTGCCGAAATCGTGGCGGGGGTCTGCTTGGCTGGTGAGCTATCCCTCGGCGCGGCGATTTCGTCCTCCGATTGGGTCTCCAGCCACGAGGCGTACGGGCGCAACCGGTAGGTTGCAGGAATGAACGTACGAAGGGATGAACGTTCACCCTCTCACACGTTCAGCCATACCTCCTCGTAAGGTCAATACATTGCCTCGGAGCGGACGCGCTCAATCTCGGATTCGAGGTAGTCCAGCATCTTCGGCGCGTAGCTGAAGAAGGACGGGCACGCGATGCCGCTGTCGTCGAGCGCTTGCTGCGTGTTCGTGCCGTCGTAGCGGGCCGCGTGGTCGAAGTAGTCGATCAGCTCGGGGGCGATGCCCAGGTACTTGCCGATGCCGGTGTCCATGAGTGTGCGGGCGACGGCGGGCGGAATCGGGACGTAGGCCACCTTCATGTCCATCAGATGGGTGAAGGTTTCCATGATCTCCTGCGTCGTCGGCGGGTTCGGATCGGTGAGGTGGTAGACCGTATCGGCGTATTCGGGTGCGGACAGATACGTCATCGCGTCGATCACGAAATCGGACGGGACGAGGTTGACCGTGCGATTGCCCGATCCGATGCGCGTCATCAGCGTGACGGGTGGCAGCTTGCGGAGCGCCTTCAGCACGAAGTAGGGCCCGTCGAACTTGGCTGTCTCGCCCGTTTGCGAATCGCCCACGACGATGGCAGGCCGGAAGATGGCGGTGGGGATCCGGTCCATCCGATCCTGCACGAGGACCTCGGCGTGGTATTTGGTTTCCTCGTAGTGATTCTTGAACCCGGCCGCGTGCACGAGTTCGTCCTCGCGGATGAGCCCGGTGCGCTGGCCTGAGACGTACGCTGTGCTAATGTAGCCGAAAAAGCCGAGGTCGGGCGCCTGCTCCAGAAAGTCGAGCACGTGGCGCGTGCCTTCCACGTTGACCCGCCAGCCGATGTCGCGCGGGACGGCGAGGTCGTAGACGGCGGCAAGGTGGTACGCGTGGGTGATCTCGCTGGCGAGCGCTTCGGCGCGGTCGCCCAGGTCGAGATCGGGCTGGGTGATGTCGCCCGGCAGGAGTACGGCCCGGTCCGTCAGCTCCAGCTCGTCGAGCGTGTCGCGGGCTTGCTGCTCGAACTTCGGCTGGATGAGCAGGCCAAAGGCCGCATCGGGGTGCATGTCGGAAAGCGCTTTCACGAGCCGGGAGCCCAAAAAACCCGGAAAACCAGTCAGGAAAATCATAGTCGCGTGGCGATGTGGTAATACGGTTCAGTGAAAGGTACCTTCTGCCCGTATCGCACGCAAACCGGCCCGGGCAGAACAAACGCGCCGAGGCGAGCTTTGAACGAGCAGAGGGCCTGCCGGGCTCTCGCCGCGCAGCCGCAGCGAAACCCACGGTCGATTATGGCGAAGGAGCGCCCACATTCTCAGACGAATCCGCCCTCCGCGGGGAAGGGCGAGGGCGCGCCCGAAGCGGCGTCGACGGCGGACCCGCCGGAGGAGGACGGCGCGCCTGGGCCGGGCGATACGTCGACCAACGGTGCGATCCCCGGCGCGGGCAGTGGGTCGAAGGCTGGCACGTCGGTAGAATCCGGTGCGGGCGGTGCGGATCCCGCCTCCAAGCAAAAATCCCCGCTGGCCGACTTCGATCCGCTGAAGCCGTATCGGGGGGCCGTGCGGCGCTTCTTTACGGTCTACCGCCACGTCATCGGCCTGCTGATGGGCGGGCATATCGCCTACGTGCGGGCGCTTCCGGCGATCAAAAAACGCGGCTTGCGCTCGGCGGGCAAGCGGATGTTGGCGTTTGTGCTGCGGCTCTTCGTGAAGGGCGACCTGGTCGACAAGCCGTTCCCGGTGCAGCTTCGGCGGCGCCTCGAAATCCTGGGACCCACGTTCGTGAAGCTCGGCCAGATCCTCGCCATCCGCGAAGATCTGCTGCCCTCGGTGATCACCGAGGAGCTCAAAAGCCTGATGGACCACCTGCCGGAAATTCCCTTCGCGCAGGTCCGCTCGATCATGGAGCGGGATCTCGACCGGCCGCTCGATGAGCTGTTCGATCGGATCGACGAAGAGCCGCTCGGCTCGGCGTCCATCGCGCAGGCGCACCGCGCGACGACGAAGGACGGCGAGGAGGTCGTTTGCAAGGTCATCAAGCCGGGTATCCGCGAGCTCATCACGTCCGACCTGAAGCTGCTCGAAATCGTAGGCGTCTTTCTCGGGTGGATTATCCCGCGCTACCAGCCGCGCCAGATCATCGAGGAGTTCAGCAGCTACACCCAGCGCGAGGTCGATTACTCGTACGAGGCCGACAATGCGGAGATCTTTGCGGCTAATTTCCAGGATATGCCGGATGTCGTCTTCCCGACGATCTACCGCGAGCTGAGCTCGGATGACGTGCTCACGATGGAGTATCTCGACGGCATCCGGCCGGGCTCGCCGGCGGCACTGGCGCTGACGGAGGAGGAGCGGCAGCGCGTGGTGGACCTCGGCGCGGCGTCGATCATCCGCATGCTGTACAAGGACGGCTTCTTTCACGCCGATCTCCACGCGGGCAACCTGCTGGTTTTGCCGGGCGACCCCATCCGGATCGGCTTTATCGATCTGGGGATGGTGGGGCGGTTCCGGCCGCGGGTGAAGCGGCGGCTGCTGTACTACTTCCACGCGCTCGTGCGGGGCGACGTGGAGAGTGCGGCGCGGTATCTGATCGAGATTGCGCGCGTCGGCGAAGGCGGCGATCCGCAGGGATTCCGGCGGGCTGTGTCGGATCTGGCGCGGCACTTCACCATGCGCGGCGGGCGCGGGAGCGTCAGCATCGCCCAGCTGATTCTGGAGTCGCTGAGCCTGGGCGCGCGCTACCGCGTGTTCTTCCCCGTCGAGATGACGCTGATGGTAAAGGCGCTTGTGACGTTCGAGGGCGTGGGCCGCACGCTGGAGCCAGAACTCGACGTGATCGGTCTCTCGCGTAAGCACGTCACCGACATCTTCCAGCAGCGCTTTGATCCGCGCGAGCTGGGCCGCGAGATGTGGGCCAATGCGCCGGAGATTATCGACATGGCGGTACAGATGCCCCAGCTCATGGCGGCGAGCTTCACCTATCTGGAAGAGTCGCTGAACGACCGCACGCCCGAAAGCCCGCTGGCGGGGCTGCGGAGCGGTATCATCGCGGGAGCGTGCATCGTGGGCGGCGTGCTGGCGGCTGTGCAGCAGGGGCCGTGGTTCCTCTGGGGGCCGCTCTTCGTGATCGGCTTCATCCTCGCCATTTTTGGGCGGAAGGGGTAAGAGCGAGGCCTCGGCGTGCTTCTTGCGGCATCATCAGGCCCCGGAGGCCCCGAACAATCCGCTCACGCCGATGCTGCTATCCCGGAAACCGCCCGGTTTGATCCTTTCGGCATTTCTCGCACTGCTGGTCGCGGGCGCCCTGTTCTGTGGCGTAGACGCCATCCTCGCGGATTCGGTTACGACGCCGGCTCGGTTCGGCGACAGCACGCGCGTCTACGGCGCGGATACGGTCGTCGTGGGCGCGGGCTGGATCGCGATGGGGATGGCGATTCTTGCGAGCCTCATCACAGCCCATATCAGGAGCCGGGCCGGGCAGTGGGTTGCGCTTATCCTCTGCGGGGTTGGAGCGGTGTGCTGGCTCATCGCGGGGATGTGATAATGCCGTCAAAGCGCGGTGTGCATCCGACCGCTGCAATGCACAATTTCCAGGAAACGGCATCACGCTGCGGACAGGCCTTCGTCCATCGCGACGCGCTCGATCAGGCGGTCGAGGCGCTGGAGGACGTGGTCGGTGTCCTCGTAGAACGACGTGCGGTTCGGGGCCGGCGGCTCATCGGCCTCAATGGTGCCAAAGAGCGTGCGGCCGGTTTCTGCCAGCACCTCCGTATCGAGCTGCAGGCCGTGGCGCTCCAGCTTCGGGCGGATCGCATCGGCCTTGTTACGCAGATGCTCGCGGGTGGCCTGGTAGGCCATCTCGGCCACGTCGTGGCGATTCGAGAAGCTGAAGATGTTCGAGAAAAACAGGCGCGTTTCCTCGTACTTCGGCTCGATCAGGATGAGATCGGCGTGCGGATGGGTGTGGGCGTATTTCTTGAAGCCGGTGCGCTTGCGCGAGTCGACGATGGCGCGGAAGGTCTGCGACAGCACCGCGGGCAGGCCGTTCTCGGCGAGGCTCCGGCCCCAGAGCTGCTCGATCTGGTGGTCGAGCTGGACGTTGACCGGCACGATGGGGTTGATGCAGAAGACGAGGTCGGCACCGGCGTCGAGGGCCACGCTGGCGTGGACGGTGCGGCGCGCGACGCCGTCGATATACAGGCGACCGTCGATCTCGACGGGGCAGTAGAGGCCGGGCAGCGCCGTGCTCGCCTGGATGGCTTTGGAGATGGGCACGTCGTCGAGCCCGGGTTCGCCGAAGCAGGTCACCTCGGCCGAGTCGAGGTGCATGGCGACGATGCGCAGCGCGGCGTCGAGGCGGCGGAAGTCGTTCGTGCGGCCGCCCGTCGAAAACGCGTGGGCGAGGTACTGCTCCAGCGGCGCGTTGTCGAAAATGCCGGTGGGCATCGCCGCCCCGAGGCTCATCAGCAGGCCAAAGGCCGAGAGGTCGCCGGGATGGCGGACGTACTGGCCCAGCGTGGAAGCCAGTGCCTGCGGAAAGCGCCACAGCCGCTTGGCATACTCGCCAACAGCCGGGCTAAACATGACGTCGGGCTCGACGTTGAGGGCGGGCTCGGCGCGGGCGATGATGGCGCGGATCATGGTGCGCGCCGGCACGCCGTTGGCCAGAAACGAGCTGATGAGACCGCCCGAACTGACGCCCACGTACACGTCCAGTTCGTGAAGGCCGATGCCGCGGACGGCTTCCTCGATGGCGTTCAGCGCGCCAATCTCGTAGAGCGCGCCTTCAATGACTCCGCCAGCACAGGCCAGCCCAATCGTACTACGTCGTGGTGCGCGCATCGTTATAAAACGGAATGGATGGAAGGGGGTGGCGTCCTTGATCAGAAAAGATCAGACTGGAAGCGGTTCCATCTGATCTTCGACAACCGTACGGGCGGTGCTCCATGGGCATCGGGCGCGGATCGGCAAAAAAGAAGGGGCCTGCCGGAATGGAAGGCCCCTTTGCGTCAGACAGGATGAGCGGGCTACTTCGAATTCGCTTTTTCGTCCTGCAGCATCTGCGAGAGCTTGTTGATCTGCTTCGAGAGCTTATCGACCTTTTTCGAGAGGTCGTTCACCTCCGAGCGGGTCGGCACGCCGAAGCGCTCCAGCGCCTTGTCGACCGTCTCGGCGAAGGTGGACTGGGCCTCGGTGGCCGTGTCGGTAGCGCGCTGAATGGCTTTTTTCTGCTGCTCGGTCACGCGCTCCGAGAGCTCTTTGATCTGCTCGGCGCTCTCGTTTTCGTATGCTTTGCCCCGTTCGAGAAGGGTCTTGTACAGCTTGGAGCCTTCTTCCTCAACGGTAGCCAGCGCGCCCAGGCCGGCGAGCCAGACGTCGCGTCCGCGCTCGGCCAACTCGTTCTGCAATTCTTCCATGCGTTTCGTTGTAGTGTTCTCTTTGGACTTAGCCATAATGGGTTCCTCCGTGTTGGGTTGATTACAAGCGTGCGATCGAGTACGTCGGGGAAGCAGGGGGCGTTAGTCGTCGGTGCCGTCGGTGTCGGGAGACGGATGGCGGTCCTCCACGTCTTGAATGAGGTCCGCAATCTGGGCATCCAGCTCCATCAGTTGTGTGCGCAGGTCCTTCAGCTTGCGCGCTCGCGGGGGCCGGACGAGCTGGCCGAGCTGCGACATTGAGCTCTGGATGATCTCGTCCATGCTGTGCTTGAGCTGCTCGAAGCCGCTATCGAGAGCCTGGCTGCTTTGCCGCAGCAGCGTGTGAAGCATCTCGGAGGGAAGCAGGTTTTGCCCGTTCTTGCCCTCTTCTAAGATGATCTGCGTGAGCGTCTGGGCCGTAATGTCGCGGCCCGTGGCCGTATCCTCCACGCGGACGGTTTCACCACGGCGCACCAGCTCAGCCACGTCGCTGAGCGACACGTAAGAGCTGGCCTCCGTGTCATAAAGCTTTCGGTTTTCGTAGCGTTTGATGAGTCGAGCCATGAAGCAGTGAGGCCAATTTCGTACGTCGGATTGCATGATAACGCGTTGCGTCATTACCTATAATTTATGACGCGGCGTGTTACAAATTGATCCGTCGCGAGGGGGCTTTTGTGCGATTTTCGTCGGAGTTGGGCGACGGCCCTCGTGCATCGGTCGTGCAACCTTCGGGGGGCGGCCTCGGTTGGACGATGAGCCGCTGTCCTGCACAGCCTGCTTGATTTCTCCTCATTTCTCACCCGTTCAGTTAGCCATGAGTCAGTCTCGGCCCCCGTCTCCCGTCGAACGGGAGCTTATCCAGGAGTTCGGCAATATCTACGAATCGTACGGGCTGAAGCGGCTCGAAGGGCTCATTGTGGGACTGCTGCTCACGCAGGAGGGCCCCGTCTCGCTCGATGACATGGTCGAACTGCTCGGCCACTCGAAGGGACCGATCTCCGTCTCCGTCCGCCGCCTGGCGGATATTGGGCTCGTGCGCAAAGTTAACGGACCGGTCAACCGGCGCAACTACTACGCGGCGCATCCCGACATCTTCTACAACAATTTTCAATTCAACATGGCGACGGTGCGGAAGAACCGCTCGCTCGCCGAGAACTTCCTCGCGCGTCTGCAAACCGAGGGGGCCAAGGGTAGCGAGGAGACCGTCGAAAATCTGGAGCACATGCGCGCGTTCTATCGCCTGATGGAAGACTTCTACCAGGACTTCTCGGAGCAGTGGCAGAAGGTGAAACAGCAGCGGCGGCAGCAGCAGGCGCAGGCGGGATAAACGGGGACCGTGAAGAATTGCCCGGCCCTTCATCTTGGCTTGACATTATCGGAAGCGCTTTTTACGTTCGTTTTTAGCGTTTGGAAATTACCAAACGTTGCGAATATAGCGCTGTGTGAGGCGCAACGCCATCCAATACGAACAGATGTGGAGAGGAGAGCTCATGAAACGGTTACTGATGCTTTGGGGTGCTGTGCTTTTGAGTTTGGGGTGCGCGCTGCCCGCCTTTGCCCAATCGGGCAGCATTGAGGGCGTGGTGCGCGACGCTGCGTCGCAAGAGCCGCTGCCCGGCGCCAACGTAGTGCTCGACGGCACCACGTACGGCGCCAGCACCGACGCCGAGGGCGCCTTTCGGTTGCGCAATGTCCCCGCCGGCGACTACACGCTGCGGGTGACGTTCGTGGGTTTTGCGAGCGCCGAGCAGCCCGTCAGCGTGCAGGCGGGGCAGACGACAACAGTCGATGTCGCGCTGGAGGAAACCGCCTTCGTCGGTGAGGAGATCGTGGTGACGGGTTCGAAACAACAAGAGAAGATTCTCGATGCGCCAGTTACCATCGAGGCCATCTCCGCCGAAGACCTCAACACCTCCGGTGGCGGCACCTACCTTTCGGCGCTCTCCAACCTGAAGGGCATCGACTTCGTCAACGTGGGCATCAACGGGCAGGGCATCTCGGCGCGCGGCTTCAACAACCACTTCAACACGCGCATGCTGCAGATGAAGGATGGCCGCGTGGCCCAGCTTCCGGGCACCGGGCTGCCGCAGGGCAACTTCCTGCCCACCTCCGGGCTCGATCTGAAGACGATTGAGGTCGTCATTGGGCCGGCCTCGGCGCTCTACGGGCCCAACGCGCACACCGGCGTCGTCAACGTCATCACCAAGGACCCGTGGGACGAATCGGGCGCAGCGCTCGACGTGCGCGGGGGCGGCCAGAGCCTGATCGACCTGAACGGCCGTGTTGCCGGCACCATTAGCGAGAATTTCGGCTGGAAGGTGACGGGCCAGTACATGACAGCTGACGACTTCAAGCCGCCGACGGGCGGCCCGAATGCCTCGGCCACCGACTCCACGCACTTCTTCGGCACGCCGTTCAACGAACGGGAGCTCGTCGAGGATTATGACATCGAGTCGATCCGCGCCGAGGGGAGCCTGTACTACAAGTTCGGCGACGGCTGGACGGCCAGCGGCAGCTACGGCTTCTCCCAGAACGACAACTTCGGCCTGACGAACAACGGCCGCAACCGCATTCTCGATTGGCAAGTGCAGTACCAGAACCTGCAGCTGAGTAGCGACCACTGGTTCGCGCAGGTCACGCACACGTCCAACGACGCGGGCGATACGTATCAGATCAACGGCGTGGCCACCGCCGCAACGGCCATGTTGGGCCAGGGTATGTCGCGCGATCAGGTGCTCGATCAGCTGCCCAGCCTCCGCGAGGCGAACACGTTTGTGGACCGCGGCGAGCTGTGGGATTCGGAGATTCAGTACCGTAACACGGTGGGCCTGGGTAGCGGCACGCTCGATATCGTGACGGGCGGCCAATACCGCGACTTCCAGCCCGACTCCGATGGCACCTTCCTCGCCGATGCAAATGATGAGGATATCAGCGCAACGGAGGTGGGGGGCTACGTGCAGCTCGACTACCGCCCGACGGACCGGCTGCGTATCAACGCGGCGGCGCGCGTCGATAATCACAGCAACTACGATACCCAGTTCAGCCCCAAGGCCGCGCTCGTCTACACCGTGGCGCCCAGCCATAACGTGCGTGTGGGATTCAACCGCGCGTTCAAGAGCCCGACCGTGCTGGAGAGCAACCTGTTCATCGGCATTCCAGGGCTGGGCACTGTATTTCGCGGCAACATCGATGGCTACACGGTCCGCGAAGGGCCCACGACTGATGCCCCGGTGGCCAACCAGGTGGATCCGCTCGATCCGGAGGAGGTCAACTCACTCGAAGTGGGATACAAGGGCGTCTTCGGGCGGCGCGTGTTCGTCGACATCGTGGCCTACAACTCGTGGTACCAGAACTTCATCAGCCCGCTCACGAACGTCGCCAATCCGGCGGCCGGGACCTTTGCCTTTCAGGACGGCGAACTGGTCGACGGCTCCGGCTTCCTCTGGACGTACTTCAACTTTGGTGAAGCAACGGTGCGCGGCCTCGACGCCGGGGTGAACGTCTACGCCAGCGACTACCTGAACCTTTCGGGCAGCGTATCCCTCATCGACCTGGCCGACTTCGATCAGGGCGACGCGGCGCAGGATCTGCTGCTGAACGTGCCGGAGACCAAGCTGAAAGGCTCGATTACGCTGAAGAATGCCGGATTCGACGGCTACTTCGTGAGCGTCTCGGGCCGCTGGCAGAGTGCCTACGAATTTCGCTCGGGCTATTGGGACAGCGCCCGGTTCTACGACGACGGCGAGGTACCCAGCCGCTTCTCGGCGACGCTGACGGCAGGCTACACGATTCCGGAGACGGGGGTGCAGCTGAAGGCCAGCGTGTCCAACCTGTTCAACACGGACCGGGTGGATGTGCTGGGCGCTCCGGAAACCGAGCGGCTGATCTGGGTCTCGGCCACGTATACGCTCAATGGGCTGCGCTTCTGATCGGGCAGGCCGGCGTCCCCCGCGAAGGGCACGTGCGCCGTCGACCTGCGTACAGGAAGCCGGCTCGCTCTAACGCCCAGCGCGTGCCTTTCGCACTCCGATTCATCCATGTGAAGCATCATCCATGAGCACCACCAACGGACACTCCCAGCGCCTGACGAACCGCGTCGCCATCATCACCGGCGGCGGGCAGGGCATCGGGCGCACCACCGCGCTTCGCTTCGCCCGCGAAGGCGCGCGCATCGTCATTGCCGACGTGAACGAAGAGGAGGGCCGCGAAACGGTTGCAGCCATCGAAGACGAGGGCGGCGAGGCAATCTTCGTGAAGACGAACGTCGCCAAGCTCAAGGACGCCAAAGCGATGGCGAAGGCCGCGATCGACGCCTTCGGGCAGATCGACATCCTCGTCAACAACGCCGGTATCACCCGCGACGCCACGCTCAAAAAGATGGACGAGGACGACTTCGACCTCGTCGTCGATGTCAACTTGAAGGGCGTCTTCAACTGCACGAAAGCCGTGCTTCCGCACATCAAAAAGAGCGACCACGGGCGGATTTTGAACGCCGCGTCGGTCGTCGGGCTGTACGGCAACTTCGGGCAGACGAACTACGTCGCGAGCAAGTCAGGCGTCATCGGGATGACGAAGACGTGGGCGCGCGAGCTGGGGCGCAAGGGCGTCACCGTGAACGCCGTCGCGCCGGGCTTCGTGGAGACGACGATGGTCGACACCGTGCCCGACAACGTGATGAGCATGCTCAAAGAAAAAACGCCGCTGCAGCGGCTGGGCCAGCCCGAAGACATCGCCAACGCCTATCTCTTCCTCGCCTCCGACGAGGCCGCCTTCGTTACCGGTACGGTGTTGAGCGTAGACGGCGGATTGGTGCTGTAACCCTTTGTCACTGGTGCGCTGCGCGCACGTCATCGAGTCATTCGTGGGGCACACGCAGGCCGAAAAATGACACGGCCGAAGGCTACCTATCACCATTCATGACAGCGCGATAGCGCGTATTCTCTTCTATTTATGCATACCGCACAGATCATCGGAACGGGCCTGTACGCGCCGGAGCGCGTCGTCACCAACGAGGAGTTCAACGAGCTCTACGGTGAGGACGTCGACGGCTTTCTGCGCGAAAACCGCAACATTGTCGAGCGCCGCTACGCCGCCGACGATCAGACGACCTCCGACCTGGCCGTCGAGGCTGCGCGCGATGCGCTGAACGATGCCGGCATCGGGCCGGAGGACGTGGATCTGATTATCGTGTCCACCGATACGCCGGATTTCATCTCGCCCTCCACGGCGGCGGTCGTACAGGACAAGCTCGGCGCGAAAAACGCTGGTACATTCGATGTCAACACGGCCTGCGCGGGCTTCGTGACGGCGCTGGAGACGGGCAAGAACTTCATCGCGGGCAATCCAGCCTATGAGCACGTGCTCGTCATCAGCGCCTACCTGATGAGCCGGTTCATCGACTACGACTTCAAGAACACGGCGACGCTTTTTGCGGATGGCGCCGGCGCGGTCGTGCTGCATCGGACGGATGACGAGTACGGCGTTCTTGCCTCCGAGCTGCAATCGAAGGGCGAGTACCACGACTACATGGGCATCTACACGGGCGGCGCGGCGCGGCCCATCACCGGCGAGAACGGCGCGCAGGAGCAGCGGCTGGAGTTCCGCAAGAAGTTTCCGGACGGCTTCAACCCCGATCACTGGACGGCGCTCGTCCGCACCCTGTCCGACCGGCTGGACATGACGCCCGCCGACGTGGACCATTTCTTCTTCACGCAGATCAACGTCACCAGCATCGAGGAGACGATGGAGCGTCTCGGCCTGCCGCAGGACTGCGCGCACAAGGTGATGGACCGCTTCGGCTACACGGGCAACGCCTGCGTCCCGATGGCCCTCGCTACCGCGGCCGACGAACACGTCCTGAAGCGGGGCGACCTCGTCTTTCTGATCGCCTCCGGCGGCGGCGCGGCCATTGCCGGCATGGCCCTCCGCTGGGCGTACGACACGTGATGGTTGGCAGGTTAGCAGGTCTCAGGTTGCATGTTTGGGCCTGCCCTTGACAACCTGCAACCGTCAAACCAGCAACTGTCAAACCTGCAACCTGAAACTATCGAGCCGATGGGCGAAACAACGCTGGCATGGATCTTCTTCGGCGTGTACTTGGCGCTGACGGGTGTGGCGGCCTTCGTCGGCATTAAGAAGGTGACGGGATTTGCGTCGTTCTCCGTGGGCAGCCGGGAGGTGAGCCCGGTGTTCGTGGGGATGTCGCTGGCAGCGAATCTGACGAGCGCGGCGACGTTCATCATCAACCCGGGGCTGATCTATCTCTACGGCATCTCGGGCGTGATCGGCTACGCGATTGCGACACCGCTCGGCATCGTTGTGGGCCTCACCGTGCTGTCGAAGGCCTTCCGGCAGGTGGGCGACACCTTCACGGCGCTGACGGTGCCGCAGTGGATCGGCGACCGGTTCGGGGACAAGCGGCTGTCGCTCTTCTTCGGGCTGGCGAGTCTGCTGCAGATCACGTTCCTCGTGCTGATCGTGGTGGGGCTTTCGCGCGTGCTCGGCAGCGTGCTCGGCATCGACGTGTTCGTGGCGATGGCCATCGTCATCATCTACCCGATCGGCTACATCATGATGGGCGGGGCGAGCGCCCACACGCTCACGAACGCCGCGCAGGCTGTCATCATGCTAATCGTTGCGTTCATCCTGATCGGCTCGGGGGCCGAGTACTTCGCAGGCGGGCTCGACGGCTTCCTGGGCCGCCTCCGCGCGATCGATCCGGTGCTCGCGCAGCCGACGAATCCGGAGAGCCTGCTCTTCCGCGACTGGTTCGAGGTCGTCGTGGCGAACTTCGTCATCGGCATTGCCATCGTCACCCAGCCGCACGTGATGTCGAAGGCGCTCTACCTGAACAGCGAACGCGACGTTAACAAGTATCTGGCGACGGGCTTCGTCGTACTGACCGTCTTCTTTGCCGTGCTGATTGTGGGCCTCTACGCGCGCATCCTGATGCCCGAGGCCGGCGTCGTCCCCGATCAGGCCGTGCCCGAGTATCTGGTGTTGCAGTTTGGCCCAGTGCTGCGCTCGGTCATCCTCGTCGGCCTCGTCGCCGCCGGCTTCTCGACGATGGAGGGGCTGCTCGTCGCGCTCTCGACGATCTTCTCAAACGACCTCTACCGGTATTTCGCCGTGCAGCGCGGCGAGATGGATCACGACGCCATCGACCGGCGCGGCATCCGCTACAGCAAATATTTTCTGATCGGCCTCGCGCCGGTGGTGGCGCTCATCGCGTACGGCCAGATCGTGAACCCGAACCTGTCGGTTGCCATCCTCGCGCAGAACGGCGTGTACGCCCTCTTCTCGGCCACCTTCGCGCCGATCCTGTTCGGCATTTTCTCCGAGCGAATCACGAAGGGCGCCATCTTCGCGTCGGCCATGACGGCGTTCATCGTCCACTTCGGCGTGTACTACGGTGACATCACGATGTACGCGAACAATCCGGCCGTGCCCGCGACGTTCGCGCTCATCGCCAGCACGTGTGTCGCCGGCGGCTCGCTGATCTTCATGCGCAACCAACCGGCCGTGACGTCATCGCCCGAGGCGGCCTCTCAATCAGAAATTGCCAATTAGCAATTGAACATTTTCAATTGGCCATGATCCGCACCGACTGGCTCGCTCGCAACGCGCAGTACACCCCGGACGCCACCGCGCTCGTCTGGCAGCCAACAGGCACGGCCTACACGTACGCCGAGTTGAATGCGCTTGGCAACCGGCTCGCCCGCGCGCTGGCCAGCGCGTACGGGCTGGACGCGGGCGATCGCATCGCCGTACTGGCCGAGAACACGGCGGAGCACGTGCTGCTGTTCGTGGCGGCTCAGAAGGCCGGCTTCGTGCTCGTGCCGCTCAACTTCCGCCTCGCCCAGCCCGAGTTGCAGTACCTCGTCGATGACGCCGATCCGGCCATTCTTTTCGTCGCCGAGGACTACGCTGATTCGGCCAAGGCGCTGTCCGTCGACGCCCACCTCCTGCCGCTCGGCGACGTGCACGCGCTGATCGACACCGTGCCCGCCGACGCCACGCCGCTGGAGGCCAACCTCGGCCTCGACGATCCGTTGATGATTCTCTACACGAGCGGCACGACGGGCCGGCCCAAGGGCGCGATTATCTCGCACGGGATGGTCTTCTGGAACGCGGTCAATACCGAGCTGCGGCTCGATCTCACGTCGCAGGACCGCTCGTTCAACGCGGCGCCTTTCTACCACACGGGCGGCTGGAACGTGCTGCTGACGCCGTTCCTCCACCACGGCGCCACGACGTTTCTGTTCGACGGCTTCGGCCCCGAGGCCGTGCTGCGCCTGTGCGACGACGAAGCGCTCACCATCCTCTGGGGCGTGCCCACGATGCTCAAGATGATGGCCGAGCACTCGGCGTTCGACGACGTGACGCTGGAGACCGTGCGTTACGCCGTCGTCGGGGGGGAGGCCATGCCCGAGCCGCTCATCCGCACGTGGCAGGAGAAGGGCGTGCCCATCCGGCAGGGCTTCGGGATGACGGAGGTGGGCGTCAACTGCTTCTCGCTGCCCGAGCGCGACGCCCTCCACAAGATCGGCTCTATCGGTTTTCCCAACTTCTACATCGACACCCGCGTGGTGGACGAGGACGGCGCCGAGGTCGAGGTCGATGAGCCCGGCGAGTTGCTGATGCGCGGTCCTGTCGTCACGCCCGGCTACTGGTGCGATCCGGAGGCCACGGCCGACGCCATCGACGACGACGGCTGGTTCCACACGGGCGACATCGTGCGCGTAGACGACGAAGGCTATTTCTACGTCGTCGGCCGCAAGAAGGAGATGTTTATCTCGGGCGGCGAAAACGTGTATCCCGCCGAAGTCGAGGCGGCGATCCACCGGCACGACGCCGTGGCCGAAGCGGCCGTCATCGGCGTGGAGGACGACCAGTGGGGTGAGGTGGGGGCCGCGTTCGTCGCGCTGCACGAGGGCCACACACTCACCGACGACGAACTCATCGCCCACTGCCGATCCCAGCTCGCCAAATACAAAGTGCCCAAGCACGTCCGCGTCCTCGACGAGCTGCCAAAGGGCCACAGCGGGAAGATCCAGAAGACGGCGCTGCGGGAGCGGTTCGATACCGAGTGATTTGCGTATGAGCGTGAGGGCGGGTGAGCGGTGCGTCTCTTTCGGTCCATGCGCCATCACGCCCGTGCGCCCAAACCCCCAAACCCCCATCCGCCCAACCGCCCCCAAACATATGCTTGCCCTCCTCCTCACCAGCCTGCTCACGGTCATGCCCGCCGACACCTCCCACGCGCTTCTGCCCCACTACCCCACGCCGGTCGATTCCGTGACGGTGGACGGACGCCCGATCGTGTACTACGACAGCGGCTCCGGCGCGCAGGCTGAGGCTCCGCCGATTCTCTTCGTCCACGGGCTCGGCTCCAACATGGCGCTCTGGCGCGATGCGCTGAACACATTTTCCGAAAGCCACCGCGTGCTGGCGCTCGATCTGCCGGGCTTTGGGCTCTCCGGAAAGGCGGACGTGCCGGGCACGATGCCGTTCTTCGCGGAGACGATCGCCGGTTTTCTCGATGCGCTCGGCATCGACCGGGTGCAGTACGTGGGCGTGTCGATGGGCGGGCAGATCGGGATGACGCTGGCGCTGGAGCGGCCCGCGCGCATCGCCCGGCTCGCGCTGATCTCGCCAGCGGGCATCGAGCAGTTCTCGGCGCAGGAGGCGGCTACCCTCAAGCAGATGACGACGCCCCAGCGCATCCAGCAGGCCGATTCGAGCGCGGTGAAGCAGAGCATCGCCGTCAATTTTGGCCGTTGGGCGGAGCGCTTTCGGTGGCTGCTGGAGCAGCGCCTGCAGCTGGCCCAGCGGTCCGATTTCGGCCAGTACGCCGAGGCCAACGCCCGCGCCGTCGCCGGCATGCTCGGCGGACCCGTGATCGACCGCATCGGCACGCTGCAGATGCCGGTGCTTGCCCTCTTCGGCGCCCAGGACAAGCTGATCCCCAACCGCTATCTCCATCCGAGCTTGACGACCGCCGCCGTCGCCGACTCCGCCCGCGCCGCGCTGCCGGACGGCGCCACGGTGCACCTCATCGACGACGCCGGCCATCTGCTCATGCTGGAGCAGCCGGATGCCTTCGAGCGAGCCCTGCGCCGCTTCCTGAACGGCGGCGAATCTCGTGAGTAGCAGGCACGTGTTGCCCTGCTCACGACGCTGGTCCCGATGCCTTTTGCCCCGGTCAACGACGTTCGGTTGCATTATGAAAAGGCCGGCGAGGGGGCGCCGCTGGTGTTTTTGCACGGCTTGGGATCGAGCCATCGCGACTGGTGGCGGCAGGTCGAGTACTTTCGCGATCAATACCGCGTCATCACGGTCGATTTGCGCGGGCACGGCCGCTCGGAGAAGCCCGCGGGCCCGTACAGCATTCCGCTCTTTGCGGAGGACGTGGCGGCCTTGCTTCGCGAACTGGATGCAACCCCGGCCTGTATCGTCGGTCTGTCGATGGGCGGAATGGTGGCGTTTCAGCTGGCCATCGACCACCCCGAGGTTGTCGAGCGGCTCGTCGTCGTCAACAGCGCCCCCGAGGCGCGGCTTAACTCGCTGAAGGACTACTGGATCTACTGGTCGCGCCGCCTCGTGACGCAGGTGCTGGGTGTGCGGCGGACGGGCCAGCTCCTTGCCGAGCGGCTCTTCCAGAAACCCGAGCAGGGTCGGCTTCGCCAGCAGTTCGAGGAGCGCTGGGCCGAGAACGATAAACAAGCGTATCTGGCCGCCATCGATGCCATTGCCGGCTGGAGCGTCGAAGAGCAGCTCGATCAGATCACGTGCCCGGTGCTTGTCGTCGCTGCCGATGAGGACTACACGCCCGTGTCCGACAAGCGGGATGCCGTGGCCCGCATACCCGACGCCCGGCTCGTCGTCATCCCCGACTCGCGCCACGCCACGCCCGTCGAGCAGGCCGAGATGTTCAATCGAGAACTGAAGGAGTTCCTCGCTGGATCAGATTGACGTTTGCACGCCTCTCTTCCGCTCCGTATTCAATGCACGTAGCTGCCCGCGTTGAGATCGATCGTCGCGCCCGTGGCGTGGTCGGCCCGTCCGCTGGCGAGGAAGACGGCGGTTGGAGCGATGTCTTCCGGTTCGGTGAGGCGGTTGAGGGCGAGGTCGCTGGTGGCGTAGTCCTCGCCGTACTCGTCGATGAAGTCCTGGGCCATGTCCGTCCGGGTGAAGCCGGGCGCGAGGGTGAACGCCACGATGTTGTGGGGGCCAAAGCCCCGCGCGATGGAGCGGGTGAGCGCCACGAGGCCGCCTTTGGAGGCGGCGTAGGCCATGTAATCGGGCGTGTCGCCGCGGAAGGCGGCCCGCGAGGCGATGTTGATGATGCGCCCGCCCCCGATGTGTCGGAAGTGATCGGTCGCGAGGCGGCAGAGCAGCTCCGGCGCGCGGAGGTTGACGTGCATCGTGCGCGCCCAGCCCTCGGCCCACGTGTCGGTCGGCGCGTCCATCGGAAGTTGGACAGCGACGCCGGCGTTGTTGATGAGCACGTCGATGCGGCCGAGTGTGTCGATGGCGTCGTGGATGAGCTGCTCGCAGGGCGCGACCTCAGCCAGATCCGCCTGAAGCGGCTGGACGGGCGGGTGCGCCTCGGCCAGTTCGTCGACGGCGTCGCGGCTCCGGTGGTAGTGGGCGCCCACAGTGGCGCCGGACTCCGCCAACGCCTTCGCAATCGCGCGCCCGATGCCGCGGCTGGCGCCGGTGACGAGCGCCGTCGTATCCGATAAGTCGATGGTCATGGTCGGGAAAATCGGTGCGTCGAAAGGAATGGATGAGCGAAGATAGCCGATGTCAAAGTCGAATGCGATCGGCTATTCGTAGCGGCGCGTCCGGAGCGGGAGGGCGCGGGACGTATCGGCCGGGGCGATGCGGAAGCGGATGCGTCCGATCAGCAGGCCCTCGGGCGTCTTCACATCGACCCGCCAGCGGCCCGGCCACGTGCGCTGCTTGAACGTGTAGCCGCGATAGCCACGGTGGCGTCCGCCCGTCACCTCGTACGCAATCCGATCCGTCGTCCGCCAGCGGTTCTGCTCCTCGTCGAAGAATTGCCAGTGGTGAGCGATCTGCGTCTTTAGCTCGGTCGGGGCGAAGACGGCGGCGAAGCAGAACACGGTGTCGCCCGGCGTGCGGTGGAAGGTCGACGTCCCGAAAGCGGCGTGATACCACGGATGGGGCTCCTCGGTCAGCTCGTAGGCGCCGTTGGTCACCTCCACGTTGTGATAGACCCCGCCGGCGCGGAGAGCGAGTGGCACAGGCGGAATCCAGTTTTGCCAGTAGAGCAGGTGGAAGACGCCGAAGAGCCCCAGCACGAGGCCAGTCAGCGCCGTCATCGGAAGGCCCTGCAGGGCGGCCCGGTGGCGCAGGTGCATCAGCATGGCGCCGACGATGGCAAGGCCGGTCAGGCTGGCGGCCCAGAAGATGGCCGGGCCCATCGTGCCGGTGAGTACGGGCAGGAAGAAGATGAAAAACGTTGTGCACGCCAGAAAATAGACGCCGAACAGGACGTACAGGTTGGGCGCGCGGCCCCAGATGAACTCATTCGCCACGAGCAGGCTAATGAGGATAATGAGAAACGCAGAGGTCGTCCACGATACGCTCTGCGAGTAGTAGATGACATACGCGCTGAAGAGCGCGCCGGCCAGGAACTGGATGCCGGGCAGGAACCAGTCGCTCCACTGGCGGAGGCGCGGGTGCTGCAGGCGGTGATAGCGGTCAAGCGCCACGCACATCACCAGCGTGCCGAGCCCAATCAGGTAGGCCAGCAGGAAGAGGTTGTCGAACCAGGCGTCGATGCGCTGAAGTGTCGCCGCGTCCCAGGCCACGCCGCCAAAAAAGAACAGTGGTGGGCCGATGTGCTCGTGGCGACGGTACCATCGGCGCGCCCATCGGAAATACGAACTTCGTTCCAGCCCCTGTTGCAGTTCGGAGCCGGACGAAGGGGCGGGGGCATCCGAAGTCGACGAAACGTCCACGGTACAGCGAGGAGGTGAGGGGTGAGGGGCGTCAGTTTGTCATCCCGGGCTTGATTACTGGCATGATTTCGCTATGCTCAATTCGGGAACTCCTCGAAGGTGTCGTCCTTTCCATGGAAATTCCCGCAAGGGATGACCCTACGAGCCCCTGAATCGAGTTCAGGATGACAGCTCGGCCTCAGCTACCGGGCGACGGCAGATCCGGCTTTTTGACGCCGACGGCTTTTGCGTCGGGCCCCTCGGGGTCCTTCTGCGGACGGCGCCAGATTGGGACGGAGGAGCATGGCTCGCCGTACATCAGCTTGCGGGCGACGCTCTGCAGCTTCTGGGTGGCGATCAGGTAAGCTACGTCTGGGACGGTATCGCCGCCGCAGCCCTTAATCACGACGGGCCGGTCTTCGTAAGCCGACCAGTCTTGCGTCTCCAGCGCCCGCACGTAGTAGTCGCGGAGCACGTCGTCCTCCCGGCCAAACGTCACCGAGGCGGCCACGCCGTCGAGTTTGGACGCGATCAGCATGTAGCCCCAAGTAGGCACAATGGCATCGGTCGAGCAGTAGAGCGCGACGTGATGATCCTCGTACTGCGCCCAGTCGTGCGCCTTGACGTCCTCGCGAAACGGCTCTTCCTTTAGCATGAGCCCCTCGACGAGAAACGGCGCGATGTCGACCTCGGTGATGGGCTGCTCGTTCCAGAGATCGGCCAGGTTATATACGGCAATCTCGCTCTGTGCGACACGGTTTTCGAGAGCTTCCATCAGACTGCGATCCTAATTGGGGGAGACAGAGGGCGCGCTGCGGTGCTGTAGTGCCGTTGAATCAAACCGGCACCGCAAAAGCGGGTTTCTGCGCGGTGGAGCTTGGGTGGGGATTGGTTGAATCTCCGCCGCATCGAGTGACATTTGGAGCCGCAGGTTCGTTTTTTGAGCGAGACAGGGCCCGGCCCGAGCTCTGCCCGATTGCCGACCACTGCGCGCACCCTGAGCCGATCCGCTATGATTCAGCTTCTGATCGATCATCAAATCTTGCTGCTCGTCGTCGTTTCGGCGCTGGGCTATCTGCTGGGGCAAATCAAGGTGAAGGGCAGCAGCCTGGGCGTGGCGGCCGTGCTGTTTGCGGGGCTGGGTATCGGCGCGCTCGACCCGGCGCTCAAACTGCCCGAGTTTACGACGCTGCTGGGGCTCGTTCTGTTCGTGTATGCCATTGGACTGAGCAGCGGCCCTGGCTTTTTCGCGGCCCTGCGGCGCAAAGGCATCCGGGACAACTTGCTCGTCGTGAGCATCCTGGTGATGGCGGCCGGGGGAGTGGTGGGCGTCGCCCTCGCGCTACACCTGAGCCCGACCACCGCGGCGGGACTCTTCGCCGGGAGTCTGACGAACACGCCGGCACTCGCGGCGCTGCTCGAACGCATCCCTGCCATCGGACCGCCTGAGCTCGTCGAGCAGATGCTCAGCGAACCCGTCGTCGGCTATTCCATCGCCTATCCGATGGGCATCTTTGGCGTCATCCTGGCCATCTTCGTGACGCAGCGCCTCTGGAACGTCGATTACGAGGCAGAGGCCGAGCAGGTGCAGGGCGGCACGAAGGCGACCGGGGAAGACCTCGAAAGCTACTCCATCCGCGTGACCAATCCGGGGATCGAGGGCGTGCCCATTCGCACCGTGATGGAGACGCGCGATTGGGATGTGCTGTTTGGACGCGTGCGGAAGGCCGGCGCGCCGCAGAAACTCGTGGAGGGCGATACGACGCTGGTGCGCGGGGACATCGTGAGCGCCGTGGGAACCGAGGAGAACGTGCGCCCGGTGATCGATGCGCTCGGCGAGCTGGCGGCCGAGCAGCTCGAAAAAAGCCGGGAAACGTACGACTTCCGCCGCATCTTCGTCTCCAATCCCGACGTCACGGGCCGACCGCTCCGCAAGCTCCGGTTTCTGCAGCAGTACGGCGCCATCCTGACGCGCGTCCGCCGCGGCGATGTCGAGTGGCTGGCCGACCGCGACACCGTGCTGGAGCTGGGCGACCGGGTGCGCGTCGTAGCGCGGCCCGAAGATATGGGTACCATCAGCGACCGGTTCGGCGACTCGTACAAATCGCTCAGCGAGGTCAACCTGCTCACGCTCAGCCTCGGCCTGATGATGGGGCTGCTCCTCGGCCTCGTCCCGATCCCCCTGCCGGGCGGGCTGGAGTTCAAGCTGGGCCTCGCGGGCGGACCCCTGATCGTGGGCCTGCTGCTAGGCAACTGGGGCCGGACGGGGCCGCTCGTCTGGTATCTGCCGTACAACGCGAACCTGCTGCTGCGGCAGCTGGGCCTCGTGCTGTTCTTTGCGGGCGTCGGCACGCGGGCCGGCTACGACTTCTTCACGACGCTGTCGCAGGGCGGTGGCCTATCGATCTTTGCCGCGGGTGCGGTCATCACGGGCCTGACAGCGCTGGCTATGCTGTGGATCGGCTACCGCGTCTTCGGCATCCCGATGGGGCTTCTAACAGGCATGCTCGCCGGGTTGCACACGCAGCCCGCTGTGCTCAGCTATGCGATCCAGCAGAGCGGAAACGATCTGCCGAACATCGGCTACGCTACGGTCTTCCCGATGGCGACAATCGCCAAAATCGTGCTCGCCCAGTTGATCCTGCTCTTGCTCTGACGCGCGCTGGGCGCTTTGGGCGTCATACAAAACAAGGCCGCCCTGCCCGAGGCAAAGCGGCCCTGCGAACCAAGCGCTTGTGGCGAGCGCTGGTCTGGCGATTGTATGATGCGCTGGCATCAGAAATGCGTTTTCAGGCCGAGGCGCACGGTGCGCGGGAGGCCGGGGCGCAGGCCCGCCGGGCGGCGAGCCACTTCGTAGGCCGTGTCGGCGAGGTTCTGGATGCTGCCAAACACGGTGGCCCAGCGCGTAACCTGGTAGTGGGCTGCGAGATCAAGGACGAAGTGGCTGTCGATGCTTTGCCCCTCCACGAAATCGCCCTGGCCCGCGACAGTGCGCATGGTGCTGACGTACTTGCCGCTGAGTGTTACGCCAGCGCCCCGAAAGCCGTCGATACCGACGCTCGCGTGCACCTGGTGGTTGGGCAGGTACGGCAGGTCGTCGCCGTCCTCAACGGTGCCCCACGGATCGTAGTCGCTCTCGAAGGCCGTCTGGAAGGAGGCATCGGTGTACGTGTAGGCTACCTCCATTGGGATGGAGAACGACGTGCCCGCCCACAGGCCGAGGTCGGCCCCGGCCAGCAGTTCCAGACCAGCGACGTTGACATCGCCTCCGTTAAACTGCTCGCCGGTTGGCTCCCCCCCGATGGCGGCGAGGTCACGCCCTAAGAGATTCGTGTAGTTGTTGAAAAAGCCTACGCCCTGAAGCCGAAGGCCAGGGACGCGGTAGCGGGCGCCGGCTTCGTAGTTGATGCTCTCCTCAGCATCCGTTTCCGGCGAGGAGCCCGGAGGGGCGAACCCTTTGTGCACGCCGGCGAAAGCACTCAGCACATCGGTGATCTGGTAATCGAGGCCGAGGCCGGGCATCACCACGTCTACACTGTTCTCGCGGGAGGCCACCGGCGGGGCTGTGCGGTCGCGGCCCTGCGGCGTATCGGTCGCAAATGCGTCGCGCTCAATCGTAATCGACTCGTAGCGCAGGCCGGGGGTGACGGTCCAATCGCCGTACGTCAGCTGGTACTGCAGATAGGCGGCAACCGCCTGCGCCGAGGTCACGCGGTTGCTCTCGGTGCCGGGCGCGCGCTCCTGCGTGAGCTGCATCACCCCGCCGGGCGCCATCCGGTAGTCGTTTATCCACTGGAAGCGGTCGATCTCATCCTGGTGGAGCCGCCCGCCGATCTCCAACTCGTGCGTGAGCCGATCCGTCTCAAACTGGATCCCGATAGCGGTCTGCACGCCCTGCGAGAAGTACTCGCGGTTGTTGTTTTTGACCTCCAGCGCATTGTCATTCGGGCTGGGCTGGCCTTTGATGATGGCCAGCTCCGCCGCATGCTCGTCCGGATTAGCAAGGATCGATCCGATGCCGATGTCGTCGCCATCGGCCGTGGCGCGCACATCATCGAGCTTGAACCAGTTGCGCTTGAACGTCTGATGGTACGCCGTCGTCGTGATGTCGATATGCTGCGAGGGGCGGATCACGTGGCGCAGCTGATACTGCTGATGTTCGGTGTTCATCACGTCTTCCTGCGAGGCTGCATAGCGCGCGAAGGGATTCTGCTCGAAGTCAGCATCGGTGAGGCCGAGGTACGTTTCGTTTGAGGTCTCCCGATGCCAGCCCGCCTTGAACGTCAGCGCCTGATAGACGGCGGCGTCCTCGTCGGTGTTGATGCGCACTTTGCCGAGGTAATCCTGCACGTCGAAGCCGGTGTTGTAGTCGAACCCGCCGGCGTTGGCGTTGTCAAAGCCCACGAGTTCTTTGAACCCGTTGGTGCGCGCCTGATACGCCTCGGCGAGGAAGCCGGCGTTCTCGTTCGAGTCGCCGATATGGGCGTGCAGCGTGCGCTCGGCATCACTGCCGCCGATCACGTTCAGCTGTCCGGAAAACGCCGACGGAATCTGCGTCGAGATGAGGTTCAGCGCGCCGCCGGTGGTGAAGGGGCCGTACTTGATCTGGCTGGAGCCCTTGCGCACCTCGACGCCCTGCATTCGCCCCACGGTGGGAAAGTAGTAGGCCGAGGGGGCGGCGTACGGCGCCGGAGCGGCCAGCACACCATCTTCCATCAGCGTGATTTTGGAGCTGCGCTCCGATCCCGTACCGCGCAGCCCGATGTTGGGCCGCAGCCCGTAGCCGTCTTCTTCCTGCACGTAGACGCCGGGCACGCCCTTCAGCACGCGATGGACGTTGTTGTAGCTGAAGGTTTCCAACTCCTGTGGACCGATGTAGTGTGCGGCACCGGGGATGTTGGCGAGCCCCTGGCGCCCGCCGGTGAGCATCACCCGCTCGACGACGATTTCTGAGATTTCCACCGGTTTCTCAACGAGGCGGAAGTCGGCATGGGTCGTCTTACCGGCGCGTACGGTGACCTCATGGCGCTGCGTCTCAAAACCGATGACGCTGGCGACGAGCGTATACGTGCCGGGCTCGACGCCAGAGAGGACGAACGAGCCGTCAGGCGCCGTAGCAGTCCCGCGCTCGGTGGCTTCGATGTACACGTTGGCGCCCGGCAGCGGATCGTTGAGGCCGTCCTGCACGACAGTACCTGCAATCCGACCGGATGCTGGCGATTGAGCGTGCGCTGTAGTCCCGATCAACAGGCCAGCGATCAGTAGGAGGCTGTTGCGCATCCAGCAGCGAAGGGAGAAAGACATGTTCGCGTTTCGTTTGTAGGGCAAGAACCAGTGGAGCCGAGGCCGCAGCCATCGAACGTCTTCCAATGTAGTCCTTAATTTAGACTTGATCTATATACTTGAGATGAAAGCGGTCGAAGTTTTCTTGAAGCCCCGCGCCGGTTTTGCGCCGTGCAGGGGGCGGCCCTACTTTGCGAACAGATCGGCGCGTTGTATCTGCTCATCACCTGGTTGATTTGCTATGTCGTTTCGCATCAAGCCCGTCGAGCGCGAGCCGGAGTGGAAGCAGGCTCAGGCTATTCGCAGGCGGGTGTTCATCGAAGGGCAGGATTGCCCGCCGGAGGAGGAATGGGACGGCTGGGATGCGACGAGCCGTCACGTGCTCGGTCTCCTCGATGAGGAGCCGATTGCCACGGCCCGCTGGCGGACGGTGCCCTACCAGCAGGAGCTTGTGGCCAAGCTGGAGCGCTTCGCTGTCCTGCCCGCGTATCGCGGCGAAGGTTACGGGCGCGCGCTCGTTCGCTACGTGATGGAAGATGCACAACAAGCCGGATTTTCTACGCTCGTGCTTCATGCGCAGGCGCACCTGGATGATTTTTATGCCGCGTTTGGCTTCGAGGCGGTGGGGGAACCGTTCGATGAAGCCGGCATCCGCCACGTGAAAATGGTACGTCGCGCGGAGGGATGAGCCGGATTCGGAGTCGGAGACCGAGGTCGCGCACTTAGCTACCGGACCGTTTTGAGCACATGGCCCCGAAACCGCTCCTCGGTACGTCATCCCGAACCTGACGAGGCGCTGTGAGCGAAGCGAGGAAGTGCCCTTGGGGTGGATCTCTCAGGACAGGTTTCCGCCTTATTCGAAGAGATTCTTCGTCAGGCTCAGAATGACAGGGCGTGTGGGAGCGGTTTTGGGGCCACGCTGATTGATATTCCAAAAGGGTCCGGTAGCCAGGTCGCGCACAAAAAACGCCTCGGTGGGGTGGCCCACCGAGGCGTTCTCCAATCGAAATGAGGTGTGGACTCAGTTCATCAGTCCGGCGTCGACCACGTCGGGATTGATGCGCACGGTGGTTTTCGAGAGGAGCTCGTCGCGCGCCTCTTCGACAGCAGCGCGGCGGCGCTCGTTCATCATGGTCTGGCGCGCCTGGGTCGAATCCATCAATTCCTGCATGCGGCGGCCGGTGAGCTGGATGATGTGAAAGCCATACTGGGTGCGGACCAGCTCATTAGTGACGGCGCCAGAGTCCTGCAGGGCGAAGGCTGCATCGGCGAAGGGCGTGACCATCCGGTCGCGCGTGAAGTAGCCGAGGTCGCCGCCACGGGAAGAGGTGGGGCCATCGCTGTGGCGCTCGGCCAGCGTCGCAAAGTCGACTTCGCCGGATTGGACGCTATCCAGCACGGATTCTGCGCGCGCTCGCACCGAGTCGACGGTATCGGATGGGGCGTTCTGGCCAACGCGAAAGAGAATGTGGCTTGCCCGAACTTCTTCCTGCTGCTGATCTTCGCGATACTGCTGCACCTCTTCACTTGACGGCTGCTCGGCGGAGGCGGCCATCTCCTGTTGCATCTGTTGCAGGCGCACCCGGTCGCGCACGAGCCCTCGGAGCGAGTCCTGGGTCATGTTGCTGGACGCGAGGGCCTCGCGGAAGGCTTCTTCGTTGGGGAAGCGGCCGCGCATTTGACGCAGTTGCATGTTCACCTGGGCCGTATCGGGCTGGATGCCGGCTGCGCGGGCCTCGCCGGTCAGCACATGGCGGCTGGCGAACTGGTTGAGAATGTTGCGCTGCAGTTCCTGGCGCCGCTGATCGTCCATCTGGTTGGGGGGCATCTGCTGCATGAACATGCTCATTTGCTGCCGGAACGCCTGCGCTTGGAGCGTGTCGGTTCCGTACTCGGACGAGACGATGGCTGCGATAGAGGTGTCCGAAATAGCCTCACCAATCTGGTAGGCGGGCCCCTCGTCGCCGTTCGATGCGTCGGAGTCGCTGCCGCCACACCCGGTCAGCACAACGAGGGCAAGCAGCAAAGCGCCGGCGGTGAGTGCAGCACGATGGAGGCGGGAATGAGCAATGGGGAACATGGGCATGCGGGGGTTGGACAAACGATGAAGGGGTGGAAAGGGGAAGCCCACCGGGGTGGCGGGCGCGCATCGATCTTTGAATGCACGCTAAGGGGACCGATGTGTTTCTGGATCGGCCTCAGGTGCCGCTGGAATGGAATTTTGGTGAACCCGAAACTTGTATTTCCTTCTGATGTAGCGGAATACCCGATACGCAAGACGCCGCGTTCGTCTAGCCTGGTCCAGGACGCCGGCCTCTCACGCCGGTAACACGGGTTCAAATCCCGTACGCGGTACATTGTGGACGATCCCCCCAAGGGCGCTGACCTTCCTCCTCCCTCCTCCCCCAGGTCAGTGCCCTTTCTTTTTGCCTGACGGACACAAGGCCTTCCTTCTTGTGGCGACTGGACATGAGAATCGGAAGCCGGTATAACGTAGGATCAACACAAAAAGGCGACCCGGATTGTGCTCCGGGTCGCCTTCTGTCTTTCCGTCGTGTATCTCCGGAAGGAGGAAGCGCGCTTATTCTTCGTCCTCCTCGTCGTCGGCAGACGTATCCGCTTCGCCGTTCTCAGTCGAGCCGGGCAGGTTCTCCAGGTTTTGGGGGTTGAGGACGTTGTCTACGAGCCCATAATCGGCTGCTTGGGAGGCACTCATCCAGTAGTTGCGGTCGGCATCGCGCTCGATGCGCTCGATGTCTTGGCCGGTGTGCCGCGCGAGGATCTCGTAGAGCCGGTTGCGGAGCCACAGGATCTCCTGCGCCTGAATCTCGATATCGGCCGCCTGGCCTTCGGCGCCGCCGAGGGGCTGGTGGATCATCACGCGCGAATTGGGCAGGCAAGCGCGCCGCCCGTCTTCGCCGGCGGTAAGTAGGACCGAGCCCATCGACGCAGCGAGGCCCACGCAAATCGTGGCGACCGGCGCGTCGACGTACTGCATGGTGTCGTACACGCCGAGGCCGCTGTAGATGACGCCGCCGGGCGAGTTGATGTACAGGTTGATGTCGCGCGATGCGTCTTCGCTCGCCAGGTACAGCAGCTGCGCCACGGTCAGGTTCGCCACCTGATCGTTGATTGGCGTGCCGATGAAGACGATGCGCTCCTTGAGCAGCCGGCTGAAGATGTCGTACGCCCGCTCGCCGCGCGTTGTCTGCTCGACGACCATTGGCACGAGGCCCGACATGGGTTGGTCGCCCATCCCGCCGCTATAAATGCTGCTGGGGAGCGAGGTTAAACTCTTACTATACTTGATGAAGTCTTGTACGTTGTCCATAGCTGCGTTTCTCCGACGCGTCAAAAAGTGCGATGTGTCCAACCTAAGGCATTTCAGGTGAGTTCCGGCGGATGCGGCGGCTCCGCTTCACACGGTGCCGTTGTGCCGCTATCGTTACGTCGCCGCTACTCGGTGATGATGGGCGACTCGGCCGCTTCTTCGGCTTCGCCATGCTCGTGGGGATGGTCATGCCCGTGCTCGTGTGCGTGAGCGGCGCGCATCTCCTCTTCGAACGCCTCGCGGTCTTTCTTCTGGATGTCGAACTGCTCGGCCAGCGTGTCGAACACCTTCTGGCTGAGGATCTGTTGGTTGACTCGCTCCATGAGCTTGGGCATGGTGCGGTAGAACTGCGCCATCTGCTCCGGCGTGATCTGCTCGTCCGACTGCTCGGCGAAGAAGGCCTGCCGGTCGTCGTCGGTCACCTCGATGCCGTATTCGTCGATGACGGCGTCGCGGATGAGCATCCAGCGGCCCTGGTCCTCGGCGTCGTCGCGGTTTTGTTGGCGGAAGTACTGCATGTCGAAGTCGTCCGGCAGCTCACCGTCGTTGCGCTGCTTGACTTGCTCGACGAACGAGTCGAGGTACGTTTCGACGACCGATTCGGGCACCGGTACGGAGTGCAGCTCCAGCATGCGGTCGATGATGTCGCGCTGCAGCAACTCGCGCGACTGGCGCGTCCACGCGTTTTCGAGCTGGCGGCGCACCTCGGCGCGGAAGGCCTCGGGGTCGCTAAACTCGCCCTCGCTCACGTCCTCGACGAAGGCCTGATCGACCTCCGGCAGGTCGCGGCGCTTCACGTCTTTCAGGTCGACCTCGTAGATGCGCACTTCGCCCTCGCCCTGTGGCGTCTGCTGCGGCAGTTCCATGCGGAACGTCTCGCCTGCCGCGCGGCCGATGAGCTCCTCGCGCAGCTCATCGCGGATGCGGTCGTCGTCGAGAAAGAAGGAGAGGTCTTCCTCTTTCTCGCCGATGATGGGCGTGTCGGTCGACGGGTCGATGCGCTGCAGGTCGACGAGCACCCAGTCGTCTTCGGTGGCGGCTTCGTCTTCGAGGGGCATCAGATCGGCGTTGCGGGTGCGCAGCTCATCGATCTCCTCGTCTACATCGTCGTCGGTAACCTCGTGCTCCAGCTCCGAGACCTGTTCATCGGAGAGGTCGGCCAGCTCGATCTCAGGCCGCACGCCGAAGCGGATGACCGCGCGCATATCGCCGTCGAGCTCGTAGTCGAGCTCGGTAAGCTGGGGTTGGCCCAGCACGTCGAGCTCGCTGGATTCTTCCACTTCGCTCTCGAAGGCGTCCTGCACGAACTGCTCGGCCACGCCGTAGCCAATGGCTTCGCCGTGCATCTTCTTGACGATGGCCATGGGCACCTTGCCTTTGCGGAAGCCCTTCATGTCCATCTGCGAGCGCTGCCGGCGGAGCGCCTTCTTCAGGTCGCTCTCCAGATCATCCGCCGTCGCGCGGATCTCCAGCTCGTATTCGACCGGGTTAACTTGGTTGAGTGTCGTTTCCATGTTGGTTGGCGTGCGTCGAAGGGAGCGTCCTGCAGGGCAGGCCGTCAGGTGAACGTCGAATGACAGCAGAACACTCCAATGCGCAAGGGGGAGAAAAGATCAGCCGACGGGGCGGCGCAGGCGGCGCGCGGATGGGGTAATATCGCCGAGCACGCGGCTCTCATTAGTTTTTCACGCGAGCGTGGTGCTGCACAGGGGATTACCGATAACCCAAGTTGTGTGTCATTCCGAGTTCGACGAGGAATCTCTCCGAAAAGGCTTCATGTTGAGCATAGAGATCCCTCATCAGGTTCGGGATGACCGCTTTGATAATAGGACACAACTTGGGTTACCGATACGTCGCCCAGCGCGCCAATTCGCGGAGGCTGGCTTTCTTGCCGTACATCAGAATGCCGACGCGGTAGATCCGCCCGCTCACCCAGATGGCGCCGATGAACGAGCCCACCAGCAGCAGGAACGACAGGCTAATCTGCCAGAAGGGAACGTCGGTGATGGCGGCACGGGCGATCATCAGGACGGGGGAGAAGAACGGGATCATTGACATGATGACCGAGAGCAGGGCGTTGGGCGACTCGATCAGGAAATAGAGGAAGATGATGGGGATGATGAGCGGCAGCGTGATGGGAAAGACGAGGCTCTGGGCGTCTTGCTGCTGCTCCACGGCCGAGCCCGCCGCCGCGAAGAGGCTGGCGTAGAGTAGATAGCCGCCAATGAAGAAGAGCACGAACCAGACGAACAGGTCGACGGGCAACTCGGGCAGGGTGATGTTGGCCGCGTCGAGCATCTGCTCTTGCGAGGCGCCGCTCGGCAGGTTGAAGTCCTCCGGGCTCATCAGCAGAGCCGCGACGCTCCCAAAGGCCGAGAGGCCGCCCATCACCAGCACACCCCAGATGATGAATTGCGTCATGCCCATCGCGCCGATGCCCAGCACCTTGCCCATCAGCAGCTCGAAGGGCCGCACCGAAGACACCACGATTTCGACCACGCGGCTGCTCTTCTCTTCGATCACGCCTTGCATGACGTACTGGCCGTAGAACAGGACGGCAAAGTAGATTAGAAAACTCATCACCCAGCCGACGGCGATGTAGGCGAACGAGCTGTCGGCCGAGGTGCCCTCTTCGGTGAGCGTGCGCGAGGTAAAGGACACCTGCGATTCGATGATCTGCATCACCTCCGGCGGCGTGTTGGCACGGGCCAGGCGCTCCTCCTGTACGACATCTTCGATGAGCCCTTCGAGGCGCGAGTTTGAGAGAAAGCCGCCGCCCTCGCCCGAGAAATACTCGGCACGGCCCTTGCCGGCGAGGAGGCTGTCGGGCAGGAGCAGGTAGCCGCCGTATTCGCCGGCGCGGACGGCGCGCTGCAGCGAATCGGGCGGGAGGTCGGGCGCGGCGAAGGTGAACTGATCGCCGGCGGCCTGCTGGAGGCGGTCCATCAGCACGCCCGATTCGTCGACGACGGCCACGGTGGGCTGGCTCGACTCGGAGGCGAAGTAGGCGAGCGCGCCGGGCGCGGCCATCAGCAGCACGAGGCCGAAGGGCAGCAGCAGCGTCGTGAGAATGAAGGCGGTCGACCGGACGCGCCGCCAGTACTCGCTGCGCAGGATGATCCATATTTTGCGGAGAGCGGGCATTCCAGTGGAGGCTGGGGGCTTCGGATGAGCGGAAAAGCGGGACGCGACCGGGATCATCCGGCGGGTGCAGGGGCCGAGGTGGCGCGCAGGGTGCGGGCGCGCTGCGCGCCAACGACTTCGACGAAAATCTCGTTCAGCGGCGGCTCGATCTGCTCGAAGCGCACGAGCTCGTCGGTGTGCGCCATGGCGGTGTCGAGCACGTGGCGGCCGGGCGTATCGTTTTGTAGCTGCAGCTTGGCCCGGTTGCGGCTGCGCGTGATGATGCTCACCTTATCGGCGGCGGCGAGGTCGTCGAGGAAGTCGTCGTCGCCTTCGAATTCGAGCACGACCGTGTTGCGCCCGAAGCGGCGTTTGATGTCGCGCAGGGCGCCTTTCAGTACGATTTCGCCCTCGGCCATCAGGCAGATGTCGTCGCAGAGCTGCTCCACCTGCTCCATCCGGTGCGAGGCGAAGAGGATCGTGCGGTCGTCGTTGCGCAGGTCGAGGATGATGTCGCGCAGCAGCTCCGAGTTGATGGGATCGAGCCCGCTGAAGGGTTCGTCGAAGATGAGCAGCGACGGGTCGTGCAGCAGCGTGGCGATGAACTGGATCTTCTGCTGCATACCTTTCGAGAGCTCCTCGGTCTTCTTCGGGCCCCAGTCGCCGGCCTTGAAGCGGTCGAGCCAGTAGTCGGCGCGGTCGGCGGCGTCGGCGCGGGTCAGCCCTTTGAGCACGCCGAGGTAGACGAGCTGCTCCTTCACGTTCAGCTTTTTGTAGAGGCCGCGCTCCTCGGGCAGGTAGCCCATCCGCTGCTGGCTCCACGCGCCCACGGGCCGCCCATCGTAGCGGATCGTCCCTTCATCCGGTGCCATGATGTACGTGATCATCCGGATGGTGGATGTTTTACCGGCGCCGTTGGGGCCGAGCAGGCCGAGGATGCGGCCGGGCTGGGCATTGAACGAGGCGTTGTCGACGGCGATGGTGGAGCCGTACCGCTTCGTGACGCGGTCCACTTCGAGAAGAGCCATCGGCAGAGGAAAGAGCGATTATAACCGGTCGAGGGTGTCGCTGGGAATGCGCATCAGGTAGCGCTGATCGATAATCTCCTCGTGCACGTCAAAGTTTCCCGTCCCCCGGAAATCGACGGCTACGTCGGAGCCGGCCACGCGTTTGACTTCGCCGATGCCGTAGTATTTGGGCATCGGGCCGTAATACACGAGTTGGCCTTCCTCGAAATCCTTCTGCTGACGCGCCTCGCGCGTGAATGCCGGCACGCGGGGCAGCAACTCCAGGCGGTAGGGACTGGATTGGCATCCAGATGATCGTTGGGTCATGACTCCGTACTTCGTGAGTGAAATGGGGCAAATCCAACGGGATGCAGCGGGCTGGGTTCGCCCGTTAGCGAGGCGAGCCGATTTCGGCCGGGCGTGCTGTGACGGCGAGGCGCTGCCGCCGAACTATCGGGCCCGCGGGCGGTACTGATGTCGTACCCCTCATCCCGCAGTCTTGCTTCCCGCCGCCTAATCATCGATTCATACTTATGCGCTACGACGAAAAAATGGTTGACCGGCAGACCGGTCGCAATGCCGAGCTTTTCGCCCAGTCCATCGCTGAGATGGACTCCGCCGAAGGCCGCTACCCCTATCTGCGCATCCTCGTCAGCCTCGTCGAGCAGGCCCATCCCGAGTGGAACCAGACCCCGCATAAAGACGAGCAGATCACCGATCTCATCCAGCGCATGAGCAACGGCGAACTCGACGCCGAAGAAGTCAAAGAAGTGGTGCACGTGCGCGACGAAGAGCGCGGCTATCGGAGCTGACGATTGTCGAATGGCGACTGTCGAACTTCGAATAGTTGTCCATTCATCATTCGCCATTCGTCATTCCTGCACTCGGTCGGGGTTGGAATCGACGAAGCTGGACCAGCCCGAGTAGTGCTGCGAGTCCTCGTGGGCGTCGCGGTGGCCGTGGCAGAGGGCGACGGCGAGTGCATCAGAGGTGTCGAGGGCGATCTCCTCAGCCGAGCCGTCCAGCTGCAGGATCGAGTGCACCATAAAGCGGATCTGCTGCTTCGAGGCGTTGCCGTTCCCCGTAACGGATTTTTTCACTTCCTTCGGTGTGTACTGCGCCACCGGCACATCGCGATTTAGCCCCGCCAGCATGGCGGCCGCTTGCGCGCGCCCCAGCTTGAGCATCGACTGCGGGTTGCGCCCGTACACCGGCATCTCGATGGCCAGCTCATCTGGGACGTGCTCCTCAATCAGCGCGGCGACCGAGCGGTAGATGGTGCGCAGGCGCATCGGATGGCTCGACTCCGCATCCAGCCGGATCACGCCCGATGTGATGAGCTCCTCGTCGGCGCCCGAGGTGTCCACGATGCCGTATCCGGTCACGCGCGATCCGGGGTCGATGCCGATGATGATCATACAGATAAGGGGGTGCGGTGGAACGGAAGGCAGTTGGCAGACGGTTACTTGGCCGTCGTCACCGTCTCGCCCTTGTGTTCGAGGGTGGTGTAGATGCCATCGACATCGTCGAGGTCTTCGATCTCCTCGATTAGCTTGAGGACGGTGCTCTGCGCGCTGGGGTCCAGCGTCTGCGTCGTCGTGGGGATACGCACGAAGTCGGCCTCCTCGGGTTCGATGCCTGCGGCGTCGAGGGCGTCGTTCACGTCGGCGAAGGCGTCGACGGAAGTCGTCACGACAAACTGCCCGTCGTCGTGTTCGAGATCTTCGGCGCCGGCGTCGGCAACGATTTCGAAGAGCTTCATCTCGTCGTGCCCGTCCTCGGAGATGACAATCTGGCCCTTCTGGTCGAACAGGTACGCGACCGAGCCATCTTTGCCGAGGTTGCCGTCGTACTTATTGAAGAGGAAGCGCAGGTCGGCGACGGTGCGGTTGGTGTTATCGGTCATCGCGTCGATGAACACGGCGATGCCGTGCGGCGCGTAGCCCTCGTACGTGGCGGGCTCGTAGTCCTGTCCCTCCAACTCGCCCGTGCCGCGCTTGACGGCCCGCTCGATAGTGTCTTTGGGCATGTCGGCCTCTTCGGCGCGCTGGATGGCGTGCTGCAGGGGCGTGTTGATCTTCGGGTCACCGCCGCCCTCGCGGGCCGCAGTGGAAATCTCGCGCGACAGCTTCGCCCACTTCTTCGACTTTTTCTTGTCTTCCTTCGCCTTCTGCCGTTTAATCTTTGACCATTTATTGTGTCCAGCCATAATCGGATCGTGTTTCGCCCACAAAATCGAATAGAAATCGCGCACCGGTAGGTGTTCGCAATACCTAACATCTCGATGCGGTATCTGGTTCGCGGTGGGGCTCGCATCCCGCCAGAGAACGACTCGGTGGGTTTTGCGAAGCGGCGGATAGTGTATTACCTTAACGAGCCGAGCTCGCCCCGTTGCACTGCCTGCCACCGATCCCCACCCCCGCTATGCCAATCATCGTTGGACTCGGTGAAGTGCTCTGGGACCTGTTTCCCGATCGTCGCCGTCCGGGGGGTGCCCCGGCGAACGTGGCCTATCACGCCCATGTGCTGGGCCACCGGGGCGTGGTCGCCAGCCGCGTGGGGCGCGACACCCTCGGCACTGAACTGCGCGACCTGCTCGACCGCCGGGGCGTCGACATCGATTACGTGCAGGTCGACAACACGCACGACACCGGCACCGCGCGCGTCGAATTCACCGCAGGCGAGCCCACCTACACTCTCGTCGAAGATGTCGCGTGGGACTACCTCGCCGTGACCGCCGCGCTAAAGGAGCTGGCCGCGGAGGTCGACGCCGTCTGCTTCTCCACACTCAGCCAGCGGAGCCCCGTCGCGCGCACTACCATCCGGCACGTACTCGACCTCGTGAAGCCTGCGATCCCCCGGGTGCTGGATGTCAACCTCCGCCCGCCCTTTTACAGCGCCGAGGTGCTGCGCGCCTCCATCCGCCGCGCCAACGTCGTCAAGATGAACCGCGCCGAGCAAGACGTGCTGCAGGAGCTGTTCGAGGTGGACGATGTGCCGGCCTGGCTGTTCGGCGAGCACGATGTCGCGCTGGTCTGTCTCACCAAAGGCGCCGACGGCAGCGAGCTCATCACGCCCAATGAGCACTTCGCGCAGGGCGCCCCGACGGTCGACATGGCGGCGGGCGATGCCGTGGGCGTAGGCGATTCGTTCCTGGCCGTCATCTGCCATCACCTGCTGGAAGGGTCGCCGCTGCAGACCATGCTCGCGGCGGCCAACCGCTACGCGGCCTACATCGCCACCCAGCGCGGTGGCATGCCGCCCGTCGACGACGAGCTGCTCGATAAGGTCACGTAATCCGCCGGGGCGCATGAGGAAGGAGCGCCAACGACCTGACCCCCTTTTTCACCACCTCCATGGACTGAGGACGCCCTACCATAATTTGAAGGTCAGGTCCGACCCCGATTGGGCATCCAGCCTCTGATCGGCTTATCTGGATCCCCGATCACGTCGGGGAGGACGTCTGGGGGGCAAACCTGCAGTTCACGTCGAGAAGTTGAGCACCTCGTTGCGGCGGTCGCTGTAGGTGCGGCTGGAGACAAGCTCCGTGCCATCGTCGAGGATGAGCACGCAGTCGCCCGAGCCGCGCGGGTGGATTTCGCGGATGCGCTCGACGTTGACAATGCGCGAACGGTGGATCCGAAGGAACTGCTCGGGGTGGAGGCGCTCCTCCATCTCGGTGAGCGTGGAGCGGACGAGATGCGTCGCCTCGCCCACGTGGAGGCACACGTAGTTATCGGCGGCCTCCATCCAGTCGATGTTGTCCACGTTGATAAAGCGGACCTGCCGCCGTTTGCGTACGGGAATGCGCTGGGTGTAGGTCGACGCTTCGACCGGTTGGGGGCGATCGCCGAGCCGGTCCAGCAGGTGTTCGATCTGCTCGTTGAGTTCGGCCATGTGGTCGTTTTTGAGGTGCTGCCGCGCCTGTTGGAGCGCATCCTGCAGGCGGCGGTTCGTGAAGGGTTTCAGCAGGTAGTCGACGGCGTGCACTTCGAAGGCGCGGAGAGCGTACTGGTCGTAGGCTGTGACGAAGATGATGACGGGCAGCTCATCCATATCGACGGCCATGAGGGCTTCGAAGCCGTTCATGCCGGGCATCTGCACATCCATGAACACGAGGTCGGGCTGGAGCTCTTGGATAGCTTGGGCCGCCTCGCGTCCATCGGCGCACTCGGCCACGATGGAGAGGTCGGATTCCTGTTGGAGCAGCTTCCGCAGCCCTTCCCGGGCGACGGATTCGTCGTCGGCAATGAGGGTTCGGATCGTTGGCATGACAGAGACGGAGTCGGTGAAACAGGCGAATGAACTCCTCACGTAGGGTCGGGGAGCAGCCGCGCCAGAGCGCGGTCGCGATCGGGCGGTTGCGCTTCGGCGCGGAAGGGGATGACGATGGTGACCATGAGGCCGCCGCTCGGGGCATGGGAGAACTCCAGGTGATGGTTGGGGCCGTAGAGGCGGCGCAGACGCGCCTGCGTGTTGGCCAGCCCCACGCCCTGCTGTCCGTCGAGCGACCAGTCGTCGGGTACGCCGACGCCGTTGTCCTGCACCCGCAGGCGAAGCTGGTCGCCCTCGCGGCGAGCGACCACGTCGATGCGGCCGGGCCGGTGCGTGGGTTCGATGCCGTGGCGGATGGCATTTTCCACCAGCGGCTGCAGGATCAAGTTGGGCACACAGGCCGGCAGCGCCCGATCGTCGACGTCGACGTTCACCTGCAGCCAATCCTTGAACCGGATGCGCTCGATGGCGAGGTAGCTCTCCAAAAAGCCGAGCTCTTGCTTTAGGCTGACCTCCTGCGCGCCGGTGTTATCGAGCACGTAGCGGAGGAAGTCGCTGAGCACGGCGATGGTGTCCACCGCTTCGTCATCGCGCTGCTGGCGGATGAGCATGGCGATGGTATGGAACGTGTTGAAGAGGAAGTGAGGTTGGAGTTGCAGGCGGAGGGCGTGCAGCCGCGCCTCGGCCAGTTCGGCCTCCAGCCGGGAGGCGCGCAGCTCCCGCTCGCGAAACTTGCGGTAGTACTCAAAGGCGTGCACGCCGATCAGGATGGTGATATAGATGACCGAGTCGAGCGTCACGCTGGAGAGGAACACGCGCGATAGGGTATCGCCCATCCAGCCCGTCAGTAGCTCCCCATCGATCCACAGCCGGACGCCGCGCATCCCCGTAAACAGCAGCGATGCGAACAGGCTCACGAGCGGAGCGGCCAGTAGGTGCAGCAAAACGTTAGGGAAGAGCCGGTCGCGATCCAGCGGAAAGCGCCGCACGAACGCCAGCACAATCAGCGTCGACGGGATCCAGGTGTACCAGCCCAGCAGCGTCCACACCGCTCGCTCCAGCGTGTACGGTTGATCGCTGCCCACCGTCAGGTCGATGAGCGTGCTCGATGTGATGTAAATCAGACCGATCAGCGTCCAGAAGCCGATAAGCAGTCCGGCTTGAGTCCAGCGTCGATCCCAGAGCGTGCGGTAATTCATGGCGGCGGGGGGCTGAGGGCAGGGGGCGCGGCGCCCGTTGGGGCGCGCAGCGTACGCCACACCATCCCCAATATAGCACATAAAACGCACTTTCGTCGATACATGCGCGGCCCAGTCGCCCGCTGTGTGGGGTAAGCCGCACGCTTGTTGGGGCGAATCGGGCCGATGATCGGGAACGTTTGCGACGCGGCGGATGGAGGATGCAAGCGTGCGGTTCGCCCCCTGAGGCTCCGGCTGGCCCCATGTCTCTTTTATCGGATGCGCGGCGCAGCTACCCTTTGCCTGCAGCCCACAACGATCCGAACCGACGAAGGGAGACCGCTATGACGACGCGAACACGATGGACCGCATCCGTACTCGCATTCCTATTCCTCGGCCTGATGGGAACCGCGCAGGCGCAGACGGTTCGCGCTCCCGGCATGGTCGAGGCGCCCGTGCCGATGGTTGAGGCGCCCACGTGGCGGGCCAACTTCGGCGCGCAGGCGGCGCTTCAGCTGCGTTCCACGATTCCTGCCGTTCGCGAGCAGGCCCTGATCAATGTGATCACGGTGGCGAACCAGGACCACGATGTCAATTTGCGCCCGGCCCTGAGCGCCCTCACCGACGTGTACCAGCGCAGCTCCCACGAAGGCCATCGCATAATGGCGCTTGTGACTCTGCATGCCATCCGTGACGAGGGCAGTATGCAGTTTCTCGCCGAACAGGCGCGCTTCTGGGAATCCTCCAAGCGCGTGCACCGGCTCGTCCGCGCCATTCTCGCCGATTACTACGGTGCCTGAAGCAGCGCCTTCGGGCTCAGTGGTGGAGCAGCCGTTGCCGGGCCGGGGTTCGCCCGGTCCGGCGCGGGCTGATGCCAATCGCTGCCTAAGCCCCGCGCTCATCACTCCATCTGCCTCGACCCGTCCTGCCGATGCCCCGTTGCTTCGCGCTTGTGTTAGTCGCCGGGGCGTATCTGATTCTGGCCCCCTCGGCCCTGCCGGCTGCCGCGCAGTCCAATGCCTCCCCTTGCGAGGCTCCCGGCGCCAATCAGTTTGACTTCTGGCTGGGCACATGGGCGCTGACGTGGGGCGAAACCGGCCGTGGTACCAACACCATCACGCAAATCCTGGGCGGCTGCATCATCAAAGAGACGTTCGAGGGCGCCCTGTCCTCCGGTCCGTATCGTGGTCTCAGCGTGACCGCGTACGACCCCGAGCGTGGCCGGTGGCGCCAGACCTGGGTCGACGACCGCGGGGGCTATCTCGACTTCGTCGGCGTCTGGGAGGGCGACCGGATGGTGCTCCGGCACACCGCCGAGAAGGACGGCGCCCCCGTCGAACAGCGAATGGTGTGGCACAACATCACCGCCGATAGCCTCGACTGGCTGTGGCAGCAATCGGCGGACGGTGGGCAGACGTGGACCACCCTCTGGTCGATTCACTACGTGCGGCAAAAGTAAGCGTGCTCCAACGGCATCGCCTCGGTCCGCCCCATCGCTTCGTTTGGATCCTCTT
>CAYUVF010000045.1:0-37664 GCA_964448045.1 uncultured Rhodothermales bacterium
TGATTGGCCGATTGGACGTGCAGGTCCTCCGTCAACACGAGCAGTCCCTCACTCACGGTGTCGACGATCGTCTCGGCGTATTCCTTGGCATGGCGGAGCTTCTCCTGCGCCCGCTTGATGTCGGTGATGTCCACAAAGTTGACGACCACCCCGTCGATCTTGTCCTCGACGGTGCGATAGGGAAACATCCGCATCAAGTAGCATCGCGCTCGCTCGCTGCGCACCTCTCGCTCGATGGACTTCAGGTCGTCGAGCACGCGCTCGGCATCGCGTTCCAGCTGGTCGTATTCCAGCTTGTTCGTCAGATCGCCGATGGGACGGCCCCGGTCGTTATCCCGGATGTTGAAGTACGCTTCCACCTGCGGCGTAAAGCGCTTGATGCGCAGCTTCCGATCCAGGAAGATGATGCCCACATCCGTGGCGGCCATGATGTTGCGCAGATCGCTGTGCGCCCGCGACACCTCTTCCAGCTTGGCCTGGAGCTCGCTGTTGACCGTCTGCAACTCCTCGTTGACCGACTGCAGTTCCTCTTTCGAGGTCTCCAGCTCCTCCATTGTCGATTTGTACTCCTCGTTCATCGAGCGCAGCTCTTCGTTCTGCGCCTTGAGCTCTTCGCGGGAGGATTCGTACTCTTCCAGCGTGGCCTGCAGCCGCGTGCGCGTATGCTCAAGCTCGTCCCGCAGCCTGTGCACGGTGGAGGCATCTTCCTCGGGCGCTTCCTCCTCCGGCACGAACCCCGCCTCGCCGGCTTCCCCTTCGTTGAAAAATACCAGCGCCAGCGTCTCGTCGCTCTCCCCGCTCCGGTGCGGCCGCACCGTCAGGTAGACGATGCGCACGCTGCCGTTGAACCGGACGCGGACCGGGCGCGCCACCGTCGGCTCGCCCTTCTCAAACGCCTGAAAGAGCGCCGACCGAAGCTCTACCTGCAGCTCCGGGCGGACGAGCTGGACGAGGTCGTGCGTGGGCGTCCCCGCAGGATGCTGCATATAGCGCCCTGCCTGCCGGGACAGATGCACAATTTTGTATTCTTCGTCCACGAGAACGCTGGGTGGCGCCCACGCGTCGATGGCCTGCCGGTGCAACTCGGCCTCGGAGTGCGACGCGGGGCTTTCAGACCCCATATGCGCTTTGCTCCGGGAGGGCGTATCGGCAAATGTGGGAAGCTGCGGCATCTCGCCCGTTCGCTCGCGTGCCCGGTAGAGGCGATGCCGTTTGTCGACCGTCTGGAACAGGTCCGATACCTCGGCAGATTCGGCGCGGCCCAGGAACAGGTGTCCGCCCGGCCGCAGCGCATAGTGGAAGATGCCGAAGACCTGGCGCTGCCGCTCGCGCTTTAGGTAAATCAACAGGTTGCGACAGGTAATGAGGTCGAGGCGCGTAAACGGCGGATCGCGCAGGATACTGTGCGTAGCGAAGATAATTTTGTCGCGCAGCGACCGCTTCGCCCGGTAGTGGTTGTTCTCGCGCTTGAAGAACTGCCGGAGCCGCTCCTTCGACACATCCGCCCCAATGGACGCCGGGTAGAGCCCCTCTCGGGCGGTCGCCAGCGCCCCCTCGTCGAGATCGGAGGCGAAGACCTGGATGTCGGGCGGATAGTCCAGCGTAGTCGCGTGTTCTTGGAGCAACATCGCCACCGAGTAGGCCTCTTCACCCGTGGAGCATCCCACCACCCACACGCGCACCGAGTCGTTCGCCTCTTTGCCGTCGAAGAGCTCCGGGATGGTGGTTTGCTCCAGCTGCTTGAAGGACTCCGTCTCCCGGAAAAAGGTCGTGACGCCGATGAGCAGCTCTCGAAAGAGCGCCTTGGCTTCCTCCGCATTTCCAGACAGGTACTCCCGGTACCGATCCAGGCTATCGATGTGGTTGACCTGCATGCGCCGCCGAATGCGCCGGAGCACGGTGGAGCGCTTGTAATCCGAGAAGTCGTGGCCCGAGCGCGTGCGAAGACGAGCCAGCACCTTGCGCAGAACGCTTTCCTGACCATCGGCCAGGTCGCTCGGCTCGGACGGCAGCTCGACCGGGTGTGTCGTCAGTTTGATGATTTGCCGGGCCATCTCTTGTACCGGAAGCACCTTATCGACAACCCCGGTCGCGATGGCACTGCGCGGCATCGCATCGAAATCGGCCTCCGCAGGATCCTGCACGAAAACGAGCCCACCCGCCTCTTTGATGGCTTTGATCCCCACCGAGCCATCGGTCCCCCCCCCGAGAGCAGGATGCCGACGCCGTCGCCGTGCGAAACCGACAGTGACCGGAAAAAATGGTCGATGGGCATACGATGCCCGTGCTGCTCCTCGAAGTCGGAAATGGAGAGCTCGTGGTCGCTCGTCTGCAAGCGCTTGCCCGGCGGGATGATGTAGACGTGGTCTCGCTTGAGCGGAACCGTGCCGGTCACCTGCCGGACGGGCATCGCCGTTTTCGCCTGCAGGAGCTCGTCGAAGCTGCTTTCGCGCTCGGGGTTGAGGTGCAGAATCACGACGAAGCTCATGCCCGTCTCGGCCGGCAGGGCCTCGAAGAAGTGCTGCAAGGCCTGCAAGCCGCCCGCCGAGGCCCCGATGCCTACAACGAGCGGCTTCTCCTCGGCGCCCTGATTGGAGCGTGCGACCGCGTCGGCGGGGGCCTGCGCTTGATCGTTATCCATAATCATTTACGGCTTGTTTGATCGCCGAACGGCGCTCGGGGTGAAGAAAGGCTACCCTAACATACACATAGGGCGGTAAATATACAGTTTGCTGAAGCGTTTTGTCCCAATCCGCACAACATCTGGTGCGAAAGATGGGCTGCTATGAGGTCACTACGGCGGGCGGTGTCGACCGGCATCGGCCTTGCCCGCAAATGAGCCTATATTCTGGCGCAGGGAGTGTCAGCGAATGTATCGACTGCGTCGTGGAACCACCATACAAAAAGACGCCGCCCAGTGTTGGACGGCGCCTTTCGATTGCGCGAGCTTTCAGTCGCCCAGTACAGACCGGAGCGTGCGTCAGGCCCACTTATGCGTCAGGCCCACTTAATCGTGCAGCCGATGGACTTGGTCACTTGCGGCTCGATCTCGGTGCCGTTGACCATGGCCGTCATCGCATCGAAGAGGTAGCGCTCCTCGACGGCCTCGGCGTCGCGGGCGTTGTCGTCGATGGCGCCGCGATAGACCAGCTCCATGTCCGCGTTGAAGAGGAACACGTCGGGCGTGCGCGTCGCGCCGAAGGCATCGGCCAGTTGGGCGCCTTCATCGAGCACGTACGGGAAGGTGTAGCCCTGCTCCTCGGCGCGCGCCTGCATGTCGGCCATTGAGTCGCCGTTGTCCCGGTAGGCTTCATTCGGGTTCGGCATGATCAGCCCGATGCCTTGCTCCTCGGCCTGCGCGGCGATCTGCGGATAGCGATCCTCCCACGCTTTCACCCAGGGGCACGTGTTGCAGGTGAAGATGACGAGCAGCCCGTTCTCGCCCGCGACGTCCTCCAGCGAATAGCTTGTGCCCGAGACGCCCTGCATCTCCACATCGGTCATGGGCGCCTTCGCGCCGATCTCCAGCGGCTCGGGGCGGATCAGCGTGAAAGCGGCGAGCACCGCAACGGCGAGCGTCGCGGCCAATCCGGTCATCAATCGGTTCAACATGGCACCAAGGGGTTCGTCCAGAAAAAATCAGCGCATGGCATGTTCATCACGAGGTGTACGCCCGGCGCTCATGGCTCTGTTCCATCCGGTCAAGAGATTCCAACCACACCAATTTGTCATCCTGAGCCCGGTCCCCGACTCGATTACTCCGTCAGCACCACGGGCATGACCTTCGGCCCTCGCTTCGGTCGTGTGGGGATCTACGCAGGGGCCCGGAGGGTCATTCTTTCGGGGATCTCCCGGGAAGCATCGGCATCTTTTCCATGGAGATCCCGGATTTATCTCCGCTCCGTCAGTTGCCTTCGGCTCGTGTGGAGTCCGGGATGACGGCCTGTTTGGTTTTTGTTAGGCGTTCTATGTGACGACGGCGGTCACACCGATGGTTTCGAGCACCATCCAGCCGACGAATACCCCGTAGAGCACCAGCAGAATGATGCACTCGATGCGCGAGAGCGTGAGGCGCGTGCGCAGCATGGCAAACAGGATAATGGTCGCCAGCGTCAGGAACCCCATCATGGGCGCGGCCACCGCGTAATCGACGGTTGCCGATCCGGCGATGAGCACACCCACGGGCACGGCGATCAGCAGATCGAAGATGTTGCTACCCAGCACGTTCGCCATGCTTACGGTGCCGTCGCCGCGCTGCGCCGCTTTGATGCTGACGAGCGCATCGGGCAGGCTCGTGGCCGCCGCAATCACGGTGAGCCCCCAGAGGAAGCTGGGCGTCTCGAAGTAGTCGCCCATCCCGATGGCCGCCCGCACGAGTCCTTCAACGCCGACCAAGATGAGCAAGAGGCTGGCGATCAAGAGCGTCCACTGCCGCCCCACCCGCAGGTCATCCGGCACCTCCTCGGCGACGTGCTCGATGGTGTCCTGCTGTTGCAAAAAGAGGTAGAGCCCGTACAGCAGAATGGGCACCAGCGCAATCAGGCGGTCGACGCGGCCCACGAGCGGCCGCCCCTCGACCGGGTTGTAAATCACGGCGAACGAGAATGCCAGCAGCAGCACCGCTACCGAGGTGACGTAAAACTGCGCGTCCTTGTACACCAGGTCGCGCTCCGCCACCAGCTGCCCGCCGACGAGTCCGGCCACGCCGGGAATGATGAGGATGTTGAAGATGGCCGACCCGACGATGGCCGATACGCCGAGGTCGAAGTCACCGTGCAAGAGCGTCGCCAGCACGGTGCTCGATAGCTCGGGAAAGCTGGAGCCCACGGCAGCCACTACCGCCCCCTGCACGATGGACGGCAGCTGGTAGTAGACGGACAGCCGCTCGGACGACGTTTCGAGCCAGCCACTGCCCACCCAAACGACGGCCGTGCCCACGACCGCGAGCGCAATGTACCCGAGCAAAACCATGCGAGACCTTGGGGGATCAGAAGGGACACTCCGAGCGCGTTTCTACCCGGCCCAAGGCAGCCACTCGATCTCGACGGCCAGGCCAGCCCCGGCTTCGGCGAGAGTTTCGGGCAGATGGATGATGCAGTTTGCCCGCGCCACCGAAGAGTACAGGTTCGACGCCTGCGGCCCGGTATCGCGCACGCGCAGCCGCCCATCCTCGCCGAAGGTAGCGACGCCTCGTGCGAAGAAATGCAGTCCTTCGACTTTGGCGGTGGGCGCCTCCAGCACCGCCGGATGCCGCGGACGCCTCCACTCCCGGCGGCCGAGCATCTTCGCCAGCGCCGGACGCACGTGCTGCTCAAAACACATCGCCGATGACACCGGGTTGCCCGGCAGGCCAAAGACGGGCGTGCCCTGCAACAGCCCAAACGTCAGCGGCTTGCCCGGACGCTGGCGCACTTTCCAGAACTTGAGCGTCATACCCATGGCATCGAGCACCTCCTTGACGAGATCGTACTCGCCGACGGAGACGCCTCCGGAGAACACCAGCACATCGGCCGCGAGCGCCTGCTCGACGATCCGGCGGATGTCCTCTTTATTATCGCGTGCGCGCAACTGCGCAAAGCAGACGCCCCCGGCCGAGCGCACCTGCGCCGCCAGCGCGGGCGCGTTCGAATTGCGGATCTGTCCTGGCCCCGGCATCGTGTCGATGTCGACCAGTTCGTCGCCCGTTGCGACGACGGCTACCGTCGGCGGCACGCGCACCGGCACCTCTGCCATGCCTACCTTCGCCAGCATACCGATCACCGGCGGCGTGATAATGCGTCCGGCCTCGGCGACGCGCTCCCCCTCGCTCACATCTTTCCCTGCGGGCCGCACATACTGTCCCGGCTCCGGTGCCCGGTTGATGCGCACGGTTTCGTCACCGGCGCGCTCAGTCCACTCGACGGGCACGATGGCATCGGCATCCTCGGGAACGGGCGCCCCGGTCATAATCTGCGCACACGTTCCGGGCTCGACGACATCCTCCGGCAGCGTCCCCGCTGGAATCTCCCCGGCGAGATGAAGCGTCACCGGCAGGTCGCCGAGGTCGGCGGTCCGCACGGCGTATCCGTCCATCGCCGAGTTATCGAACCGTGGGATATCCTCCGGGCTATGCACGGATTCGGCCAGCGTGTAGCCCTGCGCGTCGTCCAGCGGACGCGTCGTCACAGGTTGCTCCTGCATCGCGTCCATGATGATCGAACGGGCGTCCTCAACTGCGATAAATTCACGCACGGTAAACCAAGGAGATCAGTGGATAGGATGAGCACTCGGGGCGGGGCGGCATGACTTCAAATATGAGCAATAGCGCCTCCCATCGCAACTGAAGCCGTGCTCCAGGACCGCGCGAGTGTGCTGGAATTCGCTACCACCCCGGAGGACGGTCTCGAATCCGCCCCACCCCGGCGCTACAACGCTGAAGGAGGGCCCGAAGGGTATCGTTCCCCACTGTGGATAAGCCGTGGATAAGTAGGGCATAACACCTTGATAACATCGCCCCCCGTCCGGACCGGTGGAAACGTGTGGACAAATCGACGGTCATCCACACGTTCTCCGGACTGATCCACAGTGTGGAAAGGTGTGTATAATTTACCCCTCGCTGGACTCGGAAGTCCTGTGGAAAGCTGTGGAAACGTGGAAAACTAACCCAAAAAGGCTCTCAGCCACTAAAAATGGGGGGCTAAATGGCGAACTGTGTGGATATCCCTGGGGATGACGGGGGACCTTGTCCACATATGAACAACCGGGATGTGGACATTTCTGTTTTCCACAAATCCACACTCTCAACAACAACAAACCCAACATTTTTAAAATTAAAAAACAAACAGCACATAATAATAAATGTGGATAAGTCCCCAACCGGCCTCAGTCGACGCCATTCGGGACATCCGCTCGATTTTTCATCTCAACGGACTGATACACTCTGGTATACCATACCCAAACCTTTTATATTTCGATTAAGGAATATAGATAGAAAAGGCCTGATACGTCTTGGATTATTTCCGGTGACAGTGCCATCATCCAAAGCTACTGCCACTCGACCTCTCCCACACGTGCCCCATCACTGCGAAGCCATACCGCACCGTTTCCGGTAAACTGGACGCGGGCACCCTCCTCCTGCCATCGGCGGACGACCTCCGCATGCGGCAACCCGAACCGGTTGCCTGCTCCTACACTAATCACTGCGCGTGTAGGATGAGCAATGGAATCAGCAACCACCGCCTCGACAAAAGACTCCGTGCTGCTGGTTTTCGATCCATGATGAGGCACTTTGATCACATCACTGTGCAGTCTCCGATATCGGTGGAGAAGCGCTTCCTCTCCACCTTGCTCAATATCTCCTGCGAAGAGAAACTGCGTGGATCCGAATATCACGCTCAGGACGACGGAGGCATCGTTGTCGCTCGGGCGAATCATGTCCGGAATCGGGGCAAGTACCTGCATGTGCACAGAGGGATCAACCGCCAACGTATCCCCGGCCTCAACCGGCTCGTGACGAATGGACAGGCTATCGAGCAGATGCCTGACGGTATGATACAAGCGGCTATCTTCCCTTCGTCCATTGTGCACAACGCGTCCAACCGAAACCGACCGCAACAGTGAAGGCAGGCCGCCAAGATGATCGCTATCCGTGTGCGAGATCACGACGGCATCGAGATGGTTGATGCCCTCCCGCTCAAGATGAGGGAGAACAGTCCGCTGAGCTGCATCCGAGAAGGGCGTACGCGGTCCTGTGTCGATGAGCACGTGTTGATTGCTGGGCGTTGAGACGAGCGCGGCGTCTCCATGCCCAACACTGAAAAACACCACTTCCAGGTGGGGCGATGCGTTGCCCTGAATTACGTTGCCCCAGAGCCCCACGCAGGCCAACCCCAATCCAGCGATTACGCCTCGCCATCGCAGGCGCCTCCGCTGCGCTCCCGCAATTCCCGCCACCAAACCAATCCCGATTAGCCAGAAGGGAACCGATCCGGAGAGGGTCGCCCAGTGGAGCATGCCAAAACCCACATCGGCGGTGTAGAGGAGTCCTTCAGCGAGGACAGAGGCGGCTTGCCCGAACAGATCGGCCGCGGCGCCGGCCCATCCCCCCGCCGCCGTCATCGCGATTCCGGCGACCATCGAAAGCGCAGTAAGCGGGATCGCTGCGACATTGAGCACGAGGCCCGCGAACGAGGCGTATCCGAAGTGATATAGGAGTACCGGCAGGGTACCGAGGGTCGCCGCTCCCGAAACCAGCACGACCATCACCGGCCGCTCGATTCCCTTCGACGCAAGCCACCGCTCCGGTAGGGCCCGGCGCCATCCCGGAAGCATCACCACGATGGCGCTCACAGCCGCAAACGATAGCTGAAAACCCGCGTCAAACAGGGCAGCCGGACGCGCGATCAGCAGCACGAGCGCGGCCACGCCCAGCGTGTTCAGAGAATAGGTCGGGCGTTGGAGCAACACCCCCCCGATGAAGAGGCTCGCCATAACAACAGCTCGCACTACGGAGGGGCGGCCTCCAGTGAGTAGCGCGTAGAAGACGAGCAGGGCCATCGTGAGCGCGGCGCGCGACCATTCCACGGAACGCCACCCCCATCCGAGGCGCATCAGCGCGGGACCCAGGAGCCCATACAACACCATCCCGATGAGGAGAACGTGGAGCCCAGAGATGGCCAGCAGGTGCATCAGTCCCGTACGGGCAAAGCGCTCCTGCGTGGCGTCACTGATTCCGCTTCGGTCGCCCAGCAGGAGCGCCTGTAAGACCCCCCGCGATCTCGCACTGGGAACGCGGCGGCGGATTTCGCTGCGCACGTATCGGCGTGCTGAAACGATTCCTTGCACTCCCCAGCTGTTGGCTGCCTGCTCATCCACGGCCACGGATTCGGGGTCGTAAACGTTGATCACCCCATAGACGCCCCGCCGGCGCAGATAGGCTCCGTAATCGAAATCAGCCGGATTGAGGCGAGGCGGAAGCGGATCGACCGAGGCGCGGATGCGCAGCAATGCTCCCTGGTGGACGACCGGGTACGCGAGCGTGCTGTCCCACGGCGAGTGCCACAACCCGGCACGAAGGCGCCCCGATACGCGGAGGGTGTCGTTTGCGCGAAGGACCTGCTGGATGCGGAGGGTAAACCGAATGCCGCGCTCGTCGCGGTCGGGGGCATCGGTCACCCGGCCGAGGAGGATGGGCGACGTCCCCTCGGCTTTCAGAGGCATCACACGGGTGATGTGATTGGCCGGTACCTGCTGGCTGATGGCATACCACGCTCCCCCGATGGTGATCGCGCTGCCAGCAATTGCTCCCGCTGTAATCAGCGGGCCCAGCGACACCAGCCGTCGATGGTGCCACCCCCATCCAGCGCTCCCGATCAGTAGAAAGAGGATGGCACCTCCGCTCCATGTTAGCGGAGAGATTGAGGGCGCAGCCCGGCTCAGCACAATGCCCAGCGCAAATCCGGCGGCGAGGAGCAGCGCCGGCGGCGTCATCCATACGGTCATCAAGGGCGAGCGCATAGGACCTGAGCAGGCTGAATAAGGTCATCAGACTGAATGAAGACTGGATGAGGTTATTAGACGCGCCAGCCTCGCATTCGTAACGTCGACGCATAGCTCCACCCGTATCAATAGCCGCTAATAGCCGCTGCACGCATCTGCAAACAACGGGTGAAACCGTGCCCAATGGCCGAACCTGGACAGGGGTCTGCGATAGGAGCAGTATGCTGTGGCCATCCGAATGCGATGGCCTCGCAGCCAATTTCCCCGCATTACCAGACGAGCGGGCAAAACGGCAATACGTTCTTTCACTGGATGATCCCCCTATGAGCAGTCGACGCCAAGCGCGCGAGCAGGTGATGCGGGCGCTGTATGCCCGCGAATTAGCCGACGGGCCTCCCGACCATTTTGTCCACTCCATCTTACGCTCTCGCTTGGATGACGACCCGGCAACGCTGGAATTTGCCGAGCGGCTGTTCCGAGAAACAACGCGCCACAGCGACAACCTCGATGAGTTGCTCACCGAGCACGTCAAAAACTGGGATCTCGATCGCATCGCCACCATTGACCGGGTGCTGCTGCGTATGGCCACATGCGAGTTCCTCACGTTCGAAACGGTCCCGCCCAAGGTGACGATCGACGAAGCCATCGAGATCGCTAAAAAGTATAGTACCGATAACAGTGGCACATTCATTAACGGCGTCCTCGATGCGGTGCTCATGGATCTCCACCGGCAAGGACGGCTTGAAAAATCGGGGCGTGGGCTCGTGGGGATGGAATCCATTCGCGAGCGCCACAACTCATGATCCCGCGCCCGTCCGTTCTCTTCACAGCATATCTCGGTCCGATGGGTCTGATAGCAATCGGTGACATTCACGGCTGCCGGGCGACCTTCGATGCCCTCATGGAGCAGCTTGCCCCCACAACAGATGACCACCTGGTCTTCGTCGGGGATTACATCGACCGCGGACCCGACTCCAAGGGCGTGATCGACCGCATGCTGGAGCTCCGCGATACGTACACGTGTACCTTCCTGCGGGGCAACCACGAGCGGTTCATGCTCGACTACCTCGACGACGGCACGTTCAACCTGTGGAGCGCCAACGGCGGCGTCTCAACCGTGCGCAGCTACACCGACGGCCAGGCCCAGCTCCACATCCCCGATGCGCATGCCGAGTTCGTTCGGTCGACGGAGCTCTACTATCAGACCGACACCTTTTTCTTCGTTCACGCCGGCCTCAAGCCTCAACTCACCATCGAAGAAAACCTCGACCGTTTCGGTGAAGACGTTTTCCTGTGGGAGCGCAGCCACATCAAGGCGAGCGCGCTGGCTTGGGAGAAAACAGTCGTGTGCGGGCACACCCCGCAGCCCGAGCCCATCGTCCGGGACAAGCTGCTGGCTATCGATACCGGATGCGTCTATCACATGCATCCAGGGTTAGGCCAGCTCACGGCCGTGCGCCTGCCGGAGCGCGACTTCGTCTCCGTTCAATATGTCGATGGATGAGCAGCCCCGAACCGGCTCCACGGGGAACATGCGCCTACCGTCGCGGATAGAGCGCTTCGCCCGATCGGGATCGATACATCCTTTATCCTACTGACTTTAATAGATTTAGAGTAGTACGCACGAATGGCATTACGCTGTGGTCTCGTCGGATTGCCGAATGTGGGCAAATCGACCCTGTTTAACGCGCTGAGCAACGCCGGCGCCGAGTCGCAAAACTACCCCTTCTGCACCATCGAGCCAAACGTGGGCGTCGTACCCGTGCCGGACGACCGGGTGTACCGCCTCGGCGAGTTGGCCGACTCGGCCGACGTGGTGCCGACAAGCATCGAGTTCGTCGACATCGCCGGGCTCGTCGAGGGCGCCTCGGAGGGAGAAGGCCTCGGCAATCAGTTTCTCGCCAACATCCGCGAGGTCGACGCCATCATCCACGTGGTGCGCTGCTTCGAAGACGAGAACGTAGTGCACGTCTCCGGCTCGGTTAACCCCCAGCGCGACATCGAAGTGATCGACACCGAGCTGCTGCTGAAAGACATGGAAACGGTCGAGAAGCGGATCGAGCGCGTCCGCAAGCCGGCCCAATCGGGCGACAAAGAGGCCGCCGAGCAGCTCACCTTTTACGAGCGGCTGCACGAGCACCTGAGCGGCGGCCAATGGGCCCGCACGTTCGAGACACGGCCCGGCGAAGATGAGATGCTGAACGAGCTGTTTCTGCTGACGAGCAAGCCCGTGCTCTACGCCGCTAATGTGGGGGAAGAGGATCTGCCCGAGGGCAACGAGTACGTCGAACAGGTGCGCGCCGTGGCCGAGGGCGAAGGCTCGCGCGTGGTTGTGATCTCAGCTGAAGTGGAGGCGCAGATCGCCGAGTTCGAGGACGAAGACGAACGCCAATTCTTCCTCGAAGAGATGGGCCTCGAACGCTCGGGGCTGGAGCGGCTGATCCGCGCGGCGTACGAGCTGCTGGACCTGATTACGTTCTTCACCGCTGGGCCGAAGGAGGCGCGGGCGTGGACCGTCGAGGAAGGCACCAAAGCTCCGCAGGCCGCCGGCAAGATCCACTCCGATTTCGAGCGAGGCTTCATCCGCGCCGAAACCGTCCACTTCTCCGATTACGAGCGACTCGGCTCCGAAGCCGCCGCGCGCAAAGCGGGGGTGCTCCGCTCCGAAGGCAAGGAGTACGTCGTCAAAGACGGCGACGTGATGCTCTTCCGCTTCAATGTGTAAGCCGGCGAACCAAGCGGGCGGCTGCGATTGTGTGCGCCCTTTTCTATTTTGCGGCGACCGCCTCCCCGTCACCAATTACTTGCCGCCATGCCGCTGTCCCGCATCCGATGGTCGTTCACCGCCTGCCTCGCCCTCGCGCTCTTGTGGGCCGGGTGCGCCTCCGATTCGAGCTCGCCTGAGCCCGCCTCCCCACCGCTCGAAACGAAAGCCGACTCCGTCGCAATGCAAATGTACGAGCGCCTCGGCGGGCCGAGCGCCTGGGCCTCCGCGCCATATTTGCGCTTCAACTTCGGCATCGAGCGGAACGGTGCAGAGCAAGTAGTCGCGCGGCATCTGTGGGACCGGCAGTCGGGCGACTACCGGCTGGAGTGGAGTACGGGCCCCGACTCGGCGTTCGTGGCGCTCTTCAACGTCGATGCGTTCGGCGACACCGCCGGTGAACAGGGCGGGGCCCAGGCCGGATCCGTTTATCTGAACGGCGAGCCGGTCGACTCGGCCGCGACGGCGCAGCGCATGGCCGAGGCGCATCGCCGCTTCGTGAATGACACGTACTGGCTGCTCGCGCCGCTCAAAGTGTTCGATTCCGGCGTCAACCGCCGCTACGTCGCCGACTCCTCGGGCGCCACCCACGACGTCATTACGCTCACTTTCGGGGAGGTCGGCCTCACCCCCGGCGATCAGTACTGGATGTACGTCAATACCGAAACGGGGCGGCTCGACCGGTGGGCGTACCATCTGCAGGGAATGCTAGAGAGTGCGCCGCCGCGCTTTTTCGACTGGACGAGCTACGACACGTACACCACTCCCGAGGGCCCAGTGCAGCTTGCCGCGCGCAAGGAATCCATGGGTGGACCTGTAGCGATTCTGACGAACGCACTTGATTTACCTGCCTCGGTGCCCGGCGACATGTTCACCGATCCGGCGCCTCGGCTGGAATGACATTGGATGGCCGAGCGCACTCAAACAGCTGTCATCCCGGCCCCTGAGCCGGGCTCAGGATGACAAATAGGTTTTGCACTCGTGGATTATCGCCTACAGATTGCCCGGCGCTACCTGATTAGCCGGAAGCGCATCTCGCTGATTTCCATCATCACGGGCATCTCCACGGTGGGCGTGACGCTGGGCGTGGCGGCGCTCATCGTCGTTCTCTCCGTCATGAACGGCTTCTACGATCTGGTGCGCGATCTGATGGTGTCGGTCGATCCGCACGTGCGCATCGTCAGCACGCATGAGCGCGGCCTCGCCAACGCCGATTCGCTGGTCGATCTCGTCGCCGGCGAGCCGCACGTTACGCAGGCAGCGGCGTACGTGGAGGGCAAGGCACTGCTGCTGGATCGCGGGGAGTCGGGCGCCAACCAGATTGTCGTCGTGCGCGGCGTCGATCCAGAGCGCCTGAGCGGCAGCGAGCTGGTGCAACAGGTGCAGTTCGGCGCGTTCGATGTCCGGACGCAGGACGGCACGCCGGGGCTCGTTGCGGGCATGCCCCTCGCCCGGCAACTGGGCCTTGTGCCGAGCGGCGAATCGCGCAGCGGGAGCACCGTTGGACTCCTTTCGGCCCCGGCGCTTGAGCGCATCCTCACGCAGGTACTCGGCGGCCCCCCGATCCGCCGGTTCGAGGTGCGGGGCCTGTTCGAGATGCAAGCCGCGACAGAGGAAGACCGTGTCTTCGTGGCGCTGGCCGAGGCGCAGCGGCTCTTCCGGATGGGCGCGCGAGTGTCGGGCGTGGAGCTGCGGCTCGACGATCTGGAGCGGGCCGGCGCCGTCAAGCAGTCGCTTCAGCAGCAGTTGGACCCGCAGCGCTTCACCGTACAGACGTGGTACGACCTCCAAAAGTCGCTCTACGATGTGATGCGCCTCGAAAAGTGGGGCGCCTCGGCCATTCTGCTGCTCATCGTCGTGGTAGCCGCGTTCAACATCGTCGGCTCGCTCACGATGGTCGTCATCCAGAAGCGGCGCGACGTGGGCGTGCTCCAGGCGATGGGCGTATCGCGCAAAAACATCCGTCGCATCTTTTTGCTGGAGGGGGCGCTCATCGGCGTCGTGGGGACTGGATTGGGGGGGGCTATTGGCCTCGGTCTGGCGCTGCTTCAACAATACTTCAAGCTCGTACCCATGTCTCAGGCCGAATCATTCATGATTAATGCCTATCCTATAGCGATACGCGCAGTTGACGTCGCTCTAATTGCCGGAGTGGCGCTTGTCCTGTGCGTGCTGGCCGCATTATACCCGGCCATGCGCGCCTCGGTCATTGAACCGGCTCGTGCCGTGCAGATGGGCCGGTAGGCCGTACCCTCCCGATGATCGCTCACCCCGTTTCCGATCCTCGTTCGCCACCCCGACGCTTCTATGATACTTGACGAGTTTGATATCTCCGACCTTCCGGAGCGCCCGGCCAAGCCGCGGCAAGAAGGACTAACGCACATGCTCGATAAAGGGGTCTCCGCGCGCCGCGCTGAGGACATCCTCGACGTGGCGGCCGAATACATCGACCTCGTGAAGCTTGGATGGGGCACCGCCGTCATTACTCCCAACTTGAAGCGCAAGCTGGAGGTCTACCAGGCTGCCGATCTGCCGGTATACTTTGGTGGGACCCTGTTCGAGGCATTTTTCCTCCGTAACGAGCTGGACACGTATCGCCGCATGCTCGACCGCCTCGATGTGCACTACCTGGAGGTATCGGACGGGTCGGTGTCGATGGCGCAGGAGGATAAGCTGGACGCCATCCGGATGTTCGCAAAAGACTTTACGGTACTGAGCGAAGTGGGCTCGAAGGATGCCAACAACATCATGCCACCCTACAAATGGGTCGAGTGCATACAGGCCGAGCTGGAAGCGGGCAGCTGGAAGGTGATCTGCGAGTCGCGCGAGAGCGGGACGGCGGGGCTCTTCCGGCCCAACGGCGAGATCCGCTCCGGGCTGGTTGATGAGATCCTCGCGCGCGTGAGTCCGAGCGATATTATTTTCGAAGCGCCCAACAAAATGCAGCAGGTGTGGTTTATCAAGCATCAGGGGGCGAATGTGAACCTCGGCAACATCGCGCCGGAGGAAGTCATCCCGGTGGAGACGCTGCGCCTGGGCCTGCGCGGGGATACGCTGTTTGAGTTTCGCACGCCCGATGTGTCGCCCCGGTTGCACCGCCAGACGCATGGCGACGGCGCCGACCGGTCCTAATCTTCCTTTCCACGGCATCTTCAAAAACAAATATAGGCAGCTGAGACTACAAAAAGACTGTCGATTAGAAAGAGGCCGCCTCACCATCTGAGGCTCGCAGCCGACGAGTGCTCACCAAGCCGAACCCCTTATTATGGCACGTAGAGACGACATTACCGGCAAAGGCACCGAGACGGGTAACACCGTATCTCGGTCGAATAACAAGGAGAAGCGCAAGTTCAAGCGAAACCTCCAGAAGAAGCGGTTTTACATCCCGCAGGAGGATCGCTGGATCACCCTCAAGGTGTCCGCGAAGACGCTAAAGACGATCAACAAGAACGGAATCCAGGCCGTGCTCAAGGAGGCCCGTCGTCAGGGCATCAATGTTTGAGTGCGCATCACGACCAACCCCCTAACATCCTATGGCTGCTAAAGGCGATCGGATTAAAGTAACGCTCGAGTGCACGGAGGCGCCCGGCACGTCGCGGTACCATACGACGAAAAACCGCCGCAACACCTCAGACCGCCTCGAGCTGAAGAAGTACAATCCTGTGCTTCGTAAGCATACAATTCACCGCGAGAAGAAGTAGATGAGGACCCATGGCTAAAGGACATTCGGGCAAGATGGCGAAGGTCATCATTGCCGAGAAAAAAGAAAACGGGCATTATCGCTTCCGGCAAAAAATTGTCCCGCTTGATACGGTAGAAGACGAGATCAAGGCGGCGCGCAGCTGACGCATCGCTGCGAGATGAGGGCGGTATAGCGCTGGGCGATCCAGCCAGATGCCGCCCTTCCATGTCGACAACGACTTCTCGGGGCGTAGCGCAGTCCGGTTAGCGCACCTGCTTTGGGAGCAGGAGGTCCCCGGTTCAAATCCGGGCGCCCCGACCGGGGTTTGGGTTTCAGGTTAACACGTTCCAGGTTGATTCGCTTTAAACCTGCAAGCTTGCAAACCTGCAATCATGAACTTATCTGCGCCCGTAGCTCAGTTGGATAGAGCAGCGGACTTCACGTAGGAGCCCCTGTGCGGAAACAAAACGTGCAGGGTGGATGGTGCTGTATCGGGGAAGCCGTCCCCAGTGCCGAATTGCGAATGCGGAATGTCGAGGGGGAATTAGCTGAATCCCCTTTGACCTTCGGAAATCGACATATCGTAACTCGGTCTTAGCCGGTAATCCCGAGGGAACCGGGAGCGTCGAAGGCACAGCCGAGGCGAATCTTTCGCAGCTGTGGGTACACGCTCCGAGCAGTCTGTATCCCGGCCTGCGAGGCCGGCAGGACTGTGCGGGACCTGTAGAGGCCATACGCACCGCGCCTGCAACGGCGAAGAGATGGTCCAGCCCACAAATCCTGATGCGCGCTGTACGGCGTACCGGGGCGCGGCGCAAGCCGTAGCGGGGATGCTAATCCGCAGGTCGCAGGTTCGACTCCTGCCGGGCGCGCTTCATTACCGATCAACTCCGTTCCGGCGAACCGGTCAGCGGTCTTTCTTTTTCTCGCTGGCCAGTTGCGTCCTCTTGTCTTCAGAAAATCGATCTATTCGTACAGGCCGTACGCCGACAGTGGAGAGGTCGCCTGCAGAAGTGGCTGCATCGGCGCGGCGCCATCGGCGATACCAGATCAGGGTGCCGGTGATGGAAAGCACTGTGGGGGACAGCCCGAGGAGCACGTAGAGCCACTGTCCTATCCGCCCAAACGCGCCGATGTGCAGCGGATACAGCAGGTGGGTGAGTCGCGCCCCGAGCGGGGCCGTACGAGCATCATCGACACGGGCAATGGTTTCGCCCGCGCCGACGTACACGAAGCTGCGTCCATGGGGATGCCACTCGGGCGGGGTGCGCATGCGAACGGTTGTAAATCCTGCGGGCGAGGCCGTTACGTATACGAAGGAGGCCTCGGCTTCGGGGAGGGCCTGTTGCGCCGCATCGAGCGCCGTCTGGAGCGGGGGAGCGGTGCGCGTCGTGTCCTCCGTGGGCGGAGGGGGCGGCCACGGGGAAGAGCCGGTGGCCGTGTTCAGGAGCGACTGCGCCGAGCCGTAGAAGACGAGCCCGGCGCCCGTCAGGCTGACGAGCAGGACAAAGCCCAGGGTGTAAAATCCGCCGGCGCGGTGGAGGTCATAGTTTAGCCGCTTCCATCCGCTACGCCAGACGATCTTCAGCGCCGCCTTGAGCGCCCGGAGGTGCCGCGGCCACCACAGCACGAGTCCGGTGAAGGAGAGCAGCACCAGCAGCAATCCGCTCCCCCCCACGACGGTGAGACCCATCGTCCCCGAGAACAGGTAGACGTGGAGTTGATGGAACGTATTCATCCACCCCTCGTGGGCGCTGCGCCGGCCCAGCACCGTGCCGCGGTACGGATCGACGTAGACGTGCCCTTCGCCCGATTCCAGCCAGATGACGACCGGAGCGTCGGGGCGTGTCGGGAGCTCGATGGTGGACGGCGTAATGTCCGGGTGCTCCGCCCGCGCTGCGCGGACCGCTTCATCCAGCGACCTCTGTGATGGGTGCGGCGTCACCTGCATCAGATCCGGGCGGAGCCAGCGGTCGAGCGTGTCGCGAAAGACCAGCACGCTGCCGGTCACGCTCAGCACGATGATGAGCGCGCTCAGGGCAAGCCCCACCCAGAGGTGGATTTTGGAGGAGATCCAGCGAATCCAGGCCATTACAGACAGCGTTGCGCGTGCGGATTACCACGTCACGGTGTATGAGAGGCTCAGGTGGCGCCCGCGTCCCGGCGTGTACGAGGAATCGAACGCAGGAAATTGGGAGCGGACTGGGAAGTAGTAGTTGTCGAACAGGTTCTCAATCCCGATTGTCAGCGCCCCGCGACCGACCTCGATCCGGCTCGATAGATCGAAAATCGTGTATGGGGATACGCTGCCCTGGCCGTAGGCGGTGGAGTTGGGGAAGACATCACGGCTGCCGGAGTACAGCATGTGAAGACGGCTCGTCCATCCGTCCACTGGCGTCACCTCCACGTACCCGGTCAGCTTCTCGGGGGGAATGCGGTTGCCGGGCAGGGGCGTCTCGTAGCTGCCGTTATCGTCGGCGTCGCGCACGCCCTTCACCCAGGAAAACGTTCCGCCTACGGCCACCGGATCGGCTACCTGCACGTCGGCCGTGAGCTCCACGCCGTAGACGTGTTCGGGGGACCGCACGATTTCGAGGTCGGCGCCGTACGAGCTGCCCAGCTCGGAGGTGGTGTAGTAGCCCGTCGCGGTTGCGCTAAGGCGCTGCGTGCCCACGCGAACTCCCGTTTCGTAACTGTTGACGGTCTTAGCTTCCGGATTGAGGGCCTCCACCGATTCGGCCGTGGTGCTGCGCAGCACGCGTCCGATCTCGCTCACCGCGAATCCCTGCTGGAACGACGCGAAGAGATCGACCGGATCCGCAAGAGCAAACACAGCCCCCGCATTGAAGGCGAAGCTGTCGTAAGTCAGCGTGCCGCCCTCCACGTTGTTGCGCTGGTCGGGGGTGCCGTCGCCGTCCGTGTCGAACTGTGGCCGGAGCGTCGTGAAGTCTACCACATCGACCGACAGCGCCTCGTAGCGGGCACCGCCACGGAGCGTGAGGCGGTCGGTCAGCGGCAGACGGAGCTGCACGAACGGGGCCGCGCTGGTCTGCGTCATCTCCGGCGCGAAGGTGCGGCCATCCGTGATCGGTTGAGCGGTCCGGTCACGGAGGGCGTCCACGCCCCAGAGCACCTGACTCCCTTCCGTCCATCCGAGCGGCGTCGTCGCATCGAGGCGGAGGCCAAACTTGGTCGACTCAACGAAGCTCTGCCCGCCGCTGGGAATGAAGGTGGAGTACCCAAAGTACGTCTCGAAGTCCTGCACATAGGCCTGCGCCGATACCTGGCTGCCGATTAGGTCGCTATGCTCGTAGCGGAGCTGCCCGACGATATTGTCGGTGCCGGGATCCTCCGGAGGCAGTGTGCCGAGCTCCATAGTGGCTGCGGTCGGCGTGTCGCCGTACTCGCCGGGCTGGCGCCCATATTTCAGGTCCTGCCGGAACGAGTAGAAGTTGACGGAGGCGGACAGGTATTGCGATTCGGTCACGAGGCCGCCGACCTTGCTGAACAGGCTAATCTCATCGGCACCCGCGAGGCCGCCTTGCCCGCGCGGGTCCTGCGCAATCAGGTTGCCGCGGCCGTCGTAAAACTGGCCCCAACTCTCGTAGCTGCCGCTCGCGATGAAGCCAACCCCATTTGTGCGGCCGGAGACCGACTGATGAATGCGTCCGGTAAAGCTCTCCGAAACGTCAGCCGAGGAGCCGCGGAAGCCCACCTCCGTGGTGGCCTCAAGGTCGGACGTGGGTTCCTTGGTAAAGATGTTGATGGCGCCGCCGGTGGCTCCATAGCCGTAGAGCGCGCTGGCTCCGCGCACCACCTCAATTCGCTCGATCGTTTCGGAGCCGGAGGTGCGCAGCGAGCGGGCGCCGTCCCGTAGCGGGGTGTTTTGGGGGATGCCATCGATCATGACGAACGGCGAGCGCCCGCGGAGCGTCTGGCCGAAGTTGCTGAGCGAACCGTTACTGGGCGCCAGGCCGGGCACGGTCTGCGCCAGCATATCGCCGAGATCGCTCGTTATGGCGCTCTGCGATTGCAGGTCCTGCGGGCCCAGAACGGACACCGACGAAGCGACGCTGCCGAGATTCTGCTGGGTGCGCGTGGCGCTCACAATGACCTCGTCCAGGCCGTAGCGCGTGGCGGCCAGCGCCATATCGACCGTGACCGATTCGCCCTCCGCAACGCGCACGGCCCGCGTCGCCGTTCGGTAACCAATTGCGGAGGCTTTGAGCTGATAGCGCCCGGTGCGGAGGCCCGTCAATTCGTACGTGCCATCGGGGGCAGTGGACGTGCCGTAGCGATCATCGGCCTCTGCCTGATTCGTCGGCGTGGCCACAACGTTGACGCCGGGTAGCGGCTCCCCCGCGCCATCCGTAACGGTACCGCGAATCGACTGCGCGGATGCCGGATCGGGGAAAAGCCCGACGCTCAACAATACACCGACAATGCCGAGGAGAATGCGGGTTCGGAAGGTAGCCATGAGTCAGGAAGGCGGTAGGGTCGATGCAAGGAAAAATGCGTATGTGCCGGACAGACCGGACTCAACGTCTAATTACTATTTAGACTGATTACAGATAGCGTAATTATAAATCACGGAATGGGGATTCGGATATGCAAGGGAGATCGCCGCGATGAACATAAAGACCGTGCGAACCGCTGCAAAGGAGGAGGCCTGCAGAAGGAAAGCAGGCGGGGAGCGGCTGTGGAAGTCCGTATGAAAGACGAATCGGATTCCGGCTTGCACGAGAACCTGCCGGAAGGTAGGTTGTATATGCTCGCCCAAACATTGAACTTGGACGTTGCTGAAAAGGGATTTCGTCGTTCCTTCAGCAAATACGAAAGCAGCTGTAAGTGCCTACGTCCGAAGGACCTACGGTGACGTGGCCGAGTGGTTAGGCAGAGGCCTGCAAAGCCTTGTACGGCGGTTCGAATCCGCCCGTCACCTCCCTTATCAGTCTTTGAGCCGATCTGGCCTGTCTCGGCCGGGTCGGCTTTTCTTTTTTCGCCGGAGAAAGAAGCTGGTCTACGCCCCGGTTTGCTGATATCGTTTGGCAGTCTGGATCCTCCATATGTTACAAATGGAGATCCGCAGATCTCGTAGTTTAAACGCCTACGGTTTCCTCTGCTGTACTTCAACGCAGCGCGCGCTTTCGACCTTGCGCACTGCGCAAGGTTTTTCTTCGGCGCTTTTCCACGGCCTCGGCATGCGATGTGCACTCCTCTTGCGGCTCGCGGCATGGACCAGCGCTCTGGTGCTCGCCGGTCTCGCGATGGCGCTACCGGCCACGACCGCTACGTTGCAGGAGCATCCAGCGGAGGCGTCTCTCTTCCAGAATGATCCGAGCCGCATTGATACGGCCCGTGCCGCTAACCCGTACGTGTCGTTCCGCGTGCGGGAGTGGACGCTCAACGACGGCCTCCCTGTCCCCCTGAAACGGGTCGCCCAGACGCCGGACGGCTACCTGTGGATCACCACGTTCGACGGGCTCGTGCGCTTCGATGGCGTCCGCTTCACCCGCTACACCGCCGATAATACGCCGGCCTTTCGGGGTAACGACCTCCTCGGGCTATACGTGACGGACGATGGTACGCTCTGGACCGGCGGCCGCGACGGATGGGTCTACCGGCTGCGCGATGGTGCGTGGACGGCGTACGATCTGACCAATATCCTTTTGCGCCATTGGGTGCAGGGGTTTGCGGAAGATACCTCGGGCACGCTCTGGATGATGAGCACCGGGCCGGTCGCCGCCCGCTTCGATGGCACCACGTGGACGCGCGTCTCGCAGCCGACCCGCGACGTGTGGGCGCCCCTTGTCGCGGACGCCGAGGGCACGATCTGGACGCTTCTACCCGCCGAGGATGCGCCGGGGCACCCCGAGACGCTCATCAATTCAGGCGTGGTGGCGCGGTGGAATGGGCAGCACTTTGTGCCCGTTCGAGACGATCGCTCGCAAGGCTTCGTCGCGACGCAGTACGGTCCGCTCTTTCACCGCGTGGATGACCCGGTACAGCCGGGCGCCCGCGGGGGTCGCACCCGCGTGGAGTTAACCCGCGCCGATGGCACCGTTCGCGGCTGGTTCGGGTCGGATGGCACGCCAGCCATTGCGAGGCTGGTCGATAGCGCCGGGCGCGTGTGGGTGCAGCGCATGGAAAACGGTGTGCTTAGCGTGATCACTGTAGAGCGCGACGGCGTGGAACTGGCTCGCATCGAGCCCTCGGGCGGAACCTGGGTCGAGCAGGTCTTCGAAGACCGGCAGGGGAACGTGTGGGTCCATTCGCGAAGTTCGGGCCTGCTACAGATCACCGAAGAGCCCTTTCGGCGGTTTACCACCAGCGAAGGGGCGCCCCGGTTTGCGCTCCGCGCCGTGCAGGTCCCCGATGGCACCCTTCTCGTCAGCAGCGAGTGGGGCGTGCCGGGTCCCAACCTGGCTGCCATCCGTAGAGACAGCGTGACGCCTCAGACGTTTGTGCCGCGGTCCGTGCCGCCGTCTTTGCGCTCCAACATTGGTGAGGACGGCCGCGTGCGACTCGGCCACGTCACGACGGATGCGCAGGGGCAGCGCTGGGCCCTCGCGGGTCGCTACCTGCTACGGCTTGACGCGGGTGAGGCAAGCATCGTGTGGTCGACGCGCGGCCCCAACCTTTGGACGCTCCACACGGATTCGGTAGACGCCGAGGCCCTCTGGCTGGGCGCTACCAACGGCAGCGTGTATCGCTACGACCGCCGCCGAAACGCCGTGACGGATTCACTCCAGGCCACCGGGCGGGTGCATCACATCCACCGCGGCTCGCAAGGGCGGATCTGGGTAGGGACCGAGAACGGGCTCTGGATGCACGCGTCCGGTGGCGCGCTCGTTCGCCGCGCGGAGGCCGCTGTCGCCGGGCACCCGGTGCGAGACCTGATGAACGGGCCACAGGGCGCCCTGTGGTTGGCAACCGCCGGCGGGGGCCTCGTCCGCCTCCACGATGGCACCGCGCACACGCTGGGGATCGACGAGGGCCTGCCGTCCAATCATCTCTCCGCCGTGGTGCGGGACAGCCTCGGCTTTTTCTGGCTGAGCGGACGCCAGGCGCTCTACCGGCTTCGGTATGACGACGTGCAGGCGGTGTTAGACGGCCAGCGCGACCGCGTCGATGTGGTGCATCTGCTCCCGTCCGCTGGCCACCTGGGATCGAGCAACAAGCTGGCTGAGGTGGCTCGCGCCCGTGACGGGAGCCTCTGGTTTCCGTCGTTCAACGGCGTCACGCGCGTCGATCCGGCGTTCTACGCGCAGCAGTACGACGAACCGCTTCCCGTCCACGTCGAGGCGCTGGACACGGGGCACGGCCCCGCTCCGCCCTTGACCGACGCCCTCCGCCTGCCCACAGGCGAGCGGACCCTCACCATCCAGTACACGGCACCGGACTTGCGGGCGCCCGCACTCGTTCGCTTTCGGACGCGACTGGAGGGCCGAGACGCAGGCTGGGTCGACCAGGGAGCGGCACGGCAGGTGACGTACGGCGGGCTATCGCCGGGCGAATATATCTTCCACGTCCAGGTGATGAACGGGGGTGGGGTGTGGCAACCGGCGGTTTCCATGCTGGCGTTCACTGTGCCGCGTCGGTTTACCGAGACATGGTGGTTCGCAGGGCTCTGCGCGTTGGGTCTCTTCGGGATCGGGGGGGTCGTGTACCGCGCCCGCGTACGATCGCTCAAAAAGCGCCAGCGTACCCTGAATGCACTCGTGGATGAGCGAACCCGGCAACTACAGGTGGAGAAAGAAACCGTCCTGGCGCAAGCGGATGCGCTCCGAGCACTCGACAACGCCAAGTCGCGCGTGTTTGCCAACATCTCGCATGAGTTTCGGACGCCGCTTACGCTCACCCTCGGCCCGCTCGATGACCTGAAAGATGGGCTGTACGGATCGTTGCCCAGTCCCGTCATCGAACAGGTGGAACTGGCGCGGCGCAACGCCAGTCAGGTGCTCGACCTCATCAATCAGCTGCTCGATGTGGCCCGCCTGGAAGCCGGACAGGTGCAACTGCAGGCCCGCCCGGTCGACATCAATGCGTTCGTTGGGGCCGCGGCACAATCCTTCGCGCCGCTGGCCGAGCGGAACGCTATCACGCTGGCGCTGCATCGGCCCGATGCCGGCGCGCCATCCAGCGACGTCATCGTGTGGGCCAATCCGGAGCAGCTCCATACCATCCTGAGTAACCTGCTCTCGAACGCCCTGAAATTCACGCCCGAGGGCGGCAGCGTGCGTGTTATGGTGGTGCTTGAGGACGACGCGGTGCGCGTTTCGGTGCGCGACAGCGGGCCCGGCATCCCAGCAGCCGATCTTCCGCACGTGTTCGACCGCTTCTACCGTGCCGATGCCGACAGCTTTCACGGGCAAGCGGGATCGGGGATCGGGCTCGCGCTCACCAAAGAACTGGTCGACCTGCATCGGGGCACGCTCACCGTAGACAGCGAAGAGGGCTTCGGCAGCCAGTTCACCCTGACATTGCCGCACGGACGTGACCACCTGCGGCCCGAGGAGCGCGTGGATAACGGTGAGTCGGTCGACGCGTTTCCGGAGAGGTTTGAGGCGGTGCGCTTCCCGGCATCGGAATCCAACGGAGACGGCATGGAGCCGTCTACGACCAATGGCACGGACGTGCCGCGTGAGATCACCGATGATCCCGACATCGGGGCGGAAGACGTGACGACCGTGCTGCTCGTGGAAGATAACGCGGAGGTGCGTGCGTACATCCGCCGGCATCTGGCAAAAGACTATCGCCTTATCGAGGCCCCAAACGGCCGGGCGGGGCTTAAGCGCGCTCGCACGCACCTGCCTGACTTGGTCCTTTCCGACGTGATGATGCCCGAGATGGACGGATTCGAACTCTGCCGGGCCCTCAAATCCGGACCCGAAACCGACTTCATCCCGGTTATCCTGCTCACCGCGCGTGCTGAGGTAGACGACCGGGTTGGAGGCCTTGAAGAAGGGGCCGATGACTACCTCACGAAGCCGTTTGACATCGACGAGCTGCGGGCCCGCATCGGCAATCTGATCCAGTCGCGCCAGCGGCTCCGCGAGCGGTTTAGCAGCCCCTCAATCACCATCCAACCTGAAGCGACTGAGGTGCCCTCCGTCGACCGCGCTTTTCTCGATACCGTGCGGGCCACGATCGAGACGCACATCGCCGATGAAGACTTCACCGTCGACCTACTTGCTGATGCCGTGGGGATGAGCCGCGTTCACCTGTATCGGCGTTTGCAGGACCTCCTCGACGAGTCGCCCTCCGCTCTCATCCGAACCATCCGGCTGGAGCATGCGGCGCGGCTGTTGGCGCAGCAATCCGGTTCCGTCAGTGAGATTGCCTATGGGGTGGGATTTAAGAGCGTCTCCCATTTCTCTCGGGTCTTTCGCGAGCACTACGGGCACGTGCCGTCGACACACCCTGTGGATACGGCCCCTGAATGACGCGCCGTCGCATCGGGGTTGATCCGCGTTTGTCTGCAAGTTACCAATCCTGGCTTGCTGGTAACATGTAACCCACCGGCAACGACCTGTAACCAGCGTGTTATGCAGGTGAGTTGCACAGGAGCAATGTTGTGCACGTCGATTGATACACGGTCGACTGCCCGGCCGTCGCGGCCGGGTTCGCACGCTGCCTTCATTACAGCTTACCAACCGAGCCATGTATACAAACCAGTTCAAGCGATCTCTTTTTAGTCTGCTAATTTTCTCCGTACTCGTACTTACCGCTATCCCCACGCTCGCGCAAGAACGGGTGTACGAGGAAGGATCCGTGTGGGATGTTAGCTACGTCCGCACCGAGCCGGGCCAGTTCGACACCTACCTGGCCAACCTGGAGCAAGTCTGGAAGCAGGTCCTGGATCGCGCCATCGAGAGCGGTGATGTGCTCTCCTACAAGGTGATCTCCGCGCAAGCCGCTTTCTCCGGGGACTGGGATCTGATGCTGCTGACGGAGTACCCCAACATGGCCGCCCTCGACGGAATACAGGAGCGGATGGATCCGATCGTGGAAGAGGTTATCGGGTCGATGTCCACAGTCAGCGAATCGACCGTTGAGCGCCGCAAGCTGCGGGAGATTCTCGGAGGCAAGATCGCCCGCGAGCTTATCTTCATCGAGTAATTCCATCCAGTGATTCTCCCGAATCGCTGCCACGGAGTGATCTTTCTGTCGACGCCGTATCCGGCGAGTTCCGCGCTTAATCCTCCCTGCCCGTGATCCCGGTCGACGCATCGTCTCTGGTCGTAGTCGTGGCTGGCCCACACGCCGACATGCGAGACTACATCGCTGCTTGTCTGCACGTCCTGACGTCGGTGCACGTGTATGAGGCCGCCGATGGCCTCGAAGCCCTTCATCTCGCTCGGGGCGTACGGCCGGCTCTTATCATCGCCGAACGGGCGCTGCCGAGACTGAGCGGATTGGCCTTCCACCGCGCACTCCGTGCCGATCCTCGTACGCGCCAGGTCCCGGTGCTTGTTATCGCCGATGAGGCGCTGCCCTCTGCCTTCGCCTTCGGCGAGGGGGTTCTCGCCAAACCATTCAATGCGACCGGGCTCCGGGTTGAGGTTGAGCGCCTGCTCGGTCAGCCTCTTGCGCCGCTGAAATAGCTTCTTTGATGTATCACGACGCCTCCGATCCGCACCCGGATCGGGGGCGTCGTTTGCTCTGCAGGACCGCAGTGGCGAGCTGGCTTTATGTTTGGCTCGTTCTGCCGAAAAGTAGAGTGGAAGCAGACGGATCCATTCTCTGCTCGCGCCCCTGCGTTGCCCTCGATCCCCATGAGCATTGGTACCACGGTTCAACTGGCTGCATCGGCATTTGAGGCGTCGGCGTTTGTGGTGTTGGCGGAAACGCCCTATCAGCCGCTGCGCGCGGCGTGCGGGGTGGACGCGAAGCAACGCAGGCGCTATCAGGCGCTTTTTGCCGCCATCGAGCCCTCAGATGAGCTGCTCATCATCGAAGACACGTCCGATTCGACCGCGCGGCGCGCGCATTCGTGGTTGGGCTGCCTTCCCGACCTCCGGTTCATCGCCGGGGCCCCGATTCGTCCGGATCGGACCTCGGTTGGAGGCATGTTGTACGTGGCAGATGAGGAGAGCCCGCGTGCGTTCAGCGACGAGGACGCCGCGATGCTTGGCAAGCTGGCGCGCCTCGCGGCCGATGATCTCCAACTGATCTCCCCGATCGCCAGCCCGTCCGCAGCCGCCCGCCTCGGGGCCGAGCACGACTTCATCGAGGGGGCGCTCAACGCGCTCAAAGAGGTCTTCTTCGTCTTCACCCCCGATGGTACATTCCTTCGCTGGAACGACCGTGTGCGCGCCGTTACGGGCTACAGCGACGACGAGATTGCGGCGATGCACCCGGTGGATTTCTTCTGTCCCAGCGATGCCGCCCGCGTGGAGGCGGCCATCGAAGACGTGCTCCGTGAGGGAGAGTCGTGCATCGAGGTGGCACTTCGCACCAAAGATGGAAAGCGGATCCCGTACGCCTTCACCGGCTCGGCGCTCACCGATCGGCAGGGGGCGCTAATGGGTATTTGTGGTGTGGGACGAGACATCACAGCGCGCACACGAGCTGAGGAGCAGCTGGCCCGGAGCGAAGCACGGGCGCGGCGGCTGGCCCGCGTCGCCAAGCGAACGACGAACGCCGTCATCATCACCGATGAGCACGGCGCCATCGAGTGGGTCAATGAGGGATTCACGCGCATCAGCGGGTACACGCTCGAAGCGGTGCGCGGCCGCCAGCCCGGCGAGGTGCTGCAAGGCCCCGGCAGCGACCCCGAGGTAATCGCTCACATGAGCGCGAAAATCGAGCAGAAGGAGGGCTTCACCTCCGAGATCTGCAACTACACACAATCGGGCGAGCCGTACTGGGTGCGCATCGATGCCGATCCGCTGTTCGATGAAGAGGGACGGATGACGGGCTATATGGCTATCGAGACGGACATCACCGAACAGAAAGAAGTCGAGGCGGCCCTGCGCGAGAGCCAGGAGCAACTTCAGTTGGCCCTCGAAGCGGCCACGATGGGCATCTGGGATTGGGATATGCAGCACGATGAGCTGCTTACCTCCGCCAGTGCCCGTCGGATCTTCGGGGTAGAGCGCGGCCATCCGATTACGCCGCCGGGCGATTTTATGGCATGTGTGCATCCGGACGATACGCCGCAGGTGCGCACGGCCATCCGGGAGGCGATTACCGGGAAGGGGCGCTTCAATGAAGAGTATCGTATCGAGCGGCCTGATGGGAGCACGCGCTGGGTGAACATGCGCGGCCGGGTGCACGCCGATGCGCAGGGCACCCCCATGCGCATGATTGGCACCGTGCTCGACATCACCGAGCGCAAGGCAGCCGACGCGGCGCTCCGCGAGAGCGAGGCGCTCAACCGGGCCATGCTTCAGGCCATCCCCGATCTCATCTTCCGCTTCTCCAGTGACGGGACGTACCTCAACGTTGAGGCCGATCAGCAGGGCAAGCTCGTCCAGCCGGTCGAGGTGCTACTGGGCCGCTCCGTAGCCGATGTGCTTCCGTCCGATGTCGCCCGGCAGTGGATGACGATGATCGAGGATGCGCTTGCGACGGGCACCGTGCAGCAGGGCGAGTATCCACTCGTCACGCAGGAGGGAGAGGAGCGGATTTTTGAGGCACGGGTAGCCCCGCTCAACGGCGACGAAGTGGAAGCCATCGTGCGCGATATCACCGAGCGCAAACGGCAGCAGCAGCGCCTCGTGGAAGCCAAGGAGCGCGCCGAGGAGATGAGCCGCCTCAAGTCGGCTTTTCTGGCCAACATGAGCCACGAACTCCGCACGCCGCTCACGGCCATCCTGGGCTTTGCCGAGATCCTCACCGAAGAAGTGGCTGCCCCGAACCGCGAGTTCGTTCACCTGATCGCGCAGAGCGGCCGCCGACTGATGGAGACACTCAACTCTGTGCTTGATCTCGCCCAGCTGGAGAGCCGCACCGTTACGCTGGAGAACGTGTGCATGGATCTGCGTGCGCGAGCGAAAGAGGCCCTGAGCATGTTTGAGCTGCGCGCCAGCGATGGCAACATTCGCCTGTCAGCCGATGTGCCAGATACGCCCGTTTGGGCCGTCATCGACCCGAGTGCGATGGACCGCATCCTCAGCAACCTGATCTCCAATGCGCTCAAGTTCACTACGGAGGGCGAGGTGCGGGTCAGCGTGCAAGAGGCGGATGGGCATGCCAAGGTGCAGGTAGAAGACACCGGCATCGGCATCGATGCAGCGTTTTTGCCGCATATCTTCGACGAGTTTCGGCAGGAATCGACCGGGTCGAGCCGCGAGTTCGAGGGGGTGGGGCTCGGGCTCACGATCACGCGGCGCCTCATTCGGCAGATGGGCGGCGAGATCGACGTTGAAAGCACGAAAGGCGAGGGAACGGTGTTCACCGTCCGCCTGCCCACAGCCGATCCGAATGCGGCAGACCCCGGTTCGTCCGCCGCGCATTAGCCGGCCGAAACGACGGATTAGAACGGCGCATCGCCGCTGGGCCGAGGCGCGTTGAATCCGTCGCCGCTCTGCGGGCCGCCTTGCATACCCCCCTGCCCTCCGCCGCCCATCTCGTTTTGGTCATTGTACCGGGCGGTGAGGTTTTCGAAACGGGCGTACTGGTCCACAAACGCCAGCTCCACCGTGCCCACGGGGCCGTTACGCTGCTTACCGATGATGATTTCGGCAATGCCCTCGGTGGAGTTGCCCTGCTCATCGACGGTGATGCCGTAGCGCTCGGCGCGGTAAATAAAGGCGACCACGTCGGCGTCCTGCTCGATCGAGCCCGACTCGCGGAGGTCGGAGAGCTGGGGGCGTTTGTCGCCGCCACGGTTTTCGACGCCGCGGTTGAGTTGCGAGAGGGCGAGCACGGGCAGGTCGAGCTCCTTGGCGAGCCCTTTGAGCGAGCGCGAGATGTGGGCGATCTCCTGCTCGCGGTTGTTGTGGCGCGAGGCGCTGGAGGCCTGCATGAGCTGGAGGTAGTCGACCACGACGAGGCCGATGTCGTGCTCGGCCTTGAGGCGCCGGCACTTGGCGCGCAGCTCCAGCACGCTGAGGCCGGGCGTGTCGTCGATAAAGATCTCGGCCTCGGAGAGCTTACCGGCGGCGCGGGCAAGGCGCTGCCAGTCTTCGTCGTTCATTCGGCCCGTGCGGGCGGCCTGGGCGTCGACGCGCGCCTCGGAGGTCAGCAGGCGCTGGGCCAGTTGCTGCGCGCCCATCTCCAGCGAAAAGATGGCGACGGGCGTCGGGCGATCGGGGTGCGTCGCCGCGTTCATCGCGCAGCCGAGCGAAAAGGCCGTGTTGTGGGTCACGGTGCCGTCGGCGAGGAGGAAGCGGCCGTTGCCATCGAGCGTAAACCCGTAATAATCGCCGATGCCGTCGGGCTCGACCTCGATGCCAGTTACGCACCAATCGCGCCGATCCGTCCACGGTTCAGCCTTTTTGCGCTCAACGCGCACAGGAATCTCGTCAACATTTCCGTTGAAGCGCACGCGGTATACGGTCGACTCGTAGCCCGTTTCGCGAATCCGTGCCGTTTTGGGTTTGAGCGAGGTGCGGTATCCGAGCGTATCGCACAGATATTTGATTTGCTCGGCCAGTTCGCGGTTGGACTGCGTGATTTCGTACGTGCCGCCGTGGCCGCTATTCAGATGTCCATCGCTGTCGATGAGCCCGGCCAGCAAGCGAAGGCGTTTTTCGCGCGAGTTCGAAAGGTACAGGTGGGGGATGTGTTTGTCGCCCAGCACGCCGAGCGCCCGCAGCGCGGCCTGGATGGACCGGGCCGTTTCTGCAGTGCCGGGCTCGCCGCTTTTGATGAGATACGCGGGACAGGCCCGATGCGCATCGCTGATGCTGATTGTTTCACTGCGCGTTTCGGCCACCTCGTGCAGGTAAGCAATCACTTCGTCGTCCGTGGAATAGATCCGAGCGCTGTCGGATTTACCATCGCCCAACCAGAGGCCGAGGAAGTACGGGTCGAGCGGCACCGGCTGTTCGGAAAACTCGGCCGCGACCTTGAAGCCCTTGTTGTCGTTTTTCCACTTACCCGACCGCTGCAGGTAGTCCCGCACGGAAATATCGATGACCGATCCACGCGGGCGCCCTCCTTCGCGGCGGTTTTTCTTGAGCGAGAGGATGTGACTCTCGTTCACCCGATAGTCCATCCCGCGCTTCTGGCGGACCCAGTACATCGGCTCGCGGCCGCGGGCGAGCGATTGCACGGTGCGCGGCGTGCCGTCATCGCCCATGAGCCGGTCGCCCACCTCGATAGCTTCGACGGGTTTCACGCGCCCGTCGTACAACATCACGGGCGTGCCCCTGCCGAGGCATTTCCCCATGGAGGGCCGCGCGGCGATGATGATGAGATCCGATTGCTGCCAGCCGCTCGTGAGCCGGTCGAGCCGGTGGAAGCCGCTCGGCACGCCGGTGATGCCGCTCTCGCGGCCGTGGATGGATTCGAGCTGCTCCAGCGTCTCCTTGACGACGTCGTTGATCGACGAGGCCGCCTTCCGAAGCTGGTTATCCGAAATCTGGAAGATCTGGCTCTCGGCCTTATCGAGTAGCTCGAAGGCATCGGCGCTGGAGTCATAAGCTTCGCCGACGAGCCCCGTCATCGTCTCGATGAGCTTGCGGAGCAGTGACTTCTCCGCGATGATGCGCGCGTGGTACTCGACGTTCGCGGCCGACGCGACTTGCGTCGTCAGTTCGGTCAGGTAATAGGCGCCGCCGACATCTTCGAGCGCGTCGCGGCGCTTGAGCTCATCGGTGAGCGTGACGAGGTCGACAGGGTTGCCGCGCTCGAAGAGGTTCAGGATCGCCGTGTAGATTTTCTGATGCTTGGCGCTGTAAAACGCCTCGGGCGGCAGAATCTCGATGGCCTTCGGGATGGCCTCGCGCTCGATCAGCATCGCGCCGAGGACCGACCTCTCCACATCGGTGGCCTGCGGCGGCACGCGGCCCGATTTCTTGTGCACCTCCTCGGCCTGCGAGCGCTTCCACTGGCCGCCGCTCCGCGTCATCTTCTCCAGCGGATACGGCGACCGCCCCGATTTTTCGGGGTCGATGCTCAGACGCGATTTTTGAGGATCTTGCTCGGCCATGGAGTGCGGGCAGGAGGGGGCAAGGAGAGCGCAGGCGCAGGAGACAGCCTCAGCTCTCGCCAATCAGTTCGTCGTAGCGTGTCCGGAGCAGCTTCACATCCTCCCACGTCGGGCGCTTCCAGTTCGGGTTGCGCAGCAGCGCCGCCGGATGGTACGTGACCATCGTTGGGATGCCGTAAAAGTCGTGCTCCTTATCGCGCAGTGAGCCCAGCGAGGAGCTGCGATCGAGCATCGTGTTGCCGGCGACTTTGCCGACGCACAGGATGATTTTCGGCTGGATGAGCGCGATCTGCTTGTACAGGATGGGCAGATGTGCTTCGACCTCCTCCTCGTGCGGGTTGCGGTTGCGCGGCGGGCGGCTCTTCAGGATGTTTGTAATGTACACCTCGGAGCGGTCGAAGTTGATCGCATCCAAGATTTTATCGAGCAGCTTGCCCGCGCGGCCCACGAACGGTTCGCCATGCTTGTCCTCGTCGGCGCCGGGTGCCTCACCGATAATAAGCAGATCGGCGCGCGGGTCGCCCACGCCAAAGACGGCGTTGTCCCGGTTCTCGTCGATGGGGATGAGCACGGTGTCCTGCACGTACGCCTCGACCTCCTCCAGCGTCTCGGCGTCCTTGTACGGCGCGTCGTCGGGGATGAGCGACGTGATCCGTTCGGGCGGCGGGAGGGTGGCGTCTTCGGCGGGATTCACTTTGTTGCCGAAGAGGTCGTAGTTAGGCATCGGGTCGGAGTCGGTTGCATCAGAAGAAGCAGCGGCATCGAGGGGAACGAGCGGCCCGTGCAGATCCATCTCCTGCTGGAGGAGCGTCCGTAAGTCGTTTAACACATCACGCATGGGGGCGCGGATCCGGAGAGCCGCCGTGCGACTCAGGATGAGGCAGGAGCAGATCGGGTGGTGCGGAGCGTCGTCGCGATCCGGTCGAGGAGCGCGTCGGCCACATCGGGTTTGGACATCAGCGGCAGGTCCTCGCGCGATCCGTCGCGGCCCAGGAGCGTCACGCGGTTGGTCGATGGACCGAAGCCGGCGCCCTCCTCCAGCGGGTTGTTCACCGCGATCCAGTCGAGGTTTTTGGCCTCCAGTTTGCGCTTGGCGTTGGCGAGCACGTCGTCGGTTTCGAGCGCGAAGCCCATCAGTACCTGGCCGTCCTGTTTGTGTTCGCCCAGCGTCTTCAGGATATCGGGTGTGCGTCGCAAGGGCAAGGACCGCTCGCCGGATTCTTTTTTGAGCTTGCGCTCGGCTGGCGTGGCCGGGGTGTAATCGGCGACGGCGGCGGCCATGATGACGACGTCGGCAGTGCGGCGGGCCTGCACGGCCTCGTGCATCTGCTCGGCGGTCGTCACGTCGACGCGGTGCACGCCGGCGGGCGCGTCGAGATGCGTCGGGCCGCTTACCAGCGTCACAGTGGCGCCGCGCCGGGCGGCGGCTTCGGCGAGGGCGTAGCCCATCGTGCCTGTGGAGCGGTTCGTGAGCACGCGCACCGGGTCGATAGGCTCGCGGGTGGGCCCGGCAGTGACGAGCACGTCGAGGCCGGACCAGCGCGCGTCGTCGTCGGGTTCGGCCTCGTCGCCAATCAGCTCCACAATCCGGTCGCGGATGGTCTCCGGCTCGGGCATGCGGCCGGGGCCGACGAGCCCGCTGGCGAGCTCGCCATGTTCGGCGGGCATCACGTGATAGCCGTAGTCGCGCAGCTGCTCCAGGTTGGCTTGTGTGGCCGGGTGCTGGTACATGTCGCGGTCCATCGCCGGGCAGATGAGCATCGGGCAGGGGGCCGAGAGGGCGGTGGCCGTCAGCATCGAATCGCTGAAGCCGTGCGCCAGCTTGGCGATGGTCTGCGCTGTGGCGGGCGCGACGATGAACAGATCGGCCCAGCGGCCGAGGGAGACGTGCTGCGTCCAGCTTCCGTCGGAGTCGTCATCGCCCGATTCGGGGAAGATCTCCGTCAGCACGTCGCGTTCGGAGAGGGTGCCCAGCGTGAGCGGCGTGATAAAGCGCGCAGCGTCTGGCGTCATCAGCACCTGCACTTCGGCGCCCGCCTTCTTGAGCAGGCGCACCAGCAGGGCCGCTTTGTACGCCGCGATGCTCCCGGTGATGCCCAGCAGAAGGCGGCGCCCTGACAGGTTGGCCACGTCGCCTTCGGGTGCGGTCATGGGAGCGCAGCGGTTGAATGTATCAGAGCGGCCGGGTGGAGCCGCGCGAGGCGCATCCGGCGGTTACTCGTTCGGGTTGCGGTGGTAGATCTCGTCGTTCAGCACCTCTTTGATCGCGATCTCCGTCGGCTCCGGCATCTTTTCGTATTCGATGGAGATTTTGGCCTGCTCTTCCTGCATGCGCGCATCTTCCATCTCGGGGCCGAAGCCTTCAAAATAGGACAGCTTGTCTTCCAGCTCGGACTTCGTGTTCGACGCGACCTGGCGAGCGCGTTTGGATATGATCGCGACGGTTTCGTATAGGTTGCCCGTCTTGGCGGCGAGCGCCTCGACGTCAACGGTTTCAATAGCCATAGGGGACAAAAAGATTGGTGGTGCGGCGATCAGTAATCGCAAAGTGCTAACAGTTGAGAAACTGGCGGATGGCCTCCAAAGTTTCCGCCACAGCGCGCTCCAGCTCGCCCTGCTTGTTGACGATGGTGACATCGAAGCGGTGGGCTTGCTCCATCTCCCAGGTGGCCCGGTCGATGCGATCTTGCACATCGGCCTCATTCTCGGTGCCCCGCCCGCGCAGGCGCCGCGCGAGCACCTCCAGCGAGGACGGCGCGATGAAAATAACGAGCGCCTCGTCGCCAAAGATGCGTTTGACGTTCGCGGCGCCCTTGACGTCGATATCCAGCAGCACAGGCGCCTCCTTTGATTTGCGCTCGACCTCTTTGCGGAGGGTCCCGTAGCGGGTGCCGGAGTACACCTCTTCGTATTCCAGCAGCTCGCCGCTTTCGATGGCCGCGTCGAAGTCGGCATCCGAGAGGAAGTAGTAATCTTCGCCGTGCGTCTCATTCGAGCGCGGATCGCGGGTGGTGGCGGAAACGGAGAACGCGACCTCCGGAATCTCATCCATGACGCGGTGCGCGATGGTCGTCTTCCCGGCGCCGCTCGGGGCGGTGAGGACGATGATGTGACGGTGGGGCATAGCCGGTTGGGAGCGGGGCGCGGGAAAACGGGGAGATAGTTAGAAAGGTAGGGATACCGGCTGTTCCTCAGTGGCTTTTTTGCATCTGTTCATCCCTGTTCTTTTTTACTCCACGTTGCGAATCTGTTCGCGGATTTTTTCGATTTCCTCCTTCATCGGCACGACGGCGCGAGAGATCGCGGGGTCGTTGGCTTTGGAGCCGATGGTGTTGACCTCACGGTGGATCTCCTGCGTGATGAACTTGAGCTTGCGGCCCACGGCGTCGTCGTTGTCGAGCGCTTCGCGGAACTGCTGCAAATGAGAGCGGAGGCGCACGCACTCCTCGGTGATGTCGAGCTTATCGGCGAGGAGTGCGACTTCCGTCTCCAGCCGATCGGGATCGATGCGGTCGTCGCTGATGAGCTGTTCGAGCCGCTCGGCGAGGCGGGCGCGCTTTTCGTCGACGCGCTTGGGCGCCCGCGATTCGATGATGTCGAGCCGGTTCTCGATCGCATCCATGCGCGCTTCGAGGTCATCGCGGAGCGCCCGGCCCTCTTCACGGCGCATCGAGCGGAGCTGCTCGATCGCCTCGCCGAGCGCTACTTGCACGGCGTCCCAGGCTTCTTCGGGCTCGTCCTCCTCGCGCTCGACCGTGGTGAAGATGTCCGAGAAATCCAGCAGATGATCGAGCGTGATGGGGGCATCGAGGCCGGCGGCCTCGCGCAGGCGCTCCAGCAGCTGCTTGTACGCTGCCGCGGCCTGGGTATCCACCTCGATGGGCAACGCCTGGGTCTCGGCCTCCTCGACTTGGATGCGCACGTTGAAGCGCCCCCGCTCGAAGGCTTGCTTGATATGGTTTTGCACCTGCGATTCGTGGGCGGCCAGCGTGCCGGGCATCCGCACCGATACGTCGCAGTGCCGCTTGTTCACCGAGCGGATCTCGACCGTGGCGGCGACGCCGTCCACGGTGGCCTGGCCTTCGCCGAAGCCGGTCATGCTTGCAATCATAGCGGTCGCGGGGATTGGGATGAGCGGTCGGGGAGCCTGACCGATGGGGAAAACGAAAAGCCGGGCTCTCTTACGAGCAACCCGGCTGGATACCTACGATGCCTAACAAAACCGAAAAGCGCTGTCATTCTGAGCCTGACGAAGAATCTCTTCAAGAGAGCTCGAACCCGTTCAAAGAGATCCCTCCTCGTTTCGTTAGTCGGGATGACAAAGTGGGTTTTGTTAGGTACTCGTGAATCAGCGGAGGGGGAGGGATTCGAACCCTCGGTACCGCATGGCGGCACACTCGCTTTCCAGGCGAGCCCCTTCGACCGCTCGGGCACCCCTCCGGAGAGTGGCGAATGTTGAATTTGGAAGTGCGAATGACAATCAAATTCGTCATTCGAAATCCACCATTCAGCATTCGTCAGACTTGCATGATGTCTTCTTCTTTCTGGTCGAGCAGATCGTCCACGTTCTCGGTGAACTCCTGCGTGAGTGCGTCGAGTTCTTCCTCGGCGCCGTAGCGCACATCCTCGGAGAGGTTCTCCTGTTCGACGATTTTTTTGATCTTGTTTTTGGCGTCCCGGCGCGTGTTGCGCATGGAGATGCGCGTCTCCTCGGCGATCTCGTGCGTCTTGCGGACGAGTTCTTTGCGCCGCTCCTCGGAGAGCGGGGGAATGGGGACGCGAATCTGCTGGCCGTCGTTTGAGGGGTTGAGCCCCAGGTTGGCCTTCATGATCCCCTTCTCGATGTCGCTCACCGCACTCTGATCGTAGGGCTGAACCAGTAGCAGGTCCGCCTGCGGCGCGCTGATGCTGGCAATTTGCTCCAGCGGGGTCTGGCTGCCGTAGTAATCCACCTTCACGTTCTGGAGCATCGCCGGCGAGGCCCGGCCCGTGCGAATAGAGCGAAGCTCCTGGCGCAAGTGCTCCAGTGCCGATTTCATTCCCTTGCGGGCTTCATCCAAACAGTCCTGAACGGGGTCGTCTGACATAACCGGATGGGATCTCGTTCAACGTCAGTGAAGGCGGGATCAAGCCGGAACGCGTTCGACCGACGCCTCGGTTTCATCCCAGTGAACAAAGGTGCCCTCGCGCTCGCCCCGCAGAATCCGGCTGAGGTTGCCCGGCTCGCTCATGTTGAACACGATGATGGGCATGCGGGATTCCTGGCACAGCGTGAAGGCGGTCATGTCCATCACGCGCAGGCCCCGGTTGATGACTTCCTGCCCGTGGATGCGCGCAAACTGCTCGGCCGACGGGTCTTGCTCGGGGTCGGCGGTGAAGACGCCGTCAACGCGGGTGCCTTTGAGGATGACCTTCGCATCGATTTCCAGCCCGCGGAGCGCCGCGGCCGTATCGGTCGTAAAGTACGGGTTGCCGGTGCCCGCTCCAAAGATAACCACACGTCCCTTTTCGAGGTGGCGGATGGCGCGGCGGCGGATGAAGGGCTCCGCAATCTCCTCCATCTTGATGCTCGACTGCAGGCGCGTCTGCAGGCCGCGCTGTTCGAGGGCGTCCTGCAGGGCCATGGCGTTGATCAT
>CAYUVF010000046.1:0-37418 GCA_964448045.1 uncultured Rhodothermales bacterium
GATGGGCTGGCCCGTACTGTCGTAGACATCCCCCTCCAGCAGCGCCTGCCCCACGCCCTGCGCAATGCCGCCGTGCACCTGCCCGTCGACGATCATCGGATTGATGACGTTGCCGACGTCGTCGATCGCGACGTAGCGGAGAATCTCGACTTCGCCCGTTTCCGGATCGATTTCGACGGCGCAGATGTGCGTGCCGAAGGGAAAGGTGAAGTTCTTCGGATCGTAGAAGGCATTGTCTTCGAGGCCCGGCTCCAGATCCTCCGGATAATCGTGCGGAATGTACGCCGTCAGCGCGATGTCGCCGAAGCCGACGGAGCGGTCGGTGCCCTTGACGTGAAAGGCGCCGTCCTCAAACTCGAGGTCGTCCTCGGCGGCCTCGAGCTTGTGTGCGGCGATTTTGCGCGCCTTGTCCTTCACCTTGTCGAGCGCCTTCACGATTGCCGATCCGCCCACGGCGAGGCTCCGCGATCCGTACGTGCCCATGCCGAACGGAATCTTGTCGGTGTCGCCGTGGATGAGCTCGACGTCATCGAGCGGCACGCCGAGGTGGTCCGCCACGATCTGCGCGAAGGCCGTTTCGTGGCCCTGGCCGTGCGAGTGAACGCCGGTGAAGACCTCGACTTTGCCCGTCGGGTGGACGCGGATGGCGCCGCTGTCGTACAGCCCGGCCCGCGCGCCGAGGGCCCCCGCCACCTTCGACGGGGCGATGCCACAGGCCTCAATGTAACACGAGAACCCGATGCCCAAAATGCGTCCGCTCCCGCGCGCTTCCCGCTGCTCACGCCGGAGCTCGTCGTAGCCGATCATGTCCATCGCCTTGTCGAGCGCGCGCTCGTAATTGCCGCTATCGTAGGTGAGCGCCACGGGCGTGTCGTACGGAAACTCGTCGGGCTGGATGAAATTGCGGCGCCGGACTTCGGCCGGGTCCAGGCCCATCTCCTTCGCACCGAGCTCGATCGTCCGCTCGACGAGGAACGTCGCCTCTGGCCGTCCCGCGCCGCGGTAGGCATCGACCGGCGTCGTGTTGGTGAAGACGCCCTTCACGCCGACGTGGATATTCGGCGTTTTGTACTGCCCGGCGAGCAGCGTCCCGTACAGGTACGTCGGCACCGCACCGGCGAAGGTCGACAGGTAGGCGCCGAGGTTGGCGGTCGTGCGCACGCGGAGGCCAACGATTCGCCCGTCCGCGTCGAAGCCCATCTCGGCGGTGCTGACGTGGTCGCGCCCGTGAGCATCCGTCGTGAAGCTTTCGCTGCGCTCGGCGGTCCACTTCACGGGCCGGTTCAACGTCCGCGAGGCCCACGCGCAGATGACCTCCTCCGGGTAGTGGAAGATCTTGCTCCCGAAGCCGCCGCCCACATCGGGCGAGACGATGCGCACCTTGTGCTCCGGCATGTCGGGCCAGACGAAGGCACACAGCAGCAGCCGGATGAGGTGCGGATTCTGCGAGGTCGTATAGAGCGTCATGTCCTCGGTGCCGCTCTGCCAGTGGCCGATGGCCGCGCGCGGCTCGATGGCGTTGGGCACGACGCGCTGGTTGACGAACTCGTACGTCGTCACGTGATCGGCGCCAGCGAGGGCGTCATCCGTCGCGGCGGAGTCGCCCAGCTCCCACTCGAACGAGAGGTTGCCCGGCGCCTCGTCGTGGATCTGCGGGGCGTCGTCGGCGAGGGCCTCGGTGGCATCGGTCACGGCGGGCAGCATCTCGTAATCGACCATGATCTGCTCGCCGGCGTCTTGCGCGGCGGCTTTGCTCGTCGCGATGACCACGGCTACGCCGTCGCCCACGTGCCGCACCTTGTCGATCGCCAGCGGATAGTGCGGCGGCTCGTTCATGTCTTCGCCGATCTGCCAACCCGTCGGGATCGACTGGATGCCGTCATCCACCAGGTCCTGCCCGGTGAAGATGGCGACCACCTCCGGATTCGCCTCGGCCATCGACGTGTCGATGCCGTTGATGTTGGCGTGGGCGTGCACGCTGCGGACGATGTGCGCGTACGCCATGTTGGGCAGCTTGATGTCGTCCACGTAGCGCCCCTGCCCGGTGATGAAGCGCCGATCCTCGACGCGCCTGACGGATTTGCCGATCTGTCGTTTGTCTTGCGGTTCCATGAGTCTTCAGGGCTTGGAAATGAACAGTCAAATGCTCGCTACGCTCGCGTCAGGGGTCACTCGTCAGGGGTCACTCGTCATTCGGTTTTGCTCCTGACCCGTGACTATCGACCCGTGACTATCGACCCGTGACTACGCCGTAACGGCGGTTTCCTCGCGCATCTTTTCGGCGGCGTACTGCACGGCTCTCACGATGTTGTGGTAGCCCGTGCAGCGGCAGTAATTGCCCTCCAACGCCTCGCGGATCTCGGCCTCACTCGGATCGGGATGGGTCTGCAGCAAGTCGGCCGCGGACATGATCATCCCCGGCGTGCAGAAACCGCACTGCAATCCGTGCTTCTCCTTAAAGCCCTCCTGCAACGGGTGCAGCGTGCCATTCTCGGCGAGGCCCTCAATCGTCGTCACCTCGTGGCCATCGGCCTGGACGGCGAGCACCGTGCACGCCTTCACCGACTCGCCGTCGAGGTGCACCGTACACGCCCCACATTGGCTCGTATCGCAGCCGACGTGCGTGCCCGTCAGGTCGAGCACGTCGCGCAGCAGCTCGACCAAAAACATGCGCGGCTCCACCTCGGCCTCATGCTCCGTTCCATTGACCGTGACCTGAATCGTCTGCCCCATACTGATACCTCGTGTTCTCTGGATGATTGGATGATTCGCGGATGCCGCGCCGATCCGCCCGGTGGGCCGGATCACTTCGCGGCCGGGTTCTCGAAGAGCGCGCGCACAAACGTCCGCACCGACTTGAAGAAGCTCCGGATGCGCGCCCACACGCCATCGGACGACGGCGCGGCCGACGCCTCGGCGCCCGACGCGTGACCCACCTCCTGCTCGATGCGGTCGTGCAGGTTGTCGAAGCCCTTCTCGGTCATCGTCGTGGCCGTCGCGTGGATCATGCGCTGGCCCACCTGCGCGATCCGCCCGCCCACGTTGGCTTCGCCGCTGTAGCGCATCTGCGTCTGGCCCGAAACCGCTTCCAGCTCCATCAACACATCGCCCTTGACGAAGCCCGCCGAGCCCTGCCCCTGCACGTCCAGCCGGTAGCTGTGGGGCGGCGTCTTGTCGGTGATCTTGAAGGTGGCATTGTAGCGGCTCTGGATGCTGCCCACCTTCGCCGTAATCACGCCCGTGTACTGGTCCTCCTCCACGCGCTCCAGCTTCTCGCATCCCGGAATGGCCGAGACCAGCACGTCCGGATCCAACAGCAAATCCCACACGCGCTCCGGGCGCCCCGGCAGCATCCGTTCCCCTTCGAGTTTCATAGACCGCCTGTCTTTCCTTCATATAGTCTTTACTCGACGTGCAAAATACACTAATTTTTCCTTGATTGTCAACCGGACCTTAACATTAAAAATGCGCGGCAGCAGCGCCCTCGCGCGCGGACACCCTGCCGCCCGTGCCGTGTTAAAAGGCCCTGCATACCCCCGTGCCGATTACCGCTCCGCTCACCCCGACCGCTCCCTGTGCCATGAAAGAACTTGCCGATATGCTGGCCGAAGCGCGGCGCCTGTGCGATGCCGGGCAGCCGTTCGCCCTTGCCACCGTCGTCCAGATCAACGGATCGTCGTACCGGCGCCCGGGGGCGCGCCTGCTCGTAGCGCCCGATGGCACCACGCACGGCACCATCAGCGGGGGCTGCCTCGAAGGTGAAGTCGCCGAGCGCGCGCTTGCGCTGATGGACGCAGGCGCATCGCCCGAAGTGCACGCCTTCGACCTCAGCGACGACGACCTCATCCTCGGCTTCGGCATCGGATGCGACGGCACCGTGCATGTGCTGATCGAGCCGATGCCGGCGGGCGAGATGGGCCCGCTCGCGTGGGTCGACCGCTGCGTCCGCCGCCGCACGCGCGGCCTCATCGCCACCGTGTCCGCCGCGCCCGACGACACCGACCTGCTCGGCCAACGGATGCTCGTGCTGGCCGATGGGACGCTGGAGGGCGGCACGCGCGATGCGCCGCTGAACGACGCCATCCGCACCGCCGCGCCCGACGTGCTCGACGCCAACCGCTCGCAGATCCGCACGATCGACACGAGCGCCGGCCCGGCCGAGGTGCTCTTCGAGGTCGTGCGCCCGCCGGTGCATCTGCTCCTGTTCGGTGATGGACACGACGTGCGGCCCGTCGTGCGGATCGCCAAAGAGCTCGGCTGGCAGGTGACGGTCGTCGGGCGCAAGCCGGTCGATACGCTCGCTCCCCAGTTCCCCGAGGCCGACGACCACGTGTTCCTCATGAACCCCGGCGACGTGGCCGATTACATTTCGCCCGATGCCCGCACGCCCGCTGTGGTGATGAACCATCAGTACGAGCGGGACAAGACGCTCATCCAGCACCTGCTGGCGGCGCCGGTGCCATACATCGGCGCGCTGGGGCCGCGCGAGCGCACCGCGCGCATCACTGATGCGCTGCAGGCGGACGCCCCCGCGCTGGACGATGCGCGGCTCGACCGCCTCCACGGCCCGGTGGGGCTCGACATCGGGACGGAGACGCCGCAGGAGATCGCCCTCGCCATCGTCGCCGAAATCCAGGCGGTGCTGCAGGATCGCCCGGCCCAGCGGCTGCGCGAGCGCGAAGGCCCCATCCACGACCGCGTGCCGACGACCTGACGATGAACGATCCCGCCTCCCCCTCGCCCCCGCCTTCGGATCTCACCGCCATCGTGCTGGCGGCGGGCCGCTCCCGGCGGATGGGCGAAGCCAACAAGCTGCTGCTGCCGTTTCGGGGCGCGCCCATCGTCCGCCGGGCGGTGCGCGTCGCCACCGCCGCGCCGGTCCGCAACGTCGTCGTGGTCACCGGCCACGAGCGGGCCCGCGTCGAAGAGGTACTCGCCGGCGCGAAGGCCCGGCTCATCCACAACCCCGACTACCCGTCGGGCATGGCGTCGTCGCTGCGGACGGGCGTCGCCGCAGCGCCCGACGACGCCTCCGGCTTCATGATTCTGCTGGGCGACATGCCGCTCATCGGCGTCGATACGCTGGCGCTGCTGGCCCGTCGCTTCGGCAACCTGCCGCCGCGCGCGATCCTGATTGCGACGACGGAGGAGCAGCGCGGCCATCCGGTGGTATTCGACGCGGCGTATCGGGACGACCTGCTCCGGCTCGATGGCGACGTGGGCGCGCGGGCGATCATCGAAGCGAACCGCGCACACGTCATCGAAGTCGACGTGGACGACCCCGGCATCCTCCGCGACGTCGACACCCACGCGGCGTACCGCGCCCTCCGCACCGAAGCGTAGCGGCGCCTTCCCTTCCGCTCAAACCCCGAGGTGCCCCAATGATCGAAGCGCCGCACTACCCGATCGTCTACATCCGCGGCTACGCCGGTTCGCAGGGCGAAGTCGAAGACACCGTCGCCGATCCCTACATGGGCTTCAACCTCGGCGCGACGAAAGTCCGGCAGGACTGGACGCAGCAGATCCAGAAGTACGTCTTCGAGTCGCCGCTCATCCGGCTGATGAAGGACCACGGCTACTCCGATGTGTACCGGAACGGCGCGACGATCCCGGCCTCGGAGACGCCGCCGGCCAAGAGCCTCTGGATTTACCGCTATTACGAGCCGGTGTCTGAGGACCTCGGCACGGGCGAGCGGCCCGAGATGGAGGATTACGCGCGGGGCTTGCACGCCTTCATCGAGCAGATCCGCGATCACGTGTGCGGCCCCGCCGACGCCGGGGACGCCGACGCGCAGGCCGCCCGCGAGGCGTTCAAGGTCTACCTCGTCGCCCACTCGATGGGCGGGCTCATCGTGCGGTGCTATTTGCAGAACATTGCGCCCGAGCTGGGCCTCACGCCACCGGTCGACAAGGTCTTCACCTACGCCACGCCGCACGGCGGGATCGACTTCCGGCTGGTGGGCAACATCCCGTCGTTCATCCGGGTCAACAACACGGAGAACTTCAACGAAGACCGGATGCGCGGATACCTCAAGATCGACGATGACGCCACGCCCGTCACCTCGCTGAACGGCGCCTTCGACGCCCGCCGCTTCTTCTGCCTCGTGGGCACCAACCACAAAGACTACACGGCGGCGTCGGGGATGTCGCGCCGGATGGTCGGCCCGATGAGCGATGGCCTCGTGCAGATCAAAAACGCCGCCGTGCATCGGGCGCCGCGCGCGTTCGTCCACCGCGCCCACTCGGGGCATTACGGCATCGTCAACTCGGAGGAAGGCTACCAGAACCTGCGGCGCTTCCTCTTTGGCAACGTGCGCGTCGATGGCCTGCTGGAGATCGACGAGATCCTGCTGCCGCACACGGTGCGCCGCGCCAAGGAAGACGGAAAGACGATCCGCGCGTCGTACTACGTCGAGGTCATCACCACGGTGCGCGGCTCGTTCTACCACCTGCACCGGCGGACGGTCAACAAAGGCTCGGCGTTCTTTTGCGACTACCGGAAGTACGTCGAGGGCGGCCGTCCGCTGCATCTCCTGAGCAGCTTTCTGCTGGATATGGCGCGGGTCAAAAAGGAGCGCGACAGCCTCGGCTTCGGGCTCGATCTGCGCGTGCTCGTGCCCGAATACAAAATCGACGGCTTTCTCTTTCTGGATGATTACTACGAGGGCGGCTACCTCTTCCGCGACAAGTTCAATCTGGATCTGACGCTCGACGCTGAGGGCGGCCAACCGCGCCTCCGCTGGGGCCTCGACAGTCACACGCCCAACCGCTCGGCGCGGACGGCGGACCGGACCGACGACGGCGACGGGCGCTACACCTTCCGCATCCCCGTCGTGCAGGACACGCACCCCGGCCTCCGCGCCACGCTCGTGCTGAAGGCCGAACCGTGGCCGTGACCGGACCCCAACCGGGCCGCTTCCGTTGGGCGGATGATGTCTGACAGCTTCAAAATTCCCGAGCGAAAGCTGTCATCCTGAACTTGATTCAGGATCTCTGCGGAGCGCAAGTAAACTCTCGGGAGATCCCGGATCCGGTCCGGGATGACAATTCGAATTTTGAAACCTGTTCGTGCCATTCTGCTCTCACTCTCGACGCGACGCATTCCATGCCCTCCCTCTCCATCCTCGGCGCCGGCTTCAGCGGGCTCACCACCGGCGTCGTGCTGAATCTGCTGGGCTACCCGACGACGATCTACGCCGCCCGCACCGCCGACCACAGCTCCCTGACGGCGCACCATCCGCCGTTCGCGAGCCTGTACCCGGCGGCGTCGGTGATCCCCCATCTCGTGCAGGTGGAGGATCTGTCCGAGCACCTGCGGCTAACGCACGCCTTCTTCGGGCTGCTGCGCGATGCCGGGCATTTTGGCGTCCGCCAGCAGCCGCATGCCGAAGTCAGCGAGGCGCCGCGGCCGGTGCCCGCCTACGCCCCGCAGATGCCGGGCTACGCCCCGCTGCCCGAGGACGGCTCGGGCCACCCCGATGCGCCCCGGCGCGCCGCCGCCGATGCGCTCTACGGATGGCGCTTCGATGCATTTTTTGCGGAGGGGCAGCGCTACCGTCCCGCGCTCTACGACCTGTACCGCGCTACCGGCGGCACCATCCGAAAGCAGCGCGTCACGCGCGAGCGCCTGGGCGACGTGCCCGGCGACGTGCTCGTCAACTGCACCGGCCTCGGCACGCTGGAGCTGTTCGACGACCCGGCGCCCATCTCCGTCATCCAGGGATGCCTCGTGCACGTTACGCCGCCAGCGAAGATCGATCCCCCGCGCTCGTACAACTACACGCCCGGCCCGGACATCTACGCGACGGCTGATGGCGACCCCGCCGACGTCTACTTCTACCCGCGCTCCGATGTCTGGATTTTGGGCGGATCGCGGCGTGTCGGGACGTGGCGCCATGGCGCATGGTCCGGCCCGCCGCTCGATGGGCCGACCGTCGACCTCGGCGGGCAGGCCGTGCCCGAGCCGGTGCTCTCCGTCAACCGCGAGCTCATCGCCGACCTCACCGGCGCCGACATCGCCGATCAGCCGATGCGGGCGACGTTCGGGTATCGCTTTGCGCGGGACCTGGAGGGCGAGGGCGTCCGGCTGGATATTTCCGACGAAGCAGGCCGCCCCGTCGCGCACAACTACGGCCACGGCGGCGCGGGCGTCACCCTGTCGTGGAGTTGCGCCGTGATGGTCGCGCGGCGCCTGCACGCCCACGATCTCCTGCGCGAACGCCATCAGCAACCCGTTGAATTGCCCTCGAAGCGCGCCTCGTTTTTCGCTGAGTTGCAGCAGTTGGCCGCTCGCGAGGTGCTGGAGCACGAAGCGGCGTGATTGCTACTCGATCTTGCGGCGCACGGTGACTTGATCACTGCTCCGCGTGAACACGGGCGCGTCGATGTGCGAGCTGTAGCGGCTCATCATCCAGAGCTCGGGCAGCACCTCGGCGAAGAGCTCGCCGTCGTCAAAGAGGCGAACGACCGCGCTCTGCGACACGACGACGGCGACCGCGCCCGTTTCTTGCGTCATCGCGGCGGCAGCCATGTGGCGGCTGCCCAGACCCAGCGGCAGCTCCAGATCGTCCGAGCGAGCGTCGAGATAGCGGGCGGCGGAGACGGCGACGCCCTCGTTGGAGATCGCGAACGCGCCATCGAGCTGCGCCAGCTCCTTCAGCGTCTCGCGGGTGTTGGCATCGGTGATCTTCTTGGCCGCGTTGTCGTGCTCGTACAGCGGATCGAGGATCATCGGGCGGGAGGCCTCCATTACGGCTTCGGCATCGCCCACCATGAAAATCGTCCCGATCTTGCGACCCTCGCGCCCCTCGCGCGCCAACTCCACGGCCAGCGTGAGCACCTGCTCCAGAATCGCCGTGTCGACCCCACGCCGATCCGAGCACAGCTCTTCCAGAATTTCATCAGTCGTTTCCATCGCGCCTCCAGTTGCCGTCCGCTAACTTCCATGGGGCATACCTCGACGTTTAGCCCAATGTTCTTTCGCAGTTACATTCGCTGCGTGCCAGAAACTGTCCTCGTCGTTACGTTTTAGGGTGCCCCGTCTTCGACCCACGAATGCTGGATTCCATGCGCCGCTACCTGTTCATCGCCGTTGCCGTATTGCTCAGCTGGATCGGATGTCCAACTGAGGCCTCGGCCCAAACTGCGGCCGATGTGCGGCTCGGCACCGAGGTGAAGACGCCTGCGGCATACGGCTTCGACCCGGAGGCGCTCGTCCGCGCCATCACCCACGCCGAGGAGCTGGCACCGCTCAACAGTCTGCTCATCGCCCGCCACGATTCACTCGTCGTCGAGCGGTACTTTCGCGACCTCGACGCGGGAGAGCAGACGAATCTGAAATCTGCCTCCAAAAGCATCCTCTCGGCGCTGGTGGGCATCGCGCTGGAGGAAGGGCATCTGGACAACCTCGATCAGCCCATCGCGCCGTTCTTCCCCGAGATCCTGTCCGATGCGCCGCCGCAGAAGCAACAGATCACCCTCCGCGATCTACTCACGATGCGCGCCGGGCTGGAGTCGACCAGCTTCGGAAACTATGGCGCGTGGGTGACGAGCGACAACTGGGTGCGCGACGCGCTGACGCGTCCGCTGGTCCGCCCGCCCGGAACGGATATGATATACAGCACGGGCGCGTCGCACCTCGTCTCGGCGATCCTGACGAAGGCGACGGGCATGCCCACGAAGGCGTATGCGCAGTCGCGCCTGTTTGAGCCGCTGGGCATCCGTCCACCGAGCTGGCAGCGCGACCCGCAGGGCATCTACTTTGGCGGCAACAACATGGCGCTCACGCCGCGAGCGATGCTCAAGATCGGCCAGCTCTACCTGAACGATGGGCGCTACCGCGGCCGGCAGATTCTTCCCGAAGGCTGGGCGCACGCGTCGACGCGCCGCTACGTGCTCGACACGTTCCGCGGCTTCACGTATGGTTACTTCTGGTGGATCGACACCTTCGATGGGGTGCGCACGCACTTCGCATGGGGCTACGGCGGGCAGTACATTTACGTGGTGCCGGGCTTCGACCTGGTCGTCGTCTGCACCTCGTCGCTCACCAACCGTCCCGACGGCATCGGCGACCACAACGAACGCATCCATCGCCTGCTCGCCGAGTATATTCTCCCCGCCGTGCACCGCTGACGCTTCGGCACGTTCCTTTCGACGGTTCTCCGATTAACCCGATTGCTCCCCATGAACGAGCACGCTCCCAACTGGCTCCGCGAGATCGACCACACGGGCGACATTGGCATCGAGGTGCGTGCCGATACGCTCAGCGAACTGTTCGAGCGCGCCGCGTGGGGCCTGTTCAGCGTACTGACTGACCCTGGGACCGTGCGCGACCGCACCGCCCGCGCCGTCACCGTCGAGGCCGACGACCGCGAGTCGCTGATGGTGCGCTGGCTCTCGGAGCTCAACTTTCTCCACGTCACGCAGCACGTCCTCTTCCGCCGCTTCGCCATCGATGAACTGACGGACACCCACCTCGCCGCCACCGCCTGGGGGGAAGCCATCGACCCCGACCGCCATCCCGTCTACACCGAGATCAAGGCCGTCACGTACCATCAGCTCGACATCGAAGAAATGGACGATGGCTGGCACGTGCAGATCATCTTCGACATGTGATCGGTCGCACGAAAACCGTAAAAATGTGTCGACGGCAGCGCGAATCGGCGCGTCTTCCGTGAATCATTCAGCCCCGGTTCGTCTGTTGTGGTAGTAGAGTGAGGCTAATCTCTTTCGCTCAACCGCGTGCCGCCATGCCCGACTATGAACTGAACAAGATCTCGGACTATCTTTGGGAAATGCCCAGGCAGGGCGGCATGCGCGTGCCAGCGCGCCTCTACGCCAGCGAGCCGATGCTGAAGGAGATCCTGTCGGACGATGCGCCGCAGCAGGCCGCTAACGTCGCCCACATGCCGGGCATCGTGAAGGCGTCGATGGCGATGCCGGATATCCACTGGGGCTACGGCTTTCCCATCGGCGGCGTGGCCGCGTTCGACACCGACGACGGCGTAATCTCGCCCGGCGGCGTCGGCTACGATATCAACTGCGGCGTCCGGCTGATGGCGTCGGCGCTGACTCGCGACGAGGTGGAGCCCCATGCCGAGCGGCTCGTCGACGAGCTTTTCCGCCGCGTGCCCACGGGCGTCGGCTCCTCCGGGGCGATGCGCGTGTCGCAGCAGGAGCTCCGGCAGGTGCTCACGAAAGGCGCCGCGTGGATCGCCGAGCAAGGCATGAGTGCGCACGACGACCTGACCTTCGTTGAGGAAAACGGCCGCATCGACGGCGCCGACCCCAACGCTGTCTCCAATCGCGCCCTCGAACGCGGCACCGACCAAATCGGCACGCTCGGCTCGGGCAACCACTTCCTGGAGTTCGGCTACGTGGCCGAGGTGTACAACGACCACGCTGCTCGCGCCATGGGCCTGCGCGAAGATCAGGTGACGGTGATCATCCACTCCGGCTCGCGCGGCTTCGGCTATCAGGTCTGCGACGACGCGCTCTCGAAGATGGGATCGGCGATGAACAAGTACGGCATCGACCTGCCCGACCGCCAGCTCGCCTGCGCGCCGATTGATTCTCCAGAAGGCCAGCAGTACCTCCGCGGCATGCACTGCGCCATCAACTACGCGTTTGCCAACCGGCAGGCCATGGCGCACAACACGCGCCTCGCCTTCGAACGCGCGCTCGACGCGAGCCCGCGCGACGTAGGACTGGAAACGGTCTATGAGGTCGCGCACAACATCGCCAAGTTCGAGACGCATCAAGTAGACGGCCGCGAGCAGGAGCTGTGCGTCCACCGCAAGGGCGCCACGCGGGCCTTCCCGGCGGGCCATCCCGAAGTGCCCGAAGCGTATCAATCCGTCGGCCAGCCCGTGCTCATTCCGGGCGACATGGGCCGCTACTCGTACGTACTCGTGGGCACAGATCGGGCGATGGACGAAACGTTCGGTAGCACCTGCCACGGCGCCGGACGCAGCATGAGCCGCCGCCAGGCCCGCAAGACCGCCGGCAACCGCAACATCACCGCCGAACTCGCCAACGAGGGCATCATCGTCCGCGGCGAGAGCAGCCGCACCGTACGCGAGGAAATCTCCGAGGCTTACAAAGACGTGGCCGACGTAGTCGACGCCGTCGAAGGCGCCGGCATCTCGAAAAAAGTCGCGCAGCTCCGCCCCCTGGGCTGCATCAAAGGCTGAAGGGAACGGCGACCGGCGCAGGGCGATTTCCGAATTCGACATTCAACCATTCGACATCCGACATTCCCATGATTCAGCGTCGCAAAGTAGGCATCGTCGGCACCGGTAACGTCGGGGCCGCCGCGGCCTACGCCATCTTCAACCAGAGCCTCGCCAGCGAAATCGTCCTGGTCGACAAAGACCACCGCCGCGCCGAGGGCGAGGCGATGGACCTGATGCACGGGCAGATCCTCGTCAGCCGGATGACTGTGCAGGCAGGTGACTACAGCGAGCTGGCCGATGCGCAGGTCATTGTCATCTCCGCCGGGGCCGGGCAGAAGTCGCCGGATGAGACGCGGCTCGACCTGCTCCAGCGCAATGCCGACATCTTCCGCAACATCATCAGCGAACTGGATGCGCATGCGCCCGGAGCGATCCTGCTTGTGGCGACCAACCCGGTGGATGTGCTGACGTACATCTCACAGGAACTCAGCGACCGGCCTGCGCACCGCATCATTGGAACGGGCACGCTGCTCGATACGGCGCGCTTTCGGGCGCTCTTGGGCCAGCACTACGGCGTCGATCCGCGCTCGGTGCACGCCTACATTCTGGGCGAGCACGGCGACTCCGAGGTGCCCATCTGGAGCAACGCCACCATCGGCGGCCAGCCCATCCTTAATGAAACGGTGCTGGGCCAGCCGTTCGACCACGAGGTGATGAACGGTATCTTCGAGCAGGCCCGCGACGCGGCGTACGAGATCATCGACCGCAAGGGCCACACGGACACGGCCATCGGCGTAGTCATCGCCCGGCTCGTGCGGACGATCCTGAGCGATCAGAAGAGCGTGCTGCCGATCAGTACCCAACCCGATGGCGCCTACGGCCTCGTGGACGATGTCTGCCTGAGCACGCCGTGCGTAGTGGGCATCGAAGGCGTCGAAGACCACGTCACGCCCGCGCTTTCCGACGACGAGTTGGAAGGACTAAAAGCGTCTGCTGAAATGCTCAAACAGAGCCGCGAAGGGCTGACGATTGCAGATTGATGATTGCAAATTGTTAATTTTAAATTTGCAATTTGCACTCCACAATCATCAATCACCCGGTCGGCAGCTCCGGCTTTTTGACGTTGGCGGAGCCGTCGCCAGTGGCTTTGGAGGCGCCGTCGCTGGCAACGTCGGCCGCGTCGTCGCCCTCGTCCCATTCCTCGATGGCCTGCAGCACAGCGTCGACGATCTCGTCTTCCTCAACGGTGCCCACAACCTCACCGCGCTTGAAGAGATGCGCCCGCCCACGGCCGAGCGACACGCCCAGATCCGCGCCGGAGGCTTCGCCCGGGCCGTTCACGGCGCAGCCCATGAGCGCCACATTCAGGTCCTTGTCGAAGTTGCGCTCGGCCACCGCCGCCTCGACTTCTTCCACGATGGTAAACAGATCACCCACCAGCCGGCCGCACGTGGGACAGGCAATGATGTTGACGCCGGGCCGGCCGACGCCGAGCGCCTTCAGGATCTTGTGCCCCACCTTCACCTCTTCGACGGGATCGGCGGCGAGCGAGACGCGGATTGTGTCCCCGATGCCATCGGCCAGCAGCGCGCCGATGCCGATGGAACTCTTGATCGTGCCTGATTGCAGCGAGCCGCTCTCCGTCACGCCCAGATGCAGCGGGTAGTCCGTCGCCTCGGCCACCAGCCGGTACGACTGGATCATCTTGTACGGGTCGGAGTGCTTCACGGAGATCACGACGTCCTCGAAGCCGTGGGTCTCACAGATCTCGACGTGGCGCATCGCGCTCTCCAGCATGGCCTCCGGCTTCGGATAACCGTGCTTCTCCATGATGTCGTCTTCCAGTGAACCGGAGTTGACGCCGATGCGGATGGGGATGCCCGCATCCTTCGCGGCGAGCAGCACCTCGCGCTCCCACTCGGGCTTGCCGATGTTGCCGGGGTTGATGCGCACCTTGTCGATACCCGCCTCGATGGCCTGCAGCGCGTACTGGTAGTTAAAGTGAATGTCAGCCACGATGGGCACCGAGGCGCCCTGCACGATGTCGGCCAGCGCGTCGGCGTCTTCGGGGCGGGGAACGGCGACGCGCACGATGTCGGCCCCGGCCTCGGCGAGGCGCTCGATCTCGGCGAGGCAGGTGTCCACCTCGTGCGTCTTGGAGACGGTCATAGACTGGACGGAGATCGGGGCGCCGCCCCCAATCTGAACATCTCCAACGTGAACGGCGCGCGTGTCGCGGCGAGGTCGGTCCATAATTCGCTACAGGATGGGTCGATGATCGGGATCAGCGCCTATACGGTGGCCGCGGCGAAAGGCTCCATCAGGGCCTCGCAGCGCGGCGCATCCGCCCAGATCAAACAGGATTGTTCCCTTTAGGCACCGCCATCACGGCTCCTGACTGGCCTCGTGCAGGATGCGCTTCTCCTCATCGGTGAGCGCGTCGTAGCCCTGCTCGCTGATCTTGTCGAGGATGCGGTCGATCTCCTCCTCGGCCGCGCGTGAGCGGCGCCCCGTCGAGGTTGAGGCCGACCGGCTCGGGGAGCTGCTCGGCGTCGGCTCGGAGCTGCCACTCAGCCACTCTTCGAGCCGATCGATCCACCCCTTCTTTTTCTTGCGTGTGCGCCCGCCAAAGAATACCTGCGCCCACGAAGTCACATCGACGCCCGTGTTTTCCGACTTGGCAAAGAGGAAGCCGCCCAGCGCGCCGCCCCAGTGCGCCGTCACCGAGCTAAAGCTGCCCGAGAGCGCCAGCACGAAATCGAGCACGAGGAAGGCGATGACCAGATACAGCAGCTTCCACGTGCCGAGGATGAACAGGCGGATCTTCTTGTACGGATACAGGATGGCGACGGCCATCAGCAGGCCCACAACCGCCGCCGAGGCGCCGTGCACGACGCCGCCAAAGAGGCCGAGGCCAGGGAAAAGATTCGACAGGATCACCGTCAGCAATCCGCCCGCGACGCCCCCGATGATGTAGAGGGCAAGCATGCGATCGGAGCCGTGCATCTCCTCGTACTCGCCGCCGATCCAGTAGAGCCACAGCATGTTGAACGCGATGTGGATCAACCCGCCCAATCCGCTGCTCAGATGCAGGAAATTGTACGTGATGAGCTGCCACGGCTGGAGCAGGATGCCCGGCAGATCGGGATTGAGCGCGAGATGCGCCCAGACGAACGCGTTGACCGGCTCGATGTAGCGCAGGAACTGCCACAGCAGATACACCACCACGTTGATGGTCAGCAGCGTGCGCAGCGCCTTCGGCTGCCGGTTGTACCAGGAGGTAAACTCATTCACGGTTGGTTCCTCCGATTGTGCCCAACTCAAAACGCCAGCCGCCCGCAACCGAGCGCCGGACTGGTTTTAGTACCCAAAACGACGAGGAAGGTTTTTCGCCCCCACTCGCCATTCCCCACTCGCCATTCACCAGCGCATCGTCTGCTGCGGCTTGGCCGGCAGCTTGCCGCGCCAGTACTGGATCATCAGGAAGCCGAAGACCATGCCGCCGAGATGGGCGAAGTTCGCCACCCCCGCCTGCGTTCCCGAAATGCCCGACCATAGCTCAATCACGCCCAGCCCGATGACCAGCCACTTCGCCTTAATCGGAAACAGGAAGTACAGATAGATCGGCTGATTCGGAAACATCATCCCGAAGGCCAGCAGCACACCAAAGACGCCACCCGAGGCGCCCACGGTGGGCACGGCCTGGCTGATGAAGAACAGATGGGTGATGGCTGCGCCAATCACGCAGATAAAATAGAACACGGCGAAGCGTTGCGACCCCCAGCGATTCTCGATCTGTACGCCAAACATCCACAGGGCGAACATATTGAACAGGATGTGCCCAAAGCTGCCGTGCAGGAAGGCGTATGTCACCAACTGCCATGGCCAAAAGCCCGGAATCTGCGAGTACGTTCCGTAAATCGTGTAGCCCACATCCGGCGCCCCAATCGGGTAGAGCGCCATCAGGTTCAGGAACCGGGCCAGCAGCTCTGTTTGCGTCGCCTGTGCCACGAACTGCGCGATAAAGATCAGCCCATTGATGATGAGCAGATTCTTAATGACCGGCGGAAAAACCGAAAACTGCGTGGGTGGGCGGTAATACGTCTGTCGACTCATACAGGGGTCGGAACGGATGAAACGAGACCGGTGCCGCAATCGGGCGGCTGGGGCGGCGCACTACAAAAAGCCGAATACCCCAAACATTGAAGCGGCGCAGATGATTCTGCGGAGGCCCGCTTCGTCGGCAATTGATCCCGATCTCGTGACATTCCTCAGCGGATGGCCGCCTCTGATCCCGCCTCGACCGGTCGCGCATCATTTTTGCAGGGATGATGGGCGGCGCCTGCATCCGTTTGGACGGGCGCTCCTTTGTGCCCTGATCGATGCGTGTCCGATACCTCATGCCTCCCTCCGTGTCCTTTTCGACTTCCGCTCGTTGGCGCCGCTGGGCGTGGCGCCTCGGCATGGGCACCGGGCTCCTCCTCGCGATCGGCACGCTCATACTCGGGTTGTATTTCGCCCACCTCGCGTCTGAGTTGCCGGAGCCCGCACTCGGCCCCGAAGCGCAGACGCCGCTCACCACCGTCATCTACTCTGCTCAGGGGACCGAGCTGGCGCGCTCCTACCGGGAGAACCGGACGTGGGTGGCGCATAAGGCCATCGCGCCGGCCGTCAAAGAAGCCCTCATCGCGATCGAGGATCATCGCTTTTACGAGCACGGAGGGATCGACCTGCGCCGCCTCCTCAAAGCAGCCTACGAAACAGCGCGCGGCCACCGGCAGGGCGCCTCCACGATCCCGATGCAGCTGGCGCGCAATACGTACCCGAGCATCGCCGACGCCCCGCTGTGGACCCGCAAAGCAAAAGAGATGCTGATGGCGTGGCGGCTGGAGGCGCGCTACACAAAAGCTGAATTGCTGGAGGCGTACCTCAACACCGTGCCGTTCGGCTATCAGGCGTTTGGTATCGAAGCGGCGGCACAGACGTACTTCAGCATCTCGGCCGAAGCGCTGACCGCTCCGCAGGCGGCACTGCTCGTCGGGCTGCTCAAGGGGCCGTCATACTACCATCCGGTGCGCCATCCCGAGCGCGCCCGCCAGCGCCGCGACCTCGTACTGCATCAGATGCACCGGCGCGGCTACCTCAGTACATCGGCCTGCCACAAACACCGGGCCGCCCCGCTCGGCCTCGCCATCCAGGACCCCTCCGTTGCCAATCGTCCGGCGCCCCACTTCGCCGCCCACGTGCAGCGCTGGCTCGATGATTGGGCCGCCGCCCACGGCTACGATCCCCTCACGGATGGCCTGCGCGTTCACACCACGCTCGACGACCGCCTTCAGCAGATGGCCCGGCAGGCCGTCGCCCGGCAGATGGCCGACCTGCAGGCCGTCGCCGCGTACGAATGGAGCCAGCCGCATCCCTCTGTTCTCAGCCGCGACCCGTCGGCCTATCCAGAGGTGAACGCCGCCGACGCATTCAGGGAATGGTGGCGCACCCATCCGGATCTGCTGACAGCGCACCTCCGCCACACGCCACGCTACCGCCGTCTCGTGAACCGCGGCTACTCTCCCGCCACGGCCTTGACTCGGCTCCGTGCCAACACTGCCCTCGTGGATTCGCTGAAGAGGGCGCATACGCGCCTCGAAGCCGGATTCATCGCGCTCGACCCGCGCACCGGCGCGGTAAAAGCGTGGGTGGGCGGACGCAATTTCGAGCGCGATCAGTACGACAAGGTCGCGCTCGCCCGGCGCCAACCCGGCTCCACGTTCAAGCCGTTTGTCTACGCCGCCGCGGCCGAGGCAGGGTATGCGCCGTACGATACCGCCCGCACCCGCACCGCCGACTGGCAGCGCCTGCACCCCGGCTGGGTGCCCCCCTCCGCCTCCACGGCCGACTCGAACGCCACGACATTGCGTGGCGGTTTGGCGCGGTCGAGCAACGCAATGGCGCTACATCTGGCGCGCGAGCTCGGTCCGCGGCGCGTCGCGCAGATGGCGCGGCGCCTCGGTATCGAGAGTGCGCTGCGCCCCGTGCCGTCGCTCGCCCTCGGCACGAGCGAGGTCTCGCTGCTGGAGATGACCGCCGCGTACGGCACCCTCGCCGCACAGGGCACCCGCCGTCCGCCGCGCTTTATTAGCCACATCACGGACGCGACAGGCCAGCGCATCGCCACGTTTGCGCCGCATCCCGAGCGCGCCCTCTCCCGCCACATCGCCTACACCGTACTCGATATGATGCGCGGCGTCGTCGACCGCGGCACCGCGTGGCCCCTGCGCCAGACGTTCGGCATTGACGCCGACGTGGCCGCCAAAACGGGAACGACGCAGGACGGCGCCGACGGCTGGTTCCTGATGATGCACCCGCGCCTCGTCACCGGCGCGTGGGTGGGCTTTAACGACCGGCGGCTCTCCTTCCGCACCGACTATTGGGAGGCCGGAAGCCACACCGCGCTCCGCCTCGCAGGCGATTTCTTCCAGCGCGTGCTGGCGGCGCATCCGGGGTGGACGGATCTGCGTTTCCGCCGTCCCGCCGGATACGTCCCGCCGGCGCCCCCCGACCTCCGGCGCACGGAAACTGCCGCCGCGCCAGACCCCACCGATCCGCTGATCCGGCAGGCGACCCATCCCGAGGCTGCGCTTCGCCCGGCGCCTCCTCGGGCCCCCAAGCGTTTCGCCACACCAACGGATCCGCTCTCCCGCCGCAGCGCCGATCCCGAAGCGGCTCTCCGCGATGCGATCGCCGTGCCGTCCGATTCCGCCCAAACGGCATCGGGCGCGCGGAACTCTCCGTAGCACTGTGCGCATTAACCCGGACGGTCGCGCCTCCGCTCTCATACGGCTCTCTATTCGTGGTCCTGTTTGTTTCTGACATTCACTTTGGCCGCGCCGATGCGGCGACGGAACGCGAAAAAGAGCGCGACCTGATCGCCTGCCTCCGCGCTCACGACATGGCCGACCACCTCTACCTCGTCGGCGACGTATTCGATCAGTACATCGAGTATCCGCACCTCATCCCGAAGGGCTTCGCGCGCTTTCAGGGGCTGTTGGCCGACTGGTGCGACCGCGGCGTGCCCATCACCTACGTCGCCGGCAACCACGACCCGTGGCACCGATCGTACTTTGCCGAGGAGTTCGACGCGCGGCTCACATACGACGGCGTCATCGAACCCATCGAAGGATACATCGTGTACGTGACGCATGGCGACGCCGTGGCAACCCGGTCGTCGCTCTACCCCCACCTGCGCCCGTGGCTGCGCCACCCGGCCTGCACCGCGCTGTACCGCACCCTCCTCCCCGCCGACACCGGCTATCGCATCGCCCGCTGGGTGAGCCGCCGCCTCCACACCGAGGCGCCCCACCCCGGCGTAGCCCGCGACCTGCGCGCCTACGCCCACCAGTGGCTCGCCAACAACGACGCCGACGTCCTCATCATGGGCCACAGTCACGTCGCCGAGCACGACGAGGGCCCGCACGGCACGTACTGCAACCTCGGCAACTGGTACGAATCGCGGACGTTCGCCCGTTTGGACGAGGACGGAATCCACCTCCAGCGGTGGAACGGCGCCCGCGCCGTGGACATTGAAGCCGCGCAGGAGTCGTGAGAAGCGCCGCCCGTCCCCCTGCCGTGTCATCCATCAGAGCAGTGAGTTGAATTCATGCCCGAGTGGTCATACTCCGACGAGGAATTGGATCAGTACTTTAGCGATGCGGATCGGCGCAGCGCCAAGGAATCGCCCGAGGGATCGCTGCCTCCGAAGGACCATCCTACCAGTGGCATCCGCGGCTTCTTCCATCGGAAGCTTCGCGATCCGGAGAAGGCACAGGCAGCTTTTGCGCTCTCGGTGATTGTCGCCCTCGGGCTGATCCCGGTGCTGGTGCTCGGCATCTACTTGCTCACGCTCATGGGCGATCTGCCGTCCACGCAACGCCTCGAGAACCCGCAGTTCCAGCTGGCCACCGTCGCCTACACCGCCGATGGCAAAGAGCTCGCCCGATACGCGCGGCAAAACCGATCGTGGATCAACTACGACGAGATCTCGCCGCACACCATCAACGCGCTGGTCGCCACGGAGGACCACCGCTTCCACCAGCACTGGGGCATCGACATGTGGGGCATCATGGCCGCCGTGACCGACCTCATGACCGGCGGCGATTTGCGAGGCGCCTCGACCATCTCACAGCAACTCGCGCGCAACCTCTACAACGAGCGGATTGGCCGAGCCGTCACATTGGAGCGCAAGTTCAAGGAGATGATCACCGCGGTGGAGCTGGAGCGGCGCTACACCAAGCGCGAGATCATCGAGATGTACCTGAACACCGTCGAGTTCGGCAACAACGCCTGGGGCATCCAGGCCGCCGCCCAGACGTTCTATGGCACGACCGCCTCCGAGCTGGGCGTACTCGAATCGGCCACGCTGGTGGGAATGCTCAAGGCCATCACGTACTACAACCCGGTGCGCAACCCCGGAAACGCCAAGCAGCGCCGCAACGTGGTCCTCGGACAAATGCGCAAGCACGGCTACATCACCGAGCCATTCTACGCCGACCACCACGACGACCCTGTCGACGCCACCTACAACTCGGCCGAGCTGCATGCCAGCATGGCGCCCTACTTTGCCGAGTACGTCCGCCAGTGGATGCGCCGCTGGGCCCGCGAACACGGCCGCGACTTTTACTCCGACGGCCTGCGCGTCTACACGACGCTCGACTCGCGCCTGCAGGAGCTCGCCCGCGCCTCGGTCGACTCTCAGATGACCGGCCTGCAGGCCGTCGCCGCTCACGAGTGGAGCCGTCCCAACGGCGAACTGACCTTCAGCACCAACATGAACGACTACCTGGAGCTGGACTACGACCCGTTCAGCTACTTCTGGTCCTCCAAACCGCAGGTCGTCTACGAATACATCCGCGCGACCGATCGCTACCAAGACCTGCGCGACCGCGGAGTTGGCGAACAGACGGCCCTCCGCCAGCTCTACAACGACGAAGCCTTTGCCGATTCGCTGATCAACGCCGAATTCCGTCTCGAAGCTGGGCTCGTCTCCATCGATCCGCGCAACGGCCACGTGAAAGCGTGGATCGGCGGGCGCGATTTCAGTCAGGACAAGTACGACAAAGTGTCCATCGCCAGGCGCCAGCCCGGCTCCACGTTCAAGCCGTTCGTCTACACGACGGCCATCGACAACGGCTACTCGCCCTACGACACGATGCTCGACAGCACCTTTACCTACGAGGTCCCTGGCTCCGATACCACCTGGAGCCCCAGCAACTTCAGTGAGCCGTCCGGCCAGATGATGACGCTCAGCCAGGGATTGGCTCGTTCGAAGAACACGATCACGGCGCGGCTCGCCCTCGAAGTAGGCGCGGGCAACATCGCGTTTTACGCCCACCGGATGGGCATCAAGAGCGAGCTGCAGGAGGTGCCCTCCCTCGCCCTCGGCACGAGCGAGGTGTCGCTGCTGGAAATGACCAGTGCGTACAGCACCCTCGCCAGCGGCGGGCTCTACCACGAGCCTACGGCGGTGACGCGCATCGAGGACCGCTACGGCAACGTCCTGTACGAGGCCACCCCGTCGCCCCGCGAAGCCCTCTCCGAGCGCACCGCCTATACGATGGTCGATATGATGCGCGGCGTCATCGACTACGGCACCGGCGTGCGCATACGCACCCAGTTCCAGATGGGCGACTACGACCTCGCCGGCAAAACAGGCACCACCCAGCAGGCCGCCGACACGTGGTTCATGCTGATGCATCCGCAGCTCATCACTGGCTCGTGGGTGGGCTTCAACGACCGGCGGCTGCACTTCCGCTCTACCTACTGGGGCCAGGGGTCGCACACCGCCCTGCTGCTCGTGGGCGAATACTTCCGCCGCGCCGCCGAAGACGACAACATCGAAATCAGCCCCGACGCCGCGTTCCCCATGCCCGCTCAGTTCGTCGCCGAAACGACGCCCGACGACTCCACATCGGATCCCGACGAGGGCGGGCGCGTCGGCTGGTGATTCGATTGTCGAATATCGATGTCTGAATGCTGCACGTGCCGACGCATCCTCCTATTCTCCGTTCATCACGCGCCCCGCAAAATTCGTGAAGCTCCTCCACACCGCCGACATCCACCTGGGTGCCAAGAATTACGGCCGGATGGACGCCGCCACCGGCCTGAACACGCGCCTGCTCGATACCCGGCGCTCCTTCAACGTCATGGTCGATCGTGCACTGAAGGAACACATCGACTGCTTCCTCTTCTGCGGCGACGCCTACCACACCGCCGACCCGACGCCCACCCAGCAAAAGCTCTTCGCCCGCTGCCTCCAACCCCTCGCCGACGCCGGGATTCCCATCGTGCTCGTCATCGGGAATCACGACCATCCCGTGTCGTACGGCAAGGCCTCGTCGCTCGACATCTTCCCCTTTCTGGATGGCGAGGTGCACCTCTTCCGCCGCCCGCAGATCCAGCGGCTTGAGACCAAAAGCGGACCGCTGCAACTGATCGCGATGCCGTGGCCCGTGCGCAGCCTCATCATGAGTAAGGACGAGCACCGCGGCAAAACGCCCGACCAGATTAAGGCCTTCATCGAACAGAAATACGTCGAGTTCATCCAGACCACGACGACCGCCATCCGAAACGGCGAACAGGAGCTCAACGCCTCGGTGCCGACGGTGCTGGCCGGGCACTTCACCGTGCAGGGCGCGGCCCTGGCCGGATCGGAGCGGACGAGCCTCATCGCCCGCGAGCCGAAGTTCACCGTCGGGCAGCTGGCCGTCGACCCCATCGACTACGTTGCGCTGGGGCACATTCACCATCCGCAGGACCGCAACGAGGGCCACCACCCGCCCGTGGTGTACTCCGGGAGCATCGAGCGCGTCTCGTTCAAGGAGCGCGATGAGCCCAAAGGCTTCTTCCTCGTCGACGTGGATGCTGGCGCCGACGGCAAGGAAACCACCCTGTCGTTCGTTGAAACGCCTGCGCGCCCGTTCATCGCTATCAGCGTCGATGCGCGCGAGGCCGCCGAGCCGACCGAGGCCATCGTCCACGCCATCGCCCAGCGCGACCTCACCGATGCCGTGGTGCGGGTTCGCTACCGCGTCGAAGAGGCGCAGGTGAGCCTGGTGGATACCCAGCGCATCCGGAAGGCCCTTGACGATGCCGATACGATCGCCTCAATTGAACGCACGGTGGACCCTGCCGAGCGTCGGCGTCGTACAGTGGTAACCCGCGAGTCGAATCTGGAAGATGCGATCCGGCAGTACGTGGGCCAGCACGACGAACTGGACGATCTTGAACAAGACCTCGTCAACGCAGCCCTCGAACTGGAAAACGAGTACGAAACGAAGCGGCGTAGCGACACCGCGTAGCGATCCGCCGCACCCCGGTTGATTGTTCGGGGCATTTGTCCGCATTTTTAGCAAACCTACATCTGCCACTTTTCCTCCCGCTCCTCTGGGGCCGGGAGGCCAAACGTACGCACAACACAACATAAAACAGTGGATATCGAAGAGCGCACGGTCGTCGTTCCGCGTAAGGAAAACACAACCAAAGAAGAGAAGCCCATCGAGGTATGGCCGCTCGTCGAATCGGCATTAGAGGCTGTCGATGCCGATCCGTCGACGCAGGATGCGGCACAAGACGCCATGGCCTACAGCGACGGATGCGCCACGCTGGCGAACTACCTGAAGAGCCAGGCCGAGCACATCCAGAAGATGGATTACCGCTACAAGGTGCCGCTCCTGGTGATGGCCGCCGAGATGGCCCGCGAAGACGACGGCGCCACCTCGATCTACGACCCCGAGGAAGGCATGCTCTACTTCGAGACGGACGAGCGCGAGTTTGCGTTTGACGTCGACAAGGACTGGACGGTCAACTGGGAACAGGTCGCCGATATCGTCGAGGAAAACTATTTCTGGCGCGACGTTGACAACGACGTCTGGGCGCTCGACTGGCTGATGGACTACCAAGAGGTACCGCTCGACGACTACCTCGTCAGCGGCGACGACGAAGACGAGCTGTAGCGCCTCCCGGCGGGCCCTCACGCCTTGCCCGCCGGGACAACGCGCGCCCGGCACTCCAATTCGTCCAGCGCCGCCGCGGCCGTTCGCGCCGCTGCTGTTTCTGCGTACACACCAAAGACGGCCGAACCGGATCCGGAGAGCGACACGTACCCGGCGCCGGCATCCGTCAATGCGTGCGCCACGGCCTGAATCTCCGGATGGGCCGCCCGGATGGGCGCGTCAAAGTCGTTGACCAACTCACGTCGCCACCGGGCCAAATCGTTCGAGGTAACCACCGCGCGGAGGTCCGGTCGATCGCCCCCCTCCGGCGTCACGCGCCGATATGCGTCCGGCGTGGATACCTGCACGGGCGGCACGGCCACCACCAGCGCAAACGGACACCGGTACGGCGCACCCGATGCGTCGCGGAGTGGGCGTAACTCCTCACCCCGGCCGGTCGCGTATGCCGCCCGTTCCGGTTGCAGGAAAAACGGCACATCGGACCCAATCTCTGCTCCGATCGTCTGCAGCGTCTCGTGCGGCGCGCCCACGTCCCAGAGCAGGTTGAGCACTTCCAGCGTCGCCGCGGCATCGCTCGACCCGCCGCCCAACCCGGCGCCATACGGCACCGTTTTGTCCAGATGCAGCACCACCCCCGCATCCACGTTGAACGCCTCCGCGAGCCGCTGGGCGGCCTGTAGGCAGAGGTTACGCTCATCCGTCGGCAGCGCCGGATCCGAACACGTCATCGAGAGATCGGTCGCGGGTTCGGCCGTGATGCGATCGGCCCACGGGATGCGCAGAAACACCGTTTCGATGTCGTGATAGCCATCGGGCCGTTTGCGCAGCACGTGCAGGCCGAGGTTGATCTTGGCGGGCGCGTGGCGCTCAAGCATCCGATGGGCGGCGTCTGTGGAGGAAAGCAAACTCAGAACGGCATGTCGTCCGAAGGCGAGGCGCTGGCCGCCGCGCGCGAGCGATGCTGGTGCTGCTGCGGACGGCGCGAGCGCTCATCCGGTTGCGGCCGGGCGCTCCGTGACGGCTCGTAATAGCCCTCTTCGCCCTTCGGAAAGAACGGAATGATGCCCTTCTCTCGCTTCTTGCCGAAGGTGATATTACGGCGGCTGGTCCGGTCCTGGAATCCGTAGTACTCATTTTCGTCGCTGTCTTTGCGATAGACCGGCACCACGTCGTCAATGCCCCGGCACTTCAGAAACTCGGCATCGCGGTTCAATTCTTCAATCCCGGCGAGCGCCTGGTGCAACTCAGCGAACGAATCGGCCTGAACGCGCACTTCGCGCCCGGCGTAATCGATAACGGCTTCAAACTGGGTCATAATCTCGGAGTCGTCCAGTGTGCGATAAACGTTCAAGCACAAGATATGACTCGGGGCTGACAGCGTCGCGTCATGCCCATTTTCTCTGTGACCTTCCTCCGGTACGGAGCGGCTGTAACAGTCCAGCACGCCCATTCGTGTTGGTCATGCAGCCCGACCTTTCATCAGCCCGACTTCCGCTGCCATGCTTCGCTATTATCCCTGGTTGTCACTCTCATGTGCGCTGATTCTGCTTCTCAGCGCCCCCGCTCCACTCCACGCCGCCGATTCCACCGCGACCGATTCGTCGGCCGTAGTCACAGCGGATGATCCCGACCCGATCCGCCGCACGTCCGATCGCCTTCACCGCTCCATTGACCCGTGGAACGACCGGGCGCACCGGCAAGTGGGGGCCTTTGCGGGCGACCTCTCCGGCGCCTGGCCCTTCCGGCGCGAGCGGGCACTCTACCCGTCGACGCCCGCCGTGCGCTACAACCGCGTCGAAGGGCTCGTCCTCGGATTCCAGCGCCATCCGATGCGCTGGAGCGATGACGACGACCACCGCGTCTACGGCCAGATCGGCTACGCCTTCGCGCTGAAGCGCCTGCGCTACGCCGCCGGCTTCGAGATCCGCGCCGACCAGCAGCGCGACGACCGCTACGGCCTCAAAATCGGCGCCCTCTACCGCCGCAACACGACCACGAACGACGCCTGGAAAACGTCGTGGCTGGAAAACTCGCTGGCGGCCAGTCTCTTCAAAAACGACTTCTTCGACTACCACGAAGTGCAGGGCTGGACGTTCTACGCGACGCACCGCTTCACCCAATATGCCCAGCTAACGACCGGCTTTCGCACTGAGGACTACGCCAGTCTGATGCAAGAAACAACGTGGTCGCTCTTCGGCGGCGACGGATTTGCGGACAATCCGGCCATCGATGACGGCCATTACAACGCCTTCGTCGTCGCGCTGGAAGCCGGGCACGTGGCCGATTTCGACGACGCTCCGCGCGGCGCGGCCCTCCGCCTCGATGCCGAGCTGGGCCGTGGCCTCCGCAATCCTACCGGGTACAACCGCTACCAGGCCGATGGACGCGCCTACCTGCCCGTGACGCCCTTCAGCACGCTGGGGCTGCGCCTGCGCGGCGGCTATGCGACCGCCGAGGCCCCGCTGCAAAAGCAGTTCAGCATCGGCGGGATCGGATCGGTGCGGAGTGTGGCGCAGAACGGCTTTTCCGGGACGCGCACGCTCATCGGCAACGCCGAGTACATAGTCGATGACGTAGCGCTGTTCGACGACGCCTTCGACGACCTGACGCTGATCGGCTTCGTCGATGCCGGATGGATCGGCGATGCCAACACACGCTTTGCGATGGACGATGTACTGCCGTCAGCCGGCTTCGGCATCGGGTTCGACGACCGGACGGTCCGCATCGACGTGTCGTGGCCGCTCCGCAATATCGATGGCGACACGGGCCCCTCGATCTGGCTGCGCATCAGCCCGAGCTTCTGATGGCACGTTGTCTGATGATACACCGTCGATTGAACGGCCTGATTGGCGCGGCCTGGGCGCTGGCGCTCGGTTTCGGTGCTATCTGGATCGCGCCTGCGGCCGCCCAGCCGCAGGCCTCTCCGGCATCGCTCCCGGACACGGCGGCAACGGTCATCCGCACCGATACGCTCACGCTCCGGGCGCCTCCGCGGGGCACCGCGCAGCTGACGTCGCTGACGAACCGGCAGACGGCCAACCGGCCGTACCGGCAGGAGCCATCGGTCTATCTCACGGCGCCGGCCCTCCGCTACAACCGGGTCGAGGGCATGGTGATGGGCTGGCAACGCGCACCGCTGTCGTGGACGGATGACGCGCCAGTGCGGCTCTACGCGCAGGCGAGCTATGCACTGGCCCTCAGGGAGCCGCGCTACCTGACGGGGATCGAATTTCGGCCGACGGCGCCGGCCGCGACGCACGGGTTCAAACTGGGCGTTCACGCCGGCCACACCACCGCCAGCGCGGATCAGTGGAAGCAATCGTGGGAGGAAACCTCCGTGTCGGCCCTGCTATTCGGGCGCGATCTGTTCAACTATTACGACGTGCGGCAAGTGACGGCGTACGCCTTCCAGCGGATCGGGCCGGGGCTGCAGATCAGCGCGGGATTTCGGTGGGCCGAGCACGACTCGCTCGCGCGCAACACCGGCTGGTCGGTCTTCGATCGATCGCCGTTCCGCCCCAATCCGGCAGCCGATGCCGGAACCGCTCACACCCTGATTCTCAGCGCCGAAACCGGGCACCTGCGCCACCGCTCCGAGCACCGGCCCGTCGGCTCGATCGCACGCCTCTACGCTGAATTGGGGCACGCCTTCGGCGGATCGCTCGCATACAACCGCTACATCGCGGATGGGCAAACGTACCGCCCGATCACCGCGTCGACCAACCTGAATTTGCGCGCCCGCGCCGGATACGCGACGGATGAGGCGCCCACGCAGATGCGCTTCCGGCTCAATGGCGTGCATGGCCTGCGCACATTCGAGCCTGCGCGGGGCGGCACGCGCCTGTTGCTGGGCAGCGCCCAACTCGCGTGGTACGACGTGCCCTTTGCCCGGTGGATGCATCCGTTGCAGCTCAGCACCTTCGCCGATGCCGGATGGACCGGCGACGGCGCATGGGCCAACGGCGACGCGTTTGCCTTCGCTGGCGTCGGCGCGGCGCTGTTCGATCGGCTGATCGCCGTAGACGTGGCGTGGCCGCTGCACCGCGGTCCGGCGTGGTCGCCGCAGGTGACGCTCAAGATCCACCCGCTGCGATGACGGCTCCGCTGATTGTTACTCCATGCCCGTCGATCCGAAGCCGCCGCTGCCGCGCACCGTTTGGTCCAGCGCCTCGCGCTCAGCCCATGTGACGTGGGCGTGCCGGGCGACGACGAGCTGCGCGATGCGCTCGCCCCGCTCGATGACGAACGGTGCGTCGCCGTGATTGATGAGCAGCACCTTCACCTCCCCGCGATAGTCGGCATCGATGGTGCCGGGGCTATTAAGCACGGTCACGGCGTGGCGCATGGCGAGGCCGCTGCGGGGGCGCACCTGCCCCTCGTAGCCCTCGGGCAGGGCGATCTTGAAGCCGGTCGGGATCAGGTCGTGGGCACCGGGCGCGAGCGTCACCGGGGCCTCGGACGGCACCGCGGCGCGGAGATCCATCCCCGCGCTCAGGTCGGTTTCGTGGGACGGCAGATCGAGCCCCTCCGCGTGGGGCAGGCGGGTCAGCGGTACGGAGATCGGATTCATAGGGAAACAGTTAGTCGTAAGGAATGGGGATAATCAACATCCAAAACGCGCCCGCCAACGTCAGGTGCGCGACCGGATGTTCGCGTGAAAAACGAACGGGGATGTCGCCCGATGACGACATCCCCGCTGTTAATTGATGCGTGGATCCGAATTATTCGACATCGCCCATCAGGCGTTGCACGGGCGGTGCAGCCAGCAGAGCGACGATACCGCCTCCGCCAATGATCAGGGCGACCGTCCAGAAGAGGCTGCTGGGCGCGAGCGTCTCCAGCTGCCCGGCGATCAGGCCGGCAAACAGGTTGCCGAGCGCGGCCGCGACGAACCAGATGCCCATCATCTGCCCGACGCGGTTCTCCGGCGCCAGCTTCGTCATGGACGAGAGGCCCACCGGCGAGAGGCACAGCTCGCCGCAGGTGTGCAAGAAGTACGTCACGATGAGCCACGAGGCCGAGACGGGGCTCTGCGGATCGGCATTGGCGGCGCCCCACGAGAGCACGAAGAAACCGCCGGCCAATCCGAACAGGCCCAGCGCAAACTTGACGGGGATCGACGGATTGGCGTTGCGGCTGGCGAGCCACGTCCAGAACCACCCGAAGACCGGAGCGAGGATGACGATGAACGTCGGGTTGATGTTTTGCAGCATACTCGCCGGCATCGTCCACTGCTCCACGAGCTGATACGACACGTATCCGGCAAAGCCGAGGATCAGCAGCGCAAACACGCCAACACCCAGCTTACCGACCGACCACAGATCGTCGCGCTTGAAGATGCGGTAGCACACGTATCCGATGGGGATGGCGAGAATGGCGACAGGAATCAGCGGACTTACATCCGACAGCAAGCCGAAGGGCCCGAAGGTGCGGTCGGTAAGGTCTTTGGCAAACAGGTTGAGCGACGACCCGGCCTGCTCGAAGCCGCTCCAGAAGAGCGCAGCCAGGATGAACAGCCAGAAGATGACGCCGAGGCGCTTCTGCTCCTCGCGCGTGTGCCCGCCGAAGAAGATGATGTAGCCGAAGAAGATCAGCGTGATGCCCACAGCAGCCACGCCGAGCCCGCCGGCGAGCTGTTCGAGCGAAATCGCGAAAACACCCGAGCTTATCAGGAAGCCGAACAGGATTACTACTGCCGCGATAGCAGCCGACGTGAGGTAGAAATTGCGGCTCTTGCGGGCGACCGCCTGCTCGTCATCGGCGTCGAGGAGCCCGGCTGGGCCGAGGAATCCGGCGCCCATCTTGTACGAGATCAGGCCCAGGACCATGCCGAAGCCGGCGAGCGAAAAGCCCCAGTGCCAGTTGTAGCCTTCACCGACGAGGCTGCAGAGCGTGGGGCCGAGGATGGCGCCAAAGTTGATGCCCATGTAGAAGATGGAGAAGCCCGCATCGCGGCGCGCGCCGCCCTCCGGGTAGAGGTCGCCTACCATCGTGCTGACGTTGGGCTTTAGCAATCCGGTGCCGATGACGATGAGCGCGAGACCAAAATAGAAGAACGTCACCTCGGGCAGGCCAAACATCGGCAGGGCCATACTGAAGTGACCCGCCGCGATGATGACGCCGCCCCGGAAGACAGCCTTGCGCTGGCCCCAGATGTTATCGGCGATCCATCCGCCCGGCAACGAGAGCACGTAGACGAAGAACGTGTACAATCCGTAAACGGCCGTAGCCTTGCCGGTGTCAAAGCCGAGGCCCGGATTGCCCGCCGTCGCTGCTGCCGTCATGAAGAGCACGAGCAGCGCCCGCATGCCGTAATAGCTGAAGCGCTCCCAGAGCTCGGTAAAGAACAGGGTAGCCAGCCCGCGCGGGTGCCCAAAGAAATCCTGCCGTACATCCAGCGTCGCGGTCGCTGCGCCACCTTCCGTAGATGATTCCCCGGCGGGGTCTGAAAAATCCGTCGTCGAATCGTTCGCCATACGTATCACCTCTACTGATCATGAAACTCACAAGCGGCCCGGCCCTGCCATCGAGCGCCAGTCCACGCGCGCACAAAGATAGCAGACGCAGGGTAATGTGTCTAATTCGGATCGAAATTCCTGTTCAACCCCTGAACTCCCTTTCGCGTCTGCCGTAGAGACCGTAGCTTTGGATGATCGACCGGCCCTTGCCGTTTCATCCCTCTGTTCACCGAACGATCCCCGCTTGTAGCATGACCGACCGACCGCGCGAAGCACTCATCAGCCCCGATACGCACGGCCCGCGCTCCCACACGTGCAACGACCTCCGGATCGGCCACGAGAGCGACGAGGTCGTGCTCAAAGGCTGGGTCGATACGCGGCGCGACCACGGCGGGCTCGTCTTCATCGACCTGCGCGACCGCTACGGCCTCACGCAGGTCGTCTTCTCCCCACAGGACAACCAGGACGCCTACGAAACGGCCGGACGCCTTCGCAGCGAGGACGTCATTTCGATCCGCGGAAAAGTGCAGCCGCGCGGCGACGAAGCGGTCAACCCCAACCTGCCGACGGGCGAGATCGAAGTGCGCGTCACGGATCTGGCCGTGCTCAATACGGCCGAGCCGACACCGTTCGTTGTCTCCGCCCACGAGGAGCGCCAGCAGAACGTCAACGAGGACCTGCGCCTCAAGTACCGCTACCTCGACATGCGCCGGCCCGACCTGCAGCAGAACCTCATCACGCGGCACACCCTCTATCAGACCACCCGCCGCTTCTTCGACCAGCACGACTTTATCGAGATCGAGACGCCGGTCCTGATGAAATCGACCCCGGAGGGCGCGCGCGATTTCCTCGTCCCCAGCCGGATCCACCCCGGCAAGTTCTACGCGCTGCCGCAGAGTCCGCAGACGTACAAGCAGATCCTGATGGTCGCGGGCATGGACCGCTACGTGCAGATCGTCAAGTGCTTCCGCGACGAAGACCTCCGCGCCGATCGCCAGCCCGAGTTCACACAGATCGACGTGGAGATGACCTTCGCCACCGAGGAGCAGATCTACGAACTGATTGAGGGTCTGATGGCGGATCTGTGGCGCGACCTGAAGGACACCGAGCTGGAGACGCCCTTCCCGCGGATGAGCTACGATGAGGCACTGACGACATACGGCACCGACAAGCCCGATACGCGCTTCGGCCTGAAGCTCCACGACGTCTCGGACGCGTTCGAAAACTCTGGTTTCCGGGTCTTCGACGGCATCATCGACAAGGGCGGAAAGATCGTCGCCATCAACGTGCCCGGTGAAGGCGACCGCGGCCGGGGCGCGATGGACCGGCTCGACGCGCACGTGCGCAAGCAGATTGGCGCAGGCGGGCTCGTCTACTTCAAGCGGCCCTCCGATGGCTCCGAGACGTACTCATCGGTCAAAGAAAGCATCCTCCCGCCCGAGCACGTGCAGGCCGCCATCGACCAGGTCGGTGCCGAGGCCGGCGACCTCGTGCTCGTTCTGGCCGGCCCCACGCCCGACGTGTACACACAGGCCGGCGCGCTCCGCCTCCACATGGCCGACGACCTCGACCTCGTGCCCGACGACGCGCCCGACGACTTCCTGTGGGTCACCGACTTCCCCCTGCTGGAATGGGACGCCGATCAGCAGCGCTACCTGTCGATGCACCACCCCTTCACCGCGCCGCGCCCGGAGGACATCGACGCGCTCGACGACGATCCGGGTGCCGCCCGCGCTCGCGCCTACGACCTCGTGCTCAACGGCAACGAGATCGGCGGCGGCTCCATTCGTATCCACAATCGGAACATCCAGCAGAAGGTCTTCCGCGCCCTGGGTATCGACGAAGACGAGGCCGAGCAGCGATTCGGCTTCCTGCTCGACGCCTTCCGCTACGGCGCCCCGCCGCACGGCGGCATCGCACTGGGCCTCGACCGGCTCGTCATGCTCATCACCGGCGCCAACTCCCTCCGCGAGGTCATCGCCTTCCCCAAAACCCAGAGCGGCAAAGAGCCGATGGTCGACTCCCCCGACGCCGTCGATCCCGAGCAGCTGGAGGACCTGCACATCCAGCTCGCCCTGCCGGAAGATACGGCGACGCCCTCCATTGCGGAGCAAGCCTCTTGATCAACCACACGTCGCCCCCATGCGCACCCTCATCGCCGACGCCTTCCGCTGGTCCGACTGGCAGGCGATCATCCGTGAGCACGGCATCACGATCGACCGGCCGCAGGGCGAACCGCACCCCAACTACCCGCACATCCTCTACCCGATCGACTACGGGTACATTAACGATACCATTGCCCCCGATGGCGGCGGCGTGGACGTGTTCGTCGGCACCGCATCGAACGGGTTGGTGGCACTGCTGCGCACGACGGATTACCGCCGCGGCGACGAAGAGGTGAAGCTGATCTACAACTGCACGCCGCGCGAGATCTACACGGCCCACGGATTCATCAATTTCGACCGGTCGCTGCTCAGAGGCGCGCTCGTGATGCGCCACCCGATGGAGCAACTCTGGGCCTCACCAGCGGAAGCAGCTACGCCTCCTTGATCGCAAGACGGTTGATCGCAAGACAAGCGCGGAGGAACTCAGGCCGCCTGCGCGGTAACCCCGGGATGGGTGGCGATTTTATCTGCCAGCTCGGTCGCCGACGAGGCCGTGACGACGCGCTCATGCTCCAATCGGTGGGCGGTGTAGTAGCGCTGTCCGCTCTCCAGCGTATGGACGAGCGCCACCCAAGGCTCGAACCCTGCCGATGCGCCGGTGCCCGATGCTGCCGTAGCCTCATGCTGCTGAATCGCCGGACGGACGAGGGCCTTCTCGTCATCGGGCCACTGGCCGACAAATTGGATAAGATGATCGAGCGATGGAGTAGATGAATGCATGGCATGAGACTGGACGATGAATGATCTGCCTCACTAATCAGCAACGACCGTGCCATACCTTTTCGTCCCATCTCACACTGCGCTCCGCCGCGTCCTGTCCTGCCGTGCGTCAAATTCACGCGCCGTCCATCAACGAGACTGGAACACTATCTCCGGGGCAGTTTACTTAAGTATCCGCATGGCGGACGCGGCGGCCCGCAGCGGCGGCCGATATGCCGGACCCCGTAGCTCAGTTGGAAGAGCAACGGACTTTTAATCCGTGGGTCGCAGGTTCGATCCCTGCCGGGGTCACTGGAATTACGAAGGGCACGCTTCGAGCGACGCATTCCACTCGGTATTCGTCCTTCAACATTCGAAACGCGACATTCAAACAGTGCTCCTGCCCGAGTGGCGGAATTGGTAGACGCGCATGGTTGAGGGCCATGTGGCCGCTTTAGGCCGTGGAGGTTCGAGTCCTCTCTCGGGCACTGGAAAAACGCCCCTGAACGCTGGAAACGGCGATTCAGGGGCGTTTCTTGTTTGGAGCGGTTTGCTGCCCCGTTCCGCAAAATAGAGACCCACGCGCTTACGCACGTGGTTCTTTGCGGATTTCAAGCTTCGCTTGTCCAGCGCTTTCCAACTGCTGGATGAAGGCTCTCACCCCCGCGCTCACGCACGGGGATCTCCCGCTGGAATAGAGAGAAATTGCGCTGAGGAGAAAAGTGGTGGGGAAATTATGGGGAAAAGCCTCCCCCACGGCAGGCCCCGGTCACTTCTTACCGAATGTCTTGCTCATGTGACGATCCGTTTCGCCAGAAGCAAGATGACTATACCAATCTGCCATACGTGGGATGGTTTGCCCAAGCACGTCAGCTACACCCTGCCTCGGTGCACCGTTCATCGTGAGCCATGATGCCGTCGTATACCGGAGGCTATGGAAATGAAGGCCCCACATCCGGTAGATTAGTGGTTCTTTCGCTAAGTTCGTATGATTCCATTTTTAATTTCACTAACACCGAAAAGGCCCGTCATTCCCGTGAGACGAGCCGTAGGGAACTCACGCAAGTAAAACGGGCATCCAGTGGGGGGTGCTCAACCCTCTGGATGCCCGTTTTAGTTTCGCTGCGCTTCTCATGAATCTCCCTGCGGTCGATTTGGCTCGCTACGCTCGTCAATCGGACTTCTGTCCTCATGTGGGGTCGGGCATGACGTCATGTATTTAGCGAGAAGACCACTAAGCGTGTGGCCTGCGCTCAAAGAGATTCTCCGGCCTTGGGTCGCGATACCGCCGTCACCGCACCCCGCATTTGGCCTTCACTGAAGCCCCTCTGTCCCCGCACACCGCCATAGAATAGGGTGCTGGGACGATCCACCGGCACAGCCGACGTTCCAAATGTGCCACTCTCGTCGCACTCCTTCTTGTGGGCTCGGAGCTGGTGCTCACTTGCAGCGTGGGCTGTCGGCGGGATCGATGCGGGCCGGGCGAACTGGCGCTTCTCGACTCCGCCCAGTAGCTTATGCGATACCGCATCTACTAATCCCCCTTTCGCGCTGCACGCCTGCCGGGGCGCAAATCGCACCTTCTTCCGGTTGCGATAGACGTTCAGTCGACGTTCGGTCTATGCCTTCTATGAATCGACCCATGCCGTCCACAGATCCTTCGCCTACAGATTCTTCGCCCACAGATCCGCCTTCGGGGGACGATGCATCCCCATCGGGTTCGACCACTGGATCGGGCGCCGGCGTGCGCCCCTGGCACGTCGCCGGCGTCGTGTTGGGGCTGGCGGTAGGTGGACTGCTGCTCTACGGCTTCTGGCCGACGCTTACCGGCCAGGTGACCGACGATGAAGATCGGCCCGAGGTGGAGGCCTCCGGTAACGCCGCCACGCGGATTGATGCGGCTGTCGTTCAGCCTACCTCCTTTCCACTCCGCACCGAAGCCACCGGGCATCTCCGCCCGTGGCGCCGCGCCACCCTCAGCGCCGAGGTCGATGGACAGGTCATAGAGCGACCCGTCGAGGAGGGGCAGTACGTTGAAGAAGGACGCCTGCTGATCCGGCTCGACGATCGAGACGAGCGGATCGCCCTCGCTGAAGCCGAGGCGGAGCTGACGAAGGCGCGGGCCGAGTATGCTGTCAACGTCCGGGAGGCGGCCCCCTCGGCCGTCGCCGATACAAGTTCGGCCGTCGCCGATACAAGTGAAGTGGCGGCGGCGCGTCGGGCGTTGGCAAAGGCGCGAACAGCCTTCGACCGCGGAGCCATCAGTCCCGAGGAGGTGCAAGCGGCCCGGCGGCGCTTCGAGGCCGCGCAGGTGCGCGCAGGACTCCGGCGCGAAGCCGTGCAAGCGGCGACCTACGGGCTCACCCAGGCCGAGCAGCGCGTGGAGCGGGCCCGGCTGGAGTTGGAGCGCACGCGCATCCGGGCGCCCTTTGCAGGCCGCGTGGCGAACCTCGAGGTGGAGGTCGGCCAGCGCGTGACGCCGGGTCAGGAGGTCCTCACGCTTCTCGACGACCGGCCCATGAAGGTGACCGTCGATGTGCTCGAAGAGGACCTCGTCCGCATGCGGGAAGGCGCCACCGCGCAGGTGCACGTTCCCGCGCTGACTGGCGAGCGCTCTGGCGACGCGGATGGCGGAGAAAGCGCGGCGCTTCCGGCGCCTTCATCCCCGGCCGTTGTGCAGGGGCGCGTACATGCCATCAACCCGCAGGTCGATCCCCGGCAGGGTACCGGCCGCGTAACCGTCGCTATCCCTAATTCTGACGGTCGCCTCGTGGCCGGACTCTACGCCACCGTGCGTCTGGAAACCCGCCGGTTGGAAGACCGCCTCGTCGTGCCCTCCGAGGCCGTGCTTGTGCGCCAGGGGCGGGATCTCGTCTTCGTCGTCGAGGGCGGGCGGGCGCAGTGGACGTACGTCACGGTGGGCGCGCGCTCGGGCGATCACGTTACGATCGCCGAGGGCATCAGCCCCGGCGATACCGTAGCCGTCGACGGGCACTTCGCGTTGGCGCACGATGCGCCTGTGGAGGTGGGAGACGTGCGAACCGTATCTCCAGAATGAGAGCGTGCAGGTCGTATACCGTCTTCTGCTGGCGGTTGGGGCATCGAGAAGACAAATCCTGATCACCACCAACACTTGCTCGCATGCCGGTGAATGAACGCTCAGGGCGCGTTGAACGCGCGATCAACTATATCGAGAACCATTTTGCTGAGGTTAATGGCCCGCGTGATGTCGCCGCTGTAATCGGCGTGTCCTATGAGGCACTACGCAAGCAATTCCGGCGGGAGGTAGGCGTGCCGATCGGCCGATACATCCGGCAGGTCCGCATCGACCGCGCGCGGCAGCTGCTTGTAGAGACGGACGATCCGGTCTACGTGATCTGCCGTGAGGTCGGGTATAGCAGTGACAGCAGCGGCATCCGCGCCTTCAAGCGGGTCACCGGCCTGACGATGGATCAGTACCGGCGGCAGTACCGAGATGGAGAGGCTTCCAAGTGATTATGAGTGCACCACACCTGTATACCATCTCTGGACACCACGAGCGTATACCATTAACGTCAATAGAATTCATTTGCAGCCCCCCCCCCTTCCCGAATGGGTAACTTGAAATCAAGTGAGTATTGAACTCTTATGTGCTTTTTCTTTTTACTGCATACATCAAAAACTCTTACATCGTTATGCGATACTTTTTGGTTATTTTTGTATTCGTTCTTGCGAATGCCTCCCTGACGACCTTTCCCACTCAGGCAGAGATCTCATCCTTTCACAGTGATGATCCTCATGAAGCCCTGATTGCCTCTAACCAGAACATATGCGCTCAAGACGCTGCGCTTTCATCCGCGGAAGGAAGGCTCTTATCCCTAAATATGCCAATTAAGAGTTAAAGGCGAGCAGCAGCATCGCGGCGGCAAGCCGCCCGAA
>CAYUVF010000047.1:0-37354 GCA_964448045.1 uncultured Rhodothermales bacterium
GTGGGACGATGCATACCGAGAAGAGATCCTCAGAATTTAAATGAGGCAGCCCTGCCGTCCCCACGTCGTGTTGATTTTAAGCGGCGATCCCGTGTACCTTTCGCGTACGGTTTGACTGCCGCGGCGCATCCGGTCGGGCTCGAGTCGGACGATCTATCCCACAGAACGCCCACCGTTTGCCGGCTGTGCCCTGTCCACACCTTCTCCCATCAGCACGCACCCACCTATGCACGCACGGATACCCCTCGCCCTCACCCTGGCGCTTTTGATGGCCGGATGGGGATGGCTCGGAACTCCCGCTTCCGCCCAATCCGACGACGCTTCCGATGAAAACATCGTCCACGACCCGTCCCATTTCGATGAGCTAAACTATCGGATGATCGGCCCCTATCGCGGCGGTCGGTCGACCGCCGTCACCGGCATCCCAGGCGGCGATCCCGACCACTACTTGATGGGCGGCGTCGGCGGGGGCGTCTGGGAGACGACCAACGCCGGGCAGAACTGGTCGAACCTCTCCGACGGCTATTTTGACGTCGGTGCGATCGGCTCGGTCGCCGTCTCCAAAGCCGACCCGAACGTCGTGTACGCCGGCACCGGATCGGCCTGCATCCGGGGCAACATCTCGACGGGCCGCGGCATGTACCGCTCGATGGACGGCGGTGAGACGTGGTCATTCATCGGCCTGCCGGAAGCCGGGCAGATCGGCGACATCAAGATCCACCCGCAAAATCCGGAGCTGGTGTATGTGGCGGCGCTCGGCCATCCGTTTGGCAAAAACGAGCAGCGCGGCGTCTTCCGCTCCGAGGACGGCGGCGACACCTGGCAGAAGGTGCTCTTCCTCTCCGACAGCACCGGTGTCGTCGACCTCGCCATGAATCCGAAGAACCCGCGCGAGATCTACGCCAGCGCCTGGCGCGCCGAGCGCAAGCCGTGGACGATTATCAGCGGGGGTGCTCCGGAAGGTGGCCTCTACAAGACGACCGACGGTGGCGACAACTGGGACAAACTCGGCGGCGGACTGCCATCGGAGACGTTCGGCAAGTCCGCCGTGACGGTCTCGCCCGCTCAACCGGACCGCGTGTGGGCGATCGTCGAGGCGAAAGAGCCCGAGGGCGGCGTCTACCGATCGGACAATCGCGGCCAGACGTGGACGCGCGTCAACCGAGACCGCGACCTGCGCCAGCGGGCCTACTACTACATCCACATCGAGGCCGATCCGCAGGATCCCAATACGGTCTACGTGCTCAACGTGGGCCTGCACCGCTCGGTCGACGGCGGCAAATCGTTCGACCGGATGAGCGTGCCCCACGGCGACGTGCACGACCTTTGGATCAATCCCGAGGACCCGACGACGATGATCGTCGCCAACGACGGCGGCGCTCAGGTCAGCCACGACCACGGCGCCACCTGGTCGACGTACTACAACCAGCCCACGGCCGAGTTTTACAGCGTGACGGTGGACAACCAGTTCCCGTACCGCGTCTACGGCCCGCAGCAGGACAACAGCACCATCAGCGTGCCGTCGTGGCGCGAGGGCACCACCACGCCGAAGGAGCCGTGGACGGCCATTGGCGGCTGCGAAACGGGGCCTGTCGCCCTACACCCCGACCACCCGGACACAGTCTATGCCGGATGCTACGGCGGCGTCATCACCCGCTGGAATGAGGACTCGGGCCAGGCGCGCAACGTCATGGTCTACCCGCAGCTGCAGCTCGGCCAGGCGCCGAAGAACCTGCGCGAGCGCTTTCAGTGGGTTTCGCCCATCGTCGTCTCGCCGCACGACCCGAACGTCGTCTACCACGCCTCGCATCGCATCTGGCGCTCCGACGATGCCGGCATGTCCTGGGTGCAAATCAGCGACGACTTGACTACGGATACGCCCCAACATCAGGAATTCGGCGGCCGGCCTATCACGAACGAGGGCACCGGCGTCGAGGTCTACAACACCGTCTTCTCGCTGCGCGTCTCGCCCCACACGCCGCAGACGCTCTGGGCCGGAACCGACGACGGGCGCGTCTGGCTCTCTCGTGATGCCGGAGACGCCTGGACCGAAATCACGCCAGACGACATGCCGGTGCAGGGCACCGTCAACCGGATCGAGGTGTCGCCCCATCAGGCCGGCAAGGCCTATCTGGCTGTCTACCGCTACCGGATGGACGACTGGCGCCCCTACATCTTCCGGACCACGAACTACGGCGAAAATTGGACGCGGCTGACAACCGGCGAAAACGGCATTCCGAGCGATCACCCGACGCGCGTGGTCCGCGAAGATCCCGATCGCGAGGGCCTGCTCTACGCCGGCACCGAGTTCGGTATGTTTATCTCGTTCGACGACGGCGCACACTGGCAGTCCTTCCAGCACAATCTCCCGGCCACGCCCATCACCGACCTGAAAGTGCACAAGCAGGACCTCGTGGTGGCGACCCAGGGGCGCTCGTTCTGGATCATGGATAACCTGACGCCGCTGCACGACCTCACCGACGCCGTCGCCAGCTCCGATCACCATCTTGTCTCTCCCCGCGCTGCCTACTTGGTTAGCCCTTCGGGCGGATGGGGCGAGTATGCGCCGGAGGGACCGCCGCGCGGCGCGCAGTTCCACTACTTCTTCGAGGAAACGCCCCAAGAGACAGTAACGCTGGAGGTGCTCAACCCGCAAGGCGACGTCATCCGCAGTTTCACCAGCGACTCGTCTGCCGCCGAGGAAGACGACGAGCCCGTGCTCCCCACCGAGGCCGGGCTCAACCACTACAGCTGGAACATGCAATCGAAGCCGGTCGACACGGTCGATGATGCCATCGTCTGGGGCTCTACCGGGGGCGCGAAAGTCGTGCCCGGCACATATCAACTACGCCTCACCGTGGGCGATGCCAGCCAAGCGAGCTCCTTCGAGATCCGCAAGGATCCACGGCTGACGGAGGTGACCCAGCAAGACCTCGTTGCCCAACACGAGATGGCCACGGCCATCCGCGATACGCTCAACAGCGTCTACGACTCGATCCGCCAGCTCCGGATGGTGCGCGAGCAGATCCAGTCGACGATTACGTATGCCCAGGAAGCCGATCGGAGCAGCGATGAGCTCACCGCCATGGCCGACTCGGTGACGCAGCAGCTCACCGCCGTCGAGAAGGAGCTGATCCAGACGGAGGCCGAAAGCTTCCAGGATGTGATCAACTATCCGCCACAGCTCGACAACCAGTTCGCCTACCTCTACGGCTACGTCGCCGGCCCCAACGGCCGCCCGACTGAGGGCGCCCAGACGCGCTTCGATGACCTCAACGCGCAGTGGACCGATCTACACAGCCAGCTGCAGTCGATCCTCACTAACGAGGTCGGGCAGTTCAACCAGATGGTGCGCAATCAGGTGGGCAGCCAGCCGGTCCTTGTCCCCGTGACTTCCGATCGCCGGGATTCGTAATTAGTGGTGCACGGTGTTTGCCAGACGGGACGGGCTCAGAACGAGCCCGCTCCGTTCGCTTCGCCGTCAGCTTTGCGCGACCGAGGCGTTGGGGCGATGGCCCCATTGGCGGATCTTGCTCGCAAGCGCCGGGGCCGAGGCCGCCTGCAGGACGATGCTTCGCTGGACGTGATGCGCGAAGTAACGTGGCGACGGCCGGTGATGCTGCTGGCACACCCAGCGCTTAGCATCGGGCCGATTCGAGGCCTCGGGGTGTTGCATTTCAACTTCGACGATGGCCTCGGTGACGAGGCGCCGCTGATCGAGACTCCACGGGCCGCGGAAGTCGATCTGATATGGGTGTTGCATGACCATGGAACCGGGGACGCTAATACGGTCGAACGGCCCGATTCCCGCGCCGGTTGACAGACCCGCGCAGGACGAGCCCTCCGATGATGGGGTATGGTGGGTCGACACCAAATTCGACCGCGTTACAGCGGATGAGGTTTCGCCCGTCCACCAGCCAATTTTTGGACACGCCCCCCTGCTCCATTTCTACTGCCCCGCAGTGCAAAAATCTACGCGCCAACATTCGGCACCTGATCGAGCGATTTACTATTTTGCACGGGCCCCGGCAGGGCATGACATGCTGAGGAGCGATTTCCGGGCCGCCTGCTCACAACAGTCCAGTAGCCAGCATTCCGGGTAGAGATGAACGGGTGTATTGTCACCATCGTCTCTCCAGAGGTCTCCAGAGGCCTCGCCGAGGGTCCGCCAACCACCGAAGATGGAGTGAATCAGCTATGGTAGTGCGCGATCTGGCCCGGATGGAAGCCACGCCGCTGGATGTGCTCGTCATCGGCGGGGGCATCACGGGGGCGGCGGTGGCGTGGGATGCAACCCTGCGCGGCCTTCATGTGGGGCTCGTGGAGAAAGCAGACTTCGGCCACGGCACCTCGGCAGCCACCTCGAAGCTGATCCACGGCGGCCTCCGCTATCTGAAGCAGATGGAGGTTGGACTCGTGCGCGAATCGCTGCGCGAGCGGCGGATCATGCAGACGATCACTCCCCATCTGGTGACGCCGCTTCCGTTTCTCGTTCCGGCCTACGGATGGGGCACCAACGGCCCAGTGCCCCTGCTCAGCGCCGCCCTGGCCTATAACGCCCTCTCATACGACCGCAACCGCGTCCCGTACGCGGACCAGAGGATTACCCCGGCTCGTCTCCTGAGCCGCTCTGCCACCCTTCAGCGCGCTCCTCAACTCCGCCGTGATGGCCTCAGCGGCGGCCTTGCCTACGCCGACGGGCAGCTATACGACGCCGGACGCCACGTATTGGCGTTCCTGCAGAGCGCTGCCGCCCGCGGCGCCCAGATCGCCAACTACGCCGAGGTAACCGACCTTGCCGTCAATGGATCGCGCGTGAGCGGCGCCATCGTGCGCGACCACCTCACGAACGCCCGTTACACCATCCACGCCCACATGACCGTTAACGTCAGCGGGCCCTGGGCCGACTACGTGCTCGCCCTCCTCAACGACGACGCGCTGCCCGAACACGTCCGCCGCTCCAAAGGCATTCACGTGCTAACGCCACCCATCGGCCCCGACGACACCGCGCTGGCGCTCCCAACGCCTGACGGGCGGCACCTCTTCATCCTCCCGTGGCGCGGCCACTCGCTCATCGGCACGACGGATGTCCCCTTCGAAGGCCACCCCGACGATCCGCTCGTAACCGAAGCCGACATCCGCGATCTGCTCACGACCCTGAACGCCACCTATCCCCCCGCCGCGCTAACACTGGATGACGTGCAACACGCCTACGGCGGCCTCCGGCCCATCGTGGATGAGCAAACGGCGGTCGATACATACGAGGCCTCGCGCAAGTACGAGATCTACGACCACGTTGACGATGGCATCAGCGGGCTCTTTACCGTGATCGGGGGCAAGTACACGACCTCGCGCGCCCTCGCCGAATCGTTAGTGGATCGCGTGATGGATGCACTCCATCGGGAAGCCGTCGCCTGCGTGACGGCGTCGACGCCACTCGACTCAGCCCCTCGCGAGGCGTTCACGGCATTCTGCGCACGGATGCAATCCCGATACGCAGACCTCCCGCTCGCAACCGTCGAGCACCTGGCCCGATGCTACGGATCGGCACTGCCCGAGGTGCTCGACCGGTCTCGCTGGATTCCCGGTGCCGCCCAACCGATCACGGCGCGCCGTCCCGATCTGATGCTTCAGGTAGACTACGCAGTCGAGCACGAGATGGCCCGCCGCCTGACGGACGTGCTCCACCGGCGCACGGGCCTCGGTGGACTCGGCCCTCTGTCCCCCGCTGCGCTGCGGCGCGTGGCCGACCGCATGTGTGCCCTGCTCGGATGGACCCCCGCTCGCCGCCTCAACGAGCTCGACCGCGCCCAGTCCTCGTTCGCGCTACCCGACTCGTTACCCGCAGCCGCAGAGTGACCCACTGCCCATGCCCCTGCCTGCCTCGCCGCTGCATTCGACACTGAACGAGCATCCCACTCGGGTCATCGTCAACCCGGCGGCCGGGGGCGGACGTGTACGGCAGGTCTGGCCCCAGCTTCACCAGCAGATCGAGCAACAGATCGGCGCATTCTCTTTTGCGTTCACCAATGGGCCCAACCACGCCACTGCACTCACCCGCCGCGCCCTCAACGGACCGTACCAGCGGATCATCGCCATCGGAGGGGACGGTACGCTGAACGAGGTCGTCAACGGATTCTTTCGCGACGGCGCCCTCCTCCGTCCGGATGCTGTGCTCGTCCCCGTGGCCTGCGGTACCGCGGGTGACTTTCGACGCACGCTCGGCCGCTCCACCCCTCTTCCCGACTTCAGGGCCCAGCGCCTTCAAACCGTGGACGTGGGACGGATCACGTACACCGATGCTACAGAAGAGGCTGCAAAACAACCCGCGCAGCGCCACTTTATCAACATCGCCTCCTTCGGGATGGGCGGCATGGTCGACGCCGTCGTCCGTGACCTCCCCCTAAAGTCCCTGCTGGGCGGTCGCCTCGCCTACCTGTACGCCATCCTCCACACGCTCGTCCGTTACCGTAATGCTACCATTGAACTACACATCGACGGCACCGACTACGGCCGCTATACCATCCGAAACATCGCCATCGCAAATGGACGCTACTTCGGGGGCGGATTGCCCATCGCACCTCACGCATCACTTCAGGACGGACTACTTACTATCATTATCATCAAAGATATGAGCCGAATCGATTTCATTCGACATGCGAGGCGATTTTATGCGGGCCGGCACCTCGAACTCGATGCCGTTTCCGCCTTTCAGGGCCGTCACATCGAAGCGCGACCGACGAGCGCTCCCCCCGTCCTCCTCGACGTGGACGGTGAACCGCTCGGACGACTGCCCGCCACCTTCGAGGTCCTGCCCCAGGCGCTGACCATCCAGTATTAATCGAATCATTCATCTCCCCCTACGCTCTCATGAAGTACGATCGCCGCAATCTCAAGTGGAACGGATGGGGCTGGACCGATCAGCAGTTCCCGCTGGACGAGCCGGATGCCCTCTGGTCGTTTCTTCGGGACGAACTGGATCTCGATGCGCTGCCCGATACGCCCGCCGTTCCCCTCGATGCGATTCACGTCCCTTCCTCGCGCCTGTCCCCAACCCAGCGCAAAGACGTGACGGAGCTGTTTGATACCGGCCACGTCCGCACCTCTGCATACGAGCGCCTCTACCACGCCGCCGGCCGCAGCTATTTCGACCTCGTGCGCTTGCGCACCGCACAGATCGACCACTTCCCAGATGCTGTCCTCTACCCGTCCACCCAGGCCGAAGTCGAGCGCGCCGTCCAATTTGCCGACACGCACGATCTTGCCCTGATTCCCTTCGGCGGCGGTAGCAGCGTCGTCGGAGGCGTCGAGGCCGATCGGAGCGCCGACCAGGCGGGCGTGCTAACGCTCGATACGATGCACCTCAACCGAATTCGCCGCCTCAATCCCGCGACCCGCACCGCTACGGTCGAGGCCGGCCTGTACGGCCCCGAGCTGGAGCGCCGGCTGCAGGCAGCCGGTTTCACCCTCGGGCACTTCCCCCAGTCGTTCCATTTTTCGACGCTGGGCGGGTGGATCGCCGCGCGGAGTGCCGGCCAGTTTTCCGACCGGTACGGCAAAGCCGAAGACTTCCTCGCCCACGCAACGGTCGTCTCTCCCACGGGTACCTGGTCCACCTCGTCGGCCCCGGCCTCGGCAGCGGGGCCCGACCTCAATGCCATCGTCGCCGGCTCCGAGGGCGCAATGGGGGTCATCACCCAGGCCACCGTGCACATCCACCCGACGCCTCCTGTCGAAAAAACGTATATGATTCTTTTCCGGCACGTCGCCGAAGGCGTGCACGCGGTCCGGCAACTGCGTCAGGATGAGCAGCTTCCGCTGTCGATGCTCCGCCTCTCCGACGCCGAGGAAACACGCTTCCTCATGCGCCTCCGTAGCGGCACGTCGTCGCTCGGCGCACGGCTCTATAAAGCGGTGCTGGGGCTGCGCGGCTACACCGATCGGCCCGCGCTGCTGCTCGTCGGCCTGACGGGGGCGCCCGGAGCGGTGCGGCGCGGCACGCGGCGAATGCTGCGCCTCTGCCGGCAGGCGGGCGGCGCATTCGTCGGACCGCGATCGGACTGGCGCTCCGGCCACTACGCGATGCCGTATCTGCGCGACGATCTGATGGATCGCGGCATTGGCGTGGACACCATGGAAACCGCCACCACGTGGGGCCAGGTGCTCCATCTGCACCAGGCCGTGCGGCGGGCCGCCGCCCGCCACGCCGCCGATGCCGGATACACCTGCGCCACGCTCGGCCACATTTCGCACTCCTATCCGGACGGAGCCTCTCTCTACTTCACCTTCCTGTTTCCGATGGATCGCGGCCGCGAACAGGCGCAGTGGCGCGCGCTCAAGCACACCGTGTCCGGCACCATCGTTTCGCACGGAGGTACCATCAGCCATCACCACGGGGTCGGGCGCGATCATCGGCCGTGGCTGGAGCGTGAGCGGGGGCGCCCGGCCCTCGATGTCGTGCGCGCCATCAAGCGCCAGCTCGATCCGCACGGAACCTGCAACCCGGGCAGCCTCGTCGGATAGGGCCCTGTTCTCCCGATGACATTCCCTGGATTCATGCCCTCCGTACGCGACGACGGATCGGCCGTCACGCTCGACCTGCACGGCGCAACCGTCGATGAAGCGCTCGACATCACCTATCGGACGCTGTACCTGGCCGAGGAGCGCGGCCGCCAGAAACTGAAGCTGATTCACGGTTCCTCCACCAGCCGCGGCAACGGCGCAGCGCGGACGATCAAGCGGGCGCTGCTGGATCTGCTCGACGCCGGCACGCTGAGCGCGCACGCCACCGCCACCTGGCAAGCGCGGGACTACATCGTGCTGGCCCTCGACGTCACCGTGCCCTCCGATCCCACGCGCATCCAGCCGCAGGACGTGCTCTGGTAAGCTACGCCGTCTCTTGCGCAGCGCGCAGGCACCGCCATGCCCATCGGGCTGTCTGGGTAGCCGGCGTATCGGGAATCTGGTCGAGGCGCGTGTACACCGGTAGATCCAGTTCGACCACGCTACCGCTGGCCTGCTGGCTGAGCGCTCCAAGCGCCACCAGATAGCGGATAAACTGGCGGTTGTCCTCGATCAGATATCCGCGAAAGGCCCGGAGGCCATTGGCGGCCCCCAGATGGCTGAGCGCGGCAAGCAAGAGGGAGCCCGCCCCACGCCCCTGATAGGCATCGATCACCGATACCGCGGCTTCGGCCACGTCGGGCTCATCGCGGAGGCGGATGTACCGTGCCAACCCGATGCCATGCGGCTCGTCGCCGGACAGATCGAGCATCCCGATCGCACAGTGGTTGTGGTGGTCGACCTCCGTCAGGTAGCGCAGGTGCTCCTCGCTGAACTCAATCACCGGCGTAAAAAAGCGGTGGTAGATCGACTGCGACGAAAACTCCTGCAATCCCTTCCGGATGAGGTCTTTGTCCTCTGGGCGCACATGCCGGATGCGCACGGGCGTATCGTCCGACAGGGTCGTATCGATGGGCAGATGTAAGCGGCGCTCCTCCGGCATACGTTCGGGTGAACCGATTGGGGCAATACAATGCGGCCATTATCGTACCATCCACTGGCGGCGCGAGGTCCCCCGGCGGACACAATCGGGTCTTTCGTGCATAGTACAACCCTCCGTTTCCTTCGTGGCCTGATGACATGCACGCCAAAAACGACGGCGCGCCACGAAGCCCCGATCTATCTTGGCGACAGTACCCCTTGTTTCCCTATTTGCTTTCCGCCATGCGCCCGCTCATCGGCATCACGACCTCGTTCGAAGAAAGCACCCAGTCACTCCGCCGCGAGTACGTCCGCGCCGTGGAGCAAGCCGGAGCGGTGCCGCTTCCCCTGCCGATGGGCGAGTCGGATACCACCCTCCAGGCGCTGGCCGATCAGATCGACGGGCTGATCATCACCGGAGGGCCCGCGATTACGGACGGGCTGATCGGCACACTCCCGGAAGAGATTGCCGCCACCGATCCGGTCCGAGCGACGTCGGATCGGCAGTACCTGGCGGCGATGCTCCAGGCCGGCAAACCAATCCTGGGCATTTGCTACGGCATGCAGCTGCTCAACGCCCACGCCGGGGGCACCATCTACGCCGACGTGGAGCGGCAAGCGGACGGCGCGCTCGTGCACAGCCACAAACGCGGCGGGACAACGCATCAGCTGCAGATCGAGCCCAGGTCGAACTTACACCGCCTGCTCGATGCCAAAGCGCTCGACATCAACACCCGCCACCTGCAGGCCATTGCCACCGTGGGCGATGGATTTCGGGTCGTCGCACGCGCGCCCGACGGCGTCATCGAAGCCATCGAATCGGCCGACGGCACGATCCTTGGAGTCCAGTTTCACCCCGAACGGATGGATCCGCCCCTCCATCCGCTGTTCCAGCACCTCGTCGAGCACGCACGCCGCCAGGCCCGCGACCGCTCGGTGCAACCCGCCCCGGCTTCGTCTCCGTGATAGAAGCCGTACTGTCGTTTTCACCGGTTCCTGTGGTTATTCGTAATGCCTGATTCGTCGCGCCCCACGCTGCCCGTCCCCACCGGCGCTCCACCGCCCACGCCCGATCCGGCCCCGTGGAAGCGGGCGGTATTTGGCTCCCTGCTGGCCGCGAGCCTGCTGGTGATCGCCGTTGGACTCGCACAGGATCTCCACTCGGAGGCCACCCACTACCTGTACGGCTGGGTCGAGCCTATCCCGGCAGCCGAGCCCGAACCGGCCGCCTCCCCCGCACCGTCGGTTCCGGCTGCCGACGAGGCCCTCCATCCCGACCTCCTGTATGGCGACTACTTTGGCGATGCCGTGCCGGCTGCTCGCGACACCTCGTCACTGGTCTATCAATTCCAGGATTTGCTTGAGCTCTTTCAGAAGCGGCAGGGTATCGATGACAACTTCACGATGCGTGTCATCGACAATCGCAGCGGCGAGTTGCTGGAGCTGCGCACCCTCGCCGAGGCCCGCGCTGCCTACCGGCGGGGTGAACCGATAAACTGGCGCGCGATCGACCGCCAGCGCCGCCGGATGACGCGCCAGCTCGTGGACCGCTATGAAACCCGCGGCGTCTCCCGCGAGGCGATCACAATCAAGTGGGGCCGGGCCAACCAGGTGCTGGAAGCCCATGCGCGCAACGCGCCGTTCGTCGAGTACGAAACCCGGCTGGCCCGCTATCTGGACTTCAGCCTGCTCCCCACCCAAATCGGCACGGTCGAGACGTTTAATCAGGATCATCTGGTGTCGCAGGTGGGCGCGCGCGGCCGCTACCAGATGATGCCGTGGATCTTGCGGCGCAGCGGCATTCATCAATATCGGCTGATGACGGCATCCGGAACCCGCGTGCCCGTTCGTGAGGAGCTGCATCCACTGCTGACGATGGAGCCGGCATTTTTGCTAATGCGCGGATACGCCAACGCCGTCGGCCACGAAATCCCTGGCCTCTCGGCGTACCACACCGGGCCCGGCAATATCTACAAGGTGTTTCGGCTGTTTTTGACCGAGGCAGACAATCGATTTTCGCCGTCGGCCTCCGTCATGGACGCCTACATGTGGGCTGTGACGGAAGGCTACGACCTGGTCTCCAGCCAATCGACCTTCGGCCCGTACTCGCGCGGCTACATCGCCTCGGCCTACGGCGCACTGCGCGCAACCGATGCCCGGTCTCTCGATAGGACCAAAACGCTCCGTGCCGCGCGGGTACAAGTGGAGCGGGGCACAACCCTGATGCTGGCCGATCTCCTCGATGCCCTGAAAGGCACTGCGTTACACTGGGGCCCGAGGAGCGACCCGTCTGCTACGCACTATGAGCGGTTCCGGGCACTCAACCCGCACTTCGACCTGCCCGTCAGCGATGGGGACGCCCTGCCCTCCGGAGCCAACGTGCGCTTCGTCGCCTCGGTGCGAGGGAAAGCCGTGCGCTTCTTCCTTCCCCTCGGCGCACCCGAAGCGCTGGCTCAGGCCGGTATCGACGCGCTCGACGAGGACGCAACCTTCCGCTTCGATGCGTCGACCTACCGCCGCCCCGAGGGAGCCCAAACGAAGTGGGATCGGGCCTATGATGCGCTGGTGCATGACATCCGTCGCTTCGGTTTCACCGAGGCCAACCGCGATCAGCTGCTTGCCCTGCATGAGCGCTTCGAGGCGCTGGCCACTGCGAACCCGACGCGCTACCGCCAGCGCCAGCTGCAGATCATTGAAACGCACCGGCGCATCTGGATGTCGAACCCGTGGGAGCACCTGGCCGAGGTGGCCACCCGCGCCACCGGACGCCGCCCGATGCCCATCGAGCCGCCGGTGATGCTGCACCCCGATCCGTCGTCCATCACGGTACACCCGAAGTGATCTGCCGGCCACTCACACCCGCCGGATCGGGTCGCCGGTAGATATCGTTCCCGGCGTGCGCACGACGAACAACGCTCCCCGATAGCGATCCCGACTCACGGCGGCGAAGGCTTCGGGCGAGGTGCGGTTACGAAAGGCGGTACACGGCTTATGCGGACGGGTGCTGCGCTCCAAAAGGGCCGTTCCCACCTCCACCCGGTCGCCCGGCTCCAGCGCGGCGAGATCGAAGCCACGCGTGATCAGGTTGTCGCCAATCACGACGGGGTCGACCCCGAACACGTCGAGCACATCCGCAGCGATGGCACTCACCTCGCGCCCCGGCACAAACGCGCCCTTGTAGAATGACTTACGGTCGTGGTCCCCCACGAAGCCGCGTCCGGGGATGGCGCGCACCTCCTCGCGCTCGGCATGACGATGCGGCTGCGGCGTCTCCACGAGCATTTCGACCCACCCGGTGTCTCCCAGATCGAGCCGCTCCAACTGCTCGATGTACTCCTCGGCCTGATCGCGGTCAATGCGGGTGCGCTTGGTCGTGGGCGTCATGACAGAAAAGGAATCCGGTGATCGAAATTAGCTGATGTCCCACGGCATGTCGGCGGCGCGGGCGCGTTCGCGAGCCTGCTGGATGAGCGCATCCTGAAATCCCACTTCCTCCTCCTCGGACGTAGGCGTCCGCTGAATATAGCGCCCGTCCGATTGTAGGTCCCACGCCATCCGCTGATCCTGCAGGGCCTGCTGCATAATATGGATCAGACGCGCCTCCAGCTGGGGATCGTCGATGCGCACGACGGTTTCGACGCGGTCCTCCAGCTTGTTGCGCTGCCAATCCGCACTGCCCATGTAGACCTGCGGGTCGCCGTTGTTGTGGAAATAGTAGATGCGCTCGTGCTCCAAAAAGCGCCCGACGATGCTGATGACGTGGATGTTGTCACTGATGTCCTCGATGCCGGGCCGCAAGCGGCAGTGCCCCCGCACGATCAGGTCGACCTGCACGCCGGCCTGCGATGCTTTGTACAGCTCCTGAATCATCTGCCGGTCCGCCAGCACGTTGAGCTTCGCGACGATGCGGCCGGTGCCCTCGCTCTTCTGATGCTCGACTTCCTGCTGGATCAGTTGCTCGAAGGCCGTGCGCATGCCGCCCGGCGCTACCAGGAGCCGGCGGTAGTGTTGCTCGGGCGCGTAGCCGGTGAGGTAGTGGAACAGGTTCGTGAGGTCGTACCCGATGTCTGGATCGCAGGTGAGCAGCCCCAAATCGGTGTACAGCCGGGCCGTTGTGGCGTTGTAGTTCCCCGTACCGATGTGACCGTACGTTCGCAGGCCATTGTCCTCTTCCCGGACGACCAGCGCCACCTTCGCGTGTGTCTTGAGGCCCACGAGTCCGTAGGCCACGTGCACGCCGGCATCCTCGAGCTTCTGCCCCCACTCGATGTTGCGCTCCTCATCGAAGCGGGCCTTCACCTCCACCAGCACGGCCACCTGCTTGCCCCGTTCGGCCGCCTCAACGAGCGCCTCCACGATGGGCGACTCCGCCGAGGTGCGGTAGAGCGTCTGTTTGATAGCGAGCACCTTTGGGTCGTGGGTGGCTTCCTCGATGAAGCGCTGCACGCTTGCCTGAAAGGAATCGTATGGATGATGAACCAGCAGATCGCCCTCGCGGATCACGCTGAAGATATCGGGCTGAGTTTTCGTCTCGCCTTCGTGGACGAGCCGCGGCGGCGTAATCGGCTCCCACGTGCTGTAGCGCATGTCCGGCGAGTAGTGCACCTCCGGAATCCGGAGATCGGCCAGGTGCATTGCATCGCTGAAATCGAGCAGCGTATCCGACACATACACGTCGTCGGCGTCGATGGCCAGCTCGCGCTTCAGAATCTGCAGGACCTGCTGGGGCATGGCGCGCTCCACTTCGAGGCGCACGACCGGGGCGAAGCGGCGCTCGCGCAGGTGCTCGGCGATCATCTCGGTGAGGTCATCGGCCTCCTCCTCGTTGCGGCGCACGTCGGCGTTGCGAGTCACACGGAAGGCGTGGACGCTCTGCACCTCCATCCCGCGAAATAGCTCACGGATGTTGTGGGCGACGACCTGCTCCACGGGGACCATGTGCATCGGGTTGTCCTCCAGCGGAAGCCAGCGGCCCCGGTTGCGCGGGACCTTGACGCGGGCAAAGTGCTCCGTCCCCCGCGTGGGATGGCGCAGCATCACGGCGAGCGAGAGGCTCAGATTGGAGATAAACGGAAACGGCCGGCCCGGATCAACGGCCAGCGGCGTAAGCACCGGGAAGATATTCGCCTGAAAGTGCCGGTGGAGGCGCGCCCGCTGATCGGCCGTGAGCGTGTCGTAGTCGCGGATGTGTAGGTTCGCCTCTGCACGCAGGGCCTGCGCCAGCGCGTCGGACCAGGTGGTGCCCATCAGCCGGTACATCGGACGAACTGCCTCGGAGATGAGCGCGAGCTGATCGTCGGGCGTGCGCCCATCAGCGGAGAGCCGCGTCACCCCGGCGGCCCGCTGCCGCTTCAGCCCCCCGACGCGCTTGCGGAAGAATTCGTCCAGATTCGTGGCAGTGATGGCGAGGAAGCGCAGGCGCTCGAGCAGGGGGGTGCGCTCGTCCATCGCCTGGTAAAGCACGCGCCAGTTGAAATCGAGCCAGCTGAGTTCGCGGTTGAAAAAGAAACTGGGGTCGTCGAGCGAAGCATCGGCGGGCACCGGGCGCGGCGACACGGCGCGCGGGAGGTCATACTCGGCCGGAGGCGCGGGCATGCCGTCGCCCTGAGTCGAGGGATTGTCGATGGAAAGGGACTCCGCCATATGGTCCTCGCTTCGGGTTGACGTTCGCTCGGGAGGGGGCACCTGCACGTTTGCGCGGGGGCTGCAGGTGCTCACGCTGCATTCGTCCACGTCACGTACTCCCGCTCTTCGATCTTTTTCTTGAGCTGATGCAGGGCCATCATCTCGTTTTGAACGGCGCGCATCTCCTCTTCGTTGCCCGCCTTCGAGGCCTGATACATCTGTTGCCGATGCGCCTCGATGGCTTCGTTAACGCGGTCGAGCTTGAGCAGCGTCATCGCGCTGGCGCCGGCTTCGTACGGCTCCTCGTTCAACCGGGGTACGGTGATGTTCTGTCGTTGGATCCAATTCTTGGAGGGCTCGTGTTCGTCCACCATCACGGCAGCCCCCAAGCGCTGCACGAGCGAACCAAACTTACCTTCGAGAATCTGCTGGGGACGCACGTCATTTTTCTCGTACATCTGGGCGAGCACGCGGACGAGCTTGCGCGTGGGCCCCGGGGTGAACTCGTTCAGGGACATGTTGCTGAGGATAAACTCTACGAGCGGCGTCCCCTGCTCCAGCATGAGCCGCAACAAGACCTTCTCCTCGGGGAGCGGCGGACGCGGCGCCTCGGCCTCGGTCGCGCCAGCCTCGGTCGCGCCAGCCTCGGTCGCGTCCTCTTCAGCTCCGGCGTCGTTGGCGGCATGATTGGCGGGCGGCGGCGTGGGCGGAGCGGGAGCGGACGGCCCCTTTCGCCGCTGGCGGCGTTCCCGCCGGGCGGCTTTGCGCTCCTGTTTGTCGAGCTCGGTGTCGAGCATGCGAAAGAGATCCGTGTCCGGAACGCCGAGCACATCGCTGGTGCGTCGCACATACTCACGCTGCAAGTTTCGATCCGGAATCTCGGCAATGGCAGCCATAATGTCCCGCTGCACCTCGACGCGGTCTTCGGGCGTATCGAGTGCTTCATCCCGCTGGGCGCGCTGGTAGCGAAACGCGGGCATGTCGAGCCGCTCATCGTCGATGTACTCTTTGAACGCCTCGGGACCGTGCGCTTGCACGAACGAATCAGGGTCATCGCCCTCGGGCAGCTCGACGGCGTATGCGCCAAGGCCCTGCTTCAACACCAGATGCAAGGCCCGCACGGCCGCGCGAGCGCCGGCTTCATCGGCGTCGTAGAGCAGCACGAGACGCTTTCCATAACGGCCCAGCGTCTGTACCTGCTCCTCGGTGAGCGCCGTCCCGCTGGACGCCACCGCCGTCTCAATACCAGCCTGATGCAGCGCAATGACATCCGTGTAGCCTTCCACGAGCAGCGCCTCATCCTGCTGCCGAATGGCCGACTTGGCCTGGCGCAGTCCGTAGAGCACCTTGCTCTTGTGGTAGACGCGCGTCTCCGGCGAGTTGATGTACTTGGGCTGATCGGCGGCGTCGTCAAGGATGCGCCCGCCGAAGCCAAGCACTTTGCCGACGTGCGAGAAAATCGGGAAGATGACGCGGTCGCGGTACCGGTCGTAATAGCCGCTGCTGTCATTGCGCTCGATGATGAGCCCGGCGTCTTCAAGGATCTCGGGCTCAATCTGCTTTTCTTTCGCGGCGTTGAGCAGCGCATCCCATGCATCGGGCGCGTAACCCAGGCCAAAGCGCTTGATCGTGGCAGGCTCAATGCCCCGCTGGCGGAGATAGTTCAGCGCCGGCTTGCCGCGCTCGGTCTGCGTCAGTTGGCGATAGAAGAAGCGCCCGGCGAAGCGTAGCGCGTGATAGATGGCCTCGGTACGGCTGGCTTGCTCGGCGTCGATGTCGTCTTCCGGCAGTGGGATACCGGTGCGCTCGGCGAGCATCCGGGCGGTTTCGACAAAGCTGATGCCCTCCATCTCCTGCAGGAACGTAAAAACATCGCCCCCGGCCCCGCATCCGAAACAGTAGTAGAGATTTTTATCCGGATCGATGCTGAACGACGGCGTCTTCTCCTGATGGAACGGGCACAGGCCCTTGTAGCGCGACCCACTACGCTTGAGTTGGACGTAGTCGCTCACTACGTCGACAATATCCACCGCCGCACGGATCTCCTCTATTTTTTCGTCGGGAATCGCCATGCACACACGCGTTCATGAGACCGATCCGCAGCGTATGTGTATACGTTGTGCGCGGACGCCAGATCCCGGTCCGCAAACGCCGCTCGGGACACGAATGGGGACCAATCAGGCGCGCAACTGGACCGGCATGCCGGGGCGGGTCTGGCTCACCTGGGCCTGCTGGTCATCCTCTACGGGTCCGATGTCGGGCTTGTTGGAGCACTGGCACGAGGAGAGGCTGAGACAGAGCAGCAGAGTTCCCAGAACAAATACGCGCTTCATGGTAGACAAAGAGGGATCAAAAAAGTGAAACGAAGACTCGTTACGGCGCTTCTTGCTCGATGTCCCAAGCGTGGGCGAGACGCTGGATGAACGCCGCTTCGGCCGGGACGATAAAACCTTCGGCCAGAGCCAGTTCCACCAAATCACTGAGCACGGCAATCCGCTGATCGCGGGGCATCGTGCCGCTGAGGTCGGCGATCGACACGTCGAGCATCTGATCGCGGGCGTCGCTCAAAAACATCAGCGTAGCCTCGTGCACGACGCGGTGGATCCGCTGCTCGGGCGCCTCTGGATACCACAGATCCAGCATCTCGTAGAGGGCCACCTGGCCTTCCGGGCGCTCCTCGGCGCCGCGGTGGACGAGCACGAGGTACACGAGCGCCATCTCGTGCATCGAACTCCAGTCGGTGCCGTCATCGCGCGGGGTCTGCAGCGCAGCCGCCCAGTCGTAAGACAGCGCATCCACCGGATCCCCCGGCTCCATATCCAGCACGCTCCCGATCAGCGGATCGTCCATCAGCAGGTCATTATCCCTTGGCATTGACATCAAACTACGCGCATCAATGAACGAAACATCCCGCCCACATCCAACCCTCCTCGCGGCTTCCGACGATTATTTCACAGATGGTCAGCATCCTCAGCGGACCAGTACCCCCGGTTGATTTGTTCGAAATGCGTTCTGTACCCTGCGTATACTGGATTCACTTTTCCACGAATCTCCCCCGTCTTTCTATGGCTCTTCCCGATCTCCGCGACCGCATCGAAGCGCTCGCCGATACCCCTGAAGACGATTTGCACGCGGCCGAGGCCGCCGTTCGCGATTTGCTCGACGCGCTTAATAAGGGCCGCGTGCGATCGGCCTCGCGGGCGGATGATGGCATGTGGAAGGCGCACGCGTGGGTAAAAAAGGGCATCCTGCTGGGCTTTCGCATCGGCGAGATGGAAGATTACTCGTCGCGCACGTTTCCGTATTTTGATAAGCACACCTATCCGCTAAAGCCGCTCTCCAAAGCCGATGGCGTGCGGCTCGTCCCCGGCGGCTCGTCCATCCGTACCGGCTCGTTCGTCGCTGCAGGGGTCGTCTGCATGCCCCCGATGTACATCAACGTGGGTGCGTATGTAGACGAAGGCACGATGGTCGACTCGCACGCGCTCGTAGGCAGTTGCGCGCAGATCGGCCGGCAAGTACATCTCTCGGCCGCGGCACAGATCGGCGGGGTACTGGAACCCGTCAATGCGACGCCGGTGATCGTGGAAGATGACGTGTTCATCGGGGGCGGATGCGGATTGTACGAGGGCTGCATCGTCCGCTCCCGCGCCGTGCTCGCCCCGAATGTGACGCTTACAAGTTCGACGCGCATCTACGATTTGGTCCGCGAAACGGTGCACACCAGTGCTGAGGATCAACCGCTGGAGGTGCCCGAAGGCGCTGTGGTCGTGCCCGGTACGCGCGGCCTCGATTCGGACTTTGCCCGTGAGCACGGCCTCGGCCTGTACGCGCCCGTCATCGTCAAGTATCGCGACGCGTCCACAGCGGCGTCGACCGCCCTCGAAGAGGCCCTCCGCTAACCTGCAGTCCTATGGCCGCCCTAACGCTGACCGCCACGCTGACGTGCCCCACCTGCGGGGGCACAACCGAGGCCACGATGCCCACTGACCGCTGCCAATTTTTCTGGGAGTGCCCACACTGCGCGACCGTACTCCGCCCTCGCGACGGGGACTGCTGCGTGTTCTGCTCCTACGGCAGCAGCCCTTGTCCGCCGGTGCAACAGGCCGGCGAAGGCTCCGCCACGTGCTGCTAACTCCCCGACTTCCCACCGCCCGTCATGCCCGAATCCTGCGCCCCCGAATCGGCTGCGAACCATCCGCTCCCTCCCGATGCAGTCATCAGCGCGTCGGTGCGCCTCCTCAAGGGGTTCGCCGACGGGACGCGCCTGCGCATCCTGTGTGTACTTCGAGACGGGGAAGTCTGCGTCCACGAGATCGTTGATGCACTGGACGTGAGCCAGTCGGCCGTGAGCCATCAGCTGCGCGTGCTGCGCAATGCCCGCCTCGTCACGCGCCGCAAGCAGGGCCGCCATGTCTACTACCGCCTCGCCGATGAACATGTGGTGGAGATGCTGGAGAATGCGCTCTCCCACGGCCGCGAGGCCGCGTAAACTTTTGTCTCGCGAAACATCAGTTGAATCACTTAATATGAACAAGTGATCATACTTTAATTAATCAATTTCCCCATGGCGCACGATCACACGCACTCCACGGGCGACCAAGGCACGCTCCGGCTGGTGCTGTCCATCGGGCTCAACCTGATTATCACGGCGGCCGAGTTTATCGCCGGCCTGATGGCGGGCAGCCTCGCCCTCATCGCCGATGCCGCGCACAACCTCAACGACGCTGCCTCCCTTGGCATTAGCCTGGGGGCGCGGAAGGTCAGCGAGCGCGCGGCCGATCCGCAGCGCACGTTCGGATATCAGCGCGCGAAAGTCATTGGGGCGTTCATCAACCTGATCACGCTGGTCCTCATCGCACTCTACCTGCTGAAGGAAGCCGTCGAGCGCTACCTCGATCCGCGCGTCATCGACGGGCAACTCATGCTGATCGTGGCCAGCATTGCACTGGTGGCGAACGTGGCGACGGCCCTGCTGCTGCACCGCTCGTCGAAGGGCAGCCTCAACATCCGAAGCGCCTTCGTCCACATCGTCGCCGATGCGCTGGCTTCGGTGGGCGTGATTCTCGGCGGGCTGCTCGTGATGGCATACGGCTGGTTCTGGATCGATCCGCTGCTCACCGCTCTCATTTCCATCTACATTCTGGTGCAGAGCGCGGGGCTGCTGCGCCGGACCGTCGCCATCCTGATGGAAAGCGCTCCGCCGGGCTTCGATTACGCGGCGATGGTCGAGGCGATGGAGGCCACCGAGGATGTGCGGGGCGTGCATCACGTCCACGTCTGGCAGATCGATGAGCACCACACGGCCCTGGAGGCGCATGTGGTCATCGAACAGCGCGACCTCGAAGCGATGGAGCGCATCAAGCAGGAGCTGAAGCACCGCCTCGCTGCGGAGTTCAACGTGGAGCACGCGACGCTGGAGTTCGAGTTCGAGCCCTGCACCGGAGCTGAGCGGCGCATTGTCCCCCAGACCTGACTGACCGGCCCGTCCCCGTCAATACGAGTGAAGCCCCGAGCGCTTCTCCCCGACCGGCACCCGAAACGGGATGTGATTTTGATCGGGCGGAAGGGGACAGCTGTAGGATGGGTTATAGTCGCAGGTCGGATTATACGCCTTGTTGAAATCGACGACGAGACTACTATCGGGCTTGAGGGTCGCGTCGATATAGCGGCCGGCCGGATAGGTGCTCGCCTGATTCGTCGAATCGGTGAAGGGGATCCAGACGAGGTCGCGCGGCTCGCCTTCGATGTGATAGACCGCAAGTTGCTCGGTCCCCCGATCGAATGGAAGAGCGACTGTGCCGATCTTGGCATGCGTGCGGATCTCGCCGAGATTCGTCACCATCCGCACCGAATCGGGTGGCGTGATGGGGGCGAGCTGCACCTCGAAGCGATACGTCGAGTCGACGGGAAAGTAATTGAGGCCCTTAAACTGTTTGCGCACGGCCGGGGTGAGCGGACTCCGCTGGCGGTCGCGCAGCTCCATATCCCGTTCTACGCGGTGTTGCAGGATCGTCTGCTCGTACGATGCCTGCGGCGGCTCACCGCATCCCATCAGCAAGAGGACGGCGAAGACCAGCGCGCCGAGGCCAGGTGCTACATTGAACCGCTGAATCATCAGCTCCCTCTCCGGACGCAAATACACTTACGGGGCCGCATTAGAGCCGGTCGATGACGGTACGAAGCCGCGCCCGAACGTCCGAGGCAATCGTCTCCAACGCCTCATTGTCGACCGCCTGCATCGACGCGATCGGGTCCACCACCGCCACTTCCGCCTGCCCCTCTTTGGCCTGGACGATTACGTTGCACGGCAGCATCGTGCCGATTTTGTCCTCAGCGTGGAGCGCCTCGTGAGCAAAGCCGGGATTGCACGCCCCCAGGATCTTATACGGCCGGAAGTCGACATCCAGCTTTTTCTTGAACGTGGCCTTAACGTCAATCTCAGTGAGCACGCCGAAGCCTTCCTTCTTCAGCTCGTCGCGCACGCGGGCCTCGGCCTCCTCGGGCGAGCAGTCGAGCGTTTTCGCATAGTAATACGGGCTTGCAGTCATAACGGCGCGTAGGATTGATCGATGCGTGGAATGGCGGAGAGGATGCCGTCGGAAGCACGCCGAGACCACCCATTTGTCTACTGATTATACTTGGCGAAAATGTTGGCGCTTCCGTTCTTCGAGAACGCGAGCACGTTGTACGGATCGAGCTGATTGCCGCGCTCCATACCGGGCGAACCGACGGGCATGCCTGGCACCGTGAGGCCCGCAATCTGGGGCTGCTGCACGAGCATCCGCTTGACCTCATCGGCCGGAACGTGCCCCTCAACCACATATCCGTCTACCACCGCAGTGTGGCAGGAAGACAGCTCGCGCGGAATGTTGAACCGATTTTTGATCTGCTGCATGTCCGACAGGTCGGTTGTCTTCACCTCGAAGCCATTGTTCTTGAGGTGGGTGATCCACTCGCCGCAACACTGGCACGTGGGGCTCTTGTACACCGTTACCGCAGGCAGATCCTCGTCGGCGATTTGCGGTGACTGATTGCCAAACTGGGTGTAGGCAGCAATGCCGATGACGGCAATGAGTACGCCGAGGCCTACGGCTTTGAGGGTGGAAGAGAAATCAGGCATGAAACATATCGAGCGTAAAATGAAAATCACACAGAAGATCCGGCCGTCCGGATCGGCGACGGCGGGTGGAACGACCACGATATTATAGGAACACCGCGCACAGAGGTTCGGCAGATTGGGTGCGGACAGCGCGAATTTGTTATCGAGCTACTCAACCTGCAGGAACCGCGCGTTGATGGCGACGATGACGGTGCTGAGGCTCATGAGCGCCGCGCCCACGGCCGGCCCGAACAGAATGCCCCATCCGACCAGCACGCCAGCTGCCACCGGAATGGCGACAATGTTGTAGCCGGCGGCCCACCACAGGTTTTGCACCATCTTGCTGTAGGTCGCCTGCGCGAGCTTCAGGATCGAGGTCACGTCCGTCGGATCGTTGCGCACGAGCACGATGTCGGCCGTCTCCACAGCCACGTCCGTCCCGGCCCCGATGGCAATGCCCACGTCGGCGGTCGCCAAGGCCGGCGCATCGTTCACGCCGTCGCCCACCATGGCGGTCGTTAGGCCGCGGCCCTGCACCTCCTTTACCTTGTCGGCCTTTTCGTCGGGCAGCACCTCGGCAAAAACGTCATCGAGTCCGATCTCCTCGGCCACCCACTCGGCGACCTGCTGGTTGTCGCCGGTGAGCATCATGGCCTGGATGCCCATCTCCTTCAGCGTCGCGACGGCTTCCTTCGACTCCTCGCGGATCATGTCGGCCAGCGCGATGGCGCCCGCCAGATCGCCGTCGATCAGCACGAAGACGACGGTCTTGCCCTGGCCGGAGAGGTCCTCGTACGCCGAGCCGTCGGGGATCGAATAGCTGTGCTCGCGGAGGTAGCCCGGACTGACGACCTTCACGTCTTTGCCATCCACGCGCCCCTCGGCGCCTTTGCCCGTGATCGCGTTGAAATCCTCCACCGCGGGCGCGTCATCGACGGCCTGCACGATGCCTTGGGCGATGGGATGCTCGGAGCGGCTTTCGACGGCGGCCGCGGTGCGGAGCAGGTCCTCGTCGGCCATGCCGTTGAAGCTGAGCGTATCCGTCACGCCAAAGCGGCCCTCGGTGAGCGTGCCCGTCTTGTCGAAGATCACCGCCTGCAGGTTGCGGGCGGCTTCGAACGCCGTGCGGTCCCGGATGAGCAGGCCGTTCTGCGCGGAGAGCGCCGTCGAGACGGCCACGACGAGCGGCACGGCCAGCCCGAGCGCGTGCGGGCAGGCAATCACCATCACCGTCACCGTCCGCTCCAGCGCGTAGGCGACCTCCTCCCCTGCTATGACCGTCCAGGCGAACATCGTGAGCGCGCCGCCGCCGAGCGCCACGCCGGTCAGCCAGACAGCCGCACGGTTCGCCAGGTCCTGCGTCTTCGACTTCGTGGCCTGCGCCTCCTCCACCATCGTGATGACCTGCGAGAGGTAGCCCTCCTCGCCCGTCTTTTGCACCTCGACGGTGAGCGCGCCCTCGCCGTTGATCGCCCCGCCGATCACCTCGTCGCCTTCTTCCTTGGGCACGGGCACCGACTCGCCGGTGAGCATGGCCTCGTTGACGGCGGACTGTCCCTCAACCACGTCGCCATCGGCCGGAATCTTCTCGCCGGGACGGATGAGCACCCGGTCGCCGTGCTCAAGGGCGTCCAGCGGCACTTCTTCCGTGTCGCCCTCGTCGGTAAGGCGGTGGGCCGTCTGCGGCATCAGTTTGGCGAGCTCTTCGAGCGCCTTCGACGCGCCCATGACCGAGCGCATCTCGACCCAGTGGCCGACCAGCATCACGTCGATCAGCGTGGCCAGCTCCCAGAAGAAGATGCTGCCCGGCAGGCCGAAGACGACGGCGCTGGAGTAGACGTACGCCGTCGTGATGGCCACCCCGATGAGCGTCATCATGCCGGGCGCTCCGTCGCGCAGCTCCTCGACAATGCCCTTCAGGAACGGCCAGCCGCCGTAGAAAAATACGACGGTCGATAAGCCCCAGAGCGCAATCAGGTCGCCTGGAAACTGCAGGGCCTCCTCGATATCTAGGAATCCCTGAATCAGCGGCGAGAGCAGGAGGATGGGCACCGTAAGGGCGAGCGCCACCCAGAAGCGCCGCCGAAAGTCGGCGACCATGTGGGCGTGATGGTCATGGTGGCTTTCCTCACCGTGATCGTGATGATGTGTGTCCGAATCGGATCTCATGATCGCAGGACATTCTCAATGAAGCGTTTGATTCATCTGTGGCATCAGCAACCACAAAGGGTTGGTGAGAGTCACCGATTCTGGCGATGACGCTGCATGGGCATATTCTCCATGTCGCCCTGCATCATGCCCCCCATCCGGTTACCGCGCATGGATCGCATCATCTGCATCATGTCCATCATGGGCATATTCGCCATCATCTGGCGCATGCGCTGCTGCATGGGCATGCCGGAGAGCATCTCGCGCTGCTCGGCGGTGAGCACCTCGCGCATCGACTGGGCCGTGTCGTACATGCTGGCCTGCCGGTTGGCCCGCATCTCGGCCATTGCGGTCAGGTGCTGGCGCACGTCCGCCGGTGCAGGCTGATCCTCGCCTTCGAAAAGGCCCATCATCTGCTTGCGGCGGGCCATCATCTGCTCTTGGTGCTCCTTCTGCTGGGCCATCGCCTCGCTTTTGAGCTGGTTCATCTGCTCAATCTGCTGGTCGGAGAGGCCCAGCGTGTCGGCCAGAGCGGGGAGCATGAACGTCATCATCTGCGCGCGGTGCATGGGATTTTGCATCATTTGCTGATGCATCCCGCGCATGCCCTGCATCATGCCCATCATGCCGCCGGGCATGCTATCGGGGCGGGCCATCATGCCCTGCTGTCCCTGTTGGCCTTGCTGGCCGTGATGCTGCTGGTACTGCTGGTGCTGCGCCTCGGCGGGAAGGGCGGTGAGAAGCGCGAACGTAAGGAATATCGAAAGTACTGCAGTTAAGCGTTTCATGGTTGCATGTCGTCGGATGGTGTACAAGACAGTGAATGGTTGCGTGGATCGGCATGTCAAGCACTGCTTTTCTTTATCAACGCTCTATAGTATGGTATAGGGTTCCTTTCACGAGGAGGCTATAGTTGGGTACAGCTTTACTGTTTCTTCCGATCTTCACTATTGAATCGAGCGGAGTCGGGGACCGGGTGTAGCACGCCTCTCTCATTGTAGATCAGACGCTGACCACGGGCTCGTGCGTCCGCCGTATTCCGCACGCACGTCCTCCACGTCACTGGCGGTAACCTCCGATGCCTGGTGGCCCCACGACGCGCGAATGTACGTCAGGACGGCAGCGATCTCCTCATCGCTAAGCCGACCGCCAAACGCCGGCATCACACCGTTGTAGCGCGTTCCGCCGACCTCAACAGGTCCCTGCAGACCATGCATCAGGATGCGCACGAGCCGGTCCGTATCACCCGTGACCCAGTCCGCCCCAGCCAGCGGCGGAAAGGCGCCGGCTACGCCCTGCCCATCAGCTCCATGGCACGTCGCGCACTGCCGCTGATAAATCGCCTCGCCAGACGCGGCGGTTTCGGGGCCTGACGAAGGAGCCGCCGCATCGGACGGAGTAGACTCGAACAGCTGCTGGTGCCACTGCATCATCCGCCGATGCTGCGCGGCCATGCCGGGCTGCCTGTTCTGATGCATCCCAGCCATCTGACGGTGCATCTCCATCATCTGCTGATGCCACTCGCGCTGGGCGCCACCATGCATCTGCTGGTGATGTTGTCTCATCATCCCCTCGCCTCGCATGCCCTGACCGCCCATCCCACGCTGCATCCTCTGGCCGCCCATCGAGTCGGCACCCATCATCTGCCGGTGCATCTGCTGCATGGAGCCAGCCATCTGGCGCATCGTCGGCGCCAGCGAATCGCCCATTTGCTGATACCGTGCCTGAAGCTGTTGATAGTCGCGCTCCAGCGAGTCGATAAGAGCGCGCTGCCGTCTCGGGCGCTCTTCCTGCTGACACGCGCTCCAGGTGAAGAGTCCGACGATGAGAACGCTGGAGAGAACAAACAGAGACAAGAAGCGCATAGCAAAACCTGGATTTTATGAGATCATGTTACTTGAGTGCAGCCCGAGGTCGTCAGCGCCAGACGCGCACGCCGAAGACGAAGGCGCCGCTGCTGGATTCTCCCGTGAGGTCAGCGGTTTTCCCGAACGTCCAGTCGTGCGAATACCCGATGTAGGGAGCAAACTTGCGGTGGAATTCGTAGCGCAGCCGAAATCCGAGGCCCACGTCGTTGAGGCCTGACCCGACGCCCCACTCGGGCACGTCTTGCAGAGCCGCGCTCGTCTCCAGTTCCGATTCCAGGATCAGCCGCTGCGTGAAGAGAACGTGGTAGGCAGCCGAAAAGCCAGCGGACACGTTCCCCTCGTGGCTAACGTAGAGCGTCGGCTCGATCTCGAACCGGTACGGCGCCACCCCCTGGAGCCCCACCGCGAGATGGCCGCGGGTTTGACCGTCCGCGCCCCAGCGCCGGTCGAGCCGCGCGCCGGCGACAACATCGAAGTACGGGCTGATGAGCCGGCCGTAGAGCGCTTCGACTTCGGCTTCTCCCTCCTGGTGAAGCGTCGACTGCTCGCCTTCAGCGCGGAGCCAGAGCCGGTTGACGTCCCTGCCAATCCAGCTGATCGCTTCCAGTCCGACCGGGCGTTCGGCGGGCTCGGGGACATATTCGATCTGGTCAAACAACACGTAGACGTGAGGAGCGTCGTCCATGGTCTGCGCATGGACCGGTTGTCCCGCGGACCCGGCCAGGAGCATCGCCGCAACGAGAATTCCGATGATGTACTGAAAAAGACGTAGCATGGTACGTGCGTGGCAAGGGGACCAGAAATGCCGAGAAGGGGATCAGGACGGGAGCGCGTAGTAAAACGCCTCGTCGTGGCCGGACGGGGGTTCGACGTAGAATACCCGGGCCATGCCGGCATCCATGTGATAGAGGATGTGGCAATGGAAAAACCACGGCCCCGGCTCGTTGGCGGTAAGCAGCAGCGAAACGCGCTCGGCCGGCTTCACGGTAACCGTGTCGATGAAGGGGCTGCGCTCGCCGTGACCGTTTTCGAGCTCCATGAACATCCCATGCAGGTGCATCGGATGGTTCATCATCGTGTCGTTGACGAAGATGAGCCGGATGCGCTCGCCGTACTCGACGTGGATCGGATCGGCGTCGGAGAACTCCATCCCGTTGATGCCCCACATGAAGCGCTCCATGTTGCCCGTGAGGTGCAACTCGATCTCCCGGTCGGGCGCCCGAAATTCGTCCTTCTCGTCGTAGGCCTTGAGCTGATCGTAGGTGAGCACGCGCCAGCCGTCGTCGCCCAATCCGATGCCCGGCTCGTGCAGCCGCGAGCGCGTCATCATCGGAATACCGGCTTCGCCCGGACCGTGCCCACCGGGGCCGTGGGGCACCGGCTCGGGCAGCGTTCCCGGTGGGCGCAGGCGACTTCCCGATGCCCCGGCGTCACTCATATCCATGTCGCCGTGATCCATACCCTCATGATTCATATCGCCGTGATCCATCTCGGCCGTCAAGGAATCGGCTGGCGCGCCGTTCATGTCCATATTGCCGTGGTCCATGCCCTCCATGTCGCCGTGCATCATGCCCATATCGGCCATGGTGAGCAGCGGGCGTTCGCGCGGCTTGGGAACGGGCGCCTCCATGCCTTCCCGCGGGGCGAGCGTGCCGCGGGCGGAGCCGCTCCGGTCGATGGCCTCAGCAAAAACGGTGTGCGCGCGGTCCTCCGTGGGCTCGACGATCACGTCGTACCGCTCGGCAACGCCGATCCGAAACTCGTCGATAGTCACGGGCTGGACGTTCTGGCCGCTCACCTGCACCACGTCCATCTCCAGGCCCGGCACCCGCACGTCGAAGATCGTCGCCGCACTCGCGTTGATGACCCGCAGGCGCACGCGCTCACTTGGGTTGAATAGCCCCGTCCAGTTGGCGCCGGGCGCCTGGCCATTCATCAGGTAGGTATAGGTTGCGCCGGTTACATCGGAGATGTCGGTGGGACTCATCCGCATCCGCTTCCAACTGAGGCGATCTTTGAGAGTCGACCAAAACCCATCGTCCGAAACATCTCGCCAGAAATCGCCGGCGGTCTGCTGCTGGAAGTTGTAGTAATGCCCCCCCTTCTTCAGATTGGCCAGGATCGCATAGGGATCTTCGAACGTCCAGTCGGAGAGGACGATGACGTGCTCGCGGTCATATTCATGCGGATCCGCCTCGGCGGGATCGATGATGAGCGGCCCGTAGTGGCCGAGCTGCTCCTGCAGGCCCGAGTGGCTGTGGTACCAGTAGGTGCCATACTGGCGGACCGGGAAGCGCACCTCGAACGTCTCGCCGGGCGCAACGCCGGGATAGTTGACCTCGGGGACGCCGTCGAACCGGTTCGGGAGGAGCAGGCCGTGCCAGTGGATCGAGGTCTCCTCGTCCAACGCGTTGGTGTAACGCAGCACGGCCTCTTCGCCCTCCTGGAGGCGAATCAGCGGCCCCGGCACGGTGCCGTTCATCGTGATGGCGCTCGCGCGGCGGCCGGCGACCTCGAAGGGCGTGCGCGCGATTTCGATGTCGTACTCGACGCGATTTCCAGCGCGCCGCGTGGGCTCCAGCGCCTGCAGGCCGGTTCGAGCCGTGTGGCCGGGCGTCGTCGCACGGGCCCAGCCGGGCAGGAGCGCCTGCATACCCGCCAGGGCAGTCAACGCGCCAGCGCTCTTGACAAAGTCGCGGCGAGAGAGGGCACCGGACGCCGTTTCGGCTGGTGAATGATTCGATATCGATTCGGGCAGCGGTTCGTGCGGAGTCATGGTCGTTGGTGGATGATTGCTTAATACAGAGAACCGAAATCAGAAAGATTGTCTCCATGGGAACGGCCAGAGGGCTCGTAGGCCAGTACGCGGCTCGATGCTCGGGCAGGTCGGGCAGTGCACATCGTCTGTCGAGGACCAATCTTCCGAGCGCCTCCGCGCGGATGAACGATCATTGGCCACCCGTGGGGTGCCCTCTTGGATGTGCATTCCATAACAGTCTGATGGCTTGAGCTGGGTGATGCAGCGGGTTATGCGTTGTGCGAGAGAGCTGATGAATCGTGCGAAACAGCGCCTCCAGCCGGCTCAGTGCCATCGTCCGACGCGTCGACTCCCCCGGAACCTGATAGCGCCTCTCGCAGCCGCAAGCGCTGGATGAGCATGTACGCCGCCGGCAGCACGACGAGCGTCAGCAGCGCGGCGCTGAAGAGTCCGCCCACCATCGGTGTGGCGAGGCGCTGCATCACCTGCGAACCCGTGCCGCCCGCGAACATCAGCGGGAGCAGGCCGAAGAACGTCGTGAACACGGTCATCAGGAGCGGACGCACGCGCATCACGGAGCCCTCTTCGAGCGCGCTGCGGAGCGCGTCCGGCGAGGTCATCCGCCCCTCGCGCCGGTACCGCTCGATGGCCTCGTCGAGGTAGACGAGCATCACGACGCCCAACTCCGCGGCCAGTCCGGCCACGGCGATGAACCCGACACCCACGGCGATGCTCATGTTGAAGTTGAGCGCCCACATCAGCCACGCGGCGCCCACGAGGCAGAACGGCAGCAGCCCGAGGAGCAGCGCCGACTTCATCGCGCTCCGGAAGTGCAGGAACAGCAGCAGGAAGATGATGGCCAGCGTGATGGGCACGAGGAGCTGCAGCCGCTCGTTGGCGCGCTCCATGTACTGATACTGCCCGCTCCACGTCAGCGCGTAGCCCGGCGGCAGGTCGAGTTCGTTGCGGATCACGTCGCGCGCGGTCTGCACGTACGAGCCGATGTCCGTGTTGTCGGCGAGATCGACGAAGACCCACGCGTTCGGGCGGGCCTGTTCGCTCTTAATCATGGGCGGGCCCTCGACGCGCGAGAGCGTCGCCAGCTGACCGAGCGGCACTTCGCCGCCGGTGGGCAGCGGCACGCGCACGGCACGCAGCGCCGGGAGGTTGTCGCGCAGCGCCCGTGGGTAGCGGACGTTCACGGAAAAGCGCTCCAGGCCCTCGACGGTCGTCGTCACCGGCATCCCGCCGATGGCCGTCTGGATGATGTCCTGCACGTCGCCCGTGGTGAGGCCGTAGCGGGCGGCCTGCTCGCGGCGGATGTCGATGTCGAGGAACGTGCCGCCCATCACCCGCTCGGCGTAGACCGACTGCGTGCCCGCCAGCGGCGCGAGCGCGGCTTCCACCTGCTCACCGAGCCGCTCCAGCGTGCGCAGGTCCTCGCCGGCGATCTTGATGCCCACGGGCGTTTTGATGCCGGTGGCCAGCATGTCGGTGCGCGCCTCGATGGGCTGCGTCCACGCGTTCGTGAGCCCCGGGATCTGCAGCGCGGCGTTCATCTCACTGATGAGCTGCTGCCGCGTCATGCCGTCGCGCCACTCATCCTGCGGCTTCAGGATGATGGTCGTCTCCAGCATCGACAGCGGCGCCGGATCGGTGGCCGTCGCGGCGCGGCCCGCTTTGCCGAAGACGGATTGGACCTCGGGGAAGCTCGCGATGATGCGGTCCGTCTGCTGCAAGATCTCCTTCGCCTTCTGCGGCGAGACGCCGGGTAGCGTCGTCGGCATGTAGAGCAGATCGCCCTCGTTGAGCGGCGGCATGAACTCGGAGCCGATCTGCGGGAACGGGACGATCTCCTTGCCGACCGTCATGCGCTGCAGCGGGAGGAACGTCAGCCCCAGAATCACCGCGGCCCCGGCTAGCACCGTGCCCGGCCGCTTCAGCACGGCGCGGATCACGGGGCGATACACGCGGATGAAGAACCGGGCGATGGGATTGTCGCGCTCGGCCCGGATGCGCCCCTTCACGAACGTAACCATGAGCGCCGGCACGAGCGTCACGGCCAGCAGCGACGCCGCCGCCATCGCGAACGTCTTCGTGAACGCCAGCGGCCGGAACAGCCGCCCCTCCACCTCTTGCAGCGTGAACACCGGCAGGAAGCTGATCGTGACGATCAGCAGCGAAAAGAAGAGGCTGGGGCCCACTTCCTTCGCCGCGGCGATCACCGCCTCGATGCGCGTTTCATTGTCGATTTTCGATTGTCGATTGTCGATTGGTTCGTCCTCATTCGACATTTGAAAATCGTCATTCGACAATTCGCCCTTGCTCCCATTCCCCCTTTCCCCCGCGCTCTCCCGCAATCGCTCCAGGTGTTTGTGCGCGTTTTCGACCATCACGAGCGAGGCGTCCACCATCACGCCGATGGCGATGGCGATGCCGCCGAGGCTCATCACGTTGGCGTTGATGCCCAAGAGGTACATCACCAGCAGCGACGCCACGATGCCGACGGGCACGGTGACGAGCGCCACGAACGCGCTCCGTACGTGCAACAGGAAGAGGATCACGACGAGCGCCACGACGATCATCTCCTCGGTGAGCTGCGTCGTGAGCGTGGCGATGGCGCGCTCAATGAGCGGCCGCCGGTTGTACTCGGTAACGACCTCGACGCCGGGCGGGAGGCTGGGCGCCAGCTCCGCGAGCCGCGCCTCCACGCGCTCGATCACCTCCATCGCGTTCTCGCCCGAGCGCATCACCACGACGCCGCCCACGACCTCGCCCTCGCCGTTCACGTCGGCGATGCCGCGCCGCAGCTCCGGCCCGGTCTGCACCCGCGCCACGTCACCGATCGTCAGCGGGGTCCCGCGGTCGGAGCGCAGCGCGACATTCCGGATGTCGTCCAATCCTTGCAGATAGCCCTTGCCGCGCACGATGAACTCGCGCTCGCCCATCTCCACGATCCGCCCGCCGACGTCCTGGTTGGAGCGCTGCAGCGCCGTTTTCACCTGCTTGATCGTGAGCCCGTACGCGGAGAGCGTCTGCGGGTCGACGACGACCTGGTACTGCTTCTCAAAGCCGCCGACCGCGGCGATCTCGGAGACGCCCTCCACGCCCTGCAGCTCGTACCGGAGAAAGAAATCCTGCATGGCGCGCAGCTCGGCCAGGTCGTGCTGGCCGGTCGTGTCGCGCAGCGAGTACTGGTACACCCATCCGACGCCGCTCGCATCCGGCCCGAGGGCGGGCTTGGCGGCATCGGGCAGGTCCTCGGCCACCGTGTTCAGGTATTCGAGCACGCGGCTGCGCGCCCAGTACATGTCGGTGCCGTCCTCGAAGATAACGTACACGAACGAGGTCCCGAACATCGAGTAGCCGCGGACGGTCTGCGCGTACGGCACCGACATCAGGGCCGTCGTGAGCGGATAGGTGACCTGCTCCTCGACGACGTTCGGCCCCTGCCCCGGGTACTCCGTCTTGATGATGACCTGCGTCGGCGACAGGTCGGGGAAGGCGTCGACGGGCATGTTCAGCGTCGCCCACGTCCCGGCTACGGCCAGCAGGAGCGTGAGCAGCCCGACGAGGAGCCGGTTCTCCGCGCTCCATTCGATGATCGATTTTAACATTGTCGATTGATGATTGTCGATCGTGTGGATTGTCGATTTTCGATTGGGGGATTGGTGGATTGGTGGATTGTTGAGCACAGAGCCAAGAATCACCCAATCCACCAATTGTCAATCATTCAATTATGGGACGTTACGGGTGGCTGGATGGGCGTGTCTTCATTGCAGGCACCTGATTGACATCGCCACCGGACGTCATGCAAGAGCAGCTGAAGGCGCGCACGAAGCGGTTTGCGATTGCCGTGTTTCGGTTTTCGGATACGTTGCCGGATCATCCGCAGTGTTGGGTGATTGGGAAGCAACTCATGCGGTCGGCATCTTCGGTGGGAGCAAACTACCGGGCGGCGTGTCGTGCTCAGTCGCGGGCGGCGTTCGTCGCGAAGATGGCCATTGTGGAGGAAGAAGCCGATGAGTCCGCGTTTTGGCTGGAAGTCGTCGAAGAACTCGGCCACGCCTCGGCGAACGCTGTGCGCCCGCTCCTGCGGGAAGCCCGTGAGCTGACGGCCATCGCCGCCGTCTCGAAGAAAACCGCCCGCCGCAACGGTGGGGATTGACGATCCGAGGACTGCCGATTGGGAGATTGCCGATTGGGGGATTGAGGAATCGACAATCGAAAATGGACAATCGTCAATTCAGTGCGCGTGTCCTTGATGGCTATCCCTTTGCGGCTCCGGCATGGCCATCTCGTCCCCTCCCATCGTGTCCGCCATGGCACGAAGCGCACCGGTCAGGCGGGCTTCTGAGTCGATGAGGAACTGGGCGCTCGTCACGATGCGCTCGCCGCCGCTCAGTCCGCTGAGGATTTGCACGCGCCCGTCCGCGGCGAGGCCGGTCTGCACGGGCACGGGCCGGAAGCGGCCGTCGCCCAGCGCCTGGATGACCACGTCGCGCTCGCCGGAGCTGACGATGGCGGCGTCCGGCACGAGCGGCGTCGGCGCCGTGCGGCCGCCGCGCAGCGTGACGGTGGCGTACATGCCGGGCTTGAGCGAACGGTCGGGGTTCGGCACCGTGACGCGCGCCTTCACCGTGCGCGTGTCGGGGTCGACGGTGTCATAGATGTAGTCGATGCGGCCCTCGACGGTGCGGCCGGGCGCGTACGGCAGTTCGACACGGGCGGTGCTGCCCTCCTCAATCCAGGCCAGGTCCTGCTCGTAGACGTCGACCATCAGCCAGAGGGCGCTGAGATCGGTGACGTGCATCAGCGTCTGGCCCGCCGTGATCTTCTGCCCCTCGGTCACATTCTTGCGCGTGACGGTGCCGGCGGACGGCGCATAAAAGGTAAGCGTACGCTGGGGCGTGCCGGTGGCGGCCAACCGCTCGATCTGCTCGTCCGAGACGTCCCAGTACGCGAGCCGGCGCTCGGCCGCCTGGACGAGCCGCTGGGCGCTGCCATCCTCTGTGCCGAGCCGCTCGGCGTTGCGAAGCGCCGTCAGGTACTCCTCCTGCGTGGCGACGAGCTCCGGGCTGTAGATGGCAAAGAGCGGATCGCCCGGCTGCACGCGGGCGCCCTCGTAATCGACGTGCAGCGTCTCGACCCAGCCGCTGATCTTGGGCGCGACGGCGTGCATCCGCTGCTCGTCCGCCTCGAAGCGCCCCGTCGTGCGCACCTGCCGCGTGAGGGGCTCAACGGCCACCGTCGTCGTGCGCACGCCGATATTTTGCAGCGTCAGGGGCGAGATGCGGACGGTACCTTCCTCCTGCTGGCCATCGACCTGCACGGGCGTCAGCGTCATGCCGCACACGGGGCAGTTGCCCGGCTCGTCCTGCACGATGTCCGGGTGCATGCCGCCCTGATAGACGACGCCGTCGCCGTTCTCGTCGTAGGCAGCCAATCCGCTCGGTGCCGAGCGATCCGGCGTGCGGTCCGAGGTGGCAACCTCCGACGTGGAATCGCCCGCCGCTGCACCCGGGGAGGTGCTGGCATAGTTGAAAGCCGTCAGCAAGCCGCCGCCGAGAAGAACTCCGACGAGCAGGGCGGCCGTGATGATCAGTTTGTTTTTCATGGGGTTTGGGGTCTTGACGTGAAGCCGATGGCGGCATGGAGCGCCGTTGATCTACGGGGTGCGTTCGCTGCGCGTGGTGACGCCCAGCGTGCGCTCCAGCGCGGCGGTGGTTTTGAGGAAGCGAGCGTACGTCGCCTCGGACTCCATCTGGAGCTGGAAGAGGGTCCGCTCGGCGTCGAGCAGGTCGAGGAAGTCGGTGCGGCCGGTGGAGTAGGAGTCCAGCGTCGCTTCGAGCGCGGTCTCGGCCTGCGGGATGAGCGTGTCGCGGATCAGCGTCAGTTGCCGCTGCTGCCGCTGAAGCTGCTGCTGCAGATCGGCCAGCTGCGTGCGGATGTCGAGCGCCAGCGCCTCCAGTTGCGTCTCGGCGCGGCGCGCTTCGATCTGGGCTTCGCTGACCTGCGCGTCCAGCTTGCCCCGCCAGAGCGGCACCTTGATGCCCAGGCTCATGGCGAGCGCGTCCCGCCCCGTCATCGTCGGCGTCAGGTCAGACGACTGAATGTCGACGTATTGGAGCCCGACGGTGACATCCGGCCAGAACGCTTTGCGAGCAAGCGCTTCCTCACGGTTCGCGCGCTGCTGGGTGCGGCGCAACGCCTCGGCCTCTGGGCGCTGCTGGAGCGCCGTCGCTACCGGATCGGGCGACGGGATATCCTCATCGGGCGGCGCTACACGGACGGCCCCGGACAGCCTCTCGGTGTCCGTGCGTCCCGTGAGGCGTGCCAGCCGCTGCTGGGCCGACGCGCGCTCCTCGGCCAACTGCTCCAGCCGCACCGTCAGCCGGCCCCGCTCGATCTGCGCCTTCAGGATCGCCTGCTGCGGGCCGCGCCCGACCTCATACTGCGCCGCGGCCGAGGATTCAAACCCCGCCAGCTCATCCTGGAACCGGCGGATGAGCCGCTCCTGCTCCTGTACGCGGTACAGCGTGTAGTACGCCTGTTTCACCCGCAGCGCGAGATCCTGGGCGACGGTCGCCGCGTCGGCGGAGGCTACGTCAGCGCGCAGGTCTGCGACCTCACCGCGCAGGCGGCGCGTGCCGGGCACGGGAATCGGCTGTTGGACTTGCCACAGCGATCGTTGCGGCCCGCGCGCCGTCACGATGGAATACGGCTGATAGGCCACGCCCAGTGTCGGATCGGGGAGGGCAGACGCTTGTTCGCGCTCCGTCCGCAGCGCGTCGGCCCGGAGCCGGGCTGCTCGCAACGATGGGTTCGCGCCCTCGACCTCGCGGAGGAGTGCGTCGAGGCGCAAGACGGTCGTATCCGACGGCGCCGGTTGGGCGTGAACGGGCGAAAGGGGCGACAGGGCGGCCGCGGCCAGGAGGGCCACGACGCGAAGCATACGGGACATAGAATCTGCTGCAGGTCCAGGGAGGAAACCATCCGAACGCCGGCGCTGAAGAGCTCAAGCGCCGGGATGAAGTTCGGTGCAGCAGCGCGCTGTGGGGACGCGGTTGTAACGACGTGACGATGACGTACCCCGTCCAACCGGATCGGGACAAAAGCGGAGTGGCTGACGCGGTCATCCCGATTGCCTTTTCAAGCACCCGGGTGCCCGATCAGCGTCGGACATGACTCCACCCAATCACTCGCACAAAACGACCAGCCACCGACAGCACACTGCTGCCTGCAGCCATCACAAGAGAAACGACGCCGTCTGGAGACGGATAGGGATGTGTATCTGGGGCGATGCCCACCGCTCCGCCAGCCCGTGAGCCCGTGGAGAGGATACGGCGACAAGCCGCGTGGCGACCTGCGTAGTGGGCACGGGTACTTCGGGCACGGCCAGCACCATCCGCTCCGCTTGGAGCACGGCAGGTGCCGACTCCTCCGCCACGGTGATGCACGTTGCATCGTCACAACCCGACGTGCTGTGCGGCGCGTCCGACGGGGCGGGCGCCTCGTCGTGACCGTGCAGGCAGGGCGCCGGCGCGTCAGGACCAGGTTCGTGCGATGCGTGCATGGCCGTTTGATCGGACGCAGCGGCCTCAGCGGGGGCGCAGACCTGGCAGAGCACCGGCAGGCCCACGCTCAGCACCATCAGGGTGGCGAGCAGCGCGGGCAGCGTGCGGTATGTCCGGAGCGCGGAAATCATGCGGGGCGGGTTATCTCGGTAGTCACGTGTCCAATTCGGCAATCAGGCGCGGAGTTCCGGCGTATTTCGTAACGAACTGAAGCTCCTCACGCCGTTGCCCGCGCCGACTCCTTCTCCGCGTGGTCAGCAGAGGCCCCTTTCGCTTCGGCATAATCCGGGCGGATGTCCACCCGCCGCAGCCGGTTCGCGTTGCCGACGACGGTGATGGAGCTCGTGGCCATGGCGATCTCGGCCAGCACGGGGTGCATCCAGCCGATCACGGCCAGCGGAATCATCACGACGTTGTAGGCAAAGGCCCAGAAGAGATTCTGCTGGATCGTGCGGAACGTGGCGCGGCTCAGGTTCACGGCCTCCACGACGCTCGTCAACTCGCCGCGAACGAGGGTCACGTCACTCGCCTCGATGGCGATGTCGGTCCCCGTGCCGATGGCGAGGCCGACGTCGGCCTGCGTGAGCGCGGGCGCGTCATTGATGCCGTCGCCGACGAACGCGACGCGGCCGTGCTTCTCCTGGAGGCGCTTTACCTCGTCCGTCTTGCCGTCGGGCAGCACCTCGGCGAGCACATGGTCGATGCCGACCTGCTCGGCGATGGCGCGGGCGGTGCGCTCGTTGTCGCCCGTGATCATGGCCGTCTCCAGCCCGAGGTCGTGGAGCGCTTCGAT
>CAYUVF010000048.1:0-36776 GCA_964448045.1 uncultured Rhodothermales bacterium
ATCCTCACCTACTTCGCCAAATCGATGGCGCGCTGGCTCGCGGAATGACGAATTTCGAGTGACGAATGTCGATTTTGGTGCCACGATTGGATATGGTTAGCCACACGCCATTCGCCATTTGACCATCGCAATTCGACAATGATCGAGATTTCCCACATCGACTACGGCGACCTGCAAGGCGGCCTCGTCCGCATGATGGAGCGCTTCAAGGAAGAAGGCACCCTCACCGGGGACTTCGACGACGACGAGGCGCTGCGCGCCGACCCGAACGCCGCCGTACTCGGCCTGCTGTACGACCAGCGCGTGCGAGCCGAGTACGCCTTTACCGGCCCGATTCGCCTCAAGAACCGGCTCGGCCATCTCGACATGGAAAAAATTGCGGCGATGAATTTCGACGAATTCCAGGCGATCTTCGCCGAGAGCCCCGCCGTGCACCGCTTCACGAACAAGATGGCAGAGAACACCCAGAAGGTTGCCCAGATCATCGCCGACGAATACGACGGCAACGCGGCCACCATGTGGAACGACGGGGCCGATCTCGACACCATCGAGAAGCGCCTGCGCAGGCTGCCTGGCTTCGGCAAAGGCAAGGCGTCGAAGATCAAGTACGTGCTGCACTACTTCGGCCATCGCGACTTCAGCGACGACGCCTGAGAGGCCGGATTCGGTTCGACCTGCACGGGCCCCGTCGGGCTCCGCCGGCGGGGCCGTTCCTGTACGGCGGGCGCTCATCGGCGGACGTGCGCCAAACCTTCTGCCCGTCATGCTCCAACCCGGCGTCAGCCAGATGCGCCAAAGCGAGACCGTGCCTGGGCCGCTCGCGTGGGATCATGGGAGTAGATGTCCCACCATCCCCGTGCACACCAGGCCATACCGATTCCCATGCTGGCCCTCTCGCTCCTCCTTTTTTCGCTGGGCAGCCTTCTTCTCTGGATCGCCTCGTCTTCGGCCCTGAGCCACCTGTTCGCGCTGACGGGCACGCATCAGCCGGAGCCATTTGACCGGCTCGACCTCATCGACGACGCCACGAGGAGCCTCGACCAGGAGCGGTGGAACCGCCTCTCGGATTGGGAGGCGTCCTTCGAGGATCGCTCGCCGCGCCGCCGCTCCTCGCACCACCATGTGGCCTGAGCCCACGCAGACAGCTCATCGGCGCCAGAACGACGGGGCGAATAGGATTAGCACGGTAAAAATCTCCAGCCGCCCGGCCATCATCAGGATAGAAAGCACCCACTTCCCGATGGCGGGAATGTGCGCGTAGTTATCCGTCGGTCCCACCGAGCCAAACCCCGGACCGATATTCCCCACGCAGGCAATCGTCGCGCCGAACGCGCTGAGCAGATCCATCCCCAGAAACGACATCACCACGATGCCGAAGCCGTTCAGCATGAAGTAGAGCACGATGAACGAGAGCACGTTGCGCATGATGTCCTGCGAGACGACGTCCCCACCAAGGCGCAGCGGCAGGATCGCCTGTGGATGGATGAGCTGCTTGAGCTCGCGGAAGGCGTTTTTGAAGAGCAGGATGTGCCGCATCACCTTGGGCCCGCCGCCCGTGGAGCCCGCCATGCCGCCGCAGAAGAACAGCAGAAAGAGCATTCCGAGCGCCACGGGCGTCCAGAGCTCGTAATCGGCCGTGCCGAAGCCCGTCGTCGTGATGATGGCAACGGACTGGAATGCGGCGTAGCGGAGCGCCTCGGTAATGGTTTCGTAGCCAGCGAACGCCTGATCGAGTGGATCGCCCACCATCAGGAGGTTGGCCGTGGGCGCCCATGTGGCGAGCGCAATCACGACCGTCGACCCCAGCACGATGCCGGTGTAGGCGCGCAGCTCCGAGTCACCAATCACCGTGATGGGCTTGCCTCGCAGCAGGCGGTAGTGCAGCGCGAAGTTCATGCCCGCCAGGAACATAAAGACGGTCACCACCCAATCGACATACGCCGATCCGTACTGCCCGACGGACCCGTTCTTCGGCGAGAAGCCCCCGGTAGCCATGGTGGCAAAAGCGTGGTTGACCGCGTCGAAGAGCGGCATCGCCGGAAGCAAAAGCAGCACTTCCACTGCCGTAATCCCCACGTAGATGAGCCAGAGCCGCTTGGCCGTCTCGCGCACGCGAGGCGTCAGTTTATCGGCGGAGGGGCCGGGCACTTCGGCACGGAAAAGCTGCATCCCGCCGACGCCCAGGATGGGCAAAATGGCGAGGGTGAGCACGATGATGCCCATGCCGCCCATCCAGTGAGCGAGGCTGCGCCAGAACGCGAAAGCCTTGGGCATGGCCTCGATGGCCATGTTGCCCCCGCCGCCAAAGATGGTGGCGCCCGTCGTCGTGAAGCCGCTCATCGTCTCGAAGAACGCGTCCGTGTACGTATCGAGCACCCCATCGAGGACGAAGGGCAGCGCGCCAATCAGCGAGAGCACGAACCACGAAAGCGCGACGATCGCGAAGCCTTCCCGCACACCGAGGTCGTCCTTACCGGGCGTGCCGAGTGTGTACCAGGCCGTCCCTCCAATGGCAAAAGCGATGGCTGCCGCGACAAGGAAACTCGTCCACGAGGGCTCTTGATAGTACAGTCCCACGAACGCCGGAGCAACCAGCGCCACGCCCAGAAACAGCAACAGTCCACCAAGCGTCCGGATGACGGCCTTCCAGTTGAGGACCATGAGGCGCAGAGGGATCGGGGTGGATGGGTGAAACGGAGATGAGCAGCCGGTGAGAGGCCCGCGGGCGCGCTTCAGCTGAGCACGCCCTGGCCTGCCTCGAACAGCTTTTCGACTGCCTCAACCTGCTCCGGCAGCACGAAAATAATGGCCCGATCGCCCGCCTCGATCCGCGTTTCGCCGGTGGCAATCTCGGTCGAATCCTCGTGCTCGACGGCGCCGACGAGCATACCCTTCGGGAGAGACAGTTCTTTAAGCGGCTTGCGCGTCACGGGCGAGCGGGAGGTCGCCACGATCTCCAGAATTTCGGCGTCGAGGCCGTGGACCGTCGCTACGCTCAAGACGTGTTTGCCCCGCAGGTAGCGACGCACCTCGCGCGAGACGGCGAGCTTCTTGCTGACCGCAGCATCGAGCCCGATGGCCTGGCTGATCGGGATGTAGGCCGCTTTCGACAACAAGCCGACGGTTTTGTACACGCCCACGTGCTTGGCCATCAGGCACGTTACGAGGTTGGACTCCTCATCGTCGGTGACCGCGACGAACGCATCCATCTCACCCAGTCCCTCGCGCACAAGCAGATCGATATCCGTCGCGTCGCCGTTGATAACAAGCACATTGCTGAGCTGCTCGGCGAGCTCTTCGGCAACCTCGGGATCGGGCTCGATGAGTTTGATGCGCCGCCCCTGATCGCTGAGCCGCTGCGCAATTCCGGCGCCCACGCGACTGCCGCCCAAGATCATGACGTGCTTTATGCCGACCGCGCCTTTGCCCATGAGCCGGACCACCGGGGTGACGTACTTGGGACGGGTAAGCACGAACACCTGGTCGTTCTTCTGCAGCCGCTCGTCGCCGCGGGGCAGAATCGTGCGCATCCCGCGAACGATAGCCTTAATGCGGAAGGAGAACTCCGGGTGATCCTCCACGACCTCTTGAAGCGTCTTTCCCAGCACTGGCGCATCATCGTCCAGCCGGATCCCGATAAGGTGCAGATGGCCGTCGCAAAAGGTAAGCACATCGGTTGCACTCGCCCGCTGGATGAGCCGGGCCACCTCGGCGGCAGCGCTCTCCTCCGGATGGATAATCAGATCGATCCCGAAGTCCTGCGCCTTCAGCACCGATTGGGCGTGGGCGAGCTCCTCGGAGCGGGTGCGGGCGATGGTCGTCGGCACGCCGAGGCGATCGCCCATCATGCAGGCAATCAGGTTGACCTCGTCGACGGCCGTCACGGCGATGAGCATATCGGCGCCTTCGATACCCGCCTCCTGCAGCACCGTGGCCGAGGTACCGTTGCCCTGAATAGTCATCACATCCAGCTTCTGCTGGACGCGCTCGAGCACGTCCGGCTCGATGTCGATAACGGTAACGTCGTGCTGCTCCATCGACAAGATACGGGCCACGTCAAACCCAACCTCTCCGGCTCCGACAACAACAACTTGCATGAGGGGCGTGTGTCTCTGTGGATGAATAATTTGGCCCGGGGGCAGCCCGTTTCACGACAACAGATGGCGCCAACGTACAGCGCACACCGAGGCTTGTCAACTACGGATCTATCAACGCAGGGCCATTGCATCAATTGTTGTAGCAATCTGGTTGTACCAATCTACCGTCGCCCTTTGGACGTCATTCCCGACTGTATCCTACGGTCTATACAGATCTCCATCCCTGCACACCATCCGCCGGGCATCCTACTTCGTGTCATAACCCGGCTACCGGCCGTTTATCGCTCCCACATAGCTTTTCAAACGCCAAAGGCGTGGCGAAAATGCGTAGCCGGAGGTGGAGCACAGCGAAATGCGAAGCATTCACGCCAGTAAACCTCCGGCGAGGAGGGCTTCAAATCGCACGTTTTTGCATGTTCTCTGCGTGGAGTATAAACCGTAGCGACTGTACCGAAATGACGGGGGCTTTCCTGATCGGCACAGCACGACCTGCTCCGTATTGACTCCGAGATCACCTGGAATGGGCTCGATGCGATGGCCCTGTCTATCAACGACGGATCTCTACGGCGCGTCGCTGCTCGGTGGGGAGGCCTCCGGCGCGTACGGTTCCGCAGCATCGGACTCGACCATCCGTACCGGAAACGGCTCCGTCACGCTTCCGCTGTAGAGCGTGCGGTGCGGGAAGGGGATCTCGATGTCGTGCGCATCGAACGCCTCCTTGACCTCGGTCGGGATGGTGTGGCGCAGCTCCAGGTAGTTCTCGGTTTGGGTCCAGACCGAAAACTGGAAGTTGAGCGACGACTCGGCGAAACCCTGAAAGATGATGATCGGCTGCGGCTCTTCGAGGCAGAGCGGGTTGGCATCGGCTACCTCCATGAGCACCTCGCGCACCTGGCGCATATCCTCTTTGTAGGCGACGCCCACCTGCAGATCGTACCGGCGAATCGGAAAGCGGCGCAGGTTCGTGATCTCCGACTTGATCATCGTCTCGTTCGGCAGCCGCACGAACAGATTGTCGAATGTGCGCAGCTTCACGGACAGCAGATCGACCGAGAGGACCTCTCCCGTAGTGGTCCCCACGCGGATGATGTCACCCACAACGAAGGGCTTCTCGCCCAGGAGAAACAGGCCGCTGATGACGTTGGAGGCCGAGGTCTGCGATGCGAATCCAAGTGCGACGGTCAGGATGCCCGCCGCGCCCAGCAGGATGCCGAGGTCGAACCCCAGCTCCACGAGCGCCGACGCGGTAAACAGCCCGATGATGGTGTAAAACGTGATCCGGCGCACCAGGATTTCCTGATGGGCATCCGTCTGCGTCGAAAGGAGCCGGGCCGCGCCGTGGCTGGCCAGCCGCGCGATCAGCAGGCCCACGCCCACCTTGACCGCCGCCCGCAGGTAGGCCGCCACCTGCGGGCTGGTGATCCATTCCGAAATGTAGCTCCACCACAGTTCCATATCGAGCAACGAAATACGTTGTAACCAAATTGCGGGGTCGCTCCGATGGCCTGGGGCGCGCGCCTACGTCGAGGGCCAAAACGTCAGTGGCTGAAGAGGGCACCGAGGGCTTTGAACGTGCTCACCACGAGCCCCGACTTATCCGTCTGCCTGGGCGCTCGAACGCGTCGTGCGCCCGATACTTCCTGCGGCGCGCCCCGCTGGATGTCGACCGTCGCCCCCTCCCCTCCTTCGGTGCGCTGCAGCGTGACGGCCGGGGTCCACAGGTAGTGATCGGCCGAGCAGTAGAGCGGGAGGTGCGGAACCGGGATCTGCACGCGTTCGAGCAGGAGCGCCTCCGAGGCGCGGTTGCGAACGACGAGGGGCGTCACGGCCCGATGCATGCGCAGCGGCACGTTTGCCAGGCGCGAGCGGCCGCTCGTCCGGGCCGCGTAGCACAGCTCGCCCACCCGCGTCGACGGCCCAAACCACGTATCGGAGGCCCGGTACGTCGGCACATCACAGAGCAGGCGCGCGCCCTCACGCACCTCCACCTGCACCCATAGCGGCGTGCTCACGTACAGCGTTACCTCTTCCTGCGCCGGAATGTAAAGCGGATCCTCGGGGCGGACGATGACGGGCCGATCGGCCAGGGCGGGGTGGAGCGTCACTCCGGCCTCCGTAGTGCGGAAGCTGTGGCGCTGGACCGCGAGCTCGCGATCCGGCGCCTCCCGAGCGGCGGTCAGGGCCGCCTCGGCCACGGGCACCTCGACGGCGCTTCCGCTCGCCAGGGGGTCGGTCCCGACGTGGTACATCACCCGCCATTCCTGTACAGTTCGGTAGAGCCACAGCGTACACGGCCCGATGTCCCAGCGCCCGCCCTGATCCACCTCAAGCTCGAACGCGCCCCACCACTCCGTTACCGATTCCGTCTCCATACGTCGCGTTGGGTTTTGTCGAGGCGCTCCGAAAGGCACTGCAAAGGGTGCGAGGGATGATAGCCGACGGTGCACGAAGTGATCCCGCAAGCGCTACGCCTCGCCCTGCGGAAGCCGGATCCAGAACGTGGTTCCCGCCCCCTCCGTCGTCTCGAACCCGATAGCGCCGCCGAGCTCTTCGATGCTCCGCTTCGCGATAGCCAATCCCAGCCCGGTCCCGCTCGTCTTCGTCGAGAAATTGGGCTGGAAGATCTTGTCCTGCAGCTCTTCCGGAATCCCGCTGCCGTTGTCCGCCACCGTGCTGCGCACCTGCGGCTCCTCTCCATTCTGCGACGGACGGAGCTTCGTTGCAATCTCGATGCGACCCGTCCGCTCCGGAGGAATCGCTTCAATCGCATTCTTGATTAGGTTGATGTAGATGCGCCGCAGCTCCTCCTGATCGGCTTCGACGACGAGCGGCTCGGGGTGCAGGTCGAGTTCGATGGCGATGTCAGCTTCTTCCTGCATCAGCGACGTGGCCTCGCGGATGACCTCATTCAGATCGAGCGGCTCGGGCACGCGGTTGGGCAGGCGGGCGAACGACGAGAACTCATTGGCGATGCGCGCCAGCGCGTCAATCTGCTCGATGAGCGTACTCGTGATCCGCTTGAAGAGCGGCGCGAACGGCTCGGGCTGGGCGCCGTCTCCTCCGGCGCCCTCGGCGGGCACGGCGCGGTCGAAGGCCCGGCGCAGGTGCTGCACCGAGAGCTTCATCGGCGTGAGTGGATTCTTGATCTCGTGCGCCACTTGGCGCGCCATCTCGCGCCAGGCCATCTCACGCTCCTGCTGGGCCAGCTGGCGGCGGCTCTCGGCCAGCTGCTCGCGCATATCGTTGAAGGTCTGCACCAGCTCACCGATCTCGTCGCGGGTTTCGACGGGCAGCCGCCGCGTGAAGCGCCCCTCGCCCACCGCTTCGAGCCCCTCGCGCAGCCGCGCAATCGGCTTGGTGAGCGCCCGCGCCAGCACCAGCGCCGTCACCATCACAATCACCAGCAGCAGCAACAACGCCCCGAAGAGGTAGGCCAGCGTCCGCGCCCGCTCCTCCTTGATGCGCTCCTGCTCGGGCAGCGTCGGGCTCGACAGTACGATCTGCGGCGTGCCCTGCGCGTCGACCAGCGCCCGGAACCCGGTCGCGTAGCTGAGGGTGCCGTAGCGCTCCTCGGTCGTCACGAAGCGCTCCGACTCGTGATAGAGCGCGCGGTAGGCGGGCAGAGGCAGGCGCCCTTCCACCAGCCGGTCGCGGACCAGACGCGGCCGGCTCGTCGCCACGAGCTGCCCATCTTCGTACAAGTTGAGGTCGATGCCCACCCGCGCCGCGAGCGAGTCGATCCCGATGCGCCTCGCCACCTGATGTGGCCGCTCCCCCTGCCGCGCCTCAAAGAGCAGCGCCTCCTCCACCCGTTCCAAATTCTGCTGGAGCAGGCTCTCAACGGCATGGTCTGTCTCCTCCGTAACGACGCCCATCCCCACCAGGCCCACGGCTACCACCGAGACCGCGCCCACAGCCAGGAAGGCATCCAGCACTTTATCGCGGAAGCGGATGCGCGGCGCCGGCAGGAGGTTGCGCCGGTACCGTAGATAGATCCCGATCAGATAGAACGGCCCGCCGATGGCGAAGCCGGCAACGGCCAGGCGAAGCACGTAGTAGAGGTGATCGAACGTGGTGACGGCAGGTACGCGCACCGCAACGATTGACGGAGACGTCGGCGCCTGGCGCTGGCCGTAATACGTCAGATACGTGCGGCCATTCACGTCCTCCCGCAGCCACGCCGAGGCGCTCCCCTCCAGCGCCTGCCGGGCCGGTGCGCTCAGGCGGGTGCGGCTGAAGTCGCGCCCGACGTTGCGCAACAACCGCGAGCCGCGAAACTCGGCCAGCGACAGCTCGGCGTAGACGTCGCTGTACATGCCCTCGGGCAGGAAGATGCGCGGGAACGGGGCGCCGCTCGTCGGAAGCACCGAGCGCGGCTCGGACTGGACGAACACCCATCCGCTGCCCGACGTATCGGCGGGGGGGGGCAGGGCGACGAGGCCTGCGTAGGGCGCGCGCCCCCCCGGACGTACCTCGGCCAGCTGCTGCACGGACGGGTCCGATGGCGGAGCGGTCGCGGCGGCCGAACGGAGGCGCTCCAGCGCGCGCCGGTCCTCGGGCCGGAAACTGCTCTGCTGCAACCGCGCGCCCGTCGCTGTGTAGCGCACCTGCGGCTCCCCATCGGGGCCGATGAGCATCAGGCTGGTCTCGTAATCGGTCAGCGAGGCCACGAGCGACTCACGCAGCAGCCGGGTGGCCGCCCGCTCCACCTGATCCGCAGTCGCCGTCCCATTGAGCGCGGCCCGAAGTGTCGTATCGCGCCGGGCCGCCCGGAGGATCTGCTCCAGCGCAAACTGCACCTGGGGGTTCTGGCCCTCATCAAACGAGCGTGCGGCATCGACCATGCGCCCGCGCCGCTGCGTATCCATCCCGCTATACAGGAGCGGATACAGCAGGATCGTCACTCCGAAGATAGCCGGCAGCAGGCTGCGCAGGGTGAAGTGCGCGACGAGGGGCCGCCGCTGCCGCATGACGCCAAGGCTCGCCATCGCAATCACCGCTCCGCCCACAGTGAGTGTGAGGAGCGTCGCTACGACGGGATGCATCGCCCCCAGATCGTAGATCGCGCCCGCTCCAATCCCCAGCAGTAGGGCCCCGGCCAGCGCCTCCGCTCCCGCAGTCCATCCGTCTGGACGGTAGCGCTGCAGAAGCCGCATCCCGATCCAGGTCCAGGCGACGAGCGTGAGCACGCCGGCGACCGTAACGAGCAGCAAGGCGCACAGGACGATGAGCACCAGCGGATCCGGAAGGAGGCCTGTGCGCGCGAAGAAGTCGAGCGTGCTGTCGATCACCGCGCGCTGGACGAGATGGGCGATTGTGCCTGTTAGCCCCGCGCCAAGGGCGGCCGTCGCGCCCAGCACCGCGGCGAACCGCGCCGCCGACGCCCGCTGGCCGCCGTCGGCAAGCGCCTGATGCAGCTCCGCCCACGTGGACACGCGCATCCGAAAGCGAGCGGCGAGGTGGAGGGCGGCGGCGGCAAAGAGCGCCGCAGTAAGCCCCGTAATCAGCAGATCGCCCGCCGAGCGCATCAGCCCGGTCCCGAACGTGGACGCGAGGTGCGTCGGATCGAAGAGGGGCGCGAGCGGGGCTTTGGAGGAGGCGGGCTGCCAGCGGGCCGGCACGTCGAGCGCGATGAGCAGGTACCGGACGCCCCACCAGGCGACGGCCCAGGCGAGCCACCGCCCCACAAGGCGCCGCATTGAGGGCCAGCGTAGCACGGACGTCTCGGGCGGCACCGCAGCGCAGTACCACGACCAAAGCCCGGCTACGCCCCACAGGAGCAACAGCGTCGCCCACAGCGCGAGCACATCATTGTAGCGGCGCGCCGTCTCCCGCACGAGACGGTCCACACTGGGCTGTTGCACGATAGCTCGCGCCAGCGGGCGGCCCTCGCTGGCCGTCAGGGTGCGCGCCGTCACATCGGCTTCCGAGGCGCGGCCGACCTCCCCGCCCAGTTCGACATCGAGCGGGTATCCGGTCTGCCGCGACCACGTCTCCGCCAGGCTGAAATCATCGATGTACTGATTCTTCACCGGCACGCGAAAACGGATGAGTTGCACCGCCCGCACGGCCCCGAGGCGCGCGCCCGTCTCGGGATCGATGGCCGGACACCACGCGGTGAGCGCCCAGCGCACGTCCTCGTCCGTCTGCACCATGACCTGACGATCGCCGGGCGGCGGGGTGTCCGGGATGGGCAGGTTCACCCCGTTCCAGGCCAGCAGGTGGCCCGTCGCATCGACCACATCCACGCCCCGGCGCGCGGGCAGGGAGCGCTCATCGAGGCGACGCACGAGCGTTTCCTCGGCGCTGCGGCCCTCCGACGAGCCATGCTGGCGGCGCGCCAGACCTTGCACGACGGCAGGATCGGTCGCCCACGTGCAGGCGCGCTCCTGCACCGCCGCCGTCATGTCCTCAAAGGAAGTGGCCACCGTCGCCAGCACCTCATCGACAACCGCCGCCTGCTGATCGGCCCCGGCGTTGGCCACGCGGTCGGTGTGCCACGTTCGGAGCAGACCCGTCACCAGCACCGCAGCGAGGAGAACAGCCAGTCCGCCGCCATACAGCAGATGCCGGCGGTACCAGGAATGAGACGAATCAGCAGTCATGACGGAGTCAATCCTTCGCGCGAGGGACGCCCACAGCCCGCAAGACTATTCGATGCGCACCTCTTCGAGCCACCACTGATCGCGGTAGCGCAGATGCAGATACACCTGCAGCGGACGGCGGGCCTGCGCATGCCAGTAGTGCCCCACAAGCAGATGGCTGGTAGAGGCACGCGAGACGGTGCGCACCTCAAACTGCTGCGGCGGATACTCCTTGAAGAAGTCGCGCAGCACGTACACCGCCTGCGCCTTGCTGTAAAAACTGCGCGCCCCGAAGAGACTCACCGCCAACCGATCGGGCGCGGGGTCGAGCAGGGCACGCGCATCGCCCTCGGCGAAGGCGCGGTGCAGGCGCCGCTGGACAAGCGAATCGGATGGGACGGACTGCGCCTGGAGCAGCGCCGGCGTGCCTGCGACTATCAGTCCGATGAGCGCCACGAGCAGTGCGCGCCCTTGATGCCGTCGTTGTTTCATGTGCACCGAGCCCCGTCGCGGCTCCCGATCCGAGCATTATGATGACCGTACGGTAGAGCAAGAAACGAGCCGCTCGGAAATGGGATCCACACGGCACGATCAAACCCGACGGGTGTGCATGAAATCGGACAATGGTGTCTGCTTCGGCAGGACAGACGGCGCGTCCAGCCTTCCGCTCTCGCCCCAAACGCAGCGGGAGCCGACCCGGACTGCCGGATCGACTCCCACCCACACCACGCTCCCGGTGCTCTTCCTCTTTAAGCCAACACCTCGTCAGGCCAAAAACGGCGCCGCAATGCCATCGGCCCCGGCGACCGCCTCGCGCGTGAGCGGCTCATCATACGCCGCAGAGGCCGCCCCGACCGAGTAGCTGCCCAGCGTGGTCTGGTCGACGCCCGCCTGGGTGATGCTTTCCTCCCCGGCGTACACGGCTTCGACGGGCGTGCCATCGGTGCCGTCGTCGCGCGTGATCCACGGCTTCACCGAGGCGCCCCGCTCGGCTCGCAGGCGCCGGACCTCCGCCGCATGGCGCGCCTCAACCGAGTGGATCTGCAGCGCAGGCGTGAGGAGGTCGTTCCCCGCCAGAAAGCCGGCCTGCCCTTTGTAGGCGCGGACGCCCGTATCCTCGAACGCCTGCGACAACAAGAGGAAGGTGGCGTAGTCGCCGAACGGATCAAACGCACCGCCGGCCGTGAAGTCGAAGTCGCTGTCCTCCAAAGCCACCGGCGTCCCGCCGATATCCTCGATGGTACCCGCGAGCAGGGTAACATGGGCGCTCTCGTGGGCGCCGATCTGCCCGTAAATATCGCGCGCAGCGCCGGGAATAAGCGGATCGCCGCTCTCCAGCGTGGCGTCCAAGCCCTGCCGGTAGTACGCGTCCTCCAGGTATTCGAGGGTAAGCGCGTAATTGAGGATATCGACCGCACTCGGGGCGGATTGCGCAGCGGCCCGACGCGCAGCGGCACCCCAAAACGGCACCGACGCCAGCGCCGCTCCCAGCCCCACCTGGGCGAGCCGCTGGAGCGCATCCCGGCGCGAGGTGATCGTGCCTTCAGCAGATGACGTCAGGAAATCGAGCACATTGATAGTATTCATCAGATCGTCAGTCGGTAATTCAACAAATCGGGATGGAGCAGAGCGCACCGGCGCCCATCAGGCATTGATGATTCGGATGGGCGTCTGCACGAATCCGGTGCTGTCGACGGCAGCAAGAATCTCGGCGGGCGCATCGGCGCGGTCGAGGCCAGTGGACGGATCGACCACGTCGTCGCCCGCGAAATCGGTCGAGCCCGGGTTGATGAGCGCCCGGACGGCGGCGGCGTGCCGCGCTTCGACCGAAACGATTTTGCCCGCCAGCGTGAGCAGGGTCGGATCGCTCAGGAAACGCCCGGCGCCGTTATAGGCAGCGACGCCCGTGTCCTCCAGCACGCGGGCGATCCCCAGCACCTCGCTCCGGCTACTGAAATCGACGCTGCTGAAGTCCACCTCCAGGGCCGGAATAGCCGTTCCGCCCAGCTGCGGAATGGCCGCAGCGAGAAAGTCGCGGTGGATCCCCTCGTGATCCGCCAGATCTTGAAAATACACCCCTTCTACCGATCCGGCGTCGCCGTAGAAGTTGGCGGCGACCTCAGCGTAGAACGCGGCTTCGAGCTGCTCCAGCGCGTAGGCGTAGTTGAGCACGCCGAAATCGGTGCTGAAGTCGAGCACCACTTCATCCATCTCCTCCTCGGCCGGCATGCTGCCGTTGCTGTCGCATCCGGCGAGCAGGAGCGCGGCTGCGCCCGTAGCACCGCCCATTTGCTGCAAGAACTGACGGCGGTCGGGCGTGTCAGACGAGCGCGACGGGAGGGCATTCGATGATTCCTTCATGGCTGCAATCCCTTGATGACGGTGAGCAAACGCGGACGTCGCATCCAGCAAACCGGGTGCGACGCATTGTGTGCATCAAGGGTAGGCGCCACGCCCCGCGGCGTACAGGCCAAAATATGTTCGTTTTTTGCCCACCTGCCCTGTTTCACGCGTCCTTCACACGCAAAAATCGATATGACCGGGGCGCATCGTTCCAGAACAGCCGGTGAATGGACGCGAATCAGTCACCGACCTCCTCACGCCAGAGAATCTCGGTGACGGTGTCAACGCCGCGGCGTAGGTGTCGGCGGTACGTACTGAAGGGCAACTCCAAGAACTCGGCCGCCCGTTCCTGGGTCGGCTGCGGATCCAGATAGGTGGCGCGGAGGGCGCGGTAGTACTTCGACGTTTTGGGCGTGGCCTGCAGCGTCTCGGCCGCCGCGCGGAGATGCGAGCGCAGCGCCTCGATGCGCGCCTCGACCTCGGCCTCGGGGCTCGTCTCCTCCAGGATGAACCGGGACCGCAGGAGCGGATTGCCATGCATTGCCTCGGGCCGGGCATACGCTTTGAGAGCGTCCTTCACGGCGTCGGCGAAGTCGGATTCGCTAAGTACCAGCATCGTCGCGCGCGACGGTGACGGCACCGACTCGGGCGATTGCAGGATAAGATCGCGCTCGGCTAAAAGCTCCAGCCATGCGACCGGCGGTACGGCGCGCCAGTCGTGCCCGAAGAGGCTATACGTCGTCTCTCCCACGGTGAAGTCGACGCCGTCGAGGCGGTTCATATCGGCGTAGGCGAAGATGAGCGCCCACTGGCGCGGCGCGGCACAGGGGATGAAGCTGTACGCCAGGCGGGGCGTCGTCAGGTACTGCTGAACGCGATAGGCGGAGATCAGGCTTTGCACCGGCGAGATGTCCTGATAGGCGGCGCGGCTCATCCAGAAGCGGTACAGAATCGCCCGCTCCCCCTCACGCAGCGGCGCCGTCTCGTCCAGATGCGCGCAGGCGGCCTCCACGGCAGGATCGGCGGCGCGCCCCTCGGCACCGATCGCCCGCAACTCCAGCGGGAAGATGAATCCCTCGGGCGTGCCATCCGCCCCGCGAAAGACCCGGACGTTCTCGCCCTGCCGCTTGCGCCAGTAGTCCAATCCCTCCGCCGCGGCGGTCCCCTCATGGCGCGCCACCATGTCGCGCAGCTGCGGCCAATCGTCCGGGGCGGGCGTGTCACGGACGACGGGCTCGGCATCGTCCCACTGCGCGCTGAGCTGCCGGAAGTACGGCCCCACGACGGGATTGTCGCGGTACAGGTAGAGGTAGTTCGTAAGCACACGCTCGGGCGCCCTGGCCGTCGCGCCCTGATCGCCTGTAGCCTGGCGAAGCTGCTCGGTGTAGTAACGGCGCCCGCGCTGCTGCAGGGCGTCGAAGGTGTCGCCATCACGCCAGCGTAGATCGGCCATGAGGGCTTGCCGGACGACCGCATGCGGCACGAGCCCCTCGGCTCCGGCCTCGGTGAACGAGAGGCCGCGCAGCCACTCGAAGAGATCATCGACGTCTTCGCGATCGAGCACGTGGGCCAGGAGCGGCGCCGTCATGTGCCGCACCAGCGCGCACGCCTCCACGGCCCGGCGGTGCATCGGGGAGGGGACGCGTTCGAGAAAGCGGTCCAGCAGCGTCCCCACAAGGTCGGGCGACTCGATCGGGTCGATCGTCCAGTCGGGGTTCTGCTCGTACACGTCGGCGGCGAGCGAGAGGGCCAGCGGATGGCCGTGCGCAAACTGCACGATGGCTGTGCGCTGCGCGTCGGTCACATCCCGTTTCGCCAGATAGGCCGCGCTCTCCTCCGCGCTCAGGTTGCGGAGCGCCCGCACCCGCATGATCGACTGGATGCCCAGATCTGACCGCCACGCCGTCGGGGGCGGTTCGCGCCCGGAGAGCACGAGCAGCATCCGGTCGGGCAGGCCGGGGATGAAGGTAGTGCGGAGCCATCGCGTTAGTGGGCGGAGCGTCTCGAACGTGTCGATGGCGAGCACTACCGGTCCGCGTTCGGAGGCCGGCTGCAGCCCATCCGCCTCCCAGTCGAGTGCCGTTTCGCGCCGGAGCGCATCGAGGAACGCCGCCTCCGTGGGCTCCACCGTGCGCCCATCGAGCCGGTGTGAGGGGATGCCCTGCTCGTCGCAGTAGTAGCGCATCTCGCGCAGTAGCGCGGTCTTGCCGACGCCGCCGGGCCCGTGCACGTACAGCAGATGAAACGGCCATTCCGGCTCCTGCAGGACCGTCCGGACAAGCGCCAGCTCACCTTCGCGCCCCACGAAGCGGTCGTGATGTGCAGCCCGAAGCCGGTGAGCAAGCGAGGAAGTCATGAACACGGATCGGCGTGGAGGAGCGGCCAGCGAGGCGAGGCGGCGGGATTTCGTCAACGGCGAGCACGAGCTGATGTGCCGCCCGCGGCCGCTCGTCCGGATCGATCAGACCAGCCGGTACGGGATTTTTTCGTTGTCGCCGAAGACGGCCAAAATCGCCTCGGACGCCATCCGGCCCATTCGCGTGCGCGCCCCCACCGTGGCGCTGCCCAGATGCGGTGCGAGCAGCACCTGATCCAGCTCCCGCAGCCCCGGATGCACCGCGGGCTCGTCCTCGAAGACGTCGAGCGCAGCACCCGCGATTTCCCCGGCACGCAGCGCCTCGACCAGCGCGGCCTCGTCGATGACCGGACCGCGCGCCGTGTTGACCACGAGCGCCGCGGGCTTCATCCGCTTCAGCGCGGCGCCGTCAATCCAGTGATGGCTGTCGTCGTTGAGCGGACAGTGCAGCGAGACGACGTCGCTGCGATCGAGCAGCTCGCCCTTCGACACGTACTGGGCATTCGTCTCGCGCTCGACGGTCGGATTGGCGCGGCTGCGGTTGTGGTAAACCACATCCATCCCGAAGCCGAGCGCCCGCCGCGCCACCGCCGCCCCAATGCGCCCGAGCCCCACGATACCGATGGTTTTGCCCGCCAGCTCGGGGCCGAGGAGCAGCGTCGTCTCCCACCGCTCGAACCGGCCGTCGCGCACGTACTGGTCGGCGGCGCAGACGCGGCGGGCCAGCCCGAGGAGCAGCGCCCACGTGAAATCCGCGGTCGTGGCGGTAAGCGCGCCGGGCGTGTTCGTCACGATGAGGCCGCGTGCACGCGCCGCGTCGAGGTCGATGTTGTCGACGCCCACGCCGTACTGCGCGATGAGGCGCAGATGGTCGCAGGCGCCAATCACGCGCGCGGTCACCGGATCGGCCACCGTCGTCATGAGCGCATCGGCGCCGGCGGCAATCTCAATCAGATAGTCCTCGCTCGGATCGCCGTCCGGCTCGTGCATCTCGACGGTGTGATCGGGCCGGAGCGGGGCGACCCCGTCGCCGAGAATCGTGCGGGTGACTGCAACATGGGCCATTGGTGCGTGTGGGCGTTTGGGTGGGAGAGCGTGATGATGAGCAGGTGTTCTGGATTTAGAGTCTCTAACAAAATCCAACCGAGCTTTCATCCCGACCCCCGATTACTGGCGTGATTTATCTGTGATCAGTCGCCTGCGGCTCGGGGCACTCCGCTCAATTCGGGATCTCCACATGTCGTTGGAAGCCGCCTGGGGAGATCTCCACAAGGGATGACCTTCCGGGCCCCTGAATCAAAGCCTGTGCTGAGCGAAGTCGAAGTGCTCAGGATGACAAATCGGATTTGTTAGGTGTTCTTAACTAACGCGCCCGACAATCGCAACGGACACGAAGGCGATGCGCCGATTAGCGCAGCTGCACGATCGTCACGCCGGCCCCGCCCTTGTCGATGGGCGCCTCGTCGAGGCTGGCCACATCGGGGCGCCGGGCCAGCTCGTCCTGAATAGCTTCGCGAAGCGCGCCGGTGCCCTTGCCATGGAGAATGCTGACGTGGTCCAGATCGGCCGCGACGGCGTCGTCGACGAAGTTTTGCACGGTGACGAGCGCCTCCTCCACCCGCTGGCCGCGCACGTCGATCCGGTCGCTCGCCCGCAGCGCGCTCATCTCCGAGGAGCTGCTCGTCTGGCTGACCGACACCTGCTGCTCGCGGGGGCCGCCGACGCGCGTGAGCCGGTCGAGATCGACGCGCATGTGCATCGCGCCGAGCACCACGACCGCCTCGCCGTCGTCGATCGTCTGCACCTCGCCGGGGGTCGAGCCGTCGTCGATCACCACCTGATCGCCCTCGTGGATCGGCGCATCGGGCTGGCGGGGCGGCCCCGTCTCGGCCTGGCCGTCGCCGGAGGGCTCGGGCTCGGCCTCTTCCTGTTCGATCTGCTCGACGGTCTCCTCGGCTTCGTCGTGGCGGGCGCGCACGTCCTCGCGGTACGCCTCAAACTCCTTCCGCGCCTGCTTCGTCGCCTCCTTCTCCGCCTCGGCCTCTTTGATCTTGCGGATGGTCTCCTCGATGCGCGCATTCGCATTGTTGACGATGCGCTCGGCCTCCTCCAGCGCCTGCTCGCGGATCTTGTCGCGCTGCTTTTCCAGCTTGCCGACCTTGTCCTCGAATTTTTTCTGCTGATGCTCGGCCTCCTGCTGGGCTTTCTCGGCGGCCCGGAGGCGCTGCTGCAACTCCTGATTGCGCTGCTCGAACGTCGAAATCAGATTCTCCATCGCCGTCTTCTGCTCGCCCGCGAGCGTCCGCGCCCGCTCCAAAATCGACTCGGGCAGGCCGATGCGCTGGGCAATCTCGAAGGCGTACGACGAACCGGGCACGCCCGCCTTAAATTTGTAGGTGGGCCGGAGCGTCGACTGGTCGAACTCCATTGAGCCATTCTCGACGCGCTCGGCCTCGTGGGCGTACGTCTTGAGCGTGCCGTGATGCGTCGTGGCGATCGTGCGCGCCCCGGCGGCGGTCAAGTGCTCCAGCACGGCCTGCGCCAGGGCACCGCCCTCCTCGGGATCAGTGCCCGTGCCGGCCTCGTCGATCAGCACGAGCGCGCCGTCATCGGCCCGGTCGAGCATGTGCTGGAGGTTCGACACGTGCGAGCTGAAGGTCGACAGGTCGTCCTCGATGGACTGCTCATCACCGATGTCGACGATCAGCCGGTCGAACAGCGCGAAGCGCGCGTGCGGCGCGACGGGGATCGGCAACCCATACGCGAGCATCAGCGCAAAGACGCCGACGGTCTTCATCGCGACGGTCTTGCCACCCGCGTTGGGGCCGGTGATGACGAGCGTGCGGTAGTCCTCCGTCCCGAGCGACAGGTCGAGCGGGACGACCTCGCGGGTGTTGGCGTCTTCGAGCGGGCCGCCCTCCTCGCCGCGCTCGCGGAGGCGCTCGAAGTGAAGCTGCAGGACGGGATTGCGCCCCTCGGCGAGGTCGATGACGCCGTCGTCGTTGAGCTGCGGCACGACGGCATCGAGCCGGTTCGCCAGCCGCGCCTTGGCCTGCAGCAGGTCGAACTGGGCCAGCGCCCGCATATTTGTCTCCATCGCATCGCGGTGGGCGCGCAGGCGGCTCGTCGCCTCGCGCAGGATCCGCTCGACCTCGCGGCGCTCGTCGGATTTGAGCTCGCGCACCTCGTTGTTCAGATCGAGGCACGCGGCCGGCTCGATGTAGACCGTCTGCCCGCTCGCCGACGTGTCGTGCACGAAGCCCTCGACCTTGCGCTTGGCCTCGGCGCGGACGGGAATGACCATCCGCCCCCCGCGGATCGTGGGCTGCTCTTCGGTCGCATAGCCCTGGCGTGCTGCCTTCCGCAGCTCGCTGCGCAGCGTCTCCCGCAGGTCGTTCTCCCGCTGGATAATGCGCCGGCGCAGCCGCTGCAGCTCGGCCGAGGCGTCGTCGCGGACGGCACCGTTCTCGTCGATGATGCCGCGGATGTGCTCCTCGAGCTCGCGCAGCGGGGCGATCCGCTCCACGGCCTGCGCGAGGCGCGGGTAGTCCGGCTTCCGATCCGCAAAAAAGCGCTTGACGCGGCGGAGCGTGATGAGCACCTGCCGCACATCGCGCAAATCCTCGGGGTCGACGTAGGACTGCTCCGGCGCGGCGCGCTGGAGGACGGGCCGCAGGTCTTTCACGTGGCGCAGCGGCACCGACGTTTCGGCGTAGCGGAAGGCGTGCTGCAACTCATCCACACGCTCCAGTTCCTTGCGCAGCCAGTCCAGCGTGCGGGCCGGCTTCATCGTATCGAGCCGCTCGCGCCCCAGCGCGCTCTTGGTGGCGTCATCGAGCCGGGCGCGGAGCACATCGAAGCCCAGCTTCTCTTCCAGCGAATCGGGATACGTCTGCATTTACGAATGGCGAATAGCGAGGGGCGAATAGCGAGTGATACTCCTGCACATGGTATTGCCGCAGGGAATGGAGGATTCATGATTGGGCATTCGTCACCCGCAATTCGCTATTCCCCGTGGGTCATCCGCCAATCGCGGAGTGGTCTCCGATGTTGACGGACTGGACGCGCCCTTTCGCGACGGCGTGCTGCCCGACGATCGAGTCCTTGAGGACGGCGTGCTCGACGCGGCCCTCGCTGAAGACGATGCTGTCGCGCACGACGGCGCCCTCGACGGTCGCACCCGCCTCGATGGAAACGTGCGGCCCCACTACCGAGCCCGTCACCGTCGCGTCCGGACCGATGTACACCGGGTCGTGGATGACGCTGTCGGTCACCGTGCCATGACGCAGGTCATCCGATTCGCGGTCGAGGATTTTTGCCGTCGTATCGAGCAGCGCCGGGATCGTGCCGCAGTCCATCCACGCGTCGACCGAGGCCGTCTCGAAGCGCGCGCCGCCCTGCAGCATGCGGTCGAAGGCGTCGGTGATCTGAAACTCACCGCCCTTACCGCGCACGTCGTGATCGATCAGGTGCTGGATTTCGGCCTGCAGATCGGCCAACTCGCGGACGTAATAGATGCCGATGATGGCCTCGTGCGAGATGGGCTCATCCGGCTTCTCGACGAGGCGGGTCACCCGCTCGCCGTCGCGCACGGCCACACCGAAGCGCCGCGGATCGTCGACGTGCTTGACCCAGACGACGACCTCGGCATCGCCCAGTTCGACATCGTCGTGGACCTTAAAGAGCGTATCGGCGAAGACGATGATGCCCTCGCCGTCGAGGTGCTCGCCCGCGCAGTTGACGGCGTGGGCCGTCCCCTCGGCGGTTTCCTGTACGGCGAAGTGGGCGTCCATGCCCCGCGCGTCACAGATCGAACGCAGCTTTTCGCGGATGGGCGCGCCGAAATCGGGACCGAGCACGAACACGCCCTCGTCGGGCGCCTCGGGCAGCACGCGGGCGAACGTGTCGACGATGCGCTCGACGATCGTGCGGCCTTTGACGGAGAGCAGCGGCTTGGGCGTGACGTGCGAGTGGGGCCGCACGCGGGTGCCGCGCCCGGCCATCGGAACAATCAGTTTCATAAGAGCGAGACTGGAATCCGGGTGAACATGAGATGCGAAGGGACCATGAACCTTCTTCTAAGAAGCAAGATTTCACACACGAATGCCAGCGGTTCCCCCGTTCTTAACCCGCGAACAATCGGCCCGCGGTGTCCACTTCACCCTACACGGGTGCTGGAATGCGTGGACTGTAGCGAATCACACCGTCTTCACAACGTAGCCCGTACGGCGCGTATAACGGCTCGGCGCCCGATTCCCTCCCCGGCAACCGCGTGCCACCCGGTTGGCACGCCCCTTGACCCGCTTTGTCCTGACTTTCCCGCAAACGCTTTCGTTTGATGATGCCACGCATACCTCGCCCCATACAGATTGTCTCCCTCGCGCTGATGGCCGCCCTCGTGACGTGTACGGGCTGCTCCAGCCTGAGCAACACGGAGAAAGGCGCCGCTGTAGGCGCGGGCGCCGGCGGAGCTGCCGGGGCGATCATTGGCAACGCGGCCGATAACACGGCGGCGGGCGCTATCATCGGCGCTGCTGTGGGCGGCACGGCCGGGGCCATCATTGGCCAGCGGATGGACAGGCAGGCCGAACAGTTGGATGAAGAGCTCGAAGGCGCCGAGGTCGAACGCGTCGGCGAAGGCATTATGGTGACCTTCGACAACGCGCTCCTGTTCGACTTCGACTCGGCTGAGCTCCGCAGCTCCGCCCGCACGAACCTGAGCGACCTTGCCGCCAGCCTGCAGGAGTATCCGAAGACCGAGGTGCTGATCGTGGGCCACACCGATGCGACAGGCCCCGACGACTACAACCAGCGCCTCTCCGAGCGCCGCGCTGAGTCGGCCGCCTCCCAGTTGATGGAGCAGGGCCTCCCACCCAGCCGCATCACTACCATGGGAAAAGGCGAGCGCGAGCCTGTCGCCACGAATGACACGGAAACGGGCCGGCAGCAAAACCGGCGGGTGGAAGTAGCCATTTACGCGAGCGAAGAGTACCGGGAGGCCGTCCAGGAAGGCACAAATTGAACCCATTCGAATCGAACGCATTCGGGCGTGCTCCCGCGGAACTCGGGCCAGAATGTAACGGGTTCGTGTCCGTTTGGAAACATGCTGACGCCCGCCGTTTAAAGTAGACGTACAAAAAATACGAGATCGGAATCAGATTTTACTTGTATCCTACCACTGAATCATCGGGACCTATGACCGTGAATCCTTCCATTCTGTCGACCCTACGCCGCTGGGCGCTTGGCGCATTCACCATGGCGCTTGTCGTCATGATGAGCCCGCCCGCCCTGGCGCAGCAGACCAACGGTGGCCAGAGTAGCGACGCGCAAAAATTAGAGAACTTGAAATCCGCCTATGCCGCGGGCGTCCAGGCCGCCAAGCAGAATAACGCGTCTACGGCCTATGAGAAGCTGGAGGAGGCGCTCACCCTGGCGCAAGAAACCGACCAGGGCAGCGCGGCGCAGAAGATCCAGCAGTACCTGAGTCAGCTCCCAAAGCAGTGGGGCAACAAGGCGCTCAAGAACCAGAATTATGAAGACGCCCTGACCCACTTTGGAAAAGGCCTGGAGCACAGCCCCGAGATGCCATACATGCACTACGGGAAGGGCCTTGCGCTCATCAACATGGAGCGTGAAAGCGACGCCACGCAGGCACTGACACAGGCGATGTCGCTCGGCCAGCAGAAAGGCGATATGCGCACGGCCAACCTCGCGGAGAAGCGGATCCAGGACCATTTCGTGTCGAACGCCTCACAGGCGCTGAGCTCCCAGAACCCGACGGTCTCGCAAGCCAATGAGGCGCTCGGCTATCTCGAAGAGATGCGCCAGTACGTCGACTACGATGCGCGGGCCTACTTCTACGAGGCGACGGCGCTCTTCAGTAAAGACCAACTGGAAGAGGCGATCTCGACGGCCCGACAGGGACTCGAGATGCACGACGGCAGCCGCAGTGACGCCGCGAAGTATCACTTTGTCATCGGCGAGGCGCAACGCAAGCTCGGCAACATGGAAGCCGCCTGCGTGCAGTTCGAGCAGGCCAACTACGGCGACTACTCGTCCCGGGCCGAACACTACCTCGAAAACGAGTGCAACTAACAGAGGCTACGGCCCCCTCGGTCGGCCCCGATGGTATTCATCCCAACGCTCCGGCTCTACCCGAGTCGGGGCGTTTTCTATGGGATACGCTCGATCCGATGCATCAGCGCTGGACGGTCGTCTGGCTCCCGATGTAGACGAGCACAGCCAGCAGCACCGCGGGCACGATCACGCTGGCGATAGGCATCCATTCCAGCCCGGTGGCCATCGACTGCATCGATGAGCTGGCTTGCAGAAGCGGGAGAAGCGTCGCGATTTCCATGGCTGAGATCGGGTTGAATCGGAGCAGAACCGGTGGATCCCGATGTACTCGCCCGCCCAGCCGATGTTTTCCCGCGCCGGCGATGTGAGCGATGTGGAAGCGCCCCGGCCGCGCTCCACCCCCTTGCATCAGGGCGATTGCATGTTAATTTTCGTGGGCTGGTATGCACTATTTCAACGTCATGCCCGCTTCTGCGCTACGGTTTATACAGATCCCCAGCCATGCACACCATCCGCCGGGCATTCCGCTTCGCTCTCCACCCGGCTACCGGCTTGTCGTCACTCCTACGGAGCTTTTCAAACGCCAAAGGCGTGGTAAAATCGTGTAGCCGGGGGTGAAGCACAGCGAAATGCGAAGCATTCACGCCAGTAAACCTCCGGCAAGGAGAGCGCTAAATCACGCGCTTTTGCATGTCCTCTGCGTTGTGTGTAACCCGCACCGCGAAAATGACGGGGCTCCTTTAAGATGCGATTGCCCTGCCCCTTGCATGCGACCGGTGCGAGCCCTTTGTTCAGTACGTTCGTTCCATTGGTCCCATCCGCCCTCCTGCACGTCGACTCGCGCCTGTGCCCTCATGCGCTCTTTCGTTTCGTACGCTGCCTCCCTCCTCGGCCTCCTACTGGCCGTGCTGCTCGGCCTCGCTTCGTCCCGTAGCGCGCAGGCCCAGATCGGACCGCTCCGCTACGGAGCTGCCCTCTCGGCCACAGCCGGCAGCGGAGAGACTCTCCCCTTCTGGCTGGCTGCCAACCGCTACGGTACCATCGACCCACAATCGGCCCAGCTGGGCCTGCGCGTGCATCTGCGCCGCCCCTTCACGGGCACCGGGCGCATCGACTACGCGGCCGGCGCCGACCTCCTCGGCCGCGCCTCTGACCGCGCGACGCTGCACGCCCACCAGCTCTACGGGGCCCTGCGCGTCCGCCCGCTGGAGCTCACCCTCGGCCGGTACGAGCAGATGATCGGGCGCGTCGACACGACCCTCTCGATGGGCAGCGTCACGTGGAGCCGTAACGCCACGCCGCCCCCCAAGCTGAGCCTCGGCACCGTCGGCTACATATCCGTCCCCGGCACCCGCGACCTGCTGGCTGTCACCGGCTATATCGCCCACGGATGGCTCGGCGCCAACCGCTTTGTGGAGGATGCGTGGCTTCACGAAAAGTACCTGTATCTGCGCTTGCTCTCCCCCTCGGGCCCGGTCACCCTGCACGGCGGACTGACGCATCATGTGATGTGGGGCGGGACGCATCCTCGCCTCGGGCCGCAGCCTCGCGGCCTCGGGGATTTTTTCGATTTGCTCCTCGGCGGGCGCAACGATGAGGAGACCTCTGTCCCTTCGACCCCCTCATTTGCCAACCATCTGGCAAGCTACGACTTCAGCGCGGAGCTTTCGGGATCGGAATGGCGGGCCCTGCTCTACCGGCAGTTCTACCACGAGGATACGCCCAGCCTCGCCTTCCGCAATCCATGGGATGGCCTCTGGGGCATGAGCCTGCGGCGGACGGACCGGGCCGCCCTTGTCGAGGGGTTCCTCTGGGAGCACCTCGTCATGACGCGCCACAACGCGAAGTACAGCGAGGGCGAGGAGCGCGGCCAGGACACGTACTACAACCACTCGGTCTATCACAGCGGATGGACGTACGCGGGGCGCACACTGGGCCTGCCGCTGCTGCGCCCGAATCCTGCCGGCCCCGGCATCGGCAACAACATCGTCGTAGCCCACCACGTCGGCCTGGAAGGGACGCTGCCCGGATCGATCCACTACCGGCTGATGGGCACCTACAGCCGCAATTACGGCGCCCAGAAAGTCTGCGCCGACGCGGCGTGCAGCCAGCGCCTCGACCAGCGGACGGAGCGGCGCGATCAGTACGCAGTGGCGCTGGATGTGAGCGGACCGCTCGTCCACCGATATGGCCTCCACTACGATGCGGCCGTTGCGTTTGACACGGGCGCTTTATCGGAGGATCGCCTCGGGCTATCCCTCGGCCTCTCGTGGAGCGGATCGATCCGCCCCTGACCCGCAAGTTGCGCCCCAGTCCCGCTCAGGTGACTGACGGAGTATGCGGTGCGGGAACGCCCTGCTCTGCCGGGGCGCCCAGCAGATACAGCTTCTCAGGATTGACGTCCACGCCATCCAGCGCATTGCGCGTATCGACGATGGCGGGGGCGTGGCGCGCGATCAGCTCGTAATCGAAGCGGGCGTGGTCGGTCACGATGACCGCTACGTCGTGCGCTTCGAGCGTCTCTTGTGTGAGCTCCACCCTCGGCACCTCGACCGTGCCGTTGCGCTTGGTGCGCACCGCAAAAGCGCCGACGTGCGGATCCGCGAAGGCGACCTGGCCCACCCCCTCCTCCTTCAGGTGCCGGATCACCGCCTCGGCCGGGCTGTGGCGCGTGTCGTCGACGTCGCGCTTGAAGGCGACCCCCAGCACCAAGACCTTCGCCTCGGCGAGGGCCACCGGCTGGGCCGCGATCGCCTTCACGACGGCGTTCGTCACGTGCACCGGCATCTCCTCGTTGACCCGCGCCGCCAGGGTAATAAAGCTCGTCTCGAAGTCGTACTTGCGGGCGAGCCACCCCAGGTAGTGCGGGTCGACCGGAATGCAGTGGCCGCCCAGGCCCGGGCCCGGATAGAACGGCATAAAGCCGAACGGCTTGGTCGCCGCCGCTTCGACCACCTCCCACATCGACACGTCGCCCATCCGGTCGCACAGCCGCGCCAGCTCGTTCACCAAGGCGATGTTGACCGAGCGGAAGATGTTCTCCAGGAGCTTCTCCATCTCGGCCGGCTTTGGGCCCGAAACGAGGTGCACCTCGCCCACGATGGCTTGGAGGGCCTGCTCGGCGAGCGCGCCGCACGCCTCGGTCACGCCGCCGGCGACCACCGGCGTGTTAGCCGTGGTGTACTCCTTGTTGCCCGGGTCGATGCGCTCGGGGCTGAAGGCCAGGAAGTAGTCCGTGCCGAGGGTCATGTCCCGCTCCGCGGCGGCCTGCTCCAGCAGGGGCCGGACGAGCGTGTCGGTCGTGCCCGGATAGGTCGTGCTCTTGAGGACGACGAGCTGGCCGGGACGGAGCCGGGCGGCCACCGCCCGGGTCGCCGCCTCGATATACGAGGTATCGGGGTCTTTGTGATCGGTCAGTGGCGTCGGGACGCAGATGAAGAGCACGTCGGCCTCGCCCATCCGCTCCATGTCGGTGGTGGCCGCGAGGCGGCCCGCTTCGGCCAGGCGGGCGACCTGCGCGTCGTCGAGGTCAGCGTTGTAGTTGGCGCCGCGGTTCAGGCGGGCGACCCGCTCGGCGTCGAGGTCGAAACCGAGCGTTTGAAAGCCCTGGGCGGCGTACTCGACCGCGAGGGGCAGCCCCACGTAGCCCAACCCGATGATGCCGATCGTGGCAGTTGTGGAATCCAACTGTTCCTGCAGTCGCCGAGCGGCTACCGATTCAGTGTATTCCGGGCTCATTCCGTTGGACGAATTCTGCATAGATGGAAAAGAGGCATTGGTGCACGGAAAAGGAGTGAGGAACTCGACTCGGAAACCGGCACGCCGGCTACGCGCGTTCACGAACAGCGCCTGAGTCAAGGGGCACGCTTCGGGGCGGGCGCGCCCGAGTCCGATCAAAATGGATGCGGAAGGTCCGGCACTCGACTCCGGCATCGTCGCACCGGCGACAGATCGCAGCGATCTGAGCGGCTGGCATCTGCGTCGTCGTAATCAGCACGGCATCGACATCGTGGCGGGTACAGAGCGCATCGAGCTCATCGCCCGGGCCGAGGACCCGGAGGCCCTGCATCACCTGGCCCTCTTTCAGCGGATCGTCGTCAATGAAGCCTACGGGGGTCCATGCCGTCTCCGGGTTTTGGCGCAACTCGCGCAGCGCGAGTAGCCCGCCATCGCCCGCCCCGTAGAGTAGAGCCCGCGCCCCGTCGTGCCGATGCGCAGCGAAATACTGGCGGAGCCCGCGAAATCCGAAGCGAATGCCACCGACGGCCAGCGTGACCACCATCCAGTCGATAAAGAGGACGGCGCCCGATACGGTGGACGCGCCGAAAAAGAGGACGAGGCCGCCGCCCGTAATCAGCGAGGCCACGAGCGTGGTACGCCCCAGCCGAAGCAGCTCAGGCGTGCCGGCATGCCGCCAGATGCCCCGATAGAGTCCCATCAGGTGGAACACGACCACTTTCACGGCCACCACAAAAGGCAGTGCCTGCGCGAGCTGATCAGCCTGGTTGGCGCTCAGCCCATTTTCGAAGCGCAGATAGTGGGCGAACACGAACGCGGCCCCGACGAGAGCCAAATCTGCGACGACGCCAAATGAGGCTTTCCAGTTCCGTCCGAAGAGGGCATGGATGGCACGAAAGGTTCGGTCGATCGCATCCTCATCGCGCTCCATCTGCACCGAATCCTCCTCGTACACGTTGGCCCGCCCAAGATGAATGCCGATGACAAGCAGCAGAGCGACACCAAAAACGACGAGCGCGTAGAAGAGCTGCACATGAACAAACAGCAGCCCGAGCGCGACCCCGCCCATGATGAGGCTGAGTCCGTAGAGCATGAGCACGGCGCGCTGCTCGGAGAGGCCCAGGAAGACCAATCGGTGCGAGCTGTGATCGCGGCCGCCCTGCGATACGGGCCGGCCAGCCAGCTTGCGCATGAACGTGACGAGCGTGGTGTCGAAGATGGGAATCGCGAGCACGGCCAGCGGAACCAGATACGCCGCCCACGGACTGATGCTCGACGCCGGCTCCTGGATGATGAGCGCGACGGCGGCGATGGAATATCCGAGAAAGAGACTGCCGCAATCCCCCATAAAAATCCGCGCCGGGTTGAAATTGTACACGAGAAATCCGGTGGCGGCTCCGACGAGCACCAGTGAGAGCGAGAGCCCCTCAATGCTGCCAACGAATCCGGAGAAAAGCGCGAGCACGAGCGCCACCATCGCTGCGATCCCGGCGGCCAGCCCATCCATATTATCGAGCAGATTGACCGCATTGGTGATGCCGATCACCCAGAGGAACGTCAGCGGCACCGAGATCCAGAGGGGCCAGGCGCCGCCGAAGGCAAATCCGGCATACAGCAGAAACGCCGTCGCCACGGCTTGTGCCACCAGCTTCCCGATGGGCGAAACCTCCCGCAGGTCATCGAGCAATCCGACGACGAACAGAACGCTGGCTCCGGCCCACACGGCCCATGGAACGGCGCCCACTCCCTCGACTGCGAAGCCCAGCGACGCGGCGCCGTAGATTGCGATGCCGCCCATCAGCGCCGTCGGCTCCGAATGCCAGCGATCCGACTGCGGGTAGGCCAGCCAATCCATGCGCTGGGCCCACCAGATGACGAGCGGCGTCCCCACGAGCACGGCCAGAAACGCCACCGGCCCGCCGGCCCACACCCGCCATCCCACCTCTGCCAATGAAATATCCATTTGCCTAATGATTCGTATTCGTCCGGCCGCGGCCCAGAACAGAAAAGACGTGCTCCGCCGCGACCGCTATGTACCGATCCGCAGATGTCATGCCGGCCTGCTATAGAGCAAGATATGTTCCGGCCGGCTCATTTGCTGCGGCGTACCTGCAACACCGATGCCAGCCTCAACATGGACGTGCCACACGAAAAGATCAAGCGTTACGCCGTCAGGTTTGCGGAAAATTTGTCGGATCGCGGAGCCGCCCGGAAGTACTCGATCACCGCACGCAGGATATCGTCGGTCGTATGCGCGGGCTCGTAACCGATCAGCCGGCGCAGTTTGTCGATGTCGGGCGTGCGGCGCTGCATGTCCTCGAAGCCCTCGCCGTAGACCTCCTCGTACGGGACGTGTACGATGTCGGAGGACGAGCCCGCCAGCGCCCGCACCCGCTCGGCCAACTCGTTAATCGAGATCTCCTCGTCGCGCCCGATGTTGACGATGGTCCCGCTGGCCTCGGGCGTGTTCATCAGATCCACGATGGCCTCGACCGTGTCGCCCACGTAGGTAAAGCAGCGCGTCTGCGTCCCGTCGCCGAAGACGCGGATCGGCTCGCCCGCGAGCGCCTGCTGGACGAAGTTGGGGATGACCATGCCGTACTGGCCCATCTGCCGCGGTCCCACCGTGTTGAAGAAGCGGGCGCAGATGACGTCGAGCCCTTTTTCGTCGCGGTAGGCCATCGCCAGAAACTCGTCCATCGCCTTCGAGCAGGCGTAGGCCCAGCGGCGCTTCGTAGTGGGCCCCAGCGTCCAGTCAGCATCTTCGCGGAGCTCGTCGAGCGAGGCGTCGTTATCCATCGACTTGCCGTAGACCTCCGAGGTGGAGGCGACGAGCACCTTCTTGTCGTGATAGTTGGCCAGCTTGAGGACGTTTTCCGAGCCCTGCACGTTGGTCACGATCGTCTCGACGGGCTGCTCCATGATGAGCTTCACGCCCACCGCAGCAGCGAGGTGGACGATGCGGTCGCAGCGGAGCACCTGCTGTTCGAGGGTGTGATAGTCGAGCACGTTGCCGATTTTCAGCTCGAAGTCGGGCCGGTCGCGCAGGTGCTCGATGTTTTCGAGGCGGCCGGTCGAGAGGTTGTCGTAGGCGGTTACTGCATGCCCCTTTTCGATCAGATAGTCCGCGAGGTGACTGCCAATGAAGCCCGCCCCGCCCGTAATCAGATAGCGCATAATGCTCTCTCAGCGAAGTGATCCGTCAGAAATGGATTCTTAAGCGAAGCATCAGCCGCGACAATAGCAAGACGCCTCCACTGGACACCGTGCAAAGATTGGACTGATACGCGCTCCACATCGCTACGGGGCTGTAAGCGGGCCTCCGGTTCCCCGGGGAGGCAATGGGTCGACCGGTTGAATGTCGCTGATCCGGGCCGTGGTGACTGCTCCGACGACAGGCCGCCGCGCCGCGTTCTCCTGCGGTCCTCCGTCCGTCGTCTATGTCGTGCTCCCTCGCGCTCCGGGCGGCCTTAAAGAAATTCGACGTGATCCTGCATCTCCTCGGCCGAAAAGATACGGGTGAGCACAATTAAACCACGGATCATTTCCTCGACGGCACGCCGTCGAGGAATATATGCAATCCCTGCATGCGAGGCCCCTTTCGCCGCCAATCGAAGAAAGTCGTCATCGTGGGTGACGATTACGCGATGTCCTCTACGGGCAAATGCGAGATGCTCTTCGTCGCTCGCGCCCAGCCTATCGGCCTCAACGAGCGTCATCACCTCCACGCCTCGCCGCCGTAGTCCCTTGGCTACCGCCGTCGGAATGTGGTCATCGAGGTAAAACCGAACCGGTTCGCTCACGCCTCGTCTCTCAATTTTGTGGCGAGTTTGGACGGCGTTTGCTCGCGCATGGTCTCGACAAATACCCGACTTGAACGGCTTCGCTCCTGGCCTCAGCTCGTCCGCGGCAGACTGGTGAAAGCGGGGCTCGTTGACGCCCCTTCTCTCATTCGCCCTCATCGCGCAAGACTCGACGATACAGCTCGCTGACCCGAAATCCAGCCCGTTCCCGAAGCGCGTCTAAATACGGGCGAATGGCCGGTATATGCCCGTGTCTCTTGGCCTCGATGAGGAGCCCAATGGAACCGATGCAGGGAAGATCGAAGTGCGTTGCGGTTTGCCGACCGTGCTTCTCATCCATAAGCAGCAGCACCGACTCCATCTCTACCGCTACGGCAATCGCCTCGGCTTCTCCAGCATCCAGATCTTGGCGCAGCGCGCGTACGAGCTCGCGGTTCGTAACGGCACGCCTCTCGATCCAGGCGGCCTCGCGAATCACTTTTGCACCGGGTTGCCCCCGGCCGGCAACAACCACCTCGTCCCAAACGGCCCCAGGACAAACAACCGTGTCGTAGCACGCCGGCAATAACGATAACGCTTCGATACGCGCCAGACTCACGAGCGGCGACGCGTCACTTACTACGGTCATATCCGCCCCATCCGTTTCAGCGTCTCCACGTCCTCCTCATAGGCCGCAACGTCGTAGTGAACCTGAAGGCCCCGACTGCCGAGCAGCTGCTGAAAATCCCAGACGGACATGTCGGCCAGCTCGCGAGCCTTACCAAATGAAAGTTTTCCCTGATCGAAGAGATGAAGCGCCAACTCGCGCCGCAATTCGTCGGGCGTCATGCGCGCGGCCCGTAGCACGTCACGGGGAATATCGAATGATATGGTCGATGACATAGATCAGCCTTGCCTCGTGAAAGCAGTCGTATTTCGGTTGTACCGATCCATCCGAGCTGTGCTCCCTCCACCTGGAACAGCCAAGCGAACGACGCTTCCTTTCCGCTACGCTCCAACTGCTGTCTGCCCCGGAACCGCTATCCCATACACGTCCTCCAGATGCCCCGCCACCGTCCGCCGCAACGCACCCTCGTTGGAGGCCGGCTGCTTGAATCCGGCCTCGGGGATCTTGGAGGCGTCGACGCGTGTCCGGCCTCCCCTCTCGCACGAGACCCACGCCGCGGCCCATGCCCCTCGCGTAGTGTCCCTTTTGTCTTGACACAAAAGGGACGAAAAAGTCAAGGCGGTGAAGAGCGCGGCTGAAGGCCGCCCTCTTCAAGGCCAAACGGTGCTCGGCGGGCTGTCCAGCCCGTAGACGACGGAGGAGCGGATGATGAGAATGCGCGCGGCGGGATCCTCGGCGGCGAGTTCGTGGATGCGCTTCTCGGCCTTCTACGAACCAGTCGAGCCTACGACTCCCCAAATTCCTGAAGAAGCCGGTCATAGAACGTCTCGCTGATCCACAATCCGGCTTCGACGACCCGATCGAGCTCTCGACGCAATGAGGAGATGTGACCCCGGGACCGGGCTTCCACAAGTACGCCAATCGTTCCCGTCACGCTGAGGCCTTTTGCCCGTGCAAGGCGCCTCCCCTCCTGATCGTCAAGGATGACAAGATCGGCCTCTCGTTCCATAGCGAGCGCGATGGCGGCCCGCTCGCCTGCCCCTAACTCTGCAGGGAGCGTTTGGAGGGAGGAATCGGAGGGCTGGCCGACAGAAATGTGCCGTTGTTCATGGCACCACCGCTGAATAGATTCTGTGTCTGACCGATTTCGGACCCGTACTTCATCAAGCACAGACTGAGGAACCCATATCGCATCGTACAATGCACTGAGCAGCTCCAACCGCTCAATCTTGGCGAGCAGTATAAGCGCACTTGTGTCGGGGATGACGGTCAATGGTCTTCGTTAGCTCGGCGGTGAGCCTCTTTGATTTCACGCTCCAGTTCCGCGCGATCGTAGTTCCACACGGAGATGCGATACGCGCCGAGCCGATCGATAAAATCCACACGGTCCATCTGGGCCAGCTCAGCGGCGCGTCCCGAGGTAACGCGTCCCAGTTCGTACAGCTTAGCCGCCACGAGAAAGCGCATCTCGCGCTCAAACTCGTCAGGCGTCTGACCTGTTGAGGCAGGAAGATCTTCCGGGTACGGAATACGGAGCTCGCGGCTGCTCATGGATTCGTCATTGGGCTAATACGGAGACGCAGATCCATGTACGGTTTGTTCTGGGCTGTCGTTTCCCCCAGAACGAGAATCGCATCGAACCCGCTGTTTACAGGTTAATTACAAAGCTCCCGAAATGTCCTCACTGTACTCGTGCCCCAGATGCCACGCCACCGTCCGCCGCAGCGCCTCCGCGTTGGAGACCGGCTGTGTAAACCCAGCTTCCCGGATCTTGGACCCGTCGAAGCTGGTCCCGAACACGTCGACCTCGCTCAGCACAGGCTCTGTCGAGGGATCGTTCGAGCGGTTGAATGGTGCTGATGCGGGCAGTCGATTTGATCGCCTCGCCCGAACCGAGCATGGCGAAGCGCCTCGTGTAGGTCGCATCGATGAGGTAGACTACGGTGGCTTAGCATCTCACTCGCCGGCGTTACGACGGTGCAAGAAGCCGGATTTCCTCAAAGCGCTGAAAGTCGCCCTGGTTATAGGTAGCCAGCGCGCCGATGCCATAGGTTATCAGTACGGCGACAATGTTGGCGTCGTGTATCTGCTTGCCGCTCACGGCGTAGCGCCGAACCAAGGTCGTAAGCTCTTCAAACGTTTCGCCCGTTGGCGAAAGCTCGCGAAAGGCTGGACGTATGCGTTCGAGCGCCGTGAGCGCCTCCGTAACCGTGAAGCTGCGTTCGAATACGACGCCACGCGTCAAGACGACCAAGTACTCTCGATAAATCTGTTGCGTCGTGCAGAGCTGAATATTTTTGTTCTGAAGACGAGCTATCCACTGGCGCGCCTCCTCACACTTGGGCGCCTCATTAATCGTGGCATACACCAGTACATTCGTATCCACCATACATTGGCCCAGCCCCCTGTGCGCTTCAGCCATGGTCTCGTTACTGCCCTCTCTCTCCATAGAGCTCCTCACGACGCAGCGTCCCTCCTTTCCATCTGCCGCCCTTGAGACGCGGCCAGTTCGTCGCCAGGGTTTCATCGGACGACCTCGTCGGCGGCTGTTCTTTAGCACCCGCTGTCCGTTCACGCTCCGAGGGAAGAAGCAGAATCAGTTCAGCCGGGCCAGCGGGCAGTTTTGGAGGCGGATCGGGCCATTCGAGGGTGCCGTCCGGGCGCACGCGTATTGTAAAGCGGAGGGCTTCCATGATGAGCATTGATACCATTGGGGAACGTTCACGCCTAAGGTAACGCCATCGCAAAGCAATGCGTTTCTATCCTCGATTCTCCACCCTCGATTCTCCACCCTCGGCACGCCCCCTCACGCCGCCACGGCCTCGCCGCACATCTCCCGCAGATGCCACGCCACCGTCCGCCGCAACGCCTCCTCGTTGGAGACCGGCTGCGTGAAGCCGGCCTCCCGGATCTTGGACGCGTCGAAGCCGGTCCTGAGCACACGACAGATCCACAACGCGTTGCACGGTGCTGCCCCTGCAATTATCACTCTCTCCCATTCTCACTCTCTCCCATTCGCATCCCCTCACACTTCCACCGGACGCTCGGCGTAGTAGGCCTGTACCCAGTCGGCAAACTTTTCCAGACCTTCCTCGACAGGCGTATCCGGCGAGTAGCCCAAGAGCTCCTGGGCCTTGGAGATGTCGGCGTAGGTGCGCTTCACGTCCCCCGGCGGCATGGGGAGCTGTTTAATGTCCGGCTCGATGCCGAGCGCGCGTCCGATTCCATCAATCAAATCGCGGAGCTGCGTGGTCTCCGAGCCGCCCAGGTTGATAATCTCGTACTCCGGCGCCTCCAGCGCATGGGCGCGGTGCAGGCTCGCGACGATGCCGTCGACGATGTCGCCCACGAAGGTATAGTCGCGGCTCGATGTCCCGTCGCCATACATCGTGATGGGCTGGCCGGAAAGGAGCTGCCGCGCGAATTTATGAATGGCCAGGTCCGGCCGCTGCCGCGGGCCATAGACGGTAAAGAGCCGCAGGCAGTGCACCGTCATGTCGTACAGGTGGTGATAGGTGTGGGCGATCAGCTCGCCCGATCGCTTCGAGGCGGCGTACGGCGAGATCGGATGGTGGACGGCGTCGTCTTCCGAGAAGGGACCTTCTCGTTGTTGCCGTAGACCGACGAGGAGGAGCCGAAGATGAACGTCTCGATCTCCATCTGACGCGCAAACTCCAGCATCGACTGGGTGCCGGTGATGTTGAAGTGGGCGCAACCAACCGGATTGTCGATCGAGGCGCGCACGCCAGCCTTGGCCGCCAGGTGGACGACGGCGTCGATGGACTGGCCGTCGAGGACGCTCCCAAGAAACGCCGTGTTGTTGATGTCCTGCTCATAGAAATGGAAGTTCGGGCGGCCGGTGAGGTCGGCAATGCCTTCTTCTTTGATCGCACGGTCGTAGTAGGGTCGAAGTTGTCGACGGCGCTGACGACGTGGCCTTCATTCAGAAGGCGGCGGCAGAGGTGGCCGCCGATGAAGCCGGCACCGCCGGAGACGAGAATATGCATGATGCTACACGATCTGATACATGAAGATACAGCAAATGAAACGCAGAGGGAGCGGACCTACGCTTCCACCATACAAAACGAGCAACAATCATGACAACGGCAGCAATGCCCGTGAGGCCGGCGGCAAGGTCGGACCGTGGACAAATCGATTCGCTCATGCCTCGCCTTTCAGCTTGGCAGCGAGCTTAGACGGCGTTTGCTCGCGCATGGTCTCGACAAATGCGTGGCTCTCCTCGATGGATTGGTCGATTTCCTCTCGGTGGGCAAAATAATAGGCGAGGGCTGCGTAGACATCGGCAAGCGCAAGGTCATACTCCCTTGCAATCTGATCTGCGCTCCACCCCATCCGATCGTGCCAGACCGCAATGTCTTGCACGGTAATGCGATGTCCGGCAATCCGGGGTTTCCCTCCGCAGATGCCTTCGGTCCGCTCGATACGTTGATCTAAAGACATCGTCTGTTCTTTGCTCGTGAGAGGGGAAGCACCTTGTTTATACTCTTTAAACAGACGCGTACATCCACAGTTGCCCCACGCGGTAGAAGACGCGAGGACGAGCAGGCATCTCTGAGGGCGTTGAGCCTTTGTGCCCTCTGGGATCGCACGCTCTATCCTCTATCTTCCATCTTCAACCCTCACCCTCTCTTCCGCAACTCGCCATTCGCTCCCGCATCCGCCACCGCCTCGCCATATTCATGCTGGAGATGCCCCGCCACCGTCCGCCGCAGCGTGTCCTCGTTGGAGACCGGCTGCTCGAATTCGGCTTCCCGAATCTTGGAGCCATCGAAGCTTGTCCCGAGCACTTCGACTTCGCAGGGCACAGGCTCTGTCGGGGGGATCTTTCGAGCGGTTGAATGTCGCTGATCCGAGCCGCGGTGATGGGAAATGAGCGAAGCGACACGAGCCGGAGGCGACTGACCGCAGGTAATTATTGCATGAATCGCTCCGCTCGTCTCACGCCAGTAAAGTCGATGCCGGAAATGTCCGCCGCGAGATCGAAGACCTTGGCGAGGGGCGTGGCGATGCTCAGGGGGATGTGCCACGAAGGCGGGGTTTTATCCAGCAGCCGATAGATGCGTGCGACCAGTTCAGCCGCGGACAGCGCGGGTTCGTCGATGTAGCTGTACGTCTGGGCGCCCTGGCCCATGTCCCGGATATGAGTCGGGGACAGGCTCCTTTCCATCAGGAAGCGCGTGGCCCTCTCCGACCTGCGCACCCACTCGTCGCTCACATTCGTTCAATAGAGCTCAAGGACGCCCGAATGGGGATTCTCGTGTAGCTGCTCCACGGCCTCCCGATATCGACGGAGTATTGTTTCAATCTCTCCCGTCGTGCAGTTGCCTCGCCGAATCCACACGATGTTGGGCGGAAAACCCCGAAGAACGCTCATTTCACCCCAAGAGTACTCGGTCGCTTCGCTCCCAGCGCCCCGAAATCCGCATCTTTCGTTACGATGATCAGCCCTTGCTCGCGCGCATAGTCCCAGGTTGCTCGATCAAACGCGCGGTCTAAATCGACCGTCGAGACGTGCACCGAGTCCGGGAAAACATCGGCAAGGCGCTCGACCAAGGCAGGCGACACGTTCTGATCTAAAAGAAGTCTCATGACCGCCCCATCCGCACATGACGCTCACGGTCGGCGGCATACTGGAGACAGGCTTGGATATCTTCCTCGGTCAGATAAGGAAAATCGTCGAGGATCTCCTGCGGCGTCATGCCCGAGGCGAGATACTCCAACACGTCGTACACCGTGATCCGCATGCCACGGATGCACGGTTTGCCTCCCCGCTTGCCCGGCTCAATTGTAATTCGATCCCGGTAGTCCATGATATGGCGTCGATCCGCTTGGGATGTGAGTACGTACGGATGAACGCTAAACGGATAGGCAAGATTCATTGCCCCCGCACGACGCCGAAGCGCTCCGCCCTCCCGTCTCACACTGGGCGCGCACCGCCGCGGCCCACGCCCTTCGCGTGGTGTCCCTTTTGTCTTGACACAAAAGGTCAAGGCGGTGAAGAGCGCGGCTGAAGCCCGCTTCGGCTCCACTAAAATTGATCAAACTCGCTCCGAAGCAATACTCCGTGCAGGTTTGAGGCTGATTCTGGGGCCACCCCCTCGACTTAACATATCCTTCATTGATGGATGCCTTTTATGAATCTGCGATGTA
>CAYUVF010000049.1:0-11288 GCA_964448045.1 uncultured Rhodothermales bacterium
ACACCGCATCGCCCTCAGCGAACGCCGTTCCCCCTTCCCCGACGGCCGCTACAACGCCGGCCACGTCGCCATGCAGCACGGCGGGACGAGGAGGGCATAGCGCCTCGGCGTCACCTCGACGGATCTTGTAATCAACGGGATTGACGCTCGTGGCGTGGACGCGGACGAGCACTTCGCCGTCGTTGAGAGCAGGGACCGGCTGTTCGCGTCGTTCAAAGACCTCGGGACTGCCGAAGTCGTCCATGACCCAGGCGGTCATCGTAGAGGGAAGAGGAGCTTCGGTATCAGGCACAGCGTAGATTGGTTGGTCCGTTCTCGTCGAGCAGGAGGGGACAGCTTCGATCGAGTGCGATTGCGCAACCTCAACTCTTCAGAGCCGAATACTCACTACTAAAATCGAACGTTCGGTCTAAATAATGAGCGTACGAGCTCATCGTTACCGAGATCAATGCTTGGGATCGGCGGACAACGCGTTACTCAAACGCTTCGCACAACAGCGCCCCCATGGCCTCGAATACAGGCTCTACTCTCTGCTCCGGATCCATCGTCTTCTGCAGCACCATCCCCTGATAGAAGGCGATAAGCGCACGAGCCAGCGCCTCCGGCTCCCAGCGCTCGGCAATCTCACCCTTCGCCTGCCCCTCGCGAATAATCCCACTGAAGCGCTCGGTGAGGTCTGCCTGATTTTCGCGGAGGACATCGCGCACGTCGGAGACGCGCAGGGCTTCGCTCCAGAGGCGCACGCGAACGCGGTGGCCGTCGTCGCCCGGCTTTTCGGCAAAGCGGCCCAGATGCTGCATGAGGGCAGCCAGCTCCCGCGGTGCTGACTGCTCCTTATCGACTGCTCCGAACAGTACATCGGCAGACTCCCGGCTTTCCTCTCCAATCGCGCGAATGATATCGTCCTTTCCGTCGAAGTAATTATAGACGGCCCCTGCGCTCAAGCCGGCTTCCTCGCAGATGTCCCGCATCGTCGTGTTGTGAACGCCATTCCGCCCGAAGCATGTGAAGGCGGCTGTAAGAATCTGATGGCGCCGGGCTTGCCTGTGAGCTTTGGTGACCTTAGGCATGGAGAACAGCGACTGTGCTTTTAAAACGAACAATCGTTTTATTTTAAAACTCTACATTGCTCGCGTTTCATCTATGCCGTCCACTTACTTGAAGATTTGGTGCACTCCCGAATGAAGGCTGCTGGTCCGTCTTGTCTCAGATGAGGCCGATGCGGCCTATTGCAGTCAAGCGTGAATTGGGGCCTGGTGCAGATTCAATCGGTTTCTTTTGCAATACGACGGATTGTCATCCTGAGCGAACGCAGGTGAGACGAGGGATTGCTCCGGAATACGCGTTTGCGCCCGATTCCGAGAGATTCTTCGTCTTCGTTTGCTGCGCGCACTGCGCTCAGGATGACATCATGCCAAAGAGATTCGTTGAAACAGCACTGGTTAGCGTAAACCCGGCCTCCATGGACCGCATGGACCGGTTTTGACCTGCATTTTGCCATCCGTACACCCAAACCACGGAGGTCTTCACTCGTCCCCACCGGGCCGCACGGCAACCATCATCCATATCCGGCGACCGTACGCGTCTGAGTATCTCAGCGTGTCCATCTCGTTGACGATCTCAAATCCGGCCTGCGTGAGCTCCTCGCGGGCATACCGCATGGCCAGGTTGTGCTCTTCCACTTGGGCCTCCCGATTCCTTTCGACCATCTCATCCTCAATGTATTCGGCCAGGACGAGCCGCCCGCCCGGTTTCAGCGCGGCTCTGATGTGCCGGAGCATAGCTTCGTGCAGGGTGAATTCGTGGTACGCATTTCGGATCAGCACCGCGTCGAAGGAGCGGCGGGGCAACATCGGGTTGTCGTAGACGCTCGACACGGTCGTGATATGCGCCACGCCCCGGTCTTTGATCGCGTCGTTTAGCTCCTCGAGATCGTCCTCGTCGATGTCCACCGCGAAGGCACGCCCCGAATCGCCGACGGCCGCGGCCATCTGCAGCGTATACTCTCCCTCACCACTCCCCACGTCCGCGACCCAGTCGCCCTTCTCGATTGTCATCGCGTCGAGCAAGGCGCCGGCGTCGCGGGGCTTCTCCTGGCTCCACGCCTCGGGAAAGAGGTAGAGCGCGAACGCCATCAGAAACGCCATCAGAAGTGCGGACGTGAGGACAGCGATTCCTTTCTTGTTGAACATAATCACAGGGATCTACTCGGGAGGATACGCCGCACTGCGCAGTGCTCGATCGTGATTGTGACCTCCTGAATGCGCGGCCCCCCTTCGGATCCGGCTCTCTGCCCTCGCTGTGCGCTGCAGGATGCAACGTGCATCTGCGCGTAGCGCGTTGCATCCGAGCAGCGTCTGCATTCATTAATAAAGGCGATCCCGTGTGTTCGCTACCCGTCTCCGTAGCTGGTTCCTACACCCCGTGCTTTTCCTACACCACATGCTTTGAGCGTCCGCCATCTACCGGGAAGGCGACGCCCGTGACGTACGAGGCGCGGGCGCTGGCAAGGAACGCGACCGCCGCCGCAAACTCCTCCGGCGTGCCGATGCGCTTCAGCGCGTTGTCTTCGGCCCAGCCCGCCTCAATCTCGTCGCGCGACTGCCCCGTCTGCGCCTGAATGGACTGTGACAGGTCGATGAGCCGCTCGGTGCGCGTGTAGCCCGGCAACAGCGTGTTGACGGTGATGCTCTCGGGGCCGAGCTCGTTGGCGAGGCTCTTGGCGAACCCCTGCACACCGGCGCGCGACGTGTTCGACAGGTCGAGTCCGGGGATGGGCTGCTTGGCCGAGATGGACGACACCATCAGGATGCGGGCGTGGCCGTCTTCCGCAGCGGCGGTGCGCAGGTGCGGCAGCGCGTGGCGGCACAGGTTGATGGTACTCATCAGGTTGAGTTCGAGGGCCTCGCGCCAGTCGGCGGCGTCGAGGTCGTCGATGGTGCCCGAGGGCGGGCCGCCCGCATTCGTCAGCAAGACGTGCAGGCCGCCGAACGCGGTCGTCGCGCGGTCGATGGCGCGCTCGATCTGGGCCTCATCGGTCACGTCGCAGGCCAGCGGCAGCAGGCGGTCGGCGTTCGTGCCGGTGTCGTCGGCAATCGAGTCGGCGGCGGCGGTGATGTGGGCTTCGTCGCGCGAGCAGAGCGCCACGCGGCAGCCCTCGCGCGCCAGCTCGGTGGCGGCGGCCAGGCCCAACCCGCTGCTGGCGCCGGCGACAAAAGCGATGCGATCCGTCAGTCCTAAATCCATGAGTCCAGTGAGCCGGTGAAGAAAACGATGTGTGGCCCCAAACACGGAACGAACGACCGAAAAGACAACTGCCCCCTCAGCGCTGCGCGGATCGGGCCGATGGGGGCGCCGGCGCCACAACCCACACCTCGGACGGCACGCCCCACGCGCGCACCACATTCTGATGCACGACCGTCCAGTCGCCGGTTGCCAGTACATCCGCCAGTTCGATGGGCCGGCAGCCCCCCACAAAGGCGGGCGCTCGCCGAAACAGCCGCGTCCATCCCCCGCTGATGAGCCGCCCGAGCCACGAGCGGCCCCGCGTGAGGCTCGCGATACAGAGCCGCCCCTCCGGCCGTAGCACGCGACGGGCCTCGCCGATAAGCGCATGGCCATCCGCCGGGGACAACAGATCAAACACGTAGTTGGCCACGACCCGGTCGAATGCGTTCGCCTCCACCTCGAACGGCGGCGTCCCCTCCGTGCGTTCGACAGTCGCCCGCGCGCCAAAGCGCTCCAGTCGCTCGCGGCTCAGCGCCACCATCGTGGGGCTTAATTCGAGGCCGTGGTAGTACCCATCGGGGGACAGATGATCGGCCAACAGCCGCTCGGCAAACCGGCCCGTGCCGCCGCCAATCTCCAGCACGCGCCGGGCCGACTCGAACTCCGCGTGCGCGATAAGGTCGGCCTTGGCCGCCTGCTCGTAGATCCCCTGCGTATCTTGCCAGATACCGACCTCGTCGTACACGGCCTTTACTTTGGCGAGCGACAGCGTGTCAGACATCGCGCCTCGGGGGCATGCGTTGGTTATCCGTCCAGATCTCCGCGCTGGCGCGAGAACGTGATATAGTCGGTGTTCACGGGGTCGTGGCCCTGCCGGCGCACCGCCTGCGCGATCTGCCCGCGGTGGTAGTGGTTATGCGTCAGGACGTGCATCAGCACCTCGCGCACGGGCGTCCGATACGCGGTGCCTTGGCTGTTGTGATACGTCGCCTCGGCAGTCAAATCTGGCTCGCTGCACGCGTTCATGAAGGCAGTGTACTGGCGATGCGTAGCCTGAAGCAGGTCCTCGCACGCGGCCCAGTCCAGCGAGGGCCAGATGGCAACGTCCGACGCGTCTTCGCCCCGAAGCCGGATAATCCAGACGCGCTTCGTGGCGGGCAGATGCGCCATGATGGAACGCGTACGCTCCGGCACGTCATCGAGAGCGCGAAGCCGGTTAAGCCAGCGCCTGTTCGCCCAGTGATCGTAGCGAAAGAGATCGCGCAGATGGTCGATCATGGTGAGTTCGGGATTCGGAGTTCAGGATTTCTGATGGCTGATCGCTGAATGCTGACCGCTAATCGCTATCCCCCAGAATGTCGCGGACGATGGCGTGGTGGTGCTCGGAATGGATGCGGACGAAGCGGAGCCATTCTTCGGCGTTGAGCGATCCCATGCGCGGGTGCGGGAGCCGCCCCTCGGAGGCGGGTAGCGCGTCGAGCCGGGCTTCGATGGCATCGAGCTTTTCCCGGCTGCGGTCGAGCGCCTCCTGCAGCGCCGCGCGGTCCAGGTCGTCCGGCGGCTGCACCATCGCCGGGGCGTTCAACCGGTTGCGCGGAATGGCGCCGCGCTCCAGCATGATCCGCCCGGCCTCGTTGGGCGCGCCCTCGGGGGTGCCCCGCCCCTCCGCGGCGTACAGAGCCGCCGCCAGGCTCTTTCCGTTGGCAAACCAGATGTGATACAGATGGTGCGCCGCACTCCACCCCGACACGGCCTCGTTCACGTCGAACAACACCGCATCCGGCTGATCGAGCAGCGGCCCCGTGGCCTCGTAAAACGCGCGTAATTGATCGAACTCATGGCGGACATCGATATCGAGGGGCATGGCCAAAACGGGTTGGTGAAATGAAAACGGAGCGGTGTCATTTGGCGCCGTGCGCCCAGTCCCACACGGCAGCGGCGCGCTGGAGGACGCGGGCGCGGTCGTCGGGCAGCAGGAAGCCTTCGCGGATGAGCGCCTCGGCGGCGGCGCGGGCCTGCTGCAGATAATCGGCGCGGCTGTCGTAGAGCGTTTCGATGGCCGGGCGCGGGTCGCCCGTCGCCTCTTTCTGAGCGGTGGTGACGGGCAGCGGGATGTAGGTGCCCCAGAAGTCGTCGATCTCGCCGGTGTTCGCCGGCGCGCCGATGCGCAGGCTCCATGGCGCGTACGTCGCCAGCGGCACGCGCAATCCCAGGTTCTGCACCCCGCCGATCTCGTTCCCCAGCGAATCCACCTGCGGCGCCCGCACGCCGAAGGTGCCGTCCAGGAGCGGCGGCTGGTTGGTGACGATGCCCTCGGTGCGCCAGCGCGGCCCGTAATCGGCCCGGTAGGCGGTGTGGATCACGTCGGGAACATCGACGCCGGGAATCGCCGGAAAGTTGATCTGCTCGATGGGCACCAGCTCGTCCTCGGCCACGCGCGGGTACTGGCTGGGCGGGGGCGCCGTGCCCTCCGTCACCCACTCCACCATCCGCACGAGCAGCGCCCGGTAGTTCACGCTCTGGTCCAGCGGGTTGCCGCGGTAGAAATCGGGGGCGCTGCCGAGCTGCATCTCCTCTGAGGGCGCAAACTGCCACGGGAAGTGCTGCGCGCTGGCGAGGTGGTAGATGCGCTCGTTCGGGAACGGGGCGATGTCGCGCGTGCCATCGGGCGTGGTGTGGATGAGCGAGGCGGCGCGGCCCCAGTACTCGTAGCCGGTGTTGACGTGGAAGATGGCGGGGGCGGGGGCGCGGTGCGGGTAGTGGGCCAGCAGGCCATCGGTGCGCCAGGTTTTGGGATCCTGCTGGATCTGGCTGGTGAAGGGGAAGAGGTCGGTTGGATAAAAGAAGGCGGAGTAGCGGTGGGCATCGCGCGAGGGCTGGGCGAAGCGGTGGTTGAAGCTGCCGCGCCCGGCGCCAGCGGTGATGGCGTAGATGCCGTCGTAGGCGAGGCGGCCCTGCTCGTCGAGGTTGAAGCCCTGATAGAGGAAGTGCCGCAGGAAGCGGCCTGTCTGCGAGACGCCCACGGCGATGCCTACATCGACCGGAAACAGCGCATCGTCGTCATATTTCGCATACGAAATCACATCGCGGATGGCGGCGAGGCCCAGGCCCACCACCGCCGGATCCTTGGCGACGTACACCAGCTCGTAGATTTTGCCGGGCGTGAAGCCGCCCTCCAGCAGGATGTGCGTGCTGTCGGGCACCGTCTGGCCGTCGTCGGTGCGGCGGGCGAACTGCCACCGGTCGCGCGGAATGGTGCGGCGCGGGGCGTCGCGCCCGTTGCGCACGGTGAGGCGATTGGCATCGTCGTCGAACGCGGCCACGGGATAGGCGATGTGCCCGCGATGGGCCACCGGCAGCACGCGGCGGGCCTCGTCCACCACCCAGTCGCTGCGCACGAGACCATAGATGGGCGCGCCGTCGACGTGGCGGGCGCGGGGGACCTGCAGGCGGAGCGCGCCGTCTTCGCTTGGCACGTCCCACTGCCAGCCCACCCAGATCACGGTGAGGCCCTGCCGCATGAGCAGGCCGTCGCCCCAGGCACTCGTGCTGTCGGGGTGCAGGCTGGCCGACGCGGCGCGGTTGAAGTAGCTCGGCGAAAACTTGCCGCCCCGGTTGCTCACCTCCACGAGGCCCACGCCGCGGCGGTTGGCCGGGTCGCGCGGCTGCAACACGCTGAAGTTGGCCGTGGCCTCGACGAGGCCATTGGCATTGCGCGGCGCGAGCTCCAGATCCGCGATGGCATCGTTCACCGGATTCGCCGGGTCGATGCCGAACGTGATGCGCCCGTGGAGGATTTCGTACGCGCCGAAGTCGCCCCACGCCCGCCCGTCCAGCACCACGGCCTGGGAGTCGACCTCCACGTGGATGACGTCGGCGGCGGCTGATCGGGGCAGCAGAAGCAGCAACGAGGCGAACAGCAGGAGACGGAAACGGTGAAGCATGGCGCGCATAATCAGTTTCGAAAAGAATCGCTTCAACATACAAAGCAGTTGGGAAGAAGTAGACCCTCACCTGCTGTCGACCAGGTTGCAGGCCACTAAGAATTTGCACCCGAGCGAATCCGTCGATAGTGTGTTGGACACCCACAAATTTATACTCACCTCTGCTTGCATATGTATCTCAGCCGTCTCTACATCCGCAACTTCCGATCGATCAAAGAGCTGGATCTCAATTTTTCCGACGGCAAGAATGTCCTTGTCGGGCGCAACAACTCAGGCAAGAGCAACATCGTGGCTGCGCTTGACGCGGTCTTGCGCGAGTCGAGTCCTACCTATCACAAGACGCAGAACATCACAGAGAAAGACTTCCGAGCCTGGAAAGAAAAAGACGATGGCAAGCAACAGACGAAGACAGCAGATGAGATTTTTATCTGGTGCGAGTTGGCGCGGCATAAGGGGGAGCAATTAAACTATGAGGCGATGTATGAGGATTATAGCCTCAAGGTTTTGGCAGACCAGCCCAAATATGGCAATCCTGAACCACTGGATCGCATCTCCCTCCCGGAGGATTTTGAAGGGCTATTTAGATATGATGAGGAGGTCGATGATACGACTTGGATTAGCACCAAACGCCCAGAAGAGGAAACACTGGAAAAAGCTTTTCAAGACAAGAAATTCTTTGCTTATGCCTTTCATGCGACGTTAGACGAGAATCAAGTTCATAAGCAAATTCGGTTTCTCTATCGTCGTGACCAGCAAAGCTATTGGTATCTGGGTTTCAAGGCTAAATTCAGAAACCAATTACTTCAGAGCGCAATCATCCCTCCATTTCGCGACCCTGGCGGGCAATTACGTGCGACACATTACTCGTGGTATGGTAAACTGATGAAGCATCTCACCGAGAAGCACGCGGATCGAGAGCGCTTAGATCAAGCCTTCGATGCAGTAAAGCAAGAAGCCGATAATGTTTTCGATAGCATGCGGGGTGAGGTCGCAGGCTCGGTGCTTGAGGTAGCCTTCCCTAATTCAGAACTCCACTTTCAGTTCAATCCCGACGCCGGTCCCGATCTGTATAAGAACACGCAGATCTACGTGGACGACGGGGTCAAATCAAAACTGACGGACAAAGGATCGGGCATTCAGAGCGCTACGATCATCGGACTTTTCAACTACTACACGAAAAACGTCAATACCATCTCGTCAGCGCTGTTGTGCATCGAGGAGCCGGAGTTGTTTCTTCATCCGCACGCGCGGCGTGTAATCAGCAAGCGCCTCGATGATTTTCTGGACAGCGGTGACTCACCCAATCAGGTGATTCTAACCACACACAGCGTCGATTTCATCCGAACGGCGAAGCGCGATCTGAACGTAATTCTGGTTCGTAAAGGCGACGAGGGCACGACCGCGCAGTCTGTTCCCATCAGCAACTTCAAGAAATTACTGATCGACAATAATCAAAACGAGCTCTTCTTCGCCGACAAGGTTATCCTCTGCGAGGGGCACGATAAATACGTCATTGAAGCCGTTGCCGACGATCTGTTTTCCGGAGCGCTCGACAAACAAAATGTGTCCGTCGTGCAAGTAGGCGGAAAGGATCGACTGTGTCATTTGGCCGACTTAGTGATCAATCTTAACATTGAATGCTACGTGTTGGCAGATTTTGATTTTTTGCTCAGGGACAAGGATGAGAATAGACCTGAAGAGGCGAAGGCACACAACAGCGTCATCGATTTGGGAGACAAATTCTTCGGTCAGCCGTGCATTTGGGGCCAGCGAGGACCGAAGGCCAAGGGAAAAATAGAGCAGTTTAGAAATACACTGAAAGATGAAGACAGAGACGCTTTCTACACTGCAACCAAGGTGAGTGAGGTGACGAGTGACACCCATACCGATTTACTGAAAGAGCATCTTCCTACGTTGCGGCAGGTAGGCATCGGCATCCTCAGCGGTGAGATCGAAGATTGCTTCACGGATGTCAATGTGCTCAATAATGGAAAAATGAAGCTGGAGAGTGTTTATGAGATGAACGATCGGCGTGCGACAGGGACTCCAATCAACGAGATCATAGATACCAGCGAAATCGAAACATTTCTCTCAGCTGTGCTCGGCGAGGAACCGTCGTCTCCAGCACCGGCCAGCGACGTTGTGCAGGCTTCTCAGTGAGGAGATGTCGCGGGGCCTTGTCTTCTGGCCGGGGTTGCACTCGCGGCACAATTTGCTACATTGTATACTCCCTCTCGTGTCCGCCACAACTTGACCGCTCTCGCATGCCCACACTCGATTGGATTGGAAAAGACGCTGTTGTCAATCATCACCAGGAGGTGCCGTTTCATCTGCTGCGTGAGGACGAAAGCCGCGCCGTTGGCGATCCGGAGGCCGAGAACCTGCTGATCCAGGGCGACAACCTGCTCGCGCTGAAGGCGTTGCTGCCGCACTACGCCGGACGGGTCAAATGCATCTACATCGACCCGCCGTATAACACGGGCAACGAGGGCTGGGCCGGTTGAGTCAGTAATTTTGTGTAATTGCTGAGGCGAGCGAAAAAGCCATCGTCTTCTGTTAGGTTTGAGAAGGCTCTACTCAAACTCAAACCCAACATACCAACGATGGCCGATATTCAGTTTACGATTTCAGAGGAGAAGATCCAAGCGATGCTCTTCGGCGACCGTGGCATCGAGGTGCTCATGGAGGAGGTGATGAACCAGCTCCTGCAGGCGGAGATGACCGAACACCTGCGGGCCACACCCGGCGAGCAGACCGACCGGCGCCGCGGCTACCGCAACGGCTTCTACGAGCGGAGGCTTACAACGCGAGTGGGGACCCTGGAGTTGGAGGTGCCCCGCGACCGAGAAGGCACCTTTCAATCGACCCTTTTCGAGCGCTATCAGCGTAACGAGAAAGCCCTGGTGCTGGCCATGATGGAGATGGTCGTACAGGGCGTCTCGACTCGAAAAGTGAAGAAGATTACCGACAAGCTCTGTGGGCGGCGCTTTAGCCGCGAGACGGTCTCCAGTCTTGCAAAACGGCTTGACGAGCAGGTTGAGGCGTGGGCCGGGCGGGAGCTGGAGAAGGACTACCCGTTCCTGGTGGTCGACGCTCTGCAGGTGAAAGTGCGGCGGCAGGCGGCGGTGCGCTCGACCACGGCGCTGATCGTGGTCGGCATAAGTGAAGACGGCTACCGGGAGATCCTGGGCCTGGAGGTCACCTTCGGCGAGACGGGCGCGGCCTGGAAGCGACTCTTTGCCGATCTCAAAGAGCGTGGCCTCTCCGGGGTTGAGTTTGTGACCTCCGATGCGCACGAGGGGCTCAAAGAAGCCATTGCCGAGCGCTTCCCGGGGAGCATCTGGCAGCGCTGTCAGGCGCACTTCCGGCGGAACGTGATCGACCAGACGCCAAGGGCCTGCCACGACCAGATGCACCAGACGCTGGACCGGGTCCTGAAAGCGAAGAGCCCGAAAAAGGCCCGAGCAGCCTTCCGTGCAGCCTATGATGAGCTTCAGGAAGAGGCTCCAGACGCGCTGGAGGTGCTCGAATGCGGCATCGAGGACGCAACGGCCATTCTGGCGCTGCCGCGCAAGTACCGCCGGCGATTGCGCACGACGAACATGGTCGAGCGCTTTATCGAAGAGATTCGACGGCGCGAGAAGGTCATCCGGATCTTTCCAAACAGGGCGTCGGCCTACCGGCTGATCGGAGCGCTCTGTGCCGAACAGCACGACGAGTGGTCGACCGGTCGGCGCTACCTCACGATGGACGAGTACTACCAGTGGAAAGCCGACCTATCGGAGGGTGAACCGACCTCCGACGCAAACGAATACCTTCCCAAAGCTGCCTAAACGCGGCACCTAACAGAAGACACGGCTTTACACACAATTGTTGACTTGATCGGCTGGGCCTATAACGACAACGTCAACAGCCCCGAGATGCGCCGGTGGCTGGGCGAGACGGTGGGCAAGGAGGCGGAGGACCTCTCGCGCCACGACAAGTGGCTCTGCATGATGTATCCGCGCGTCACGCTCCTCCACGAGCTCCTCGCCGAGGACGGCTCCTTCTGGATGAGCATCGACGACAATGAGGTGCACCACGCTCGCGCGCTGCTCGATGCAGTGTTCGGGCGGA
>CAYUVF010000049.1:11388-36594 GCA_964448045.1 uncultured Rhodothermales bacterium
ACCCCCAAGCCCACGCGGCTCATCGAGCGCATCCTGGAGATTGCGACGGATCCGGGCGATCTCGTGCTCGACAGCTTTGCGGGCACGGCCACCACGGGCCACGCCGTCCTCAAGAAAAACGCGCAGGATGGCGGCAACCGGCGGTTCATCCTCGTGGAACTGGACGAAGAAGTGGCCCAGAACGTGGCGTTCCAGCGCCTCAAGCGCGCCGTCGAGGGCTACGCCTACGAAGGCACCGAACGCACCACGCTCATGGAAGAGAAAATCACGGTGCGGGCGTTGAAAAAGGGCGACCAGATCTACGCCAAGAGCGAGGAGATCAAAGAGCGCCTCGCGGACGAATACGACAAAATCCGCCGGGAAACGGACGATGGCGTCTTCCGGCTGTACGGCGAAACCAAGATCGACGCGCGAAAGGAGGGGCTCGGGAGTGGGTTTCGCTACCTCACGCTCGGTCCCGCCGTCAAGCGAACGGACGTGTCGATTAGCGACGCGATTACGTACGAGGACTTGGCCCGGCATCTGTACTACGCCGAGACGGGCCGGCCGCTGGCGGACGACGTGAGCATTCAGCCGCCGCTCGTCAGCGCCGGGAACGGCACGGCGCTCTACCTGCTCTACGGCTCGCCGTCGGGCGACGGGCAGGCGGAGGCCGGCAACGTCCTCACTCGCGAGATGCTCGACGCCTTGCCCGAACCGAATGGACACGACGTGAGCACGCGCATCGTCTACGGCGAGGCTTGCCGCCTCAGCGACGACGACCTCAAGGGGCGCGGCATCGTCTTCCGGCAGATTCCGTACGCAGTGCGCACGGCGTGATGCACGCCCCGGGGTAGAGGTCAATCAAGCCCTCACGCTGGGCCTTTGCTCCGCTTCGTCAGTCGGCTATCGCCTTGGACCGCAGATCTTCGGAAAAGGGAACGCTGGAGCGAGCGCTGTTGCAATACATTTTACGGGCACCGTTGGCCCTTGCCTGACGACTCGTGTCCCTGTCATTCGGGAAGAGTGAGGCGGCCCGTCGAGGCGAGCATGCCTTTGCCAATATACTCGTATCGTTCGTATCTACGTCTCTTCTCCCCCGGTGGGAGAAGAACAAGATGAGGGGGACAAAACCAAAGACAAACCGATGGCCAAGAGCAGACTGACCCGGCTTGCCCGCACCCTCCGCAAACAATCCACCGACGAGGAGCGCCTGTTATGGCGCCACCTCCGCAACCGGCGCATAGAGTGGAAATTTCGGCGGCAAGTGCCCCTCGGTCCGTACATCGTCGACTTTGTCTGCTTCGAGAAAAAGGTCATCGTCGAACTGGACGGCAGCCAGCACGCTGAACCAGCGCATCGCGCGTCTGATGCAACGCGTGATGCGGCTCTGCAAAACAGCGAATTCCGTGTGCTGCGCTTTTGGAATCACGAGGTGCGAGATGATGTGGACGCGGTGCTGGCGCACATCTATGAGGTGTGTGAGGGGCGTTGACGCGTAGGTGCACGAGGGTCTGTGCAAAGCATCCATCACCCTCTCCCATCGGTACGTGTTTAGCAACATTCAATTGAAGATGAGTTCCCTCTCCCGAAGTTCTGGGAGAGGGCCAGGGTGAGGGTTTGTTGCCGAATCGAGCGTTGCCGCCGCGGATTCGCCCTCATCCTGTCCTTCTCCCGCGTGGGGAGAAGGAACCTAAAAGCGGATCTTCAGCCATGGTACGAGCGTGCATCGGAGGCACGCTCGGGCGGCTAAACACATACTCCCATCGAGGGAGAGGGAACGTATCCCTCATAGCAGGGACGGTACACCCCCCGTTGCGAATATCACTGAAGCGCTCGTAGCCGCGTCTCTTCTCTCGGTGGGAGAAGAACAGAGCCTGCTCTCGACCTGATCGGGAGATGAGGGACTCAGAAAACCGATCCACGTGAGGAAACGCCAAACAGGAATCCCTTCGAGGCGTAGGACGGACGGCAAATCGAGAGAAGTAATCTCCTACTGCATGTTTCAACTCAAGGACTACCAGCAGCGCTCGCTTGACGCGCTCCGACGGTATTTTCGCCTCGCGAACGATCTGAATGACGCGGATACCGCGTTCTATCAGATGACCGGGCAGACGATGGGGCGGCGCATCCCGTACAATCCGGTCCCCGGACTCGACGGACTGCCATACGTGTGCGTCCGCATTCCCACGGGGGGCGGAAAAACGTATGTTGCGGCCCATGCGGTCGGGCTCGCCACGAAAGATCTGCTTGGGGCTGATCAGTCTGTGATCCTCTGGATGGTGCCCACCACGACCATCCTGGAGCAAACGCTGGAAGCACTCAAAGCTCCGACCCATCCGTATCGACGCGCGCTTGAACGGGAGGCACCCGGCGGCGTCCGGGTGATGAACCTCAGCGAGGCACTGGAAGTCAACCGCGCTACGCTCGACGCCAAGACGACGGTCATCGTCTCGACCATGCAGGCGTTCCGGGTGGACGATACCGAAGGGCGCAAAGTCTACGAGGACTCGGGTGCCCTGATGGACCACTTTGAGGGGCGGGATGCTGAGCGTGCGAATGACCTGGAATGCTTCGAGAATGGCCAGCCGAAGCGATCGCTGGCCAACGTCCTGGCGCTGCGGCGGCCCATCGTTATTGTGGATGAAGCGCATCACGCTCGAACGGAACTCTCTTTTGAAACGCTCTCGCGATTTCGGCCCTCTTCCATCATCGAGTTTACGGCCACACCGCACCGCGAGGACGACCGGCGCAGCAACGTGCTGGTCAGCGTCTCGGCAGCGGAGTTGAAGGCGGAGGAGATGATCAAGCTGCCTATTGAGCTCACGGTCTTTCAGCCGTGGAAAGAGCTGTTGGAGTTGGCCGACAATCAACTCGCCACGCTGGATCGGGCTGCACGGGACGAGCGAAACGATACGGGGGAGTACATCCGGCCCGTCATGCTCATCAAGGCCGAGGCGGCCTACAGCGACGATTCGATCACGGTCGATGTGGTCGAGAAGGCGCTGAAGCAGGATCTGAACGTGCCCGATGAGGAAATTGCTATTGCCACGGGAGCATCCGACGATCTGGAAGATACCGACATTCTGGATCCAACCTGTCCGATCCGCTACGTGATCACCATTCAAAAGCTCGGCGAGGGGTGGGATTGTCCGTTCGCCTACGTGCTGTGCTCCGTAGCGGCCATGCGATCGAACCAGGCCGTCGAGCAGATGGTGGGGCGGGTGCTCCGGATGCCGAATGTCAAGCGCAAGCGCCACAGTGCCCTAAACAAAGCATATGCCTTCGCGGCCGACGACGCATTTGCAGATGCGCTGAACGCCGTCCGCGACGTACTCGTCGAAAATGGTTTCGAACGATTGGAGGCGGAGCACCTCGTTCACGAATCCGACCAGCAGAACGAGCTCACGTCCCGAGGCTACGGGCCGCTTTTTGATCAGACCGACACAGACGACGAGCCGCCCTCTGTTGACATCGAAGTGCGCGAAGTGCCGGACCTGACCGAGCTCCCCGCGGATGTGCGCAGTAAGGTGACCATCGATGCGTCGAACGGCACGATCACCTATCGAGGGTCAATGGACGATGCGGAGCGGGAAGCATTGAAGTCGTGCTTCCGCGATCCCGACATTCAGTATCAAGTCGATCAAGCACAGCAGCGCATCCAGCAAAACGTCGGCGGCACGGTTCAATCCCCCGCGGATAAAGGCGAGCCCTTCGAGGTGCCCAAGCTCGTCGTGCGGCAGGGCGATGCGTTCGAAACGTTCCGCAAAACGCATTTCATCGACACGGACTGGACGCTTTCCAGCTTCGACGCGACGCTCCCGGACTACGAGCCGGCCCTTCCCCAGGGTCAGCGCGGGGAAGTGGATACGGGAGAGGAGGGTAGCCTCAGTATCCGGTTTCTTGATGAGGTGCGGCAGCAGTTATCCCTGCTATCCGGCGACCACGAATGGAAGGTGTCGGACCTGGTCATCTGGTTGGACCGCAATATTCCACATCAAGATATTCGTCCGCAGGATGCGGTTACCTTTCTCGAACGACTGGTGCAGGGCTATCTCATTGACGAAAAAGGATTCTCGCTCGATGCGCTCGTTCGGGATAAATATCGGCTGAAGCGCGCCGTCGAGCATCGCATCGACGAGCATCGAAGCACTGCGCATCGACAGCAATACGATCACCTCCTCTTTGGAGGCGATGGGGAAGCCGCCGTGACGGTCAATCCTGACATCTGTTTCCGGTTTACCGAGTATCCGTACGCGTCCCTGTACGACGGGGAGTTTGCGTTCTGCCATCATTACTACGGCAACCAGACCGTAGGACATATGAACAATGAAGAGGCTGAATGCGCCTTCTTCCTCGACCGGCAGCCTGAAATCGAGTACTGGGTGCGCAATCTGGAGCAGAATTCCAAATACGCCTTTTGGCTACAGACCTCGACCGACAAGTTCTATCCCGACTTCGTTTGCAAACTGAAAGATGGACGCGTTCTTGTTGTCGAGTACAAAGGTGCTAATCTGTGGAGCACCGAAGATGCCAAAGAAAAGCGCAATCTGGGTCAGGTCTGGGCTGAACGGTCCGGCGGGCACTGTCTCTTCGTGATGCCTAAGGGTCCAGATCGGGCTCCTATCAAGAACGCTCTTTCGGATGGTCGCTGACCGGGCAGTAAAGACAAACGCCGCAACCAGCCCGGGGCCGATTGCGGCTGGAAGCGCCCTCGATATCCAACTCAGGCTTCGGTGCCCACGAGCGGGTAGCCGGCGTTGCGCCATCCGGCGTATCCGGCCTCGAAGTCGTGCACGTTCGTGTAGCCCATCGCTTCGAGCTTACGCGCGGCCTTGGGCGAGGCGTCGCAATCCGCATTCGCGCAGTAGACGACGATGCGCTCGCTCTTCGTCGGCACCAGATCCTCGACGGCGCTGATCTCGTCAGCGGGGATGTTGATCGACCCCGGGATGTGCCGGGCGCGGTATGCATCCGGCCCCAGCACATTGATCACGATGGGCGGATGATCACTTTCCAGCGCCCCTTTCAATGCATCCGCCGTGAGGGTTGCCAGCGTTGTCGTTTCGACCATGTTCGATCACCTCTGCAGCTTGATTGGTGCATGATGGATCGAATCGGTGCGTCATGCTAAATGAGCACACGCGTCCGGACGTTTCACCGCGCGCTGCCGTGCACGACTTGTGGATAACTTGTCGATACGACACCATCCGATCTGTACTTATAACAATAACGGAATACGAGTTGGGGGATGGATACTACAAACCGCCCAAGACAGCCCCAAAAGCTAATTCCGTTATGTATTTTTGTTATTCTCCCGATGTAAACCTTGTGGATAAGTGGTGGACATAACGGCTATTGTCGAACGATCAGACGTCCTTAGCAAGCGAAAAGCCATCCGCCTCGCGAGCAAATCCGCCTGGAAACATGGACTCGACGATGCCGCTCGATCGGCTCCGCAGGAAGGCAACGCCGAGCGTCCATTCCCGGTGACGCACGAGCACGTGGCCGCGGCCGGTGCAGCGGCGGAGTTGGTCCGCTGAGGCTGTAAACGCGTGCTGGGTCAAGTACGCCTCGGCCTGAGCCTCCTCGGTGTCGATGATGTTGCGCGTCGCAGCAGATCCGATGTGCATCGCCGCCGCGGTCGTCAGCTTGGGCACTGCCATTTTGATCCGCAGGATCGGCAGGCCAACGGTTTCGGCCTCCGGACGGGACGGGGGCACGTGATCTTCTGGCACCAGATGCAGCTTCTTGCTACCGGGCCGGACGAGCGCATAGCCGTCGAAGGTCGAGGGCGGGATGCCAAACCGCTCTTCCAGCATCGCCCAGTACGGATTGGGATCGACGACCTTGACGACGTCGGACAAGGAGGACATGAGGGGTATGGGTCCTGGATTTGGAGTTCGGGGTTGGGGAACCTGCGATACATTACGCGACGCGCTCCAGCACAGCGACGAAGAAGCCGCCTGTGTCGTTCTGATGCGGCCAGACGCGCATCGCGTGGGTCAGCGATGCGTGGAAGGAGTGTCCCTGCCACGACGTAATCCCAGGCGCAGCATCCACTCCGTCGATCCGAGCCGGACGCAGGCGGACTGTCTCCGGGTAGTCGCACAGCACCGCGTCGACGATCTGCTCGTTTTCCTCGGGGGCGTAGGTGCACGTCGAGTACACAATGCGCCCGCCGGGGCGGCAGCGCTGGACGGCTTTCCGCAGGAGGGCGGCTTGGAGGCCGGTGATGTCGGGCATGGACGCCCACTCGTCGATGACGCTGGGATGCTTGCGCGAGGTGCCTTCACACGAGCAGGGCGCATCCACGAGCACGCGGTCGAACGTGCCGCTTGCGGCGGGGTAGCTGGCGCCATCGTAGGCCGTCGCCGTCACGTTCGCGAGGCCCAGCCGATCGAGCGTGCCCCGCAGCGAGGCGAGCCGCCCGTAGTTGATGTCGTTCGCGACGATGGTGCCGCGGTTCCGCATCCGTATGCCCATCTGCGCGGTCTTGCCGCCGGGGGCGGCGCAGAGATCGAGCACCCGCTCGCCGGGATGCGGATCGAGCAGCGGTACGGGCAGCAGCGACGCCTCCTCCTGCACGTGGTACCGCCCCGTCAGGTAGCCCAACTGGTTTCCCGCACCGACCTCTGCAGGCAAGGTGAATGCGTGATCGTGCCATCCCAGCGGCTCGGGATTCAGTCCGGCCGCGCGTAGGTGCGCTTCCACTTCGCCGGCGGTCGACCGCAGCGGATTCGCCCAGACACAAGTGGGAAGGGGGCGCTGGAGCACCTCAACAAAGGCGTCCCAATCGTCGATCAGGGGACGGTAGCGGGCGAAGGGGGTGAGGTCGGGCATCGGCGGCGATTAGTGCGTATGGGCAAAAGGGCGTGAGGGGGAAGCATTTTCCCTTCAACCCACACGTCCATCCGCCCACACGGGTTCTACGCTTCCGGGACGGGGGCGCGGCGGCGCATCAGATAGAGTCCGAGAAGAACGGCCAATCCGGCAAACCCGGCCAGGACGCCGAAGAGGATAGCCGGCGAGAAGTACTGAAGCACGGCCCCTGCGATGGCGGCCCCCAGTGCCCCCACGCCGAAGACGCCGAGGTAGGTGAACCCGTACGAGAGGCCGCGGGCATCGGCCGGGCTGTACTCGGCGACGGTGGCCTGATAGAGCGGCTGGACGACGAAGAGAAAGAAGCCGAGCACCGCGCTCATCGCCACGAGCGGCCCGAGGCCCGCCCGCGCCGCGGGCAGGTAGAGCAGCGCGATGATACCCAGTGCGACGAACGCCCCCGTGATGCCGCGTTCGGTAGGCATCCGGTCGGTCAGCCGCCCGCCCACGTACTGCCCCCCGATGCCGACGAGCAGCAGCCCCACGTACACGTAGCGCCCGGCCGTCAGCTCGAACGTGCCGATGGACAGCGGCGCCAGCGCCGGAAAGCCATCGAGCAAATCGGGGAGGAAGGTGAGCACGCCGCGGTAGTAGAGCCCCGACAGCATCACGATGGCGAATACGGCGACAAAGCTAAGATGGAAGAGGCGTCGCGTATCGGTCCAGAGGGTGCGGGCATCGATATTTTTATCGGCCGTCGCGGCCGTGTGCTCGTCGGCTTCCAGCGCGGCGGCTTCGTCCATCGACAGGCGCAGCGCCATGCCAACGGCGATGGCGGCGGGCACGGCGAGCAGGACGCTCACCATCCGCCAGTCGAGCCCCACCAGGAGCACGGCCGTCAGCAGCGGCCCCAGCGCAATCCCGATGTTGCCCGCCATCCCATGAAACGCAAACGCCCGCCCGCGCTGGATCACGCCTTTGCTGATGAGCGCCAACCCCGACGGATGGTACACGCTCGCCGCCGCGCCCCACAGCATGAGCGCCAGCGCGATCGTCCACAGGCCCTGCGCGAAGCTCAGCAGCACGAAGGCGCCGCCCATCCCCGCGAGGCAGCCGATGATGAGGGGCTTCGAGCCGAGCTTGTCCGACAGGATGCCGCCCGGCAGCGCGCCGAGGCCGTACAGCCCGTAGCCCACCGCCACCGCCATGCCGAGGTTCGCCTTCGACGCACCAAACTCCCCGAGCCACACGGTCATAAAAATCGGGATCGACAGCTCGTACGTGTGCACGAGCGCATGCCCGATCATCGTCAGGCGCACAATGGAGCGGTCGTTCGTGGTCACGGGGTTGAGTGAATGGCGGATTTCGGATGAGCAGAAGAGGTGTCATCCCGGACTTGATTACTGGCGTGAACTCGTCCAACTCGTTTCGGGATCTCCACAGGTCGTTTGAAGTCGTTTGGGGAGATCCTGAGTCAAGCTCAGGATGACAAGTCGGCTGGATTTTGTTAGAGACTCTTAAATCAAGTGCGGGATCACACTATCACGACGCCGCCTGCGGCATCTCCAGATCCGGGAGCGCGGCTTCGATTTCGTCGCGGCGCGACTCCAACCACGGCGGCAGGATCAGCTTCTCGCCGAGGTGCTCCATGTCTTCGTCGCGACCGAAGCCGGGGCCGTCCGTCGCCAACTCGAAGAGCACGCCGCCCGGCTCGCGGAAGTACACCGACTTGAACCAGAAGCGATCGATTGGCCCGGAGGGGCGCAGTCCGGCCTGTTCGACGGCGTCGCGCAGCGCCTCCTCTTCCTCGTCGTCGCGCATCCGCCAGGCCGCGTGGTGGACGGCGCCGGGCCCCCAGCGCCCCTGTCCTTCATCCGGGCGCACTTGCACCTCCACAAGCGTGCCCGAGCCGCCGCCATCTGCGCCGTATCGGTGCCAGCCGTCCTCCGCGCCGAGCTTCTGGAACCCCATGAGGCGCGTCAGCAGCAGCTCGGTCGGCTCCAACTCGCGCTCCCACAACCGCACCGCGTGCATTCCACGCAGCTGATGTGCCTCCGGCACGGGGCTCTTTTCCCAGGGCACAAAATCGCGTTCGTCCTCCGTCTCCACCAAGGCCAGGTACACCCCGTGCGGATCCCGGAAGGGCAGCGTCGTCTCGCCGAAGCGCGTCTCCACCTCGCCAACCGCAACGTCGTGTGCGTCCAGCCGCTCCTGCCAGTAGCCGAGGCTTCCTGCCGGGATCGCGAACGGGATCTCCACGACCTTGCCGGCCCCACGGCGCCCCGCGTGCATATCGGGCCACGGGAAAAACGTGATGTCGGTTCCCGGCGAGCCGGCGCCATCGGCATAAAACAGGTGATACGTGTCCGGCGCATCCTGATTGACGGATTTCTTGACGAGCCGCAGCCCGAGCACGCCCGTGTAAAAATCGAGATTCTCCTGCGGATCGCCCGCGATGAGCGTCACGTGATGGAGGCCGTGCACCGACGGCGCAGCGGAAGCGGAAGCCATGATCAATCGGATTGGTGATTAGAGAATCAGCCGCGCATCACACGCCCCAGATGACGGCGATGCCGAGCGTCGTGACAACGGCCAGCAGCAGCTGCAGTGGTCCGCCGACACGCACAAAATCGCCGAAGCGATAGCCGCCGGGCGTGTACACCATCAGGTTGGTCTGATAGCCCACCGGCGTCATAAACGCCGCGCTGGCGGCAAAGGTTACGGCAAGCACGAACGCGAAGGCGTTCGCCCCGAGGCGCATCGCCGCATCGATGGCAATTGGCACCATGATGATGACGCTGGCATTGTTGCCGATGACGTTCGCCAGCCCCGCCGTCAGCAGGTAGAATAGCCCAAGTTGTGCCCTACACGAAAAGCTGTCATTCTAAACTTGATTCAGAATCTTCATGGGCGTTGCCGGCCGTTCAGGGGAGATTTACTGACGTGAACCTCCCAATAGTCGGTTTCGGATCGGTGTTCGAAAGGCGAAGCCTTCACGCCAGTAAATGACACACAACTTGGGTTAGAGTAGCCCGAGGAGGACGACGGCGGTGTAGGCCTCATCTGTGTCCACGGCTCAGCAGCACGAGCCGCACCAGCACACCCAGCGCGGCGATTTCGTTGGGAACCACTTCGAGGCCAAACAGCAGCGCCGCCACGCCAATCAGCCCAAAGACGATGCCCATCCCCAGCGTCAACTCCAGCCCGCCCATCGCGTGCCCCGGTCTGGTTTCGGATCGATGTGTTGGACAGAATACGGAAACGCAGCTTTTTTCGTAAAGCCTTATCGACAGCAAAATTGCAAACGGTCTTCCCCAGCTTGATTGGGACGCAAGGACGCAGCCCAACTGATAAAATAATTCAGCCCGTATAGCCCCTCCCCTGGATTCCTGATCAGAGTCGGGAATGACGGTCTCCAAACGCCCCAATCCGTCTTCCGATGGGGTCGCTTCCCATTCCGGCGATTTAACCACGTCAACACGCCCGCACTGCCCCCCCTCAACCCCCCCAACCCCGAATACGCCACATGCCCACACGCCAACGCCCCATTGATTCCGTAGGCGCCGATTCGTTCATTGGCACATGCAGCGCGTGCTACCCGAGCGGCGCGCATCTCCCTCATCAAGCTCTCAACACCATGCAGCGCATCGCATCTGCTCTGGCCGTCCTCCTCCTGCTGGGCCTTGCCAGCGGCCTGTCGGCCCCGGCGGTCCACGCCCAGTCCCCCAGCGCCGCGTTCGACTCCACCCACTTTCAGGAGTTGGACTACCGGATGGTGGGGCCCACGCGCGGCGGCCGCGTCACCGCCGTCGAAGGGCATCCGGCGCATCCGCACACGTTTTACATGGGCTCGACGGGCGGCGGCGTCTGGAAAACGACCGATTACGGCGACACGTGGCACAACCTCTCCGACGGCTACTTCCAATCGCCCTCCATCGGGGACATCGACGTGGCCGCGTCGGATACGAGCGTCATCTACGTGGGCACCGGCTCGGACGGCATCCGCAGCAACGTCCTGATGGGCCGCGGCATGTACAAATCGACCGACGCGGGCGAAAGCTGGGACTTCATCGGATTGCGCGAAGCCGGGCAGATCGGCGCGGTGCGGGCGCACCCGACGAACCCCGACCGGGTGTACGTCGCAGCGCTCGGCCACCCGTTCGGGCCCAATGAGCAGCGCGGCGTCTTCCGCTCCACCGACGGCGGCGACACGTGGACCAACGTGCTCTACGCCTCGGACAGCACCGGCGCCATCGACCTCGAACTGAACCCGGCCAATCCGGACGAAATCTACGCCGCGATGTGGCGCGGCGAGCGCAAGCCGTGGACGATCATCAGCGGAGCGGCCGAGGAGAACGGCATCTACAAGTCGACCGACGGCGGCGACACGTGGCGCCCCCTGACGGACGGGCTGCCGGAGGGCCTGACGGGCAAGATCAACATCGCCGTCACCCCCGCCGATCCGGACCGGCTGTACGCGCTGGTGGAGGCGCCCGAGCCGGAGGAGGGCCTTTACCGCTCCGACGATCGCGGCGAGACGTGGACGCTGGTGAACGGCCAGAACGAGAGCCTGATGCATCGGCCGTTCTACTTCACCACCATCACCGCGCACCCGACGGATCCGGATGTCGTCTACGTCGGCAACGTGCGCAACTACAAATCGACCGACGGTGGCGAGACGTTCGAGCGCGTGCCGGTCACGCACGTCGACGTGCACAGTCTGTGGATCAACCCCGAGGATCCGGATCTGATGATTCAGGGCAACGACGGCGGCGCGACGGTGTCGCTCGATGGCGGCCGGACGTGGTCGACCCAGCACAATCAGCCGACGGCCGAGCTGTACCAGGTCAACGTGGACGGCCAGTTCCCCTACTGGCTCTACGCCGGGCAGCAGGACAACTCGACGATCATGGTCCCGAGCCTGCCGCCCGCCGAGAGCGCCCCGGCGGGCCCCGAAGGCTGGTGGCACGCCATCGGCGGCTGCGAGACGGGCCCGGTCGTCCCCAAGCCGGACGACCCGACGATCGTGTACGCCAACTGCAAGGGGCGCTTCGGGCGGTACAGCCGCGCAACCGGCCAGGAGAAGAATTACTACGTCGGCGCGCAGTACATGTACGGGCGCAACCCGGCGGAGCTGAAGTACCGCTTCCAGCGCGTTTCGCCGATCGAGGTGTCGCCCCATGATCCGGGCGTGGTCTACCACGGCTCGCAGTACGTCCACCGGACGACCGATGAAGGCGTGACGTGGACAACCATCAGCCCCGACCTCACAGCCTTCAAGCCGGCATATCAGGTCACCTCGGGCCGGCCCATCACCCGCGACATCACCGGCGAGGAGCACTACAGCACGCTCTACGAGATCGAAGTGTCGCCGCACGATCCGCAGGTCATCTGGACGGGTGCCAACGACGGCCCCGTGCACGTCACCCGCGACGGCGGCACCACCTGGACCGACGTGACGCCGCCCGATCTTCCGCCGAACGGGCGCATCGACGGGATCGACATCTCGCCACACGATCCGGCCACCGTCTACATCGCCGCGCAGCGCCGCCTGCTCGATGATTACCATCCGTACATCTACCGCTCAACGGATTACGGCGCGACGTGGACGCTGCTGACGCCGGGCGACAACGGCCTGCCGGACGATCATCCGACGCGCACCGTCCGCGAAGATCCCGACCGCGAAGGCCTGCTCTACGCCGGCACCGAGTACGGCGTCTTCGTCTCGTTCGACGACGGCCAGCGCTGGCAATCGCTCCGGCTCGACATGCCGAAGGTGCCCATTACCGACCTGCGCGTGCATCAGCAGGACCTCGTGCTCTCCACGATGGGCCGCGGCTTCTGGGTGCTCGATAACCTCACGCCGCTGCACCAGCTTAGTGACGACATTGCGGCGGCCGAACAGCACCTCTTCCAGCCCAAAACGGCGTACCGGATGCGCTACTGGGGCGGCCAGCGCGGGCCGAGTGGACCGGAGTACCGCGCCCCCGGCGCCATGATCGACTACTCCTTCGCCGAGGCGCCCACCGAGGAAGTGACCCTCGAAATCCTCGACGGCACGGGCCAGACGATCCGCGTCTTCTCCAGCCTCGCGGAGAGCGACACCGCCGCCACCGAAGCCGTCACGCGGATGACCATGCCGGGGCCCGTCGAAGAGGCCGTGGCTCCCCTCCCCGCCGAGGCCGGCCACAACCGCTTTACCTGGAATCTGCGCTATCCGGGGACCTGGTCGCCGTCGGGCCGATCGGGGCGCGGGCCGCTGGCCGTGCCGGGCCAGTATCGCGTGCGCCTGAGCGTGGGCGACTGGAGCGAGACGCGTCCGCTGCGCCTCCGGATGGACCCGCGCATCGAAGCGGATAGCGTCACCGTGGCCGATATGGAGGAGCAGCTCCAGCTCAACCTGAGCATCCGCGACGCCATGAGCACCGCCCGCCGCACCGCCGTTGCTATCGACTCGACGCGCGATCGCCTCACCACGGCCGCCGAATCCGGCGCGATCGACGCCGCCGAGGCCGAGGCCCTGCAATCCGACCTCGACGCGCTGCACAGCGAGCTCGTCACCTCCGACGCGGGTAGCTACATGCCGCCGATGCTCATCGACCAGTTCGGCTATCTCTACTCCATGACCGCCTCGGCCGATCAGCGGCTCGGCAGCGACGCGTTCACCCGCTTCGAAACGCTGCGCACCCGCCTCGACGACCTGATGGACCAGTGGTCCCGCCTGCAGCAGCGCCTGCCCGTAGCCACCCGGATCGGCGACTGATCCGTCCGGACTTCATGAATTTCAGCCGAGCGGGAGCGCTTCCACGCCGCGATTCCGAATCAATCCCTTTCCCGATGGGTGAACACGAATCGATTCCACTCGATTTCATCGAGCGCCCGCCGGACGAGATGCACGCCCGGGCCGAGGCATTCTACGCGTTGATGGACCGGCGGCGCTCGGTGCGCGACTTCAGCGACCGGGCCGTGCCGCGCCGGCTCATCGAGCGGGCCATCCAGACGGCCGGGACGGCCCCGAGCGGCGCGCATCGGCAGCCGTGGCGCTTCGTGGCGGTTGACGATCCAGCCATAAAACGCGAAATTCGCGAGGCAGCCGAAACCGAGGAACGCGAAAGTTACGAAAACCGGATGTCCGACGAGTGGCTCGACGCCCTCGCGCCCCTGGGCACCGATTGGCGAAAGCCGTTCCTCGAAACGGCACCCTGGCTGGTCGCCTGCTTTGCCGAGCGGTATGAAGTGAAAGACAATGGCGAAAAAGTTAAAAACTACTACGTCCAAGAAAGCTGTGGCATTGCGTGTGGACTATTCATCACCGCGCTCCACTACATGGGGCTGGCCACGCTAACGCACACGCCCAGTCCCATGCGTTTCCTCAACGATATTCTGGAGCGGCCCACCCACGAACGCCCCTACATGCTCTTCCCCGTCGGCTACCCCGCTGATGCGGCCACCGTACCCGATCTCACCCGGAAGTCGCTCGACGCCATCGCCCAGTGGAACCGGTAAGACGACCCGACCCGGCGCACGGCGCCCCCAACACATGCCGTCTCTTTGCAGGCCGCCCCCCACGCCCTGCCCCTGAATGCCTCTACACCACTCAACTGACCCCTGCCCTATGCAGCACACACCCGATTCCCGATCCATCGCGTACTTCTCGATGGAAATCGCCCTCCACGCGAGCATGCCCACCTACAGCGGCGGGCTCGGCGTCCTGGCCGGCGACACCATCCGCTCCGCGGCCGACCTGGAGCTTCCCATGGTCGCCGTCTCTCCGCTCTATCGGAAAGGCTACTTCTACCAGAAGCTCGACGACGCGGGCCGGCAGTCCGAGGAGCCCATGGATTGGGTCGTGGATGATTACCTGACGGAGTTGCCCCCGCGCGTGACCGTACCCATCGAAGGGCGCGAGGTGCAGATCCGCGCGTGGAAGTTCGACGTGGAAGGCCGCACCGGCCACACCGTCCCCGTCTTTTTCCTCGACACCGACCTGCCCGACAACGCCGAACAGGATCGTATCCTCTCCCATCACCTCTACGGCGGCGACCAGCGCTACCGGCTCTGCCAGGAGGTCGTGCTGGGCATCGGTGGGGTGAAGATGCTGGATGCCCTCGGCTACGATGCCCTCGACCGCTACCACATGAACGAGGGGCACGCCGCGCTGCTCACACTGGCGCTACTCAACCGCTCGGCCGAGGCGCACGGGCGCACCGCCATCACCGAGGAGGACGCCGCGGCCGTGCACGACCGGTGCCTCTTCACCACGCACACGCCCGTCCCCGCCGGCCACGACACCTTCCCGATGGACCTCGTGGCGCAGGTGCTCCCCGCCAATGGCCATGACGAGCTGGGCTACACCGTCGACCTCGCCCGGACGGCGCTCGACCTCGGCCAGAACGACTCGGCGCCGCAGCAAGAAGGCGTGCTCAACATGACACATCTGGCGCTGGGACTGAGCCACTACGTCAACGGCGTCGCCAAGAAGCACGGCGAGGTCTCACGCGAGATGTTCAACGACCCGTCGGTCGACTCCATCACCAATGGCGTGCACGTGCGCACCTGGGTCACACCGCCCTATCAAGACATCTTCGACCAGCACCTGCCCGATTGGCGCGACGACTCGTTCGCGCTGCGCAACGCCTTCCGGGTGCCCCGCCGCGACGTGTGGGAGGCGCATCAGCAGGCCAAAAAAGCGATGATCTCGGATGTCCAGCAGCGCACCAACGTCGCGCTCGATCAAGACGCCTTCACCATCGGGTTTGCGCGGCGCGTGGCCCCGTACAAGCGCGCCGACCTGCTCTTCTCCGACATCGACCGGCTGCGGCGCATCGCCGAAGAGGCCGGGCCGCTGCAGGTGGTGATGGCGGGCAAGGCCCATCCGAAGGATGAGCGCGGCAAGGCCATCATCCAGCGCATCTTCGACGCGCGCGAGGCGCTCAACGGCGCCGTCAAAATCGCCTTCCTCTCGAACTATGACATGACCGTTACCGGCACGATGATCGGCGGCGTCGACCTCTGGCTCAACACGCCGCGCCCGCCCAACGAGGCCTCCGGCACGAGCGGGATGAAGGCCGCCCTCAACGGCGTGCCTCAACTCAGCACGCTCGACGGGTGGTGGCTCGAAGGCTGGATCGAGGGCGTCACCGGATGGGCCATCGGCCAGCTCGGCGACGACAAAAACCCCGATCCGGTCCGCCACGCCGATTCGATCTACGGCAAGCTGGAGCACATCATCCTCCCGCTTTACTACGACGACCGCAGCCGCTTCATCGATGTGATGCGCCACGCCATCGCACTCAACGGCTCGTTCTTCCACACCCAGCGGATGGTGGACGAGTACGTCGTGAAGGCGTATTTGTAGAGGGGCACGTGGGGAAGGGCGAGTAGCGAGTAGAGCAGACCAAACCACGCACCACTCCCCACTCACTATTCGCCATGTATCAAACCTCAAAACGGCAGCGCCGTCTGCACACGGTAGTAGAGCCCGGCCTCGGTATCCGTGCCGAGGTGCTCGGCCGGCTGGGCCACGCCCAGCGCGTGGGCGATCCGCACGCCGCCGAGGCGCAGCGCGTTCTTGAGCTCCAGCCCGACGCCCGCGCGCTGCACCGCGTCGTCGAAGCCGTCATCCGACCACACGAGCCCGCCATCGACGAACGCGGCGAGCGTCGTGCTGCCGAGGCCGATGGCGCCTAAAATCTGCGTCTGCAGGCTCGGCACGAGCGGCATCCGGTACTCGACCGAGCCGAACAGCACCCGGTTGCCGAGGGCATACGAGCGGTAGCCGCGCACGCGCTCGGCGTCGCCCAGCGTGATGGGCACGAGGCCGGGCAGGCCAATCTGGATGTCGTCGTAGCGCGTGAAGCCTAAGAAATCCTGCGGGAACGGATCGCCCATCTGCGCCTGCACGCGACCGTAGACATAGAGCCGCTGCCGCCCGATCAGCCCCGGGAGCACGCGGTAGGCCGCCACGTCGCCGCGGAGGAACTCCGCGTCGCTGCCGAGGACGCGGGCCGCGCCCGTCGCCTGCAGGCGCACGCCCCATCCGCCGAGCGGGTGGATGATGTTGTCGCGGTACGGGCGGAGCTTCTGCCGGACGAGCGCGAGCTGCACATCGGCCTGCTGGCCGGCGGCGGGCGGCACCAGCACATCGGGCGACTCGAAATCCTCCGGATTGAGCGGCTCCAGATCGACGTAGCGCAGCCTCAGGCCGAGGCGCGTCGACAGGTACGGCGCCGTCCGCCAGTCGAGCGGCCACTGCGCCGTGACGTCGCCGCCGGTCACCTCCTCGACGAGCAGATCGTCGCTGTAAATCCGCGCCGAGCCGGGCAGCCGGTAGCCGTTGAGCGAGAGCGTCGGGCGGAGCTGGTTGTTGACGTACGACGCCAGAAAGCCGCTGCTCGACGGATCGGCCAGCGACAGCACGCCGCCCGCGCCGATGGTGTGGGTGCCGAGCGGCTCGGTCCACGACGTGAAGCCGAACAGCCCCGCATCGTCCGGCCCAAAGTAGTACGGCACCGCGAGCGAGCCGACGTGCGTCAGATTCGCCCACGTGTGGTAGTCGCCGCGCTGCTGGATGAGCGACGGATCCGGCGCGATGTCGAGCGGCACCGTGCGCGGCGGGCGGTGCGTCGTCCAGTCCGTGTAATTCGATGGGAGATCGGGCGTTGCGGCCGACGTGCGGCGATCGGCCCGGACGGTGTACGCGCGGTCGCGCTGCTTGGACACGGTGGTGACGAGCGCCAGCCGCCCGGTCGCCTCCGCCGAGTCGGGCGGGAGCCAGTCGTGCACCGACGCGCCGAGTGCCAGTTGCGTAACCCGCCGGTGCGCGCCCGAGTCGAGATCGGTGGCGAATACGTTGGGCACATCATCGCGCAGCGAGGTGTACGCCAGCGCCGAGCCGTCCGGCGCCCACGTCGGCTGCCGGTCGTCGTGCTCGCCATTGGTGACGGACGTGACCGCGCCCGTCCCCACATCCACGAGAATCAGATCACGCGTCCCGTCGGGCCGGACGCGGGCGACGGCGACGGTGTCGCGCGACGGATGCCAGCGGGCGTGGGCGAGCTGCACATCGCCCGAGAAATCGGTAATTTGCGTTTCGGTGCCGCTGTCGAGGTCGAGCGTGAAAAGATTGGCCGTGCCCTCCTCCAATCCGATGAACGCGAGCCGCTCGTCCTCGGGCGCAAGCGTCGGCGCGTGGGCGCGGCGGCTGTGAGTGAGGCGGCGGAGGTTTTCGCCATCGGCGTCAACGAGGAACAGGTCGGTCAGCAGCGAGCCGTTGCGGCCCCGCGTGCGGCGGGCGAAGGCGAGCCGGGTGCCGTCCGGGTGCCACGCCACGGGCGGCTCGATGGCGCCCTCCGCGACGATGGTCACGGCATCCGACGACGGATCGACCACGTGCAGCCGGCGCACGGGCCGCTCGGGCGCCGGCACCGCAAGCACGGCGATGCGCGAGGTATCCGGGCTGTACTGCACGTCGTACAGATAGCGCCCGGGCAGATCCAGCGGCGCCGTCTGCGTCGAGTCGCGCCCCGTGAGGTCGACGCCCAGCGAGTCGAGCGTTTCGAGCCGGCCCGCCATCGTGTTGTAGTAGACGTTCATGTGACGGCGCCAGTCGTCATAAAACTGGCGGTACGACTGGCCCGTCGTCGCCTGCAGCGCCGACTCGAAGTCGTGCACGCGGCCGAGCCCGAAGAACACGGTGTCGCGGTGGGCGAGCAGATCGGTCAGCGTCGAGTCGCCGTACTGGGCGGCGAAGTAGCGCGTCTGCGCGTTGCCGACGGCGTAGAGCAGCCGCCCGTTCCAGAGCGAGCGCCCGTCGCGGTACGAGAGCGCGTCATCGAGCACGGCGGCGCGCAGCCAGCGGTCGCCCCGCTGCGCGTCCCACCGCTCCGTTTCGTACTGCGCGAGCCCCTCCGTCCAGAACCGCGGCGTCGGATTGCCGATCAGCCGGCCCAGCCAGCCGAGGTTCGACTCGGTCGCCTTGTAGTGAACGATGTGTGCCAGCTCGTGCGCGATCACCTTGCGCAGCCACTTGGCCCGGCCCGTCCAGTTCGTCGCGATATCGTTGTGATGGACCCAGATAGCGGTGTAGCCGCTGCCGAAGGGCACGGCAAACCCGTTGCCAATCTCGTCCTCATCGGAGAGGTAGATGCGGATGCGCTCGTCGAAGGGGGCGTCGAGGTTCGCCGTCAGCGCGTCGTAGCTCGCCTCGGCGATGGACGCGGCCTCGGCCTCGATGCCCGCCAGCCGCGCCGGATACATGATGGCGAAGTGCTCGGTCGTGGCCGCGCGCCAGTCCAGCTCGGGGTGGTTGCGCCCGTTGAACGTGTTGAACCCCTGCGCCGCGGCGGGTCCGCACAGCGCCAATCCAATCAGACAGCCGATCAGCCGATACGTCCACATGCGCTACCACCGATGAATGGATGAAAGGACGAATGGATGAAGTCCTCCTCCCTTCCACTCCTCCGCGCATCCGTTCCTACTCACACCCGAAAGATCACGTTCTCCCGCTGGAAGAGATGCGCGCACACAGCGAGCCCGATGGCGGCGAACGCGATCAGCGAACCGTAGACGAGGGCGAGATGGCCGATGGCGATGTTGCCCGCAATGACGGCTTTCGTCGCCAGCGATACGTTGAGCACCGGCACGACGGCCGTCCACGTGTTCAGTTCGATACCTGGCAGCAGCGCGATGAACGCCGGGAAAATCACCGCGATGGTGAGCGGATTGATGATGCTCTGCGCCTCTTTGAACGACTTGGCGTAAAACGAGAGCGAGAGCTGTGCCGCGCCGAAGAAAATCGTCAGCGGGATGAGCAGCGACAACAGCACGGCAATGACGCCCGGATCGAGGATGTTGTACGCCGCATCGAGCAGGCTCTGCGGGATGTCGTCGATGAACTGCGGCGTCAGCACGATGCTGATGATGGCGACCACTGCCGAGAGCACGCCCGTCAGCACGATGACGCCCAACTTGCCGAGGAGCAGGTGCATCCGATTGACGGGTGTGGTGAGCAGCGCCTCCAGCGTGCCGCGCTCTTTCTCTCCCGCGCCGAGGTCGATAGCCGGATACATGCCGCCGAGGAAGCAGAAGATAATGAAAACGTACGGCAGGAACCCGCCGACGGCCTGCGCGACCTGCTCCTGCGCCGTCGCCACGTCCACCTCGCGGAGCTGCACAGCATCGGTGGCCGAGAGACTGATGTCGAGCGACGCAAATCGGGTTTCCAGCAGCTGCTGCTCGTAGCGGTCGGCCACCGACTTTAGGCGGCGAAGCAGGACACTGGTATTGTCGCCCGACTTGTAGATCAACTCCACCGTGCCCGCCCGCAGACGGCTGACGTGTTCGGCAAAATCGGGGGCGAAGGCGAAGGCGGCGCTCAGCTCGCCCCGGCGAACCTGCGCCCGTGCCGAGTCGTCCACAACGCCGCGGACGACCTCCATGTTAGGCGCATCGGCAATCCGCGCCTCAAAGGCAGGCGGGGCGTTAATCAGCGCGACCTGCAGCGTCTTCTCGGCAGCCTGTTCGGACTGCGACTGCATCACCATCGACGTGACGATGAAGAACGCCGGGAACAGCAGCAGCGGTACGACGACCATCGCGATGATGGTGCGCCGGTCGCGCAGCGTATCAATCAACTCTTTTTTAAAGACCGTGCCGGCCTCGCGCATTGCCGCATCAGGTGGTGATCAGGGAAGATCGGTCAACAACCGCCGCATCAGGCGGCTTCCACAAGGCGGATGAACTCATCCTCCAGCGTGGCCTCCTGCATGTCCGCCGCAAACGCATCGGCGGGACCTGCGTAGAGGAGGCGCCCCTTGTGGAGGATACCGAGATCATCGGCCAACAGGTTGACTTCATCCATCCGGTGCGTCGAAAAAATGACGGTTTTACCGTCCGCCTTGCACTGGCGGACGAGCCGGATGATACTGCGTGCGGCAATGACGTCGAGGCCGGCGGTGGCCTCATCGAGCACCACGACATCGGGGTCGTGGATCATCGTCCGGGCGATACTCACTTTCTGGCGCATACCCGTCGAAAACGTGCCGATGCGCCGGTCGGCAAAGTCGTGCATATCGAGCAGATCGAACAGGGCGTCGCGCCGCTGCTCGAAGGCGTCGGCGGGCACGCGGTGCAGATCGGCGTGGTACTTCACCATTTCACGCGCGGTGAGCCGGTCGTAGAGGCCAGTGCTGCCCGTCAGGAATCCAAGATCCTGGCAGACGGCCCGCGCGTCGGTCTGCACATCGTGCCCGTTCACCTGCACTGTGCCCGCGGTCGGCTGCAGCATCGTTGCAATGATGCGCAGCGTGGTCGTCTTGCCGGCCCCGTTCGGGCCGAGCAGGCAGAAGATGCGACCGGGCTCGCACGCAAACGAAACGTTGCTCACTGCATCGATGGTATCGCCCGTGTACCGCGCGCCCATTTCTTTCTTCTGCTCGCGTGAGAGCGTGTACGTCTTCGTGATATTACGGACGTCAATCATTGGTGCAGTGCAGCGCCGGGAGTGAGGGATTTCCTAATGTCAATTCCCGATGGCGCTGGTGCAAGCGCCCTTTGACGAGCGGTCCTCTCGCTTTACGAACGGGCGACGCCTCACCCGGAAGCCCTTCCATTAAAACGGACGCCCAGGGGGCAATTGACCGGCCCACCTCGGCTTTTACGCATCGTATCATACACCGGATACCCAATGTTCGCGTTTTTCGCGTTTTTGGCGGCCATCGCGTAGGGTAGCGTGCTCCGCCCCCAGTTCGCAGGACTTCCATTCATCCGCGCAAGCAGATCCGTGACATTCCCAGCGAGGACGTCGGCCATGCGCCCTTTTCTTCCGCTTTTGCTTGCCCTGCTGATCGCCCATCCTGCTGCCGCGCAGCAAGAGAAAGGCGACGTCGAACTGGAGTTCACCGGCTCGCTGATCACGACCGTAGGCGCCGATCAGACCTCCGGCCTGGGGCTCATCCAGTCGAAAATCGGACGGTTCGTGACCGACCGCTGGCAGCTGGGCGCTTTTCCCAGCCTCGAAGTGCGCTTCAACGAGGTGCGGAATGAAGTGCGGACCGACACGCGGATCGGCGCCGGGCTGTTTGCCTCGTACTCGTATCTGCGTCCGGATGCCATGACGGTGCCCTACGCGGGCGGCTCGTATTACAAGAGCGACCTCACCGAGGGCTTCGACGAGGACGATAGCTGGCTCGGCGTCAATGCCGGGCTGAAGTTCTACGTCAGTCCGCGCGTGGCCTTCGATATGGGTACAAATTACCTGTTCGCTCTCCAGGGGCAGAGCGGCGGACTCCTCATCATGCAGGCCGGCCTCAGCTTCTTTTTCTAACCGGGCCCGTGATCGAACATGATTGCTCCCCGTTGGCGTATTTTTCTCAGTCTCTGCGCGTGTCTTCTGGCTGCCGCCACGTCCAGCCGAGCGCAAGAGGTCACGCTCACACCACACCAGATCTTTGCTACGGATGAGACGCCGACCGCACTCGCTTTTTCCGGCAACGGTCAGCTGCTCCTCGCCGGCGGAGACGAGGGTCGACTCGCCAGATGGAACGTGGAGCGCACGACGCAGACGATGCGGACGCGCGTGAGTGACGCGGTGCTGTTCATCGGCTTCCTATCTGGCGATACGTCGTTCGTGGTGGTGGATCGCGGAGGCGCCGTGTCCATCGGTGCGACCGCAGGCGATCCTCCGGAGGCGAGCTTCCAGCTGGATGCCAATCCGCTGGCGGCGGCGCTGGATGCGGGCAAGCGCTACCTGGCCGTGACCACGGACGACGAGCAGATTCGGCTGTTCGATCTGCAGGCCAACATGGCCCTCGGCCGCATTGACGCGCGCGATCAGCTCGACGAGCTGGTCTTTCTCGGATTCGACCGGCTGGGCGAGCAACTGATCGCCATCACGCGGCAGGGCACGGTGCGCACCTGGAATCCGAAGACACAGCGCCTGATGCGCAAGCTTGCGCTCAGCGGCGGCGCACTCCACGGGTCGCAATCGGTAATTCAGGCAGCAGCCGCGAATCGGCAGGCCGGCGTGTTCGTGGTGGGGCTTCAGGAGGTGGCGCTGCCCCACGGCGGCATTCGCGGACGAGCGCGCCCCGGCGATCTGGAGCGGCGGCATGTGGTGATCGCCTACGACTGGGACAGCGGCCTCGAAATCAAGCGGATCGAATATCCAGATGGACCGATCCGCCATGTTGCGCTTGGCCCCGGTCGCGATCACGTCGTAGTTACCGATGATGACGGATCGGCGCTTACGCTCGTGGATCTCGACAACGGCGAGCTGGCACAAACCGTCGCCCTCGAAAATGAGCCGCGCACCGTGGCCGTGGCGTTCTCCCTCGACGACCGATGGCTGGCCGGTGCCACCGAGGACGGGCAGATCGGCGTCTGGGCCGTCGAGCGGAGCGGCCCACCCTCTGCCGCAACGCAGGGCGAGCGACTGCCGACACTGTCGGGGCGCATCCGCGTGCTCTCCGACGACGCGCCGGCGCTCACGCCCGATCAGCAGGCCCACGTCGCCGTTCTGCCCTTCGAGGGGCGCGGCGACACCGAGCGCGCAGCCGACATCTGCAGTGACGTGCTTGCAACGCAGCTGGCCGGCGTCGAACATCTGACGCTGCTGGAGCGCGAGCGCATCGACGAGGTGCTCGCCGAACTCAACCTGCAGGCTTCGAATCTCACGACGGCAGACGGCGCCCGCATTGGCCGTCTGCTCAACGCCGACTATCTGATCCTGGGCAGCCTGAACGCGCTCGGCACGACCTACATGTTCAACGCGCGGCTCCTTCACGTGGAGACCTCACAAATCACCGACGGGCGCCAGGTTATCTGTGAAGAATGCCGGTTTCAGGACGTGTTCGACGCCATTCACCTGCTGGGTACGACCCTCGCCCGGTAGTCCCAAGGAGGGGTACGGATGAACAGCTGAACGCACGGACGTTTTCACGTTCATCCGTCCATCGTTCATTCCCCAACGGCGCGCATGCTGCTGATCCTCCCTCCTCGGAAAAGGCGGTCTCAAACGCCACGGTGGACCGCGGGAAAACTTTGATGCGTTCTATGCGGCGGGCGCGCTCAACGTCGCCTCATCGGGCGCGTGCGGCACCGTGAAGTAAAAGGCCGATCCGACGCCGACTTCGCTCTCCGCCCAGATGGAGCCGCCGTGCTGTTGCACGATCTCACGGCACAGCACCAGTCCCAATCCGGTGCCCGGCTCGCCATCGGTACCTGCCTGCGACGCCGTCTGCGTGAGGCTGAAGAGCCCCTCCAGTTCGTTCGGGGGCATCCCAGTTCCCGTGTCCCGCACAGCGAACAACACATCGGTCTCGCGGGCCGTCGCCTCCACCCGAATGGTGCCACCCGAACGGGTGTACTTGACCGCGTTGGCGACCAGATTTCGCACGACCGATTGGAGCAACGCCGCATATCCGCAGATCGCGAGATCAGCCGGGATGGCCGGTTCGAGGGCGATGCCCTTCCGCTCAGCCGCCTGCTCCACCTGCTGCAACGCGGGCCCGATTAGCTCGGTCGCGGGCTGCTCCGAAAGCGGAGGGTGCACGCCGTCGACGTACATCTGCGTCCACTCCAGCAGATTCACCAACATGTCGTGCGCCTGCCAGGTCGACCGGTTGATGTGCTGCGCGAGGTTGACCATCGTATCCTGCGACATCGACGCCGCGTCGGTCGCGATGACCTCGGCCAGCCCCGCCGCCGTCCCGATCTGGTTTTTGAGGTCATGGGAGATGATGCTGAAGAGTTGATCTTTTCGGGCGTTCTCGTTTTGCAGGACATCGGCGCTGTCGGCCAGCTGCTCCTGCTTGGAGCGCAGCTGATCGGCGATGCGGAGGGCGTCGTCGTGGAACGAGAGGCGACGCGTGGGCACGGCTGAGCCCTGGCCGTCGAGCGCGTGGAGCGCGTCTTGCAGTGTGCCGAAGGCCTGGGCGCGCTCGGAGACAAGCGCGCCCAGGAAGAGGCCCGTCAGTGCCAGCGCGACAATGAACAGCTGCAGCTCCAGAATCGAGCCGGGGTCGCCCTGGCCGTGGAGCACCAGGGCCGCGCTGAGGTTGATGAGGAGCGCGCTCACGGCGCTGCGCGGGAGCCCGTGCCGAAGCGCAATCCACAGCAGCGGCAGAAAGCACAGATACAGCGGATACGGCGCGCCATGCATGATGAACGCGCCATACACACTCGCCCCGACGATGACCAGTTCGGCCCCCAGCTCGGCCACGCCGCGAACGCGCCGCAACCGGTCGAAGCGTACCGGACCGTGCCATGGCACCTCGATACATGCGACCGGCAGCGCCGCCAGCAGCAGGGGTGGCGTGAGCGTGAGCATGCCGGCCCAATCGCCAATCCACCACGTCGGGATCGCCGCCAGGGCCGTCTCCACGGTGTAGCTCTCCAGTCCGGTGA
>CAYUVF010000050.1:0-34908 GCA_964448045.1 uncultured Rhodothermales bacterium
CCAGCGCTCCGCACCGCGTCGAGCACGCCGAGTCGGTCGAACAGCCCCTGCGCTTCGGGCGAGAGGAATTCGCCGCAGAGCTTGTGCTTCGGATACATGCTCTTCTCCAGCAGCACCACGTCGCGCCCGGCCTCGGCCAGATGGATCGCCGCGCTGCACCCCGCGAGGCCGCCGCCGATCACGATCACGTCATGCATGGGGAATGATTGCAGGTTTCAGATTGGCAGGTTATCCGTTTCCAAACGCTGAACTCAGAACTCCGGATCTGGAACTCGAAAACCCAGAACCCGGAACTGTCGCCAGCGTCCACCGGAAGGCCCAGTGCCAGCGGATGCGACAGCGCGGGAGATCCGCTTCGATGGCGAACTGCTCCAGCTCATCCCGCTGAAACCCGCGAAGCACCGATAGCGGCGCGTCGTGCCGAAACATGGCGGACGTTGGCAACAGATGCCCGACGGCGGTGATGCCATAGTACGCCAGCGGATGCCGGTGCAGATCGTTCACAACGCAGCCGAAGCGCCCCATCCGCTCCATCGCACGCAGCAACCGCACCGCCTGATCCGCGCCGAGGTGATGCATGAACAGGGCGGCGTGCACGACGTCGAACGCGCCGTCGCCAAACGGCAGATTGAGCGCATCGCCCACTTCGACGTGAATCCGTGCGCGCAACTCGCCCGGCAACCGCCGATCGAGGGTGGCGCGGGCGTGCTCCACCGTGACGGGATTGGCGTCGATGGCCACGACCTCAAGTTCAGTCCCGTGCGCATCGCCCCAGCGGACGAGGTGCTCCGGATAATCGGCAATGCCGGTGCCGAGGTCAAGCAGCCGCAGCGTGCGCCGGCGCCGGACGAGCGGGCGCAGCACCGATCGCGTCGCGGCGTATCCGCCCAGCCAGCGGTTGACGCCCCGCAGATCCTCCAGCGCCTGCGTCAGCCGCGCGTCGGTGATGGTGAAATCGTCCATCATCTCGTCGTCATCGGCGCGGACGGCGAAGTCGGGCATGGGATGAGGAATTGAATCAGCGAATCAGCGGCTTAGAGGCCTTAACAAAACCGATAAGTAGCTGTCATTCTGAGCTCGACGAAGCGCCCTGAGCAAAGCGAGGCAGTGCCCTTGGGGTAAATCCCTTCGAAAATGGCAGCACGGTCAGTTAGAGATCCCTCGTCAGGCTCGGGATGACAAGGTGGGTTTTGTTAGGGGTCTTAGAATCGCAGCGACAGGCCCAGTTGCGGGACGAGCAGCGTCGTCCGCGAGCGCGTCACGTCGAACGTCACGGTGCCATTCTACCGCCGGATCGAGCCCTCGCGCAGGTAATCGGCTTCGCCGCCGAAGAGGTACTGTGCGCCCAGCTTCAGCTCCAGCGCCTCAAGCGGATTCGGTTCGCCATTCTGATTCGTTTGCCGCGGGGGCCGATACAGTTCCACGGCCACCCCCGCGCCGACGCCGTAGCTCAGCGCCACGTCGTCGAAGTTGGTCGACCGCGCGATCGGCTCCTGATCGCCGAAGCCCTCGTTCTCGATCCGCGTCTGCGTGAACAGGTACTTCAGCCCGAACAGGCCATCGAGGTACGGGCGGATGGGGCCGCTCGGCGGCTGGAGGCGCAGCACGAGGTGCGATTTGAAGATGTTGTTCGTCGTCTCGACATCGACCCGCACATCCGGGATGGTCCCGCTGAACGGTTCGTTGCGCACCTCCCGCCCGTAAACGAGAAACCCGAGGTCCAGCCCCACGATTAGCGGCGATTGGCCGAAGCCGAGCCCGCCGAAGAAGTCGAGCCCGAAGCCGAGGTTGTCGACGTTATCGCGGAAGTCGCCCTGCGGCACGCCGAGCACAAAGTGGATGCTGCCCTGCGGGCGGACGGCCGGCGCCTCCGGCGAAGTCTGCGCGTCCGCCGGTTGAAGACCGATCAGTCCCAACCCGATGAAAAGAAGAGCCCAACGAAAGGTACACATAGCCAACCGGACACACCTGTTGAAAGGAATCAGATACGCGCTCTACCCGCGGCGAGACATCAGGTTGCTGTGCCCGAGTGAATGTTTTGTTCGTCGAAGCGCGTGGCGCGGAACAGCTCGTAGCCCTCGGGGCGGCGCTCGCCGACGACCAGGTCGGCCATCAGGCGCCCGAAGCCGAAGCCATAGCTCATGCCGTGGCCGGTGAAGCCGGTCGCCCAGTAGCTGTTCGGCGCCTCCGGCACGGCACCGATGACGGGCCGCTTGTCCGGCGAGAAGCCCATCGTGCCGCTCCAGCGGTGCTTCACATCGAGCGACTGTGCCCACGGGAAGTGGCGGTGAAGATAGCGCTCCAGATCGTCCTGCACGGCGGGCGTCGTCGCATCCTCGAAGCCCGTCTCGGCCTCGGCGTGGCGGTAGCGCGCCCCGCCCAGCAGCACCGATCCATCGGGCGCCTGCCGGATGTAAAACTCGCCGTCGTGCGTGTAGGCCGGGACGGTCAGCCGCTGCTCCGGGGCGGCGGTGGTCGACAGCATTTGCGCGCGCACCGGGCGGACGTACCGTTCCGTTTCAGGCAGTAGCTTCGGCAGATGCGGCCCGATGGCGAGCATGACGCGATCGGCCTCCAGCCGGCGGACGGGCGTCTCCAGCACGACGCATTCGCCATCATGCCGGACGTCGCGGACGGGGTGATGCTCCAGCACGTCGGCCTCGCTTTCCGCCGCGACGTGGCGGACGAGCTGCAGCGGATCGAGCATGGCGCCGGAGGTGACGAACAGGCTGCCGCAAAAGCCCTCGGCGTGCAGGCGCCGGTTCGTCTCCGCCGCCGAGAGGAAGATGACGGGCGCACCGGCCCCGCGCATCGGTCCGACGGACGCGCGGAGGCGCTCTTCCTGATCCTCGGTGCCGGCGACGGTCAGGCTGCCACGGGCGGCCAGATCGAACGCATCCGAATCCAGCTCCGATTCGATCAGGTTCCGGCTCTCGCGGGTGAACTGCCAGAGCCGCCGCGCCGTCCGCGCCCCAAACGCCTCGACATCGGCCCCATAGTGGGTGTCCGTCCCCTGAATGACGAAGCCCGCATTCCGCCCGCTGGCTCCCGATCCGAGCGTGCGCGCCTCGACGAGGGCGACCGACCACTCGGGCCGCCGCTGGCGCAGCCAGTACGCCGTCGCGCACCCGATGATGCCACCGCCAACCACCGCCACATCGAACGTGGCCGTCGTTTCGCGACGCGTTTTGTGCCAGTACGAAAGCGTCATAGTGCGGGAACGGACTGCGCGCGAACGACGAGCGGATCAGGCATTGACATCGACGAGGAGACGCCCGCGGATGTCGTTGTTGAGCACGGATTGGCTGGCCTCCGGCAGACCGGCGAGGCCGATGGTGCCGGTGTGGATGCGGTCGAGCACGGCGTCGGACAGCGTGTCGGAGAGGCGCTGCCACGCGGCACGGCGGCGGTCGTTCGGGCACGTGTTCGAATCGACGCCCAGCAGATGCACGCCGCGCAGGATGAACGGAAACACCGTCGTGGGCAGCTCGTGTCCGCCCGCGTTGCCAAAGGCGGCGACGCAGCCGTGGCGCTCCAGCTCGGCGATGATCGTGGCGAGCGTCTTTCCGCCGACGGCGTCGATCGCGCCGGCCCACTTGGCCGACTGCATCGGGCGCTCCGGCCCCTCACTGAATGCCTCCCGCCCGATGATGCGCGCCGCGCCGAGATCGGTTAGATAGTCGTGCGCGGCGACGGTGCCGGTGGAAGCGACCGTCGTGTAGCCGAGCGCGGCGAGCAGCGCTACGGCGAAGCTCCCGGCTCCGCCCGACGCCCCGGTGACGACGACCTCGCCGCCGTCGGGCGTGACGTCGTGCTCCTCCAGCAGCATCACCGCCAGCATCGCCGTAAATCCGGCCGTGCCGATGATCATCGACGCTTCGGGCGTCAGGCCGTCGGGCAGCGGCACCAGCCACTCGGCGCGGACGCGCTGCTGCTGCGCGTAGCCGCCCCAGTGATGCTCCCCGAGGCCCCAGCCGGTCTGGATCACGAGATCGCCCGGCGCAAACGCCTCCGATTCCGACGCCGCCACGCGCCCCACCAGATCAATCCCCGGCACGAACGGAAGGTCCCCGCGGATGATCTTGCCCGCCCCGGTAATCGCGAGCGCGTCTTTGTAGTTCAAGCTGGAGTAGAGCACATCCACCAGCACCTCGCCTGCGGGCAGATCCGCCACATCGAGCGAACGGACCTCGGCGGTGAGCGCGTCGTCGGTCTGATCCAGCATCAGCGCGTCAAACATAGCAGCAGAGGTGTCGCGTTGGAGGGTGCGATACGGATGGTCTCAAAACAACACCTGTCATCCTGAGCTTGACTCAGGATCCCACTGAAAAAGCAACGCTTAATTTGGGGAGATCCCGGATCAGGGTCCGGGATGACAACTGGGAAATTTTGAGACCGGGTTTGGTGGATTGGTCAATTGGTACGAGCGCCGAGCAGCTGCGCTCCGCCGCCGGGCGATCTACTGACACGTTTCACTTACGATTTCGCCGTCGACGATGACGGTGCAAACCTGCGTGATGTACTCGAACGGATCGCCGTTGTAGAGCACGAGATCGGCGTCTTTGCCGGGTTCGAGCGAGCCGATGCGATCGTCGAGCCCCAAAATCATCGCCGGAACTTGCGTGAGAGCGTACAACGCGGCCTCACGGGGCAGTCCGTTGGCGACGGCGATGGCGGCTTCGAACAGCGGCACGCGCGTCTTAGGCACGTAGCCTTCGTAGCCGCTCTGGAACGCGAACGGGATGTTCGCTTCGTACAGCTTCGCCGCCGTCGTGAACGCGGCGTTTTCGGCATCGCCGCCGGGGCGGATCATCGTCGGATGAATGATGACGGGCACACCGGCTTCTTCGATCTCATCGAGCACGAGGTAGGCTTCCGCCGCGCCATCGAGCAGGAGCCGAAAGCCGAACTCCTCGGCGAGGCGCAGGGCGGCCATGATGTCGCGGGCGCGGTGTGCGGTGATCATCGCGGTGATCTCGCCCTCCAGCACGCGGGCGAGCGCTTCGAGGCCCAGATCGCGGGAGGATACGCCCTCTGCCCTGCTCATCTGCTCGCGGTACTCCTGCGCCTTGATGAACTGCTCGCGGAGCATCGCCACCGTCTTGGCACGCGTGCCCGGGCGCTGGAAATTGCGCTCGACCCCGGCGCCGAGCGTCATCGTCATCGTCGCGACCGAGTCGAGCAGCGCCTCATCGACCGTCGTGCCATTGGTCTTCACCACCATCGTCTGCCCGCTGATGGGCGCGCCCGGCCCGTGGCCGGTGTGGAGGGTGGTGACGCCGAGGCTCCGCGCCCAGTCGACCAACTCCTCGCGGGCGTTGTACGCGTCGATGGCGCGCAGGGCGGGCTGGATCGGATCGGACGTTTCGAGCTGATCCTGATCGGCCGAGGTGTTGTAGATGCCGGCGAGGCCGACGACGGAGTGCCCATCGACGAGGCCGGGCGTGACGACGGTCGCCTCGCGCACGGCGTAGCCGCCGGGCACCTCGACCTCCGCCGCAGCACCGACGCGCTCGATCTGCCCGTCGCGCATCAGCACGACACCGTCGGTGATGGGCGGCTCTCCATCCATCGCGTACACCGTGTCGGCGCGGACGGCGATTTGAGCGGAAGCGGGCGCGGCGACCATCAGCAAAAGCAAGGCGCAGCAGCCGAGGACGAACGTTCGGGAACGGAATCGAAGCATAGCTGGAAACGAATCGGGTGGGGAGGGCGGAGCGGTGGGCGGCGCGGAATCAGTGGGTGCGGTGGTGGTGCAGGATGGTGCCATCGTCGTACGCGCCGTAGCCGCCCGTGGCGAATGGGCGATCGTCCGGATCAGCGAAATCGAACACCTTCCGGCCTTCCACCCAGGTCTGCTCCACGCGGGTGTAGACGCTCAGCGGATCGCCCGAGAGCACGACGAGATCGGCATCCTTGCCTTCTTCCAGCGATCCGACGCGGTTCTCCAGCCCCAGCATCCGCGCGCCGGCCAGCGTCATGGCCTCCAGCGCCGCCTCGCGCGACATCCCCGCCCGCACGCCGAATGCCGCCGAGCGCAGGAACAGCCGCGAGTCGGTGATCAGATCATCCGTGTGATAGGCCACGTCCACCCCGGCTTCCTCCAGCACGGCGCCGTTCCGGTATTCGATGTCGACGGCCTCGTGCTTGCCGCCGGGCGAATCGAGCACGATGATGGACGCGGGCACGCCGGCGGCGGCAATTTCATCGGCCACCTTCCAGGCTTCGCTCACGTGATGGAGCACCACCCGAAAGCCAAACTCCCGCTTGAGGCGCAGCACCGTCAGGATATCATCGTGGCGGTGGGTGTGGAAGTGGACGATGCGCTCGCCATCGAGCACCTCGACGAGCGCTTCGAGCCCGAGGTCGCGCGTCGGCATCTCGTCTTCGCTCTCGGTGGCGTCCATCTTGGCTCGGTACTCCTGCGCCTCAATCAGTGTCTGCCGGACCAGCGCGGCGGATTTGGCGCGCGTGCCGGGAAACGGCGGGTCGTCCTGTGGATTGGTGCCGTTCGCCATCTTGAGTCCGCCGCAGATCTCCGTCAGCGGATCGGTGCACAGGAGCAGCTCCTCGATGGTGCCGCCCTCGCGCAGCTTGAGATGCGTCGTCTGTCCGCTGAGCAGATGCCCCGAGCCGGGCAGCACGTTCACCGTCGTGATGCCGCCGGCGCGGGCGCGGTTGAGGGAGCTGTGCCGCACGTTGACGGCGTCGAGGCTGCGCACGCCCGGATGGAGCGGCGCCGAGCCATCGCCGCCCTCCACCTGCCCCACGTGCGAGTGCGTGTCGACGATGCCGGGCAGGATCACCTTACCGCTCACGTCGTGGCGCACGGCATCATCCGGAATATCGACGGCATCTGCCGGGCCCACGGCCCGGATCGTCCCGTTCTGCAGGAGGACGACGCCGTTTGTAATGGGCGCCTCGGCGATGGGGTAGACGGTGGCGCCTTCGAACGCATGGGGGCGCTCCTGCGCCTGCGCTGGAGCGAACACAAGGAGACCGCACACTACCGCGGCCACGCATCGACGAATCCAAAACATAGACATTGCAGCGATTGAGAAACGAGGGACGGTCGCTGAGACGGAGTCCACAGCGCCCTGTTAGACTACGACAGAGGCCGCGCCAAACGCAAACCCAACGGCTCACCACAAAGCGACTGATTTTCCTTCAAACGATCTCCATCTTACAAAACCTGACGGGCCCAACTCGGTAACAATACTGTCCGCACGTTTCGTCTTGGAGGTAGGATGGCTATGAACGACGCATCCCGCAACACCCCGTCCCCCAACGCACGACCGACGCCGCTCTCGACTCGGCGTGAAGCGCGCCGGGGAGCCTATCGTACGCACCTGCTGATCGCCACCGCCAGCGTGCTCACGCTCGTGGTCGCACTGACCCAGCTGCCCGTCTATCCGTCCACCGGACCTGTCGGGTGGATGCGCGCGGTGGACCCGCTCCCCCAGTTGATTGGAGAGATGGACGTACAAGAAAAAGCGAAGGAAGACGCCGGGGCCGAGGCGCCTGATACCGAGGCGCCGCCCACGGTGCAGCCGGCCCCCGCTCCCGAGGCTTCGACCGCGGAGGCGGAGGACGGCGTCGGGCCAAACAACCGCGACCGCTCCCCCGATGGAGCGATGACGCAACGATCCCGCGTCGTGCCGATCTCCACGCTGAAAGCCGCCAAAAACTCGCCGGAGATCGTCGGCGGCCTGAGCACCTTTTACCTGCGCATTCACTACCCCGAGAAAGCGCGTCGGGCGGGCATTCAGGGGCGCCTCGTACTAAGCTTCATCGTCGACGAAACCGGTCAAACGCGCAATATCCGGGTTCAAGAATCGCTCCATCCGCTGTGTGACTCCTCGGCGGTGCAGGCCTTGCGCGATACGCGCTTCGTCCCGGGCCGGCAGAACGGCAAAAAAGTCCCCGTGCGCATGTCGCTTCCCGTTCGGTTTCGCCTGGTGGGGTCGGCCGCCTCGGATGCGGTCGCCGACAAATCAGAGCGCGACGCCGATTCGTGAGGGCCCCGGCGGCAAATTGGCTAATCCGCGCGCTGTCAGGTGGAACGCACCTCCGAGATGCTCCGTGTAAGTTCTCCCGTGAACGAGCTGTGCAGATCGCGTGAACCGATCGACCTGGAAGCGCTTCGATCCGACTTTCCTCCTTCAACTAATGCCGCTACGAATCTATGTCTAAACCGTCTGTTGCTCCTCAACCCGACACCCAATCGGCAGAAGACTTCCTCCCGATTAATGGGACGGACTACGTAGAGTTTTACGTGGGCAACGCCAAGCAAGCGGCGTTCTACTACGCGAACCTCTTCGGCTTTCAGATTGAAGGCTACCGCGGCCCAGAAACCGGCCACCGCGAGGCATCGAGCTATCTGCTCACGCAGGACAAGATCCGCTTCGTCCTGACGACCGCACTTGCGCCGGATTCGCCCATCGCCAAGCACGCGCACAAGCACGGCGACGGCGTGCGCGACATTGCCATCTGGGTCGACGACGCGCGGGCGGCCTACGAGGAGACGACCAAGCGCGGCGCGCAGCCCATCCAGGAGCCCAAGGTGCTCGAAGACGAGGACGGGCAAATCGTCACCGCCGCCATCGGAACGTACGGCGACACCATCCACACCTTCGTCGACCGCTCGGCGTACGACGGGCTGTTCATGCCCGGCTTCGAGCCGTACGAGAATCCGCACTGGGACGCGCCCGAGCCCGTCGGCCTCAAGTACGTCGACCACTGCGTCGGCAACGTCTACCAGGGCGACATGGAGCGGTTCGTAGACTACTATGCCCGGACGATGGGCTTCTACAACATGCTCCACTTCACCGATAAGGACATCTCGACGGAGTACTCCGCGCTGATGTCGAAGGTGATGGCGAACGGCAACGAGCGCATCAAATTCCCGATCAACGAGCCCGCCGAGGGCAAGAAGAAAAGCCAGATCGAAGAATACCTCGAGTTCTACGAGGGCCCCGGCGTGCAGCACATCGCCATGGCGACCGACGACATCATCTCGACGGTGCGGAAGCTCCGCCAGCGCGGCGTTGAGTTCCTCCAAGTGCCGGATACCTACTACAAGCCGGAGGTCCTGAAACAACGCGTGGGCGACATCGACGAGCAGATCGACGCCCTCCACGAGCTGAGCATCCTCGTCGACCGCGATCCCGAGGGCTACCTGCTGCAGATCTTCACCAAGCCCGTGCAGGACCGCCCGACTGTCTTCTACGAGATCATCCAGCGGAAAGGCGCGCGCACCTTCGGCGAGGGCAACTTTAAGGCGCTTTTTGAGGCCATCGAGCGCGAGCAGGCCCGGCGCGGCAACCTTTGACCTCGTCCGAATGACGATTGTCGATTTGCGGCTGTCCCGATGATCGTCGTGCCTCCTATTCGAACATCGTAATTCCTAAATCGGAAATCGCTATGCCGTATTACACCCAAATGGGGCATGTCCCCGAGAAACGCCACACCCAGTTCCGCCGTCCCGACGGCGAGCTGTACACCGAAGAAGTCGTCGGCGCCGAAGGCTTCAGCGGGATCTCTGCCATCGCCTATCACATTCATCAGCCCACCATCGTCGACCGGATTGACGACCCCGTCAATTACGACATTGAGTTTGCCGATGAAGACTTTCTCCGCCATCGGCACATCAAAGGATTCGACGTCAAGGCCGGAGGCGACTGGCTGACGGGCCGCACCTATATGATGGGCAATGCCGATGTGAACCTGGCCCTCTGCCGCCCAACGGAGCAAATGACGGGCTATTTCTACCGCAACGCCTCGCACGACGAACTCGTTTACGTACACGAAGGCGACGGCACGCTTGAAACGATGCTCGGTCACGTCGACTTCACCGAAGGCGACTACGTCCACATCCCGCGGACGATCACGCACCGCTGGCGCTTCGACGGCGACCTGGAACAGAACCCGCCGCGGCTGCTGGTAATCGAATCAAACTCGGAGGTGCGTTTCCCGAAGCGCTACCGCAACGATCAGGGGCAACTGCTGGAGCACAGCCCGTACTGCGAGCGCGACATCCGTCCGCCCCGCGAGCTGGTTTCGATTGACGAAGAGGGGCCCTTCGAGATTCGCATTAAGAAACACGGCAAGCTGCACCGCTTCTACGTGCGCTACCATCCGTTCGACGTAGTGGGCTGGGACGGCTGCATGTACCCATATGCCATCTCGATCCACGACTTCGAGCCGATCACGGGCCGCATCCACCAACCGCCGCCCGTGCATCAAATGTTCGAGGCGCACAACTTCGTCGTGTGCTCGTTCGTGCCGCGGCTGTTCGACTATCACCCCGAGTCGATTCCGGCGCCGTACAATCACTCCAACATCGACTCGGACGAGGTGCTCTTTTACGCCGAGGGCGACTTCATGAGCCGGAAGGGCATCTCCCGCGGATCGTTCTCCCTCCACCCCGGCGGCATTCCGCACGGGCCGCACCCCGGCACAGCGGAGGCCTCCATCGGCAAAGAGGGCACCGAGGAACTCGCCGTGATGGTCGATACCTTCCGCCCGCTGAAGCTGACGCAAGCCGCGCTCGACGTGGAAGACACTGAGTACCCCTATTCGTGGAAGCCGGAACTCCATCACGGGGGTGACGGGCAAGTCCAGTCCGAAGAACCGGCTCAGCCGTGACGCTTCCGAGAGCCTCGGTTTCCCTTAACCACGAAAGGGGACGCCGCCCGGACAGGGCCGCGTCCCCTTTTACGTTCAGGACCCGCTTTGGGGCCGAGACGTGCTTACTCCTCGCGCTCGACGACCTCGGCGTCGCCCACGTTTTTCTTGATGGACTTGATGGCGTTCTTCGCCGAGGCTTTCTGCTTGTACCCCTGGCTGGAGAACATGGTCTCGCCATTGGGCGCAATAAAGTTGAAACGCGTCTTGCCTCCTTTGTCCTCGTACAGCTCGAATTTATATGGCATAGGGCTCGTATCTCAATTCGTTGAGGGGATGTATGCCAAATCAGGGTACAGAGTTTTCGCTCAGGCCTCGACCGATTCTGGAGCATTCCCCCCGGCACCATTAGCGCAAGCGGCGCGTCATGCTGGCGCGTCGTCCGCTTCGCTGTCGAAGTCGAGGGCGGCCGAGTTGATGCAGTAGCGCTTGCCCGTCGGGTCAGGACCGTCGTCGAACACGTGGCCGAGGTGCGCCCCACAGCTGGCACAGACGACCTCGGTGCGGCGCATGCGGTGGCTGTTGTCGGCCCGGAGTTCGACGTGGCCCTGGTCGACCACGTCGTAGAAGCTCGGCCAGCCCGAGCCCGATGCGTACTTGGTGTCGGAGTCAAACAGCGGCTCTTCGCACACCACGCACCGATAGATCCCATCGCCTTTATGGTCCCAGTACATGCCCGTGAAGGCCCGCTCGGTGCCTTGCTCCTGGGTCACGTGGAACTGCTCGTCGGTCAGTTTCTTCTTGAGCTCGTCTTTGCGGGGGAGCGTAGCCATACTATTTGCCTTCGGCTGTGTGAGCACTGGATGCGTTTGCTATCACGGGGGCTGGGAACCCGCGTTCCGTCCTCCAGCGCACTTGTTGGACACTCGTTGCACTTGCGGGCTCTCGCGCCTCGGTACAATCCGGCCCTCACGCAAACTGAGCTTCCCGATCGGCTGCCGCCCGGATCTGATCGGCAAGCCAATCAGCTTCCTGCTTGTTGGTGAGGCCGCCCGCAACCTTCACTTGCGCGCCGTGCTTCTCCACCTGCTGGCGGATCGTCTGCTCGATGTCCTCTGAATCCGCGCTGCGCCCGACGAGGCCGGTGCCCTGCAAAACGTCGACGATCTGCCCCATCTTCTCGGCTCCCTCGGCGGCCTGCTCACGCGCCGCCGCATCCATCCGATACAAATTGAGTTGATACAGCGTGGACTCGCCCATCCGCCCGTTGGCCTCAACGCGCACATCGGCCAGATGCGCGCATGGGAACGCCTCGGGTGAACCGTGGCTGCGCTCCACGCGCACCTGTCCATCGGCCACCGTAAGGGTCGACTCGCTCGTCCACTGATACCACGCGCCGTAACTAAGCAGCGCGCCCATGCCAAATACGATCACACCCATTAAAAACGACACCGCGAACAGGAAGAATCCGCCCACGAGCCCGCCGAGGCCAAAAACGGTGAGCAGCAATGCGGATTTTTTGTTCCGACCCGCAGCGAAATGCAACCGGAGCCCGCTGCTACCCGTCCGCTCCAGCGTTACGCCCGCGCTGACGGGTTCGGTAAAGTCGTTGCCTACCTCGTATGCAGCATACGGATCGGAGGAACTGCGTTCGGCCGCAGCGGGCCCGGTCGAGCTGCGCTGCAGCGTTTTCTCCTCCGGATTGTCCAGATCCCAGAAGACCTCATCCGACGCCGCCTCGGCCCCCTCCGATGCGAGAGGAGTCGCCTCCTGCTCCGTACCCGATGCGTCCGGCGGAAAGACGGGAATCTCAAACTCGGTTTCGTAGTCGAGTCCCGGCACATCGGCCTCGACTTCGACGACCCACATAATGCGCTCTTCGCGCTTCACAGGGGTGGAGGAGGCCTGATCGGTCGGGAGTTCGAACGAGATGGGAATCTCGACGCCCTCGCTGCCGCGTGCGCGCCCCTTAACGCGCTTCTCATCGCGCCAGCGCAGGTCCTTCTTCACACTACGCTTCCGGTCGCCATCGCTGTCGCGCGTATGTTCGATATAGCGCCGATAGCACGAGAGACGCACGTGAAAGCCGTCGTCGGGCGCCGTATCGGGGGTGATATTCGTTTGCAGCCGGACTCGCAGCCACTGGCCCAGACGCCCCGGCATTGTCTCCATCTGCAGCGTCGAGGTGCCGTACTTGCGCCGGTGCAAGATTTTCCTCGCGGCCAACCATCCGATTCCGAGCCCGGCCAGCGGAAAGACCAGCACGAAGAGCCCGCCCCACTGCGGATCGGGCGACTGGATGAAGATATCGTACATCACGTAGCCTGCCAGCGGCCACGAAAATCCGTTCCAGAGCACGGCAAAAACAATCATCGACGTGGCGCTCGACCGCGTCTCTTCGAGAGTCGAATCGCGCCACTCGGGACGCACCTTCCACAGCGCATCGGCATGTTTCTCTTTGAGCGCTTCGAGGTGCTCGGCCTGCTGACGCCCCACCCAGGCCCGCCACAGACCGACGGCGCTCATCACCATCATGAACAGCCCGACCCCCAGAAAAGGCAGGTTGTCCCGCAACGGCACGCCCTCCGTGTACTGGAGCGCAGCGTAACCGGCAACCCCGGCGCCGATGACCAAAAAGAGCAGACTGATGGCGACCGAGAAGTAAAAGCCAAGGGAGCTGCTCGACGATCCCGTGTTGAGACTGATGCGCATGGGCTGATGCGAGGCTGATGCGAGGCTGATGCGAGCGGGCCAACGAACTTCACTTTAGTATGCGCAAAGCCCCGCCTCAGGCGGTCAGGTGCGCCGAGGCAGCCCTAACAACAACGGCCTCATCCGATCATCGGATGAGGCCGTACTCTGTCCTGCGATGGGTACGCCTTCTCAGGCTTCTTTCTGCTGCTCGGTGGGATCGGGACTGTGCTCAGAGTGGCCGTTGCCGGCTTCGGGCTCATCCGGCTGGCCGTCCTCCATTGGGGTGTGCGTCACCTCGCCATTCGCCGCCGCCTCTTCGGAATCGGCTGCGGTGCTATCGGCTGCATCAGAGGCGGTGTCCGTGGTGAACTCGTCGGGGTCGACGGTGCCCTCGATCAACGCCAGCACCCGGCTGCCAGACACTTCCTCGACGTCGAGCAGCTCGCCGGCCAGCGCATCAAACTGATCCTTGTGCTCCTTCAGGGTCGAGAGTGCCCGGTTGAAGGCGGCATCCAGAATCCGCCGAACGGACTCATCCACCTCACGGGCCGTTTCGTCGCTATAGTCACGACCTTTGGACAGCTCCTCGCCGAGGAAGACCTGATCGCGATCGCCGCCCAGCGCGATGTTTTCGAACTCGTCGCTCATGCCCCAATCGAGGACCATCTTGCGGGCCATCTGGCGCACCTGTTTAAGGTCGTTCTCGGCGCCGCTGGTGGCAGTGTCGAACATAAGATGCTCGGCGGCGCGCCCTCCCATGATGACGGCCAGCCGATCGAGCAGGTACTCGCGCCGGTAGAGGTAGCGGTCCTCCTCCGGCATCTGCTGCGTGACGCCCATCGCCCGACCGCGCGGGATGATGGTTACTTTGTGGATCGGATCGGCGTTGGGAAGCGCCGCAGCCACGATGGCGTGGCCGGCTTCGTGATAAGCCAGCAGCTTGCGGTCCTCATCCGTCAGCTTGATGCCTTCGCGCTTGAGGCCCATGAGCACCTTGTCGCGAGCTTCTTCGACGTCTTCGACGCGAATCTCGTGATGCGCCTCGCGCCCGGCGAGCAGCGCGGCCTCGTTGAGCAGATTCTCCAGATCCGCCCCGCTGAAGCCGGGCGTGCTCCGCGCCAGCTCGTCGAGGTCGACCTCATCCGAGAGCGGCTTATTCTGCGCGTGGATCTCCAGGATCGCGCGGCGGTCTTTGGCGGTCGGCATGTTGACGGTGATTTGCCGGTCGAAACGACCGGGGCGCGTCAGAGCCGGATCGAGGATATCCGGGCGGTTCGTAGCGGCGATGATGATGACGCCCTCGTTCTCCTCGAAACCGTCCATCTCGGCGAGTAGCTGATTGAGCGTCTGCTCGCGCTCGTCGTGTCCGCCGCCGAGTCCGGCGCCGCGCTGCCGCCCGATGGAATCGAGCTCATCGATAAAGACGATACTCGGCGCATCCTCCTTCGCTTTCTCGAACATATCGCGCACGCGCGCCGCGCCGACGCCCACGAACATCTCCATGAAGTCGGAGCCCGAGACGCTGAAGAATGGCACGCCCGCCTCGCCGGCGACCGCGCGGGCCATGAGCGTCTTGCCCGTACCCGGTGCGCCAACGAGCAGCACGCCCTTCGGCACCTTGCCGCCGAGCTTCTCGAACCGCTCCGGCTCTTTCAGGAAGGCGATAATTTCGTGGAGCTCGGTCTTGGCCTCCTCATTGCCGGCTACGTCGTCGAAGGTCGTCTGCGCCTGCTCCTTATCGAACATCTTCGCCTTGCTCTGGCGCACCGAGAACAGCCCCTGGCCCTGCGACTGCATCCGGCGGAGGAAGATGTACCCGATGCCAAAGATGAGCAGCACCGGCAACAGCCCGATCAGCACCAGCGTCCACGGGAAATCGCTCTGCGGCTCGGTGACAACCTCGACGCCGTTGGCCTCCAGCCGGTCCATCAGCTTTTCATCGCCAAACGACGGCAGATAGGTCGCAAACTTCTCGTAGCGCGTCGAGTCGCCCTCGGCCGAGGCGCGCATCGCGGGCTCCTTGAGCGTGCCCGTGAGGCGATTGCCCTTGACGACCACGCGCTCCACATTGCCCGCCTGGAGCTGATTCCGGAACGTGCTGTAGCTGATCTCCGGCCCTTCTTGCGGCCCGTAGATGAGGCTCCATGCCCAGAGCGCAGCCAGCGTACCGGCGATAATCCAGATCAGGAGGTTGCCCCGGCTGCTCGACCCATCGGGAGACGGCATGCTGGGGCGCTTCTTTTCGGTATCCTTTTTTTGCTGCTGATCAGCCACGTCGCTTGAACAAACTATGGGAGGAATCGGCGCGGACCGCCGAGCGCAGGGCGCTCAGGCCATCCGCAGGAATGGCCACAGAGAAGGTGTACACGTGCCGGCCGTAATTGTGTCCTCTATACGCCGGACGGCGGCGCGCGTTGACGACAGGATGAGGTAATTACCGAGATATTTCACTTCGCCCGGTGGGGAGCATTGGAGTTGTCCATTTGCCTCTCATCCGCATCCGCACTTATCATGGGAAGAGATCGCTGTTCCATTGACCTTCCCTTTTGCCATGGCTGCTGAAACCGCTTCCAGCGACACCTTTCCCTTCGGCCAAGACATCGTCTGGCGCCCCGATCCCGCCACCCTCGCCGAGAGCAACCTCCAGCGGTTTATGGACTGGCACGGCATCGGCTCGTACGAGGCGCTGATGGAGCGCGCCACCGACGACATCGCCTGGTTCTGGGACGCCGTGCTCGATGATCTCGACATCGAGTTCTACGAGGACTACGACCAGATCGTGGACCGCTCCGACGGCATTCAGTTTCCCCAATGGTGCGTGGGCGGCCGAATGAACATCGTCCACAATCTGCTGGATAAGTGGCAGGGCACCGAGGTAGAGCAGCGCGATGCGCTCCGCTGGGAAGGCGAGGACGGATCGACCGAAACGCTGACGTACGGTGAACTGCACGCCCGCGTATGCCGGTGCGCCAACGGACTCCGCGAGCTGGGCCTCGGCAAAGGCGACGCCATCGGGCTGTACATGCCGATGACACCCGAGATTGTCATCGCGTTTCTGGCGATTGCCAAGATTGGCGGCATCATCTGCCCGCTCTTCAGCGGCTACGGCGCCGGCGCGATCATCACGCGGCTGCAGGATGTCGAGGCCAAGGCGCTGTTCACCGCCGATGGTTTTGCCCGCCGCGCCAAACCCATTCCCATGAAGGAAACCGCCGACGAAGCGCTCGCCGCCTGCCCGTCCGTCGAGCACGTCATCGTCCTCGACTACCTCGGCCGTGACGACACGCCGATGCAATCGGAGCGCGACATCTGGTGGCGCGAGCTCATCCCCGAGCAGCCCCCCACCGCCGCAACGGAGCGCACCGCTGCCGAAGACGTCGTGATGGTGATTTACACCTCCGGCACCACCGGCACACCGAAGGGTGCCGTCCACACCCACTGCGGCTTCCCCATCAAGGGCGCGCAGGACATGTACCACGCGATGGACCTGAAGCCCGGCGAGACGATGTACTGGATGAGCGACATGGGCTGGATGATGGGGCCCTGGCTCGTCTTCGGCACGCTCACCATCGGCGCGACGATGGTGCTCTACGACGGCGCCCCCGACTACCCGGCGCCCGACCGCGTGTGGCAGCTCGTCGAGGACCATGACGTGACGCACCTCGGCGTCTCGCCCACGCTCATCCGCGCGCTCAAGACGCACGGCACCGAGCCCGTCGAGCAGCACGACCTCTCCGGCCTCCGCGCCATCGGCTCTACCGGTAGCCCGTGGGATCCCGAGTCGTGGATGTGGTGCTTCGAAACCGTGCTCGACGGCGAGAAGCCCATCCTCAACTACTCGGGCGGCACCGAAATCTCCGGCGGCATCGTGTGCGGCAATTTCTTCACCCCGCTCAAGCCCGGCGCCTTCTCCGGCCCCGTGCCCGGCATGGACGCCGACGTGGTCGACGAGAACGGCGATCCCGTACGCGGCGCCGTGGGCGAGCTCGTCATCCGGCAGCCGTGGATCGGGATGACGCGCAGCTTCTGGAACGACGACGACCGCTACCTCAACGCCTACTGGAACCGGTTCGACGACCTGTGGGTGCACGGCGACTTCGCGGCGATCGATGACGACGGCCTCTGGTACATCCTCGGCCGCTCGGACGATACGATCAACGTCGCCGGCAAGCGCCTCGGCCCTGCCGAAGTCGAAGCCATCCTCAACGCTCATGCCGCCGTGGCCGAGAGCGCCGTCGTGGGCGTCCCGCACGAGGTCAAGGGCCAGGAGGTCGTCGCCTTCGCCGTGCTCAAGCCGGGCTACGACTGGAGCGAGACCCTCCGCAGCGAGCTGATGCAACGCGTCACCGATGCGCTCGGTAAGCCGCTGAAGCCGCGTGCGATCCTCTTCACCGAGGCGCTGCCCAAAACGCGCAACGCCAAGGTGATGCGCCGCGTGATCCGCGCGACGTATCTGGGCGAGGAACTCGGCGATGTCAGCAGCCTGGAGGATCCCGACACAGTCGAGGCGATCAAAAATGCCGTCTGATGGCCGCTCGACCGGCATGAATCCGCTGCGGAAGCCGATCCGCCGCTGATGCGTAACAGCCCTTGCCGCTCGTGTCACCGACCTACGGGCTGGCGCCTCCCTCCTGTTCTGTTCGTATCCGCTTCCCGATTATGCGATTGCTCTGCCGTTCCCTGCGCTTCCTCATCGCTGCCGTGCTGCTCGGCAACCTGGCCCCCGATGTGCTCCGCGCCCAACCTGCGACACCGACGGGCACCGCCACACTCACCGGTACCGTCATCGACGCCGAAACGGGCGATCCGCTCGCCGACGCGAACGTGTTCATCGCCGTTTCCACCCGCGGCACCGCCACCGACGCCGAGGGCCGCTTCCGGCTGACGAACATCCCGCTTGGCGCGCAGCGGCTCTACGTCTCGGTCATCGGCTACGAACCCCAGGCGCGCAACCTGAACCTCCGTGAAGCGCGCACCTACACGTTCGCCTTCGAGCTGGAGCCGACGGTTATCGAATCGGAGGGCGTCGTGGTCGAAGCCGAGCGGGATGAACAATGGCAGCGCCGCTACGAGCGGTTCATTGAGCAGTTCATCGGCGAGACGCCAAACGCGCAGCAGACCGAGATCACCAATCCAGAGGTGCTTTCGTTCGACGGCGGCCTCGGCACGCTCGAAGCGCAGGCCGCCGAGCCACTCCTCATCGAAAACGAGGCGCTGGGCTATCGCATCCAGTATTTCCTGAAAGACTTCAAGACGACCCCCAACCGCACGCAGTACGACGGCGAGCCGCTGTTCGAGGAGATGGAGGGCACGCCGGAGCAAAAAGCAAAGTGGCGCAAGCGCCGGGCCGAGGCCTTTTACGGCTCGTTCCATCACCTGATACTGGCCATGCTCGACGGCAGCACCGAGAAGCAAGGGTTCAAGCTGTTCAGCCGGCCCTCCGCAGGCCCCAGCGCCGGGGGAAATTCGCCATTTGGAGGAAGCCGCCCCGCCGTCAGCGGCTCCCGCTATCCGATCGAGACCGGCGAGATTTTGAAAGACGGCGAAACGGACAGCGAGCGCGTGCTCGACTTTCACGGCATGGTGGAGGTTATCTTCCTCGGCGAAACCGAGACCGAGGCGTATCAGACCTGGCGCGAACAGTACAGCCGCGACAACCGGGTACGCACGCGAGCGCCGCGCTATCAGACGTCCTATTTCTGGCTCGAACGCGGTCCCGCCACCGTCGACTATAAGGGCGACATCGTCGATCCATACGGCGTCACGGTATCGGGCTTTTTTGCCTTCGAGCGCGTCGGCGACCAACTGCCGAAGGAATACCGCCCCCGCTGATTGGACGCCGCCGTCCTGCATTGCTATATTGAGAGCGAAGCGTATCCCCTCACGGACCAGAGGGCGGATTGATGGCACGACGCCTCGGCCTCGTTGGCTGGCTGCTCGCCGGTGTGATGCTGGGCCTCACCGGGTCGCTCGGGGCACAGCCGAGCGTCACAGCGACGTTGCGCGGCACGGTCGTCGATAGCACCTCTGGCACGCCCCTGCCGGGCGCCCACGTCTTCGTCGCTACATCCATGATCGGGACGACGACAGATGGGGATGGGCGCTTCCGCCTACCCGGCGTGCCCACCGGCGTGCAACGCCTCTACGCGTCGATGCTGGGGTACGAACCGGCCACCGTCGATACGCTGGTCCGCGCCGAGCAGACGCTCACGCTGCGCCTCCAACTGAAGCCGACGGTGCTCGAAGCGGAAGGCGTCGTGGTCGAGGCCGAGCGGGACGAGAAATGGCGCGACCGGCTGGCCACATTCGAGCGGCTATTCATTGGCACCTCGCGCAACGCCGACCACTGCACGCTGATGAACCCGGAGGTGCTCCGATTCGAAGACGGCTGGCTGAAGCCCTTTCGCGCGGAGGCGTCGGCGCCCCTGATCATCGAGAATCACGCGCTGGGCTACCGCATCCGGTATTTCCTGAAGGCGTTCTCGGCGCAGGGAGCAACGGTGAAATGGGACGGTGAGCCGCTGTTCATGCCCCTCGTGCCCAAAGATTCGGCCGAAGCGGCCAAGTGGCACCGAAACCGTCGCGATGCCTACCACGGATCACTCCGCCACTTCCTCCGGGCGCTCCTCCACGACCGCCTCGACGACGCCGGATTCATCGTGCACCGGCTGCCGCCTGTCTCCGGATTCCGATCCGTGGGCCGCGAGATGAAGTTTCCCGTCAGCGCCGATGACCTGCTCGAATCTGTCCCCGACACCTCGCTCTGGCGCCTCGATGTTCACGGGCGCCTCGAAATCATCTATCCTGAAGAGCAGGAAAGCGAGGCGTTTCTCCGCTGGCAGCGGCGCATCCACCACGACGTTCCCGGCCCGCAAACGTCGTTCATCGAGCTGAACGAGCCGCACGTGACCGTCGACGCCACCGGCGAGATTGTGGAACCCTACGGCGCCACCGTCTTTGGGTACTTTGCCTTCGAACGGCTCGCCGATCTGACGCCGCAAGAATACCGCCCACAATAACCGCGCTCCTCGCCTTGTCCCCATGACCGTTCGCTCCCGATGGACCCTGCCGGGCCTGAGCGCTGCCCTGACGCTCGTTGCCGCCCTCCTCGTCCTTTTGATCGCAACGCCGCCCTCCGACGACGCGCCAACCGCCGCGCCCGAGCGCATCGACCAGACCGACCGGCAGGCGATGAAACGGGCCCGATGGGAGTATTTCTTCCGGCTTCAGCGCGATCCCGCCACCAATCGGATTCCGGACCACATCCGCGCCCGCGAGCTCGACTACGCGCAGACGTTGCCGGCACGCGACCTCACGGCAAAAAGCGGATCCGGGCCGGCGTACACCTGGGCCGAGGCCGGTCCGCACGATGTCGGCGGGCGGACGCGGGCGCTCGGCGTGGACCGGCGCAATCCCAATGTGCTGATTGCCGGCGGCGTTTCGGGCGGCATCTGGAAATCGGTTGATGGCGGCGCATCGTGGTCACTGCGCACCGCCCCCGATCAGCGGTTGAGCGTAACCTCCCTCGCGCAGGACCCGACACAGCCCGACACCTGGTACTACGCGACCGGCGAGATTCGCGGGAACAGCGCCAGCGATCGCGGCTTCACGGCGCCCTTCCGCGGGCGTGGCATCTACAAATCTACCGATAATGGCGATACGTGGCAGGTCCTCGAACCCACCTTTGTGAACGATCCGACGACGTACAACTCGCCCTTCCAGTACGTGCCGCGCATCGTCGTCAGCCCCGCGACGGGCACGGTGCTCGCCGCCACGAATGCGGGCGGCATCCACCGCTCCGCCGACGGCGGCGCCTCCTTCAACCGGGTGCTGGATGACCCCAGCGATCCCTACTGGAGTGAGGTCGCCGTGGCCTCCGATGGCACCTTCCTCGCCGTCCTCTCAGCACGCGGCCTCAGCGAGCCGGTCGACGGCGCAGGCGTCTACCTCTCCACCGACGACGGCCGCTCGTGGTCCGACGTGACCCCGCCCGGCTTCCCCGGCTACCACCGCCGCAGCGTCGCCGCATTCGCCCCCTCCAACCCGAACGTAGCCTACCTCCTCTCGACCGTCGGCCGCAACCCCGACAGCTATCCGAGCGCGTCCCTCTTTCGGATGGAGCGCGCCGGCAACACCGTCACCGCGACCGACCGCAGCGCCCACCTGCCGTCGTTCGGCGGCACGACGGGCAATTTCATGACACAGTTCGATTACAACCTGATGATCAGCGTGAAGCCGGACGATCCGAATACGGTCGTCATCGGAGGGCGCAACCTGTGGCGATCCGATGACGGCTTCCAGTCCGATCCGGATTGGATCGGCGGATATGCGCGCGGCGGCCAATCGTACGGCCGCTACCCCAATCATCATCCCGATCAGCACGTGGCCGTGTTCGATCCGTCAAATCCCAGCCGCATGTGGTCGGGCAACGACGGCGGCGTCTATCTGACGACGAACATCGGCGCGGAGTCGGTCGAGTGGATCGATCGCAATAACGGCTACAACGTGACCCAGTTTTACACGGTTAGCCTGCCCGAGACGGCGGACGATCCGCGGATTGCGGGCGGAACGCAAGATAATGGGACGCCCTTTTTCCGCGTGAGCGACAGCGCGCCGTCGTCGGTGGACATCAGCGGGGCGGATGGGTCGCATCTGTACTTCGGCGAGACGTACGCCTTCACCTCTTCGCAGTACGGCTACGTGCGGCGGCTGCCCTACAACAGCACGCAGCAGCCCTACTTTGGCATCGGCGCGGCGCGGGTGGATCCGCGGCAGGCCGAGGATCAGCTCTTCGTCCATCCGTTCGCGGTCGATCCCAACGATGAATCGGTGATGTACTACCCGGCGGGCGCCGACCTCTGGCGGTCGACCACCCTGGACGCGGCCCGTCCCGACTGGGAGCGGATCGGCACCCTGCCAGCGCTCGGGAACTGCCGGATCACGACGCTGCGCCCTTCCACGCGGCCGGCGCACGTGCTCTACTACGGCGCAACCTGTAGCGGCGATCGGCAACCCAGGCTCTTTCGGATGACGGATGCGCCCACGGCGACCACGGCACAGGAGGTCTCGATTCCACCCAGCGCGATGCCGACCGGCGCCCCCTTGGGCGGCGCCTATGTCCACCGGATCGCCGTCAACCCCAACGATGCCGATGAAATCCTCGTCGTCCACTCCAACTACAATGTCATCGGCCTCTATCACTCGACTGATGGCGGCGCGAGCTATACTGCCGTGGAGGGCAACTTGCAGGGCTCCGAGGCGCTGTCCGGCCCGTCGCTGCGTGCGGCGGCAATCGTGCCCCATCCGAGCGGCGTGGGCACAACATACGTCGTGGGGACTAGCACCGGCGTCTACGCCACGCGCGAGTTGGACGGGATGGCGACGACGTGGACGCAGCAGGCCGCCTCGGCGCTCGGCAACGCGGTCGTGGAAGACCTCGCGGCGCGATCCTCGGACGGCCGGGTGGCCGCCGCCACGCACGGGCGCGGCCTGTTCGTCGGCGACGCGGCGGAGCTGCCCAATGTCCTGTTCGCCGACTTTGCCGCCGAGCCGGGTCCCAACCAGATGCGCCTCCGCTGGCGCACCCAGGTGGAACGTGAGAACCAAGGCTTCGAGTTGCAGATGCGAGCAACCGGCGCCCCCGAGACGGCCTGGGACGAACTGGCGTTTATCGAGGGCGCGGGCACGTCCGAGAGCCCCACATTCTACGAATACGAGATCGACTATCTGCTGCCGGGCACGTACCAGTTTCGCCTCCGGCAGATCAGCCTCGATGGCAGCGTGCGCGTCGTCGAGCCGGACGAGTTTGAGGCGACGATCCGGGTCGAGGGGACGCATCAGCTGACGCCGGCCTACCCAAATCCGTCGAGCCAGCAGGCCCGGTTTGCGCTGTCGGTGAGCGAGCGGCAGGCGGTGCACGTGGCGCTGTACGACGTGCAAGGCCGGCGCGTCCAGGTGCTGTTTGACGGCACGCTGCCCCGCGACAACGCTCGCACGTTCGCCGTCGAGACGAGCCGCCTCGCCAGCGGGCTCTACTTCATCCGCGCCACCGGCGAATCGTTTGCCGATACGGAGCGGCTGACGGTGGTGCGTTAAGGCGACTGCGGTTGAAGGCGCGTTCGCGGCGACGGCTTCATCTGCCGTAGGGTCGCGCCGTCGCACGTTTCTACGGAAACGGCGCCCCTTTCGATCGATCCATACCGGCTCATCGACCCGGCATCACCCAGCCCAAAAGGCATCTTTGAAATGCTCGATGGCGGGCGCATCGCCCTGATTCAGCACGACGCTGACGACGTCGAAACGCACCGGCGCGCCCTCCAGCTGCCGCTCGTACAGGTAGGCCTGCGCAGCGCGGACGATGTGCTGCTGCTTATCATCGGTGACGGCGTCTTCCGGCGCCCCAAAACCGAGCCCCGACCGCGTCTTGACCTCGATAAAGACGATCTCGCCACGCCGGTTCTCTGCATCAGGATCGAAGCACACGAGGTCGACCTCGGCCCGTTCATAGCGGTAGTTCTGGTCCATGATCCGGTAGCCCTGCGCGGCCAGATACTCAGCCGCCAGCGTTTCGCCCCGGTCGCCAATCTGCTTGCTCGTCATGACCCGTCGTCCTCCTCCGCGAAGGTGCTCTCAGCAGACTCGGTGCTGCCCTCGACGGCCTGGGCCATCTCGATGAACTGGCGCAGCACGGGCGCATTGCGCTGCTCCACGAACGGCAGTACCGCCTCCGAAAATCCTTCAAACACCTCGACGAGCTGGATCAGCCGGTCGAAGCGCTCGCACAGTATCGCATCGCGCTCGGGGAGCTCGGTGCACGGCGTATCGGCCTCGGCGAGGGTGGCGCGGCACTCGTGCAATTGCTGCTGCACGGGCTGAATCTCGCGGCGCTCGCGCTCACGGATGATCTGCGCCGTAATCTTCCACACGTCCTTTTCCGCGACGTAGAAATCCTTGCGCGAGTGGGCGAGCCGCTCCTTCCACACCAGATTCCAGTCGACCAGCGAGCGCAGGTTCATGTTGGCGTTGCCCCGGCTGATCTCCAGCCGCTCCATGATATCGTCAGTGTTGAGCGGCTCGTCGGCGCAGTAAAGCAATGCGTGAATCTGCGCCATAGTGCGGTTGATTCCCCAGTTAGAGGCCATCGCGCCCCAGAACTCGACGAACTCATCGACCGCCTGCTGATACCGCGACTCGGGCGCATCGGAGGGGGACCGGCTGGAGGGAGAAGCAGGCGTCATAAAAGGTGTACGCTATGGTCAGGCTCAACATGAAGGGCGCCCGATGCACGGCGGAAAGGACGCTATTCATGCATTGCTTGGGCGAGGGGTTTGTTCCGGATCTTTGACCCGCCGCTCCTCCTTTGTACCTTACCCCCTGATCTCTTTTCCAAATCGCCTAACCGCATGATTACCCTTACGACCGACTTCGGTACCAAGGACGCATACGTAGCTGCCATGAAGGGTGTCATGCTGGGTATCTCTCCGGAGGCGCGCCTGGTGGATGTGACCCACGAAATCAGCCCGCAGGATGTGATGGAGGCAGCGTTCGTGCTGCGCGAAGCGATCCCCTACTTCCCCGACGGCGCCGTCCACCTCGTCGTCATCGACCCCGGCGTGGGAACCGAGCGCCGTCCGGTCGCGCTCCGCGCCAAGGGGCACTGGTTCGTGGGACCCGATAACGGACTCTTTCCACTCGTGCTCAACAACGCCACGCCCGACGCCATCGTCGAGCTCAACAACCGGCGCCGCTGGCGCACCGAAACGCCCAGTACCACCTTCCACGGCCGCGACATCTTCGCCCCGGCCGCCGCTCATCTCGCTGCGGGCCGCTCGCTCTCCGACCTCGGCACAGCGGTCGATACGCTCACGCCCCTCCGCTGGGCCCAACCGCGGGTGGACGAAGACGGCATCCAGGGCTGGATCGTTCACATCGACCACTTTGGCAACTGCATCACAAACATTTCCCAGGCCCTGTTCGACGATCATCTGCCCGCCCACCGATCGAGCACCGCCTCGGCGTTCAAGTGCTTCGTTGGGAATGCCACCTTCCGGCAGACGCACGTGACCTACGGCGCCGTGAGCGAGGGCGATCCGCTGCTGCTGTTCGGAAGCAGCGGCCATCTCGAAATCGCCATCAACGGAGGGAACGCCGCCGACCGGTTGAACCTTCGAACGGGCGACTCGGTTGATGTTGTCTACCAAGACTGAGCCCCCATCCGCTCTCCCGCGCCCCTGCCTCCGCCTATGCCCGACGATGCCCCCGCTCCTGCGGATGTGCTCGACCACCTCGATGCGCTGTATGCCCTGGCGCGCGTGCTCACCCCCGACGCCTCGGCCGCGACCGACCTCGTGCAAGCGACGATCCGCCAGGCCCTGGGCACCGAGCCGCCCGCGAATACTCCGCCGCGCGTCTGGTACACCCGGCTCCTGCTCAACATCCATGCAGATGATCCGCTCGATACGCCATCCGAGGCGCCCATCGACGACCTCCGGTCCGCGACGGCTGATGCGCTGGTGGATCGCCTGCTACCCACCGCATTCCTCAGCCGCCCCCACAGGGAGCGCCTGCTGCTGACGCTCTGCGTCCTCAACGACCTCTCCCCGCAGGCCGCTGCGCAAGTGCTCGGCACAGATCGAACGACAGTAGAGCAGCGGCTCGATGCAGCGCGCACGCACCTCTGGGAGACGCTCAAAGCCAGCGCCACGCCCCCCGAGCGCCGCATCCTGCAGGAGCAGAGCAGTCCGAGGGCCGCCGCCGATGCGCTTCCCAACGCCCTGCCCGACACGCTGGCACAGGCGCCCTCCTCCCTGCGTCCGGCCGCCTCGGCGCTCATCCAAGAGGCGGCACAGTCGGCCCCTCGCCCGCTGGAGGAGCCAGCTCCCTCGGCGGCCGACCGCTCGGCCGCACGCTCCTCCAGCCGATCGGCCAGCGCGGGCTCGCGGCTGGGCCATTTTGTGCGCCGCACCGGAGCAGCCCTCGGGCTCATCCTCGTGGCCGGGCTCCTGGCCTATCTGCTCTCCAGCATGCTCAACCGGCCTGCCTCCGCGCCTTCGACCGTCGACCTGATCGAGCGCACCGTCGCCCAGAGCGAGCAGGCGACCCCGATGGTGTCCACCCGCGATCCGGCTGAGGGCGAGCAGTACGTCCGCGACCAGACGGGCCGCGCGCTGGCCGCTCCACAGATCAAACGCACCCAGCTCCGAGGCGTCGGCACGGTCGAGATTGCCCCTCAGGTAACCCTCCCCGCCTTCTTCCTCGCCGACACCACGACGGGCCTCTCCATCACCGCCTACGTATTCGATTACGCCATGCTCGATGCGTTCGGCGACCGGGTAGCGCTCGCGGCCGACGTGCGCCGCGCACTGGAAGCCGACGACGCCGTCGAAGCGCGCACCGTCGGCCAGAAGCAGGTGCTCATCTGGCGACGGCGTGACGATATTTACGTGGCGGTCATGCCCGAATCCAGCGCCTCATTGACCGAGCGTATCGCCCCATCGAGCTGAACTGCTGCTACCCCGCCGCAGCCTCGGAGGCCGGAACTTCGATGCGGAAGGTGCTGCCCTCGCCCACGGTGGATTCGACGACGCTGAGATCGCCGCCGTGGTAGTTTTCGATCACGCGCTGCGCGAGGCTCAGCCCCAATCCCCAGCCGCGCTTTTTGGTACTGAAGCCGGGCCGGAAGACATTTTTCCACTCGCGCCGGTCGATGCCACAGCCGGTATCGCGCACCTCGATGCACACGCGGCCATTTTGCCGAAATCCGGCCACCTCGATGGTCCCCTCCGGCCCCTCGATCGCATCGAGGGCATTCTTCAGCAGATTCTCCACCACCCATCCGAAAAGCTCCTCATTGACGGGCGCCTGGAGCCCTTCGGGCACGTCGACACGAAGGGCCACCTGCTGGCCCTGCTGCGGGATCCGCCGGCGGATGTAGCGGGCCGTGTTCTCGATGATGGACCGCAGGTCCTGATCCTGCAGCTTCGGCATCGACCCGATGTCGTTAAACCGATTCGCCACGCGCTGCAGCCGCTCCACATCGCTCTCAATCTCCTCAACCGCCTGCTTGCGCTGCTCCTCCTCCAGATCCGGCATCCGCAGGATCTCGACCCATCCCATCAGGCTGGAGATGGGCGTACCCAGCTGATGCGCCGCCTCCCGCGCCATGCCTACCCACAGGCTGCTCTGCTCGCTGCGGCGCACGTACGAAAAACCGAGATAGCCCACCAGGATGAACAGCCCCACGAACAGCAGCTGGACGTACGGAAAGATGCGCAGCTCCTTGACGAGCGACGACTCATCGTAGTGGACGTACTGCCGCAGCGTCGTCGGCTCCTCGCCGGGAACGCTTGGAAACTCGAGGTCGATGGGAATCGGGCGATACGACGCGTCCATCTCCGCGCGCAGGCGCCGGAGCTGCTCCATCGCCTCGGCCGAGTCCTCCGCCGAAAGGCGGCCGATCGAATCCGGCACACCCACGTTTCGCCAGAACAGCGGCTGCTGAAACGTGGAATCCGTGATGATGGCGGGCACGCCAAACGGATTCGGCTTGACGATTTTGTCGAAGATGAACTCGAAATCGCGCACCGGCGGCATGCTCCGCGCCCACGTCACCGCCTGCTTGAGCTCGCGGATCTCGGCGTCGCTAACCTCGACGCCCTCGGGCCGGGTGCCCTGCTCCAGCTGCGTCAGGATTTCTTCGAGCTCTTGCAGCTCCGTCCGATACGGGTTCATCGCGCGCTGCTCGGCCTGGGCCACCTGCGCCTGCGCATCGGCCCAGAGCTGGATGACGGCCTGTTCGCGGGCGCGCAACCGGTCGACCAGGCGCTGCGTGTACCACAGCGAGGCCACCGCGATGAGCATCGCAAACACGATCAGCCCCAGCTTGAGCTTGACGGAGAGGCGGTACGCCTTCATGCCGATATTGATCGGACGATTCGGAGGACCCGTTTAGCGGTTCAACCGCGGCGACCGCGAAAGTCTCCGGGCCGCCGCGGATGCTCGTTCTGTTCCACCTGCTCTGCGGGTCACGCCGCGGGAAGCCGCGCCTCCAGGTCGGTGATGATTTGCTGCCGCTTCGGGCCGTTCGACACCATGCTCACCTCCGTCCCGATGAAGTCGGCGATGAACATCAAGTAGTCCTGCGCGGCGCCGGGCAGCTCGTCGAAGTGGCGCACGTCGGAGATATCGGCCTCCCAGCCGGGAAGCGTCTCGTAGAGAGGCTCCACTTTTTCGAGCGTCTGCACTTCGCTCGGGAAGCGCCGCGTCTCTTTGCCGTCGTAGCGGTAGCGCGTGCACACCTTGAGCTCATCGAGGCCCGAGAGCACATCGAGCTTGGTGATGGCCAGCTCGTTGAAGCCGTTGATCATCGCCGTGTAGCGGAGCGCGACCAGATCGAGCCAGCCGCAGCGGCGCGGGCGCCCGGTCGTGGCGCCGAACTCGTCGCCCACTTTGCGGAGCTGCCGCCCCACCGCGTCGTCCAGCTCCGTCGGGAAGGGGCCGTTGCCGACGCGCGTGCAGTACGCCTTCACGATGCCGATGACGCGGTCGACCTGCGTGGGTGGCACACCCAATCCCGTGCAGCAACCGCCCACCGTCGGGTGGCTGGAGGTGACGTACGGATAGCTGCCGAAGTCGACGTCGAGCAGTGAGCCCTGCGCGCCCTCAGCCAGCACGTGCTTGCCGTCGTTCAGCGCCCGGTTCAGGTACGCCGACGTATCGGTCACGAACGGGTCGATCAGCTGATCGAACTCAACGTACTCTTCGACGATCTGATCGACATCGAGCTCCTCGGCGCCGTAAATGTGCTGGAGGATGGCGTTCTTTTCCTCGATCGACTGCGTCAGCTTCTTGCGGAGCACATCGCGATCGAGCAGATCGACCACGCGGATGCCCGTGCGCGCGAACTTGTCCATGTACGCCGGCCCGATGCCGCGCCCGGTGGTGCCAATGGCATCGCTGTCGCGCGCCTGCTCGCGGGCCTCCTCGACGCGCTTGTGGTAGGGCATGATCAGATGCGCGTTGTGCGAGATCAGCAGGCGGCCCTCCACGTCGTAGCCGAGCTCGCGGATCGTCTTAATCTCCTCCATCACCGCGGCCGGGTCGAGCACCACGCCGTTGCCGATGACGCAGGTCACGCCTTCGTGAAAGATGCCGCTGGGCACCAGGTGCAGCACAAACTTTTCGTCGCCCCAACAGATGGTGTGGCCGGCGTTGGCCCCGCCCTGATACCGGGCGACAATGTCAACATCACTGCTCAGCAGGTCGACGACCTTTCCTTTTCCTTCGTCGCCCCACTGGCTTCCAATAACAATCGAAACGGGCATAACGTATGCGTTTTATTCGTGCAATAGAGGATCCGTCGCAACGGATCGGTGGATGAGGTGCCATTCAGTCGCCGGTGACCGCCGCGAGGGCGGCTTCGACGGTGTCGTAACAGGGCACGGCACCGGCCAGCCGCGCGATCATGAGCAGGGAACGGACGTGCCTGGGCAGCGCCGCAACGGCGAGGTCGCCGCCCTGGTTGCGCATCAGCGCCATCCCGCCCACGAGCACACCCAACCCCAGCGGATTCATCTCGTCCACCGCGCTCAAGTCGAGCACGGCGCGGGAGCAGCCGTCCTCGCTGAGGCGCAGCAGCGTTTCGTAGAACGTCGTGCCATCGGGCCCGCCCATCACGCGCCCCTGTAGGGTGAGCACCGCCACTCCATCTCGCCGTTCGACGTCGTGTGTCATTCAACCGTGTCGGTCCTGCGCATGTGAATGGGCGGAGGCCCCTCGGTTATCCGCGCATCGTTATCCGCGCACCTTGGCCTGCTGCATGCGGTGGCGCAGCTCCACGACCGTGGGCGAGGCGACAAAAACGGACGAGTACGTCCCGATGCACACCCCGATAATCAGCGCAAACGAGAAGCCCCGCAAGACCTCGCCGCCAAAGATAAACAGGATCGTGACGACGATCAATGTTGTGAGCGAGGTGACAACCGTCCGGCTCAGCGTGCTGTTGATCGACCGGTCGACGATCTCGTCGTAATCCTCGGTCTTGAACAGATTGACGTACTCGCGGATGCGGTCGAACACGACCACCGTGTCGTTCAGCGAGTAGCCAACGATGGTCAGAAACGCCGCAATGATCGACTGATCCATCTGCAGCGAAAACGGCACGATGCCGCTCAGCACCGAGAAGACGCCCAGCGTGATGGTGACGTCGTGCACGAGCGCGGCCAGCGCGCCGAGGCTGTAGCGCCACTCGAACCGGATCAGGATGTAGATGAAAATAACAAAGAGCGCACCGAGTACCGAGTAGATCGCCCCGCGCGCCAGATCTTCGGCAAACTGCGGTCCGACGATGTTGGTGCTCACGAGCGTAGGCGAGGCCTCGGGGAAGGACTGCTGCAGGGTCTGCAGGATACGCTGCTGCACGACGTTCGTCTCTTCATCCGCCGTCGTGCGGATGAGCAGCCCCGTATCGCCGTACGTCTTCACGACCGGATCGGCGCCGAGCGCGCCGCTCAGGGCGCTGCGCACCTCGTTGGTTGGCAAGTTCGCCACGTTCTCGATGACGAACTCTTTCCCACCGCGAAACTCAATACCCAGCTCCAGCCCCTTCGTCGAGAGGCTCACGATGCTGAGCACGATGAGAATGGCGGAGAAGATGTAGCCCCGCTGCCGGTTGGGGATGAAGGTGTAATCGGGATTCTCAAAAAGTCGCATAGTTTCTACTCTCGGTTGATGCTCCGGAGGGGAGCGGATCTCAAAAGGTCGGGGTCGTGCGTCGGAGCGCTATCGGACCGGGAGCCCACGAGGCCCCCCGGCCGGTGCGCTATCATCAGCCGTAGCTAACGCTCATCCGGCGCTCACCGATCATGTAGTCGAACACGATCCGCGTGACGATAATTGCCGTGAAGAGCGACGACAGGATACCGGCCATCAGCGTGACGGCAAAGCCCTGGATGGGCCCGACGCCGAACGAGTACAGGATGGCGCCCACAAAAAACGTCGTGATGTTGGCATCGAGGATGGCGCTCAGCGCCTGCTCGTAGCCCGCATCGATCGACGCCTTGAGCGTCTTGCCCGTGTTCTGCTCCTCGCGGATGCGGTCAAAGATGAGCACGTTCGCGTCCACCGCCATACCAATCGTCAGCACGATACCGGCGATGCCCGGCAGCGTCAGCGTCGCCTTGAAGCCGGCGAGGATGCCCAGAATCAGGATGATGTTGAGCAGCAGCGCCAGATCGGCCACGACGCCGGCGGTGTGGTAGTAGAAGATCATGAAGAGCGCCACGAGCAAGAGCCCGACGACGACCGAGATGAACCCGGCCCGGATCGACTCCTGACCGAGGCTCGGCCCCACGGTGCGTTCCTCGACGATGTCCACCGGCGCCGGCAGGGCACCCGACTTCAGCACGGTGACGATGTCCTGCGCCTCGGCCCGCGATTCGAGCCCGGTGATCGAGGACCGGCCGCCCACAATGCGCTCCTCCACCCGCGGATACGAGTAGATCACCCCATCGAGCACGATGGCTACCTGCTCGCCGACGTTCGCGCCCGTCACGCGCGCCCAGGTGCGCGCACCATCCGAGTTCATCGTCATCGACACGCTCGGCTCGTTCGTGTACTGATCGAACTGCACCGAGGCGTCGGTGATGGCCTCGCCGCTGAGCTCCACCTCCTGGCGCACCCCAATCAGCTCGAAGATCTCCCGTCCGTCCTGTGCGTTACCAATCGGGTTGGCGCTGTACATCAGTTCGACACCGGAGGGCAGCATCGAGCGCACGTCCGATCGGTTAAGCAGATCGTTCACGCGCGCCGTATCCGAGGCGGCCACGCGCCCGAAGACAACACTCTCCCCGTACGGCAGCGGCTGCATGGCCGCCAGCAGGGGATTCTGCGGGCCGTCCTCGGAGGCGTCCTCGCCAGCCAGCTGCGTGCCGCTCTGGGCCGTATCGGCCTGGACGAGCTCGGTGCCGCCTTCGGATTCCAGCTCCGTGCCTTCTTGGACCTCCTCCGACTCCGGCGTTTCGGTCGCCGCCGTATCCGGTTCATAGTATTCAATGATCCGCTGTGCCGCGCTGGCCATGCGCCCGGGATCGGGCATCAGGCGGAATTCGAGGCGCGCGGTGCCCTTCAGCAGATCGCGGATGCGCTCGGGATCGTCGATGCCCGGCAGCTCCACCACCACGCGGCGCGTGCCCTGCCGCTGGATGTTCGGCTCGGTCACGCCGTAGCGGTCGACGCGGTTGCGGATAATCTCGATCGCGCGGCCCACGGCATCGTCGGCCTGCTCCTGGAGGTACTGCTGCACCTCGTCGTTGGTGGAGCGGCGGGTGATGCCGGCCTCTTCGTTGCGGAAGTAGCGCGAGAGCCGGGCTTCGGGGTCGCGCGCCTCGAACTCCTGCACGAACGCGTCGATCACCGAGATGCCTTCGTCGCGGGCACGCTGGCGTGCCGCCTGCAGCACCTCGTTGAACGTCTCATCGGTGTTGGTCGCCAGCTGGCCGATGAGCGCGTCGGTCTGCACCTCCATGGTGACGTGCATGCCGCCGAGGAGATCAAGCCCCAGGTTGAGCGAGCCCTCTTTCACCTGCTGGATGTGCGCGTAATTCTCTTGTTCATACTGCTCGCGTTCCGCCTCGGTCATCTGACTCATCTGGTAGTTGAGCCACAGGTTCTGCACAGACGGGTAGAGGTACCATCCGCACAAGACGACAAAAAAGACGGTGAGAAAAACTTTAAATCCGTTGCCTTGCATAGAAATAGAACGGGTCGATGGGTAGACGTAGGGTAGACCGAGACAGCCCAGACGGGACTGCGCCGCACGTGCGAAGGACGCCGCGCCTCGCGGCCAATCAGCCGATTCAGCGAGGCACACGCAACCGTGCGGAAAATACAGCGAAACCGATGCGTAGAGGTGACCTACGGCCCCATCGGTTGGGCCGGGAACAGGGTGCGCAGCGGGATGACGACGGTCCAGACATCTCCACGAATGGCCGTCCAGGCCGTCGCCAGGGCATGCTGCTGCCACGCGCCCCCCACAAAGGCGCTCGCTGCTGCGGTGCGATCAGGGGACGGATGGGCGGCGGCATACGTCAAGAGCAGCAGCCGCGGCAGGGCGGCCATGCCGGAGACGTGCGCAAACCGCTGCTGCAGATAGCGGATCAGCCGCTCACCCGACAGGTCGGGAGCACCAAAAAGATCGGCCAGTGGCCGATCGGGCGATTCGGTGCGATAGGCCTCCGCGAAGGTGCGCAAAAATCCGTGCAGCGAGTGCGGCTGTGCGTCCTGAGCCGCCGACAAGGCGTGCTCAAAGTCGGCTTCGACTGCGCCGTCCAGCGCCATGTGGACCTGCGAGCGGAGCCAATCGGCCTGCGACGAGTTCGCCGCCGGGCGATGCGGCTCGGGCAGGACGACTGCCATCGGCAGCAAGCTGACTGCCAGGAGGCCGACCAGAAGCCGGAGTCGCCATGTAGACCGCAATGCACGCATGAAAAATGGGGCGATCCCCTTTCGATTTAGCGTCCAGGTCCCGCTGGACGAGCGGATAGGACAATAAAGTATCGGGCGCAGATGTTCCCATCAATACGACGGAGGTGAATTGTTTCGGAATCGGCGCGCGGCCTCAGCGCCCTTTGAAAGTGCGGCACTTCCGCTATATTGGAGTCCGCCTGATCCCCAATTGATTCGTCAGTCTCACTCTTCGCATGGAACCCCCTCGTCCTCCCTCGCGCATCGGCCTGCTTCCCACCGATGACGGCCTCGAGCTCGTCACCCAGCGCTGGCTGCCGCCCGACCGGCCGACGCGCGCCGCCGTCGCCCTCGTCCACGGCTACGCTGAGCACTCCGGCCGCTACGACCACGTCGCCACCTTCCTGAACGCCCGCGGCATCGCCGTCCACACCTACGATCAGCGCGGCTTCGGGCGCTCGCCGGGCTGCCGGGCCTACGTGTCGTCGTTCGACCGGCTGGTGGATGATCTGGATCTCTTTTTGAGCCACACGCGCACGGCGCTTCGAAAGGCGCATGGAAACGACGTACCGCTCTTCCTCTTCGGTCACAGCATGGGCGGGGCCGTGGCAGCGCTGCTGGTACTGGAGCGGCCGGTGCCGCTGCGCGGCCTCATCCTGAGCAGCCCCGCCATCGTAATCAACCCCGACCTCGCGCCCGTGCTTCGCAAGCTGGCACGCGTGCTCGGCTGGATCGCCCCCTGGCTGCCGACGGTTCGCTCGCCGCAAGGCGCCATCTCCCGCGATCCGCAAGTCGTGGCCGCCGCCGAGGCCGATCCGTTCAACTACCACGGCGGCGTCCGCGCCCGCACCGGCGCCGAGATGATGCGCGCTGGCGAACGCATCCGCGATCAGATGACAGCGCTCGACGTGCCGCTCCTGATTTTCCACGGCACCGCCGATGAGCTCACCAGCCCCGACGCCAGCCAACAGCTCTATGAGCACGCGTCCTCGGACGACAAGACCCTGAAGCTCTACGACGGCCTTTACCACGAGACGTTCAACGAGCCGGAGAAAGAAGAGGTGTTAGAGGATGTGGTGGGGTGGATTGAGGCGCGAATAGAATGAGATACGCTTACGGCCGGTCCGG
>CAYUVF010000051.1:0-33441 GCA_964448045.1 uncultured Rhodothermales bacterium
GGGGCGAAGCGCGGCGAGCGCGCCGGCGGCCAGCCAGGAGGCCAGCACCATGTCGAGGTAGCCCGAGAGCTGGTACACGCCGCGCCCGGCCACGACGGGTCCGAATGCGTTGATGGCCTCGCGCACGCCGTCCACGCGCGTCGAAAACGAGAGGCGGAAGCCCTCCATCTCGCGGATGACGAGCGGCAGCTGCACGAGAAATTGGAGCGCGCCGCCCGCGAGCGCCCCCACGAACGCCGCCATCAGGAGCTGATTGAGCCAGTCGATGGGCCACGCTTCGGCCTCGGGGAGGGGCGCATCGAGCCACACGGTGGCCGCGAGGACCAGCCCGCCGATGATGGCCGCGTTCCACAGCACCGGTGCGAAATACGGCAGGAAGAAGCGCCGGTGACTGTTGAGTACGCCCAGCGCCCACGCCGAGAGGACGAGCAGCCCCGCCATCGGGAAGACGAGGCGGAACGCCTGCACGACGAGCTGGAAGCGGTTGACCGGCAGCTCGCCCGCCGCCACTTTCGCGGCGTCGTCGACGTATCCGGGCGTCAGGACCGTCGCGATCGGCTCGGCGAAGACGACGCCGAGGAGGACGAGCGCCGCCGTCAGCGCCAGCAGCAGCCCGAAGATGGCGCCGGCAAACCGGCCCGCATCGCGCGGCCGGTTCTCCTTCAGCATCTGACTGTAGATGGGGATGAAGGCGGCGGAGATGGTGCCTTCGCCGAGCAGGTTTTGCAGCAGGTTGGGCCCGCGGAAGGCGGCCTGAAGCGCATCGGTGTGGGCGCCGACGCCGAAGAAGTAGGCGATCACGCCTTCGCGGAGAAACCCCGCAATCCGGCTGGCCAGGATGCCACCCGCCACGGTGCCGGCCGCGTTCGACCGGGAAGCGGCGGTCGGCTCCGCGTCGGGCGTCGAGGGCGTTTCGGAGTCAGGCATAGGCGAGCGCAGCCGCAGAGATCAGCCTACCAGCCGGACGAGCGCCGGCGGCGGAAGGGCAGCGGGATGATGAGGCCATCGAGCAGCAGATGGCTGAAGTAGCCGACGAGCGCCGCCCCGTAAAAGGGCAGCCCGATGAGCGGCTTCTCGGGGAAGAGCATGTACGGCAGCACGAACAGCGGCGACGGGATCAGCAGCATCGCCCACCACGAGTGCGTCCATCCGCGGTGCTTGCCGACGATGGGCAGCAGCGCAAACAGCCCCAGAAAGGCCGCCTCGGCGTAGTGCTCCGTTGCAATCAGAAAGAGATCGACGGTCAGAAAGATGCCGTAAAAGAGGTTCTGGCCTTTCGAGTTGGTGTCGACATCGGGCCAGAGGCCGAACATCAGCGCGAGGACAAACAGCGCGATCGGGTAGGCGATGAGCTCGGGGAGGCTGAACTGCTGGTACGCCGCGTTGATGGAGTACACGTAAGCCAGGGCGCCGACGTATCCGGCGCAGAAGACCGTTGCTCCCGTAATGTGCCCGCGATACCCAGCCATGTCGAAGTGCGAATGTCGAGGTTCGATGTGCGAGTTTCACGTTTCAACGGATTGGGGCGAACACCGTGCCAGCGGGCTGCCAATCGCCGCTCCCATTCGCCATTCCCCATTCGCTATTCGCCATTCGCCATTCGCCATTCCTTAAGGTAGCGCACGGCCAGGTGATAGCCCGCCGGGCCGAGTCCGCTGATCTGCCCGACGCACGCGCCCGCCACCCGCGATATATGCCGAAAAGCCTCACGGGCGTGAATGTTCGACAGGTGCACCTCGACGACCGGCGTGTCGATGGCGGCCACCGCGTCGCGCAGGGCCACCGACGTGTGCGTGTAGCCGCCGGGGTTGAAGACCACACCGTCCGCCGCGCGGGCCTCGTGCAGCGCGTCGATGAGGGCGCCTTCGTGGTTGCTCTGCACAAACGTGAAATTGACCTCCGGGAAGGCCGCGCGTAGATCCTTGGCGAGATCGTCCAGCGTCTGCGTCCCGTACGTCTCCGGCTCGCGGGTGCCAAGTAGGTTCAGGTTCGGGCCGTTGAGGATGAGAAGGGTCAAGGTTTCAGGTTCAGGGTTTTCAGGGTGAAGGGTTTTCAGGGTGAAGGGTTCTGTTCTCGGTCGGTAATGGCTGGGGTCAACCTTGTCAACCTTTCAACCTGCCCCCTGCTACTCGCCAATGCGGAACGTCAGTCCATCGTAGCCCAGGTTGATGTTCGGGGGGAGGGCGGCGTCGGCTTCGGCATGGAGGGCGTTGTGCGTCATGTGGATGAAGTACGTCTGCCGCGCGCCGATCTGCCGGGCGACGGTTACGGCTTCGTCGAACGAGAAGTGGGTGGGGTGCGTTTCTGGGCGCAGCGCATCGAGCACGAGCACGTCTACGCCGTCGAGCATCGCCAGGCTCTCGGCCGGGAGGTGGCTGACATCTGTCACATACGCGAAGGCGCCGATCCGGTAGCCGTACACCTCCAGGTCGCCGTGGTAGCCGGGGATGGGGTGCACGCGAACGGGGGTGCCGTCGTCGTAGCGGCTCGGGACGGTGAAGGGGGCGGTGACGGAGCGCAGCTCCACGCGCGGCGCGCCAGCGTATTTATCGGGGCCGAAGATGTAATCGTATTTGGTGCGGAGGACGGCTTCGGTTGAGGGCGGGCTGTAGCATGGCATCGGCTGACGGTTGCGGAAGAAGAAGGGGCGCAGGTCGTCCAGCCCGGCGACGTGGTCGAAGTGGTGATGGGTGTAACACACGGCGTCGATCCGGTCGAAGCCTTCGCGCAGCGCCTGCTGGCGGAAATCGGGCCCCGTGTCGATGAGCAGGCCGAGGCCGTTGACGCGGAGGTAGCAGGCACAGCGCGTTCGGGTGTCGCGCGGGTCGTCCGACTGGCAGACGCGGCAGGTGCAGCCCAGCACGGGCACGCCCGTCGACGTGCCGGTGCCCAGCAGCGTTGCGGTCAGCGGGGCGTCAGTCGGCATGCGGCGCCTCCTCGGTAGCTTCGTCTTGCTGCGCCCAGGCGTCTTCGAGGGCCTGGCGGACGGCAGGCTTCAGGTAGATGGCGTCGATACGGGTCTCGCGCAGGGCATCGGCGAGGACGGCGAGCTGCACCTCGGGCAGGTGGCGTTTGTTCAGCATGATGATGGATTCGCCGTCCACCGCGCACCGTCCGCCGCGAAAGTTGCCCTTCTCGACGCGCACCTCGTACCCCAGCTGGTACGCCGCTTGCTTGAGTTCGTGGATGATCTGCGTGGTTTTCATAGCACATCCGAAATGATAAGCGGCCCGAATGGTTTCGGAAGATCTTTCGCACTTCGGCGAACGTGTCCGGATGTCGATCCATCTATCGCGTGATAATGCGGGTGCCGTTTTATCGTGTTTCGGCCTGCGCCCCCTCAACATCTTTTGAATTGATGTCCCCCCTTTCATCATGAGTTCCTCGATACGACGCGTCGTATCCTGCCTGATCGTATGTTTTTTCATCGCGCTACCGGCCTCGGCCAATACGTTTGTCGTCAAGGACACTGGCGATGCCTCCGATGACACTCCTGGCGACGGCATCTGCGCCACCGCTGGCAACGTGTGCACGCTCCGTGCGGCGATTGAAGAGGCCAATGCTACAGCTAACAGCGGCGGACCTGACGAAATCTTGTTCGACATCTCAGGGAGCACGCCGCATGTCATCCAGCCCGCTAGCGCCCTGCCCACCATTACCGAGCCGGTGTACCTACAGGGCGATGACGAACCCGACTATGTGGATAGCCCCGTCGTGGTTCTCGACGGTCAAAATGCCGGAGGCAGTGTAAGTGGGCTCACCGTCAGCGGGTTTAGTGGAAGCAACGTCATCATAGAAGGGCTGTCCATCGTCAATTTTGGAGGTAATGGCATCACCCTCGACAATGTGACATCCGTTCTGGTCTACAACAACTACATTGGCGTAGCCGCCGATGAGTCAGCAGCTGGCAACGGGGGCAACGGCATCGAGATCACGGGCGGTGCCTCCTCCATCACCGTTGGAAACGGAACTGCAACGGGAAATGTGATCTCCAACAACTCGTCGCGCGGCATTTTCATTGGTTCATTTGGTGGAGAATCGAACAATGTTATCTACGGCAATCTGATTGGCATGGACCCATCGGGCTCGACGGGGATGGGGAATGGCTTCGACGGCATAGTAGCCAGCGGTGCGTCGGGCACCACGATTGGTGGAACCTCGGCCAGTGACCGAAATGTGATTGCTGGCAACGGCCGCGCAGGAGTGGGCATTAGCGGTGGAAGTGCCACGGTCCAAGGCAACTACATTGGCACCAACGAGGCAGGGAATGCTGCCATCCCGAATGGGGATGGTGCCGGATCGGGCTTTGATTACGGAGGCGTTCAGGTGAGCAACGGCGCGTCGAGCGTCACCGTGGGCGGCACATCCAGCGGAGCGGGCAACGTCATCAGCGGCAACACTGACCACGGCGTGCTGATCACCGGGAGCGGGACGAGTGTCACCGTGGAAGGCAACCACATTGGTACCAATGCGGCGCGCGATGCGATGTTGAGCAACGATCTCAGCGGCATCGAGGTTGCCGATGGGGCGACCGCCACGATTGGAGGTGCCACCAGCGGGGCGGGCAACGTCGTGGCTGGAAACGGCGAGTTCGAAATCCATCTCGCCACTGACGGAAACACGGTGCAGGGCAATTATCTGGACACCAACGCCAACGGCGACGATCTGGGTAGCAGCTTCAACGCGATCAGCGTCGACGGAAACGGCAACCAGATTGGAGGGACATCCTCTTCAGCTCGCAACGTGATTGGACACACGGCCACGAATGCCGTACGCGTGAGCGGTGCAAGTAATACGCTGCAAGGTAACTACATCGGTGTGATGCCGGATGGCACCGCCATTGGCCATCCCGGATCTAACATCCTAATTTCAGGAAGTGACAACGCGATTGGCGGAGTGGGATCTGGAGAAGGCAACATGCTGGCGAACTCAGGGTGGGGAGTTGCTATTATCTCGGGGAGTTCCGGCAACGCCGTGCGTGGCAATGCCATCCATAGTCAAAGCCAACAGGGAATCGACCTCGAACAGGATGGCACGACGGCCAACGACACCGACGACAGCGACACCGGCTCCAACCACCTCCAGAACTACCCCGAAATCCAGAGCGCCAGCTACGACAGCGGCGCCGATGAAATCACCGTCACGTACCAGGTGCCCAGCGATCCGTCGCTGACCGGCTCAGGCGCGCCGGCGTATGACCTGAAGGTCGACTTTTACCGGGCCGATACCGATGGCAGCGGCGAAGTCTACCTCGGCACCGATACGTACACCACGACCGATTACAACAGCGGGCCGAGCAAGCAGATTACCTTTACTCCCGCGGCCTCGGTCACGTCCACCGATGACATCGTCGCCACCGCGACCGATGCCAACGGCAACACGAGCGAGTTCAGCGCGGCGCCTGCGACGCTGCCGGTGGAGCTGACGGCGTTTGCGGCGCGCGTCGATGGCGATGCCGTGCAGCTTGCGTGGCGCACGGCCTCGGAGACGAACAACGCCGGCTTCGAGGTGCAGCGCAAAACAAGTGGAGCCGACTTCCAGACGATCACGTTTGTCGAGGGGGCCGGTACGACGAGCCGCGCGCAGCGCTACCGGTTCAGCGACACCGCTCTGCCGCCGGATGCCGAGCGCATCACCTATCGGCTCAAGCAGGTGGACCTCGACGGCGCCTTCAACTACTCCGATGAAGTCGAGGTCGTGCGGGGCGTGCCGGAGCAGCTCACGCTGAAGCCGAACGCGCCCAATCCGGTCCATCAGCAAACGACCATCCGCTACGCGCTTCCCGCAGCAGCCGAGGTGCAGCTGGCCGTGTTCGATGTGCTGGGCCGGCGCGTGGCGACGCTCGTCAACGACCAGAAATCAGCCGGGCGCCATACGGTGACGTTCGATGCGGCGGATCTGCCCAGCGGAGTGTACCTGTATCGTTTGCAGGCGGGCGACACAGTTCAGTCGAAGCGCCTGACGATCGTCCGTTGACGGAACTGAACGCCCCGTATCTGAAAAACAAAAAAGCCGCGCCCCGTAGCTGGGAGCGCGGCTTTTCTATTCCAGCGGGAGATCCCCGTGCGTGAGCGCGTGGGTCTCTATTTGGTCATACGTGGGTAATCAGGAGCCGTCTTCGGCAGTCGCGAAGGACTGCTCGGCGAGTTGATCGCCGGAGCGCGCATCCACAAAGCGATAGGCCAGCGGCGAGAGCGACTCGTCCTGCTCCACCCGCACGCGAATCATGTGCTCCATGAACCAGCGGGTGGGATAGCTGGGAACAGGACGGTTGAGGAACGCGGCCATGAAGGGGTGCACACGAAGCGTAAGCGTGCGGCGATTGCCGTTGGCAGCGTAGTCGGTGAGCCACTCTTCCAAGGTGTTGAGGATGGCTTCCGGAGGGGCCGCCGGCGCTTCGGTCGAAGTCGGGGCGGGCCGCTCTTTCGGGGCCTCTTGCTCGGCCTGAGCCTGCTCTTTCGCTTTCTGCCGGGCTCGCTTTTGTGCCTCGGCCTTGGCCGAAATCGCCTGATCCAGATCGCGCTTGAGCCGGTCGACCTCCTGCTTGAGGGTGCGCACCTCCTCGTCATTCTGATCGGTTCCTTCGGCTTCCTCTTTCCAGCGCTTCAGTTCGGCGCGCAGGCGCTTGATCTCTTTCTGATACTCCTGGGCAGCCTGCTCGTATTCGCGCTGCGAGATGTTTTGGGGCTGGTAATCCTGCTCTTCCGACGACGCGCCGTTCGACGATGAAAACGTGGTCGTGATGCTGGGGCGGAGCCGCTGGCGGGTGATCTCGACGAGGCCGAAGTCGCTCATCGGCAGGATCTTGGTCACGGCCCGGTCATCCTTGAAATTCTTCTTCAGCTCCTGATAGATCTTCTTCCGATTCTTGTCGCTGCGCAGATCGATGAAGTCAACGACGATGATGCCGCCGAGATCGCGCAACCGCACCTGATGCGCAATCACGCGCGCCGCTTCCAAGTCTACCTGCAGCGAATTTTCCTCCTGCGACATCCCGCGCCCCGAGCGGCCCGAATTGACATCGATGACGTGCATCGCCTCGGTTTGTTCGATGTAGAGATAGCCGCCGGAAGGCAGCTCGATGCGGTCACGAAAGGCCTTGTCGGCGCCGGATTGGATGCCGGCTTCCTTGAAGATATCCACTCCGCCTTCGTGGAGTTCGACGCAGTCGGCCATCTTGGGCGCGACGGCCTGGACGTAGCTGCGGATGCTGTGGTAGAGCCCCTTGCTGTCGACCAGAATCCGGTCGTAATCGCTGGAGAACTGGTCGCGGATGATGGACGACGCCATGTCCACATCTTCGTGGATCAGCTCGGGCGGGGAGGGGTTCTGGGTCAGCTGCTTTTCGATGCGCCGCCAGCGTTCCATCAGCAGCTTCAGATCGGTATCGAGCGACTTGGCATCGCGGCCTTCGGCGACGGTGCGGATGATAGTGCCGAAGCGATCGGGCACGAGGCTCTTGGCGAGTGCTTTGAGGCGCCGTCGCTCTTTCTCCTCGGTGATCTTGCGCGAGACGGCTACGTAATCGGCCAGAGGGACGAGCACGAGGAAGCGTCCAGCCAGCGTCAGATTGGTCGTGATGCGGCTGCCCTTATTGGAGATGGGCTCCTTCGTGATCTGCAGCAGCAGATGTTGGCCGCGGGTAAGCAGGTTCGACGCGCGCTTGTTGCTGTCTTCGCCCGAGCTGATGTCGTAATCGACGTCTTCGACGCGCGGATTGGACGACGAGAGTAGCTCTAAGAAGCCGGGAAGGTTGTCGGAGACATCCGAGAAGTGGAGAAAGGCATCTTGCTCCTGACCGATGTCTACGAAGGCGGCCTGGATGCTCGGCATCACCTTGCGAACGCGCCCGAGGTAGATGTTGCCGATGGTGCGCTTGTTTTCGGGGTTCTCGATGTAGAGCTCGGCGAGCTTCCCATCTTCGACGATCGCGATGCGCGTCTGGTGCTCGGCGGCATTAACGACAATTTCTTTGGACATAGTTGGGTGGCGGGTGTATGCATCTGCGCCGGTGGGCAGCGGAGGCGTCCGGAGGCGTGAAGCGCTTCCGGGCGCGGATGCTGGGCCAACGGGATGCCGTTCCACAAGCGGTCTGCGAGGCGCTGCATCAGCGCACGCAAGGCACGGCCCAGCAGCCCAAAGGCCGGTGGAACCGAGACGCCGGGCCCGTGGCCCCGGTCAGTTCCTATCCACCAGCGCAAGGATGCAGTGAACACTCCTTTCATCTGAAAAGAATTTCGAAGTATGCAGGGCCGGAGGCCGCGCCAGGGGGCGCCGCCTCCGGCAAGAATGCGGTACCAAAGGGGTAGCCTGTAGCGGGCGTGCGGCTCGGCTCGCCGGCCCGTTGGGACGGGAGCAGGAGTGCATCATCGGGGGCATCCCCCGGTTCTGCGGAATGGGCAACATCAACCTGGCGCGCAACGCCCCTCCGGTCGTCGGGTTGCGGCGGTCGCGCACGAGCGGTCTGCCACCCATTGGCAGATAAGCCCTGCAGTACAGGTACGACATTGTAATTGCCCGATCATGTGAAATGATCCCATGACGCCGAATCGAAGCCGCATCCGTTGCCGCGCGCTTTAATAGAAATTCTTGCATGTGCTATGGTCTCCTTTCTTAAGTTTGTATAACAAGTCAGGCGGAACATCGGACGCTCCGGGCTCACCGGCCGACGACCGGAACCCCCCTTGCCCTTTTCCTTATGGATGCATCGGGAACGCGGCGCATTCTTTCGTTTGGGAGCGATGCCACACGAGCGGGAAGACAAGCACCCGAGGTGGGGCGACCCGATCCGCGGCGGAGCAGGCGAGTGAGCGAATCCGGGTTAGATCGGATCGGTCACAGCACGATGCTCCGACCGCCGTCCTCCGCGACCGACTTTCTTTGACATGGGCTCACATCGTCGCCGCGCATGGCAGACCGTCGAAATGATGCCGTGTGCTCCCCCTGTGCACTGCACCGTGAGGCGCCTCTTCTCAATACTGACATCCCAACCAAACCACCACAGATATGCCAGACAATGTTGCGAACGGATCGCCGGTCAAGGCTCCCGGACTTGAAGGCGTAATTGCACTGGAGTCGGAGCTCTCCTTTATCGATGGGCAGAAGGGTGAACTCGTCTACCGCGGCTATGACATCCACGACCTGGCCGAGCAGGTCTCCTTCGAAGAGGTGATTCATCTGCTCTGGGAGGGGGAGCTGCCTACCCAGGCCGAGCTCGACCGCCTGAATGACCAGCTCCAGGCGGCGCGCGAACTTCCCGACGAAATCGTCAACTTCCTCCGGCAGACGCCCAGCGATGCCCATCCGATGGCGGTGTTGCGATCGGCCGTCTCGGCGTTGGCGCACTACGACGATGAGACCGAGGACATGGAGCCCGCGGCCAACCGCCGCAAGGCCACGCGCCTCTTGGCTCGCATGCCGGCGCTCATCGCCACCTTTGCTCGCCTGCGCGATGGCAAAGCGCCCGTGGCGCCCCTCAGCGACGGCTCCACGGCGCGCAACTTCCTCTACATGCTTAACGGCGAAGAGCCCGGCGCCGCCGCCGAGGAAACCTTCGACGTATGCCTCGTCCTCCACGCCGATCACGGCTTGAATGCGTCGACCTTTACGTCGCGCGTCATCGGCTCGACGCTGTCCGATCTGTACTCGGCCGTGACGGGTGCCATCGGAGCGCTGAAGGGGCCGCTTCACGGCGGTGCCAATGTCGAAGTGATGAAGATGCTGCGTGCGATTCACGCCTCGGACAAAGGACCCGTCCAGTACGTCAAGGATCGCCTCGCCGCGGGCGAGCGCGTGATGGGCTTTGGCCACCGCGTCTACAAGACGATGGACCCGCGCGCTGCTATTCTCCGCGAGATGGTAGGCGAGCTCAGCGAAGAGCGCGATGCCCGCCACTGGTACGACTACCAGACGGCCATCATGGAAACGATGAAGAACGAGAAGGGGCTCGATCCCAATGTCGACTTCTTCAGCGCGTCGGTCTATTACATGCTGGGCATTGATATTGATCTGTTCACCACTATCTTTGCACTAAGCCGCACGACCGGATGGAGCGCCCATCTGCTCGAGCAGTGGTCGGCCAACCGGCTCATCCGTCCGCGTGCCGAGTACGTCGGGGAACGGGGTAAAACCGTCACGCCGATCGCAGAGCGATGATCGGCGGCGCACAGGGGGGTAGTTTTCAGTAATTACTGAAACTTTCGTCCCGTGCGCGCCATACCATATTTGCAGTAGGAGTTGCGTCCTAACGGGAGCGCTCCTGCCTCCACGTTATCAAAAATCCGCGTCATCATGGCAGTCGAAACGGCAGAGCGTTCACGCGCCACATCGTCCGAGAAGGTTCACACCGAATCCAGCCGATTTCAGCGGTACCGGGTGCGTACCGGCATGTTTGCCTGGTTGATGCACCGCCTCACCGGGGTGGGACTGGTTGCCTATCTGGCTATCCACATCTGGGGGCTGAAGTCGCTGAGCAGCCCGGAAGCCTTTAACGCGCTCATCGCGAAGTACCATGCTCCGATCTTCAAAGTCGGCGAGTTTCTGCTGCTGGTAGCGGTGGCGTATCACGCCATGAACGGATTGCGGATTGTGCTCATCGACTTCCTGGGGTGGAGCCCGAAGCAGAAACGGCTGTTCTGGACGCTCGGAGCGGTGACGCTGGTCATTATCCTGGTCGGCGGATGGCCGTCGATCTACGCGCTCGGCGAGTACTTCTTCGGTCCGGGCACCATGCCGGAGATCTTTCTCTAATGCCGGGCCGCGAGCCCACCCTCCCACGCACTGCTGACGATAGCCGCAACGACCTATGGCTGCGCGAAAGAAATCCAACGCTCTCAACTGGTTCCTCCATCGCATTACCGGCACGTTCCTCGTGTTTCTGCTGATCACCCACTTCTGGGTGCAGCACTACGACCACGAGGTGGCGTCGGTGACGGCCCAGGTTGTCGAGCAAGGCCAGATGCCTGAGTACCCGGAGGCCGCTAAAGAAGGCGTTCGTGCCCGCATGGGCGACCCGAATGCCGAAGTGACGCCCTACGACGTGGTGATGCAGCGCCTGGCTGATCCGGTGTACGCGGTGCTCTGGAAAGGCTTCAACATTCTCTTTCTGATTGTTGCGCTCCACCACGGGTTTTACGGGCTCAATAACGTGTTGACCGATTACATCCGGAATGACATGGGGCGCGTTGTTGCGAAGACGTTATCGTGGGGCACGGCACTCGTGTTACTGATCATTGGGCTCTATTCGGTGATTACGGCCGGATGGTGACGACGCTTGCGGCGGACCACGGGTCACTTGTCATTAGTCATGTCTCAATGACCAATGACGGATGACCATCCCTCGACATCACGATTTTGTGTACACCCATCTGAATGACCATGACCTTTAATCACGACGTGATCGTCGTTGGCGCTGGCGGCTCCGGCCTGATGGCCGCGCTGTACGCCAAAGAGGGCGGCGCCGATGTCGGCGTTGTCTCGAAACTGCATCCGCTCCGTTCGCACACCGGCGCCGCGCAGGGCGGCATCAGCGCGGCGCTCGGTAACGAAGAGGAGGATCACTGGCTCTGGCACGCCTTCGACACGGTGAAGGGCAGCGACTACCTGGGCGATCAGGATGCCATCACCACGATGTGCCAGGACGCACCCCGGACGATCGTGGAGTTGGAGCATTACGGCGTGCCCTTCAGCCGCAACGAGGAGGGCAAGATCTCGCAGCGGCGCTTCGGCGGGCACACGCGCAACTTCGGCGAGGCGCCGGTCAAGCGCGCCTGCCACGCGGCCGACCGCACCGGGCACACCATCCTGCACACGCTCTACGACCAGTGCACCAAGCAGGGCGTGCGCTTCTACGATGAGTTCCAGGTGCTCGATCTCATCATGACGCCCGACGGCGAGGAGTGCTGCGGCGTCGTGGCGTACGAGATCCTGACCGGCGAAATCCACACCTTCCACGCCAAGATCGTCTGCTTCGCCACCGGCGGCTACGGACGGGCGTTCAAGACGACGTCGAACGCCCACGCGGGCACCGGCGACGGCATGGCTATCATGCTGCGCAACGGCATCCCGCTGGAAGACATGGAGTTCGTCCAGTTCCATCCGACGGGCCTCTATCGCCTCGGCATCCTCATCACCGAGGGCGCCCGCGGCGAGGGCGGCATCCTCCGCAACTCGGAGGGCGAGCGCTTCATGGAACGCTACGCGCCGACCGTGAAAGACCTCGCGCCGCGCGACCTCGTCTCGCAGTGCATCTACAAGGAGATCCGCGAGGGGCGCGGCATCAACGGAAAAGATTACGTGCACCTCGACCTCACGCATGTCGATGACAAGGTGCTCGATAAGAAGCTACCTGAGATCTCGGAGTTTTCGCGCACCTACATGGGCGTGAATCCGAAGGAGGAGCCGATCCCCGTCGTTCCCACCTGCCACTACGCGATGGGCGGCATCCCGACCGATGACGATGGGCGCGTGGAGCGGGCCGAGCGCGGATCCTCCGTGCCGGGTCTCTACGCGGTGGGCGAGTGCGCCTGCGTGTCGATTCATGGCGCCAACCGCCTCGGCACGAACGCCTTGCTGGAGCTGGTCGTCTTTGGGCGCCGCGCCGGCATGGCGATGGCGGATGAGATCCGCGAGGGCAAGAGCTTGCAGCCGCTGCCCGATGAGCCCGAGAAAGAGACGCGCGATCTGCTCGACCAGCTGCTGTCGAATACGCGCGATGAGGGCGAGCCCATCGTCAAGGTCCGCTCCGATCTGCAGGAATCGATGATGGACAACGTGTCCGTCTTCCGCAATGACGAGACGCTCAGCACGGCGCTCGACAACATTCAGGAGTACCGCGAGCGAGCCAAAAACGTCGTCGTTGAAGACAAGGGCACCCGCTTCAACACCGACTTGATGGACGCCGTTGAGATCAACTTCATGGTTGATTACGCTGAGTCCATCGCGGCGTGCGCCAGGCGACGAACCGAGAGCCGCGGGGCCCACTCGCGCGAGGACTACCAGCAGCGCAACGACGACGACTGGCTCAAGCACACGCTCTTCTACAGCGACTGCGATGGCAACTACGAGTTCGACGACAAGAACGTCGTCGTCGGTCGCTTCGAGCCGAAAGAGAGGAAGTACTAAAGTGCTCCGGTGTTTAGGTGTTCGGGTGTTTTGTGCACTTGAACACATCAAGACTCACACACCAAAACACCCCAATCCATGCAGTTAAACGTCGAAATCAAGCGCTACAATCCGGATACGGACGATGCGCCGCACTGGGAGTCATACGAGGTGCCGGCCGAACCGCTCGACAGCGCGCTGAGCCTGCTCCTGCATGTGAAGTGGCACATCGATGGGACGCTGTCGCTGCGCAAGAGCTGCGCGCACGGCATCTGCGGCTCCGATGCCATGCAGATCAACGGCGAGAACAAGCTGGCGTGCTCCGTGCTGGTGCAGGATATTCTTGGCAAGGACGCCAAGGACGGCGACACGGTCCGGTTTGCGCCGCTGCCCTCCGCGCCGGTTGTCAAGGATCTGGTGATCGACCAGAGTCGCTTTTTTGAGAAGTATCGCTCGGTGAAGCCGTGGCTTATCAACGACGAGCCCGCTCCCGAGCGCGAGCGGACGCAGAGCCCGGCCGATCACGAGGTCATTGAAGACGCGACCAAGTGTATCATGTGCGGCGCGTGCACGCACGCCTGCCCGAGCACCTGGGCCGATCCGGATTACCTTGGCCCGGCGGCGATGCTGAAGGCGTACCGCTACACGTTCGACACGCGTGACAACGGCAGCGACGAGCGTCTCGATGTGGTCGACTCGGAGGATGGCCTCTGGAAGTGCTACACCATCTTCAACTGCAACCAGGCCTGCCCCAAGGAGATCGACATCACCCGCTGGCTGTCGGCGCTCAAGCGCAAGTCGGTCACGGGATAGCGTTGGATTCGACGCAGTTTGACGTAGAGACGAAGCAAACGCCTCACGCCTGCTCCCGGCGTGGGGCGTTTTGTGTTGCGGAGGCGTCACCAGAAGATTCGGCGAGCGCGGCCACACCGATGATGTGCGGCGACACGACGGGCACCTCCGCCCGAAACGCCTCGCGCTCGAGGATGCGGAAGCCGGCTCGTTCGATGGCCACCTCCGTTTCGCGATCGGGATGGCAGCCGTCAGCTAAGGGGCGCCAGACGGGCTTGATGCCGCGCTGGAGCGTGCGGAGCCATGAGCCCTCCGGCGCAGCGACGTGCTCCATGAAATAGAAGCGGCCGCCGGGTTTCAGGATGCGCCGAATCTCGGCGAGCGCGGCATCCAGGTTGGGTACCGAGCAGAGGACGAGCGTGCTCACCACGGCATTGACGTGGGCATCGGGCAGGCCCGTGTTGGAGGCGGGCGCCGTGCGAATCTCGGCGTCGATGCCGGCGTCCGTGGCTTGTTCACGGATATAGCTGTGCATGTGCGGATTCGGCTCCAGGCCGATCCACTGGATGTCACGCGGGTAGTACGGCAGGTTGATCCCCGTTCCTGGCCCGATCTCGACGACTGTGCCCGTCAGATCCGCAAACAGTGCTCGCTTGCGCTCACCGTAGATGCGATGTTGGGATCGGTCGCCCGTGGCGAGTAGGCGAGCGAATAGACGTTGGTAGAGGCTCATCGCAGTAGGAGGGGATAGAATCGGAGAGGTGGAGTGACGATCCATTCACAATATCTTCACGGTGGTAGTTCGCAAGCGGGTATCATGCAGGCGTATCATCCTTACAAGCTATCGCAGTTTATCTATTCTTTCGCATCAACCAAGAGGGCGGAATATGTCTGTAGCTAAGGTTATTGAAATACTCGCAGAAGGGGACTCGATTGAATCGGCCACCGAGGAGGCCGTCAAACAGGCCGCGAAGACCGTCAGCGATATCAAGAACGTGTATGTGGATGATTACCGAGCGGTGGTCAAAAACGGTGAGATCACCGCGTATCGCGTGAATGCGAAGGTGACATTCGTAGTGCGCGACTGAGTGCCATTGGGGTTGATTCGGGCCGTCTGATAATCCTTTTTGCTGTCCCGGATCAGCGTCCGGGATGACGGCTCGTTGAAATTGTAGCGGCATGACGTAACGAATGGGCGGAGGCGGCATTGCAGCGGCCTCCGCCTTTCGTATGGATGGTCTACGGATCGGGGGTGAGCACCTCGCGATAGTCGTCTGGCGTCGTCAGCAGGCGGGCGGCCTCGTCCACCTGGGGGTCGTAGGCGAGGGTCCGCCGGATCTGCGCGCTTTTGCTCAGATAGCGGGCCCATATTTCTTCCTGTAGGTGTTTCTTGAGCGTTTCGGCATGGCGCTCGAAGTCCGCTTCGGTTTCGGTGGCGACGGCATGTTCGAGGTCGGCCACCTCGTCGCTGACCTCGCTGTAGCCCATCGTGTCGAACTCGCGCTCCAGCTCGGCCACGGCGAGGGCAGCATCGGTGCGATAGCCGAAGCCTTCCTGTTGCAGCCACGCGCGGAAGTCGTCCAGCGTGGTCTCGGTCGCCGCGTAGTCGGGCGCGATCGAGTCGGTCTGGGCGGCGAAGTGGTTGGCGTAGAAGAAGAACGCGGCGCGGCGCTGGAGGGCCTCCTCCAACTCACTCACATCGCGCTCCATCGTCGTCACATCGGGCTCGATGCCGTGCAGGTCGCGCACGGTGCGTCCGGCTTCGGTCGTGAATGTCTTCCCGACTGAGTCGGGCGTGGCGGTGGCTGTTCCGTTATTGTAGTTAATCGACTGGATGCTGCGGCCGCTGGGCGTGTAGTATTTCGCGGTCGTCATCTTGAGCGACGTGTTGTACGGCAGCGAGCGGACGACCTGCACGAGTCCTTTGCCGAAGGTGGTGGTGCCCAGGATGATGCCCCGGTCGAGATCCTGCACGGCCCCGGCGACGATCTCGCTGGCCGAGGCGCTCTGCCCGTTTACGAGCACGACAAGCGGCAGATCGGGCGCGAGCGGGGCGCGTGAGCTCCGGTAAGTGTTCTCCGTTTCGGGCGAGCGGCCGCGCGTCGACACGATGACCGAGCCCTGCTCCACGAACAGGGAGGACACCTCTACCGCGGCTTCGAGCAGGCCGCCAGGATTGTCGCGCAGGTCGAGGATCAGGCCGCGCAGTTGGCCCGCCTCGCGCAGCTGCTCGATGGCGGAGCGCACCTCGGCGCCGGCCTCGCGGGCGAAGCGCTCCAGCTTCACGTAGCCGACGCCGGAGGGCGCGTCGAGGTAGCCGTGGTACGTCACGTTTTCGAGGTCCACCTGCTCGCGTGTAAGCGTGAACGGGAGGGGGGCGGGAGCGCCTTCGCGCTCGATAGTAATGTTCACCGTGGTGCCGGGCTCGCCGCGGAGCAGGTTGCGCACATCGGAGAGGGAGAGGTCGTCCGTCGAGCGGTCGCCGATCTGGGTGATGATATCGCCGGCGCGCACGCCCTGTTTGTAGCCGCTGGCGCCTTCGATGGGCGCGATGACCGTGATTTTGCTGCCACGTCGTCCCACGTTGAGGCCCACGCCGCCGTAGCGCCCGCGTGTGATGATGTTGATGTCAGTCGTTTCGGCCTCATCGATGAAGGTCGTGTACGGATCGAGATCGTCGAGCATTGCTTCCAGCCCGACGCGCATCAGGTGCTGCGGATCGACGGGTTGGACGTAGCCGGTTACCAGCTCTTCGTACGCGGCTCCAAAGATCTCAAAGTTTTTCCGGAGGGCGAATAGATCGTCGTCCTGCGGCGCCCAGAAGCCGGCGGCAAATCCAACAGTGAGCGTCACCAGCAGGGTTAGGATAATCGAGGTACGGCGCAGCATAACGGCAGCGGTCTCGTTTTTAGGAACTACGGGCGTGCGCCGGTCCGGCGGCGACGGGTGCGGCGCAGGTGGGATTACTCGGTCGTCATGCCCAGCTGCTTCCGGCGGCGCTTGTTCACGAAGGCCGAGATGTAAATCGAGCCCTCGTAGAGCAGCAGCAGCGGCAGTGCCACGATGATCTGCGAGATCGGGTCGGGCGGGGTCAGGAACGCGCCGATTGTCAGCACAACGACGAGGGCATACTTGCGATACGTGCGCATCATATCCGGGGTGATCAGGCCTACTTTCGACAGGAAGTAGACCACGACGGGCAGCTCAAAGAGGATGCCGGTGCCCAGGGCCCAGAACGAGATCATGCTGAAGTATTTCATGATGTCGAACTGGTTGAGAATCAGCCCCGAGATCTGATAGTTGGCGAAGAATTGCAGCGCCAGTGGCGTGAGGATGCAGTAGCCGAAGCCGATGCCCAGCATGAAGAAGAACGTTGCGAAGGCGGCCGCGAAGCGCAGCCCGGATTTCTCGGTGGGGTAGAGACCGGGCTCGATAAACTTCCACAGGTAGTAGACAAAGATCGGCGAGCCGATGATCATGCCAACGACGAGAATCGTGCCAATATCGGCAAAGAACTGGCCGGTGATGGTGCGGTTGAGCAGCTCCAGCTGATTGGCATCGATGCCCAGGACACGGTACATGAAAAAGTCGGGCCGCGTGGGGCCGAGTAGCAGCGTATCGACGATCCAGCGGCTGAAGAAGGCACACACGATGGTGGTGGCGATCATGCCGCCGAAGCCCTTGATCAGGGACCAGCGAAACTCCTCGAGATGGTCGAGGAAGGGCATGACGCCTTCCTCGGATTCGGGGGCGTCGCCGGACGCGGGCGGGGCGCCGTCGCCCTGGGCGGTCGAGGGCGTTTCGGATGTCGAGGTCTGCGGATCAAGCATGCGATGAGGCAAGTGACGGATGGCGGGAGCGGGGCCGCGACCGCATCAGCGGCCGAGGGCCGGCCGCCTTCAGGCCGAGTCGGAGCTGCTTCGCTCGTTTTGGCGCAGGTTGAGGTCGAGCAGTGAGTCGACCCATCGGTCGTCCGATTCGATACGCGATCGGCCGCTGCTCCAGGTAAAATTAAACAGGGTCATTACGCCGACGACGGTGAAGCCCTCGTTCTCCAGTCGCGTCAGCGCTTGGGTGGCGCTGCGGCCGCTGTTGAGGATGTCATCGAGCAGTACGACGGGCTCGCCGGGGTCGATGGGGCCTTCGATGAGGCGCCGCCGGCCGTGGGGCTTGCGCTCGTCGCGGATGAGTCCCCCCCGGAAGGACGGCTCGCCGGGCGCGCCCAGCACGGAGCAGACGAGCGGGTACGAGCCAAAGCCGTACCCGGCCACCTGAAACACATCTCGGTCGCGCAGGCGCTCGGCAATGACCTCGCCCACTTCGTTGAACATATCGCCGTCGAGCATGGGCACGCGCGTATCGAGCAGCCACCCGATGGGCTGGCCGCGCGGGTCGGTGATGAGCTCATCTTCCCGGCGCACGAGGGACTGCTCGTAGAGGCGGCGCCCCAGCTCCACCAGGGTGGCGTACGACGATGTGCTGAGCGAGCTGCTGTCCATGGACGTTGGAAAATACAGTTGGGGGCAACAGGAGGCGAGCGGCCGTCCGGAGCGCTCGCCGGTGTGGGGACACGGACCATCGTCAGGTGGGATGAACCAGGCCTAACCCCGTTCCGTTCCGGCTCAGGCCACGACAAAGTCGTAAAGCGGGAAGCGCTCACACAGCTCGTTTACGGCGCCACGCACGCGCTGGTGGATGGTTTCGTTGTCGGGGTCGGAGAGCACCTCGTCGATCAGTTCGACGACGCGCACGAACTCCTCTTCGCCGAAGCCGCGCGTGGTCATGGCCGGTGTGCCGAGCCGGATACCACTCGTCACGAAGGGGCTCTTGTCATCGAACGGCACCATGTTTTTGTTGACCGTGATCTCGGCCTCGCCGAGTGCCGCTTCGGCCTTTTTGCCCGTCAGGTCCTTGTTGCGCAGGTCGATGAGCACGAGGTGATTATCCGTACCGTCCGAGACGAGGTCGTAGCCCCGCTCGCGCAGCGCTGCGGCCATCGCTTTGGCGTTGTCGACGATCTGCTGGGCGTAGTCGGCAAAATCGGGCTGAAGCGCCTCCTTGAACGACACCGCTTTCGCGGCGATGACGTGCATCAGCGGGCCGCCCTGCGTGCCGGGGAAAACGCCGGAGTCGAGCACCTCGCTCATCATGCGGGTCCGCCCACTTTTGCGTGCGGTGAACCCCATCGGGTTCTCGAAGTCGTTGCCGATGAGGATCATTCCGCCGCGCGGGCCGCGCAGCGTCTTGTGGGTGGTGGTCGTGATTACATGGGCGTGTGGAAGTGGGTCGTTGAGCACGTCAGCGGCAATCAGCCCGGCCGTGTGGGCCATATCCATCCACAGGAGCGCGCCGACCTCATCGGCAATGGCGCGGAACGCTTCGTAGTCGAAGTCGCGCGGATATGCGCTCGCCCCGATAGAGACGACCTTCGGTTGGACCTCGCGGGCGCGGTCGCGCACCTTATCCATGTCGATGCGGCCGGTGTCTTGCTCGACACCGTAATATTCGGCGTTGTAGAGGATGCCCGAGAAGTTGACGGGGCTGCCGTGGGTGAGGTGGCCGCCGTGGGCGAGGTCGAGGCCGAGGAACGTGTCGCCCGGCTCCAGCGCTTTCAGGTAGAATGCGGCGTTGGCCTGTGCGCCCGAGTGCGGCTGGACGTTCACCCAGTCGGCATCGAACAGCTCCTTCGCCCGGTCGCGCGCGAGGTTTTCGGCGATGTCGACGAACTGGCAGCCGCCGTAATAGCGCTTGCCGGGGAGGCCCTCGGCGTACTTGTTCGTCAGCGGCGTGCCCATCGCCTCCAGCACGGAGCGCGAGGCGAAGTTCTCGGAAGCGATCAGCTCCAGCCCTTCATTCTGGCGCCGCACTTCCTTTTGGATAGCGTCGTAGATTTCGGGGTCGTGCGTCTGAAGGTGCGACATGGGCGAGAAGGTTGATTTCGGTCGGGTGAGTGATCGGGTCGGATGCGGACGGCGGCTCACGCGTCCGCGGCGTCCAGCTCGATGAACTGGTGGGCGATGCCCAGGAAGCGGCGGTCGGCGGTGCCGTCGCGGTCGAGGTCCAGCGTGTACGTGCTGAAGATCAGGTAGTTGGTTCGGTCGGCGAACTGCTCGGTGAAGGCGGCGGCGAGCTCGGATCCTGCGCCGGAGAGGGCCCGGCCCAGCGCCGAATCGCCTGTTTCCTGGCGGATGATCTGCTCGGAGCGGTTTTCGACGTACGTTTCGAACGCCTCCATGCCGGGGTTGAGCGCGGCCAGCACGAACAGCGCGATTACAAGTAGCAAGCCAAGGGTGCGGAGCATGGGTCAGGTTTCAGGTTCGGTAGTTTCAGGTGGCAGGTTGATGGGGCAGGCGCAGGAATCCAAATATGCACCTTGACCCCTTTGAACCTGCAACGATCGGTCGGTCAGTGCATCATGGCGTACGTCAGGATGTTCGTGCCCATCTGGAGGGCGGCTTGCCGCTTCTCGGGCGGATTGTCGTGCACGGTGCGCGGCTCCCACCCGTCGCCGAGGTCGGCCTCGTACGTATAATACACGACGAGGCGCCCGTCATCCGCAAACAGGCCGAAGCCTCGCGCCGGTTCGCCATCGTGTTTGTGGATCTTGGGCGGGCCATTCGGGAAGTCGTAGCGGGTGTGGTAGATCGGATGGCTGAAGGGCAGCTCCTGCAATTCCTGGTTCGGAAACGCCTTCTTCAACTCGCGGCGGATGTGCTCATCCAGGCCGTAATTGTCGTCGATGTGGAGGAAGCCGCCGCCTTCGAGGTAGCGGCGCAGCCGGTCGGCTTCTTCCTGGCTGAGCTGCACGTTGCCGTGGCCCGTCAGGTAGAGGTACGGATAGGTGAACAGCTTGTCGCTGGAGAGCTCCACGACGTCCTCGGTGGGCGCGACGTCGAGCAGCGTGTTCTGCTGGACGAACTGCAGCAGCTCATCGAGCGACTTCTCATCGCTGTACCAGTCGCCCCCGCCGCGATACTTGACACGAGCGATGGCCACCGACGCGTCCTCCGATTGGGCCTGGGCCGGGAGCGCGTCCAGCGGCAGCGCCAGAAGCGCTACCAGCGCGGCAGTGAAGAGTGAAAGACCGGAGTGAGGCATGGTCGCACGGGCGTTGGTGATGCAGAACAAAATAACAAACAACTGGACGGCTCGAAGGTTTGATGAGATGGGATTTTCCGGCAATCGCTCACACAAAAGATACACGACGTATGTCAAAGGTACTACGGGCCCTGCTCATTTCCGTCGGGGCGGCCAGCGTCGCCGCACTCGCGCTGCAAGCACTCGACCTGGACCAGACGGAGGCGGACGATCCGTTCGGCGAACCCGACTTTCTCGGCGGATCGCCCGAGGACTTCTCGGATGAGGCCGTCGATGCCATGATGGATGAGCTCGCGCGCCAGCTGGATCTGTGATCGGCCCATCGATCCCGGTCGAATCTTCCCTCTTCCGTTTCGGCGGCCATGGATGACTACCGCGAGTGCCCCTCCTGCGCGCTCGAATACGACGCCTCGGAGAACCCGGATACGTGCCCGTACTGCGGCTACGAGTTTCCCAAGCAGAAGTCGTACGTGCCGTGGATCGCGCTGCTGTTCATCCTGCTGATGCTGTCGTTCCTCGTCTTTTGACCGGTCCTCTGAACCCGACCCCGACCTCATCTGATGCAAACCGATACCCCGGCCTCGACGCTGCTCGGCGGCCGTACGCCCGCGGAGTTTCTGGATACGTACTGGCAGAACAAGCCGCTGGTCGTCCGCGATGCGCTGCCGCACTTCACGTCGCCGCTTTCGCCCGAAGAGCTGGCGGGGCTGGCACTGGAGGAGGGCGTGGCATCGCGGCTCATCATGGAGCAGGGCGGTGACTACCCGTGGCAGCTGCGGAACGGGCCGTTCGACGAGGAGGACTTCCTGACGCTCCCCGAGACGCACTGGACGCTGCTCGTGCAGGAGGTCGATGCGCTGATTCCCGAGGTCGGCGCCCTGCTCAACCCCTTCCGCTTCATTCCGCGCTGGCGCATCGACGACGTGATGGTCAGCTACGCGCCCGAGCACGGGGGCGTCGGCCCGCACATCGACAACTACGACGTGTTTCTGCTGCAGGGCCTCGGCCATCGGCGCTGGGAGATCGGCCATGCGCCGGTGGAGGAGGAGCAGATCAAGCCGGATCTCGACGTGCGCATGCTGGACCACTTTGAGCCGGATGAGACGATGGTGCTCGGCCCCGGCGATATGCTGTATTTGCCGCCGCGCTTCGCTCATCACGGCGTCGCCACAGACGATTGCATGACGTACTCGATCGGCTTCCGCGCGCCGAGCCATCGCGAGCTCGTCGGCGATTACCTGACCCAGATCCTCGATCGGATCGACCCGAACGCCCGCTACCGCGACCCCGATATGTCGCCCGCCGATCACCCCGGCGCCATCCGGGTCGAGGCGCGCGAGCGGGTGCGATCGATCCTGCGCGACACGGTGGTCGATGACGCGACGATCGACCGCTGGTTCGGGCAGTACATCACAAGCCCGGAGCGCGGGCGCGTCCCACCCGAACCCGACGAGCCGATCACGCCCGAGGCGCTGCAACAGGCCCTCCGCAACGGCGCGGCGCTGCGGCGGAGCCCGGTCGTTCGCGTGGCGTACATAATGCACGACGACGGGACGGCGACGCTCTTCGCCGGCGGCGACGCCACCGAGCTCGACGCCGAGATGGCCTTCGCCGCGCCGCTCCTCGCCGATCACGATCTGCTCCGCGCCGCCGACTTCGGTGATTCCCTCGACCGCGCCGCCTTCGTCGAACGGCTCGCCGCCCTCGTCAACGACGGCGTGTTCGAACTCGCACCCTGACGTGTCCGCCGTGCCCGACTCCAGCCCACTCCCAACGTGTCGCGCCCAGTTTGCGGATGCCAAGCAGACCGCCCGGCGCCTGACTGCCGATCTTTCCGCCGATCAGTTTAACCAGGCACCCGCGCCCGGCAGCTGGTCCGTCGGGCAATGCCTCGATCATCTGAACGAGGCGGGCGGATTGCTCGTGCCGCGGCTGGAAGCGGCTATCGAGCGGGCGCAGCGCGAGGGGCCGTTTGGCGACGGGCCGTTCCGCTACGGCCTGTTCAGCCGCTGGTTCATCCGGATGATGGAGCCGGGGTCGCGATTCAACATCCCCGCGCCGTCGGGCTATGCGCCGGCGACGGAGCCGCTCGATCCGGAGGCGGTGGGCACGGCGTTTGCGGCGCTTCAGGATCGACTCATCGCCTGCACCGAGCGCGCCGATGGGCTCAACCTGCGGCGCATCCGCGTGGGCTCGCCGCTGGCGTCGTGGCTGCGGCTGAGCCTCGGCGCGTGGTTGGAGGCGACGGCGGCTCATCAGCGGCGCCATCTGCAGCAGGTCCACCGCGCGCTGCAAGCCCTCGATGTTTCCACCGATTAAAGTTGCATGTGCCGACGTATGACCGAGAAGTGGGATAAGCTCGACAGCACGCCGCAGGCCGATTATCGCGTCTTCAGTGTGCGGCAGGACCGGACGCGCTCGCCTGCCACGGGCCGCGAGCACGACTTTTATGTGATTGAGGCTGACGACTGGGTCAACGTGATTCCGCTCACGCCCGAGGGGCAGGTCGTGTGCATCCGGCAGTATCGCCACGGCACCGAGGAGGTGACGCTGGAGGTGCCCGGCGGCATCATAGACCCCGGCGAGACGCCCGCCGACGCGGCCCGCCGCGAAATGCAAGAAGAGACCGGCTATGCGGCAGAGTCGCTCGTACCCCTCGGGGCCATCGCGCCGAATCCGGCCGTGCAAGACAACCGGTGCCACACCTTCCTGGCGACGGGCGCGCGCCCGAACGGACCGCAGCAACTCGACGGCGCCGAGGAAATCGACATCGAGCTGGTCGACCGCGACGCCATTCCGGCGCGCGTCCTCGACGGGCAGATCAGCCACGCGCTCGTCGTAGTTGCGTTCTACCTGCTCGACCAGTATTTACAGGACGGCGCTTCCGCTCCGGCGTGAGCCCATCCGCCTGCATCCTTTTGCATCCCCCTTTGCACCCATCCGCACCGCTATGCACATCGCTGTTTACTGCTCGTCCAGCAATCAGATTGACGCCACGTACCGCCGCGTCGCGAACACCCTCGGCCAGCAGATGGCCCAAGGCGGGCACACGCTGGTCTACGGCGGTGGGCGCGTCGGGCTGATGGGCGTCATCGCCCGCGCCGTCCACGAGGGCGACGGCACCGTCGTGGGGGTGATCCCGGAGCGGCTCAAGAGCAAAGAAGGAATCGCCTACGGCGTCGCCGATGAGATGATCGTCACCCAATCGATGCGCGAGCGCAAGCGCCACATGTACGAGCGGGCCGATGCGTTCATCGTGCTGCCCGGCGGCCTCGGCACGCTGGAGGAGTTTATGGAAGTGCTCACGCTCAAGCAGCTGGCCTACCACGGGCGGCCCATCACCCTGATCAACACCGACGGCTTTTTCGACACGCTGCTCACGTTTTTCGAGGAGCTGGTGGAGGGGCACTTCGCCCGGGACTCCGTCGAAGAGCTCGTGGGCATCGTGCGGGAGCCGGAGCAGGCGCTGGCGTACATCGACACACACGCCGTCGCCGGGGCGGATGGGCGCGAGGGGTAGCGCCCGTTTGCGTGAGGGGTTGATGTCCCCTATTGTGGAGATGCGCCGATCCTCCGCTGCCCATCCCGATTCCCATGGCTTCCTCCAAAAAAGCTATTTACGCCGCGATTGCGGGCAACTTCGCCATCGCCGTCACCAAGTTTCTGGGCGCCGCGGTGAGCGGCAGCTCGGCCATGCTGGCGGAGGGCATTCACTCGCTGGTCGACACCGGCAACGGCGGCTTGCTGCTTTTGGGTATCCGCCGGAGCCAGCGCCCGCCCGATGACGCGCACCCCTACGGCTACGGCAAGGCGCTCTACTTCTACACGCTGATCGTGGCGGTGCTGATTTTTGGCCTTGGCGGGGGCTTTTCGATGTACGAAGGCATTCTCCACACGCTCGATCCGGGCCACGGCGGGCCCGGCAGTGCGACGATTTTTGGCATCACCATCAGCGGGTTAACGCTGAACACCATCGTCCTTGGCGCGGCGATCGTGTTCGAGGGGCTGGCCTTCCGGACGGCGCTCCAGGAGTTCAACAAGCAGCGCGGCGATGCGCCGTTTTTCGAGGCCATCCGCTCCAGCAAAGATCCGACGACCTTCACGGTGCTCTTCGAGGACAGCGCGGCGATGGCCGGGCTCGTCGTGGCGCTCGTTGGCGTGCACCTCGCCAGCGCGCTGCACATGCCCATCCTCGACGGCATCGCGTCCATCGGCATCGGGCTGATTCTCTTCGGCGTGGCGTCGTTTCTCGTGTGGGAGAGCAAGCAGCTGCTCATCGGGGAGGCGGCCCATCCGGCCCTCCGCAATGACATTCGACGCATCGCGCGCGATCAGCCCGGCGTGGACGACGTGCTGCGCATCCTCTCGCTGCACATGGGGCCGTACGCCCTCGTGCTGAATATGGAGGTCCACTTCGAGGTGGACCTGAGCGCCGAGGAGGTGGAGCAGGCGATCGACGGCATGGAAAAGGCCATCCGCGCCGAGCACGATGAGGTGAAGTATGTCTTTATCGAGGCCGAGTCGCTGGCCGCGCGGAAACGCAGCGCATGAGCGGATGACATTCCGTTATCTCTCCCATTTATTGAGGAGTGACCGTTCGAGTACGGCGGATTTCACCGCCAAACTTCAGTGCTGTCTTTGTGGAAACGTCTCTGCGTATCATGCTTCGATCCCGTGGGTTCAAGCACGCCGCGCGCGCTTTCCTTCCCACTCTTCTTTTCGCGGTTGCTGTCGGATGGGCGGCCTCGGGGTGTTTTTCCGTCAGTGAGGCTGTGGAAACTGGCGTCGAGTCGGCCAGTGCGGCGGCGGGTGAAGAGGTCGGTGAGGCCATCGGCAAGCAGCTGGCACCGGCCGTTCAGTTGCCGGCGTACGGCTCGGCCCAGTGGAATCAGTTCATGGTGAGCCAGGCGCAGGTACTGTTCAGCTACGCGTTTTCGGCGGGCGGCATGTGGCCGGGGCAGGCGACATATGAGCCAGGCGAGTGGGCCGAATATCGCCTCCGCGCCGCAGAGGACGGCGAGGCCGCGCTCGACACGCTGGAGCGGGCCTTTCTGAAGACGACGGATGACGGCAATGAATGGTGGCGCGTCAGCGGCGTCCAAGAGGGCGAATCATGGATCTACGAGGCGCTCGTGAGTCCGGATCGGCAGGAAGTGCTGCGGCTGCGCGCCAAAGATCCGAAGGGCAACGTGGGCGAGGTGCCGGTGACCGAGGGCACGGTGTATCAGCCGCCGCGCCGCCTGACGGAGGAGAGCGTCGAAGGCGCCACGACAGGCACGACGACGGTCGATACACCCGCGGGTGCGTTCACGGCCCGGAGGGTAGAGTACACCGGCACAGGGGCTGGCGGAACGGTGACGTGGCTCCTCGCCGACGACGTGCCCGGCGACATCGTGCGCTACCGCGTCGAGGGCAGTGGCGGATCCGCGTGGACCAGCACGCTCATCGCGTACGGGGACGATGCCACGACACAGCTCGACTCGTACTGAGGCGCGCTGATCACGCGTCTGCGCTCGGCGCCTCCGATGAATCGGGCGCCCGCTTGAAGACGATGTCGCCGTAGTGCGCCGTGGCCGATTCGCCGGTGTCGTCCGTATCCGTCATGATGGCGACGCCGTTGATCATCGGCGGGTCCTCGCCAAAGGCCGTGCGGTAGTCGTCGAGCACGTTGCGCCGCTCCGTGCGCCACTGGCCGACGTGCTCGGGGCCGCTCTCGACGGGCAGCATCATCACCCAGTCGGTGTACGCGTTGGGGATGAACTGCCCGCGCTTGGCGCGGCTGGCCCAGAGGTAGTTGAGCGCCCGCGTGGGGATGTCGTGGTAGCCGAGGAGCTTCAGGGCTTGCAGCTTCAACCGGTCGCCGAAGCCGAGGTCGTCGTAGTCGAAGGTGACGTAGATCCGCGCGGGATAGTCGTCGCCGCTTCGTTTGGAGGCGTCGCCGGCGTCGAGCACGCGGTTCACGGTCCAGCGCCACTCCAGAATCGGAAAGTCGTGCGGGTCGATTTGCTGACGCCGTACGAGCCCGGATGCGCCGCCGTCGCTTTCGGCGCGGACCACGACGGTGCTGTCGAGGCGGACGAGGCGATAGTCGGTCCGGTTGTCGACCTCTTGAAAGCTGAGCGGCGTCCACCCCGGCGGATGGTCGTCGGCGGGATCGGCCTCGGAGAAGGCGCCGATCTGGAGCACGTCGGGCGCAGTCATCCAGGCAGTGAGGATGGGGATGAGAAGGACGGCGGGGGCAGCGCGGCGAAGCATGGAACGGCGACGCATGACAGGTCCCTCGGTCGATGAGTGCGCGAACGAATGTGCTGCGTAGGCTACCGAGGCGCCGCCGGGCTGTACAGATCAGTCCATGTTCTTTTTTTGCTCACTCCGCCAGATTCATGATTCCCTCAAGTGGAGGTGTCAGCGAAACCGCCGCGCGTCGATGACGGCGCCGGTGATGTCGCCCTCGACGCTGATGGCGTACGCTTTGGCGACGGTCGCGGCAGGGAGTCCGTTGGATGGGTCGTGGCCCATCGCGTCGAGCGTTTCGGCGACCCACGGCGGGCTGACGACGTTGATCCGCAGGCCGCGCGGCAGCTCCAGCGCAGCGGCGCGGGTGAAGCCTTCGACGCCCGCGTTCACGAGGCTGATAGCGGTGCTGCCCTCCATCGGCTCCTGCGCGAGTACGCCACTCGTAAGCGTGAACGAGCCGCCGTCGCGCACGTGGTCGACGCCGCGGCGCACGAGGTTGACCTGCCCCATCAGCTTGTTCGAGACGCTGAGGCCGAAGTCGTCATCGTCCAGCTCTTGCAGCGCGCCGAACGCCGCTTCGCCCGCGCACGACACGACCGCGTCGACCGGGCCGACGTCCGCAAAAAGCGCGTCAATGGAACGCGGATCGGCGAGGTCGACCTGCACCGCGCCGCTCGTGTGGCCGGCGGGGACGGTTTCGTGCTGGTCGTCGAGCGCGTCAGCGACGGCGCTTCCGATGGTGCCGGTGCCGCCTACAATCAGGATTTTCATGGGAGGGTAGGGCTTTAGGTGAGGGGTCCAGTTGAGGGTGCTCCGAGGTGTGGCTCAGGGACGACAGGCCGCGGATGACGGACGGCTGACTGCTGCGGCGATAGTTCGTGATATGCAGACGCGGTCTGCGGTCCCGCGTTCGTCGTTTCGAAAAGTACGGCTTGAAGCGAACTCATTCTCCTCCGTAGGTAATCCGATAGATCGTGCCGGTCTGGTCGTCGGAGACGAGCAGCGCGCCGTCGGGCATCTGCTCGAGGTCGACGGGGCGGCCCCAGTTGCTTTCGCCCTGCAGCCAGCCCGTCGCGAAGGGTTCGTAGCGGATCGGCGTGTTTTGCGCGTCGAGGCGGACGCGCGTCACCCGGTAGCCGATCTTGTCGCTCCGGTTCCACGAGCCGTGCTCGGCGATGAAGAGCTGCCCGCGGTATTCGTCGGGAAACATCGACCCGGTGTAAAATTCCATTCCGAGCGCCGCCACGTGCGGCCCGAGCGCCTGTGCCGGGGGCGTAAACGCATCCGGATCCTGGCCCTGCCCATACTCGGGGTCGAGCAGATCGGCGCCGTGGACGTGCGGATAGCCGAAGTGGAGCCCGGCCTGGGGGGCGCGGTTGAGTTCATCGGGGGGCTGATTGTCGCCCATCCAGTCGCGTCCGTTATCGGTAAACCAGAGCACGCCGGTCTCGGGATGCCAGTCGAAGCCCACGGTGTTGCGGATGCCGCGCGCAAAAATCTCGCGCGCCGATCCATCCGGATTCATGCGGAGGAGCGCGGCGTACGGCTCGGGCGGATTGCAGACGTTGCACGGCGCGCCGATGGGCACGTACAGCTTGTCGTCGGGCCCGAAGCCGATGTACTTCCAGCCGTGGTGCTCGTCGTCGGGCAGGTCGTCGGTGACGACGATGGGGGCGGGCGGATCGTGTAGCCGCTGCTCGATGGCGTCGTAGCGGAAGATGCGGTCGACCTCGGCGACGTAGAGATTGCCGTCGCGCACGGCGACGCCGTTCGGCATAGTGAGGCCGGTGGCGATCGTGTGCGTCACATCGGCGCGGTGGTCGCCATCGGTGTCGACGAGGGCGTAGACTTCGCCCGCGTTGCGGGTGCCGACGAACAGGGTGCCGGAATCCGTCAGGTGCATCGATCGCGCCTCCGGCAGATTCTCCGCGAAGACGTGAATGGCGAAGCCCTCGGGCAGGTCGATTTTGCCGAGCTGGAGCGCGCCGCGCTCGTCATCGGGCATCGAGACGGAGCATGCCATCAGCGTCAAAAGCAGACACGTGAGACCGAGCAGCGATCGGGGCATACCACGCCGGGCAGATGTGTGAAGGCGCCGTGGAGGAGGTGATATTCCGCAGCCGGGCGTGGGTTTCTGAGCAGGTGCGCCGGGTGTACAATGCGCTCGCGATCGCGTACCTTACGCATCGCATCCCCGAGACCTCGTCCATTAGCATTTGTTGATATGTCCCGTTTGTTCGCCCGCGGGCTGTGCCCGGTTTTCGTCGCTGCTATGTTGTTGATCGGATGTGCGCCCCGCTCGGCCGAGGCGCAGTCGTCGCCCCTCACCGTCGAGCAGATCATGCAAGCGCCCGAGTCGTGGATCGGCGACTGGCCGTCGGGCATCCGGTGGAGTGAAGATGGAGAGGACCTCTATTTCAACTGGAACCCTGAGGGCCAATTCCCGAGCGATTCGCTCTACCGCGTGGCCCGCGAGGGCGGCGCGCCGGAGAAGGTGCCGCCCGCCGAACGGCGCCAGCCTACGCCGTACTTCGACGGATGGCATCACGGCGAGCACGTCTACACGGCCGATTTCCAGCGCAAGGTGTACGCCCGCGATGGCGACCTCTACGTGTACGACCGCGCCGCCGATGCCGTGACGCGCCTCACCGACACCCGCGCTCGCGAGGCGAATCCGCGCTTCGACCGCGACGGGCAGCGCGTGATCTATCAGTCGGGCGACAACCTGTTTGCCCTGTCGCTGACGTCGGGGCAGATCCGCCAGCTCACCGATCTCCGCAGCGGCCGCGCACCGTCGGAGCCGGCGCCGAGTGAGCAGGAGCAGTTTCTGAAAGAGCAGCAGCTGGAGTTGTTTGAGGTCATCCAGCAGGAGCAGGAAGAAGACGAGCAGGCTGAGGTGGCCCGCGAGCGCGACCGCGCCGCCGAGAACCCGCCGCCGACGTACTATTACGGCGACCGAAACGTGCAGCAGCTGCAACAGGCCCCCGGCGGGCGCTTCGTCACCTTTTCGCTGAGCACCGATAGCGACGCCGATTTCACGCAAGTCGTGGACTACGTGACGGAAACCGGCTATGCCGACATCCGTCGCTCGCGCCCCAAGGTAGGCGACGACCGCGGGGCGTCCACCCTGCACGTGCAAGACCTCCAGCGCGACACGACGTATCAGGTCGATCTGCACCAACTGCCCGGTGCGTACGACGTGCCGGCGTATCTGCAGGAGCAGGACGTTGAACTCGACTCCACTGAGGCGAAGCGCAATCTCGTGGCGTATGGGCCGTACTGGAGCGGCGATGGCCAGCACGCCGTCCTCGAAGTGCGAGCGCGCGACAACAAAGACCGCTGGATCGCGCGGCTGGATCCCGCCTCGGGTGATCTCGCTGTGCTCGACCGCCAGCACGACGACGCGTGGATTGCCGGCCCCGGCATCTCGTGGTACGGCGGCCCGAGCGACATGGGCTGGCTGCCCGATGATGAACGCTTCTACTTCCAGAGTGAAGCCACCGGCTACAGCCACCTCTACACCGTCGATGTCGAAACGGGTGAGGTCACCCAGCTCACCAGCGGCGACTTCGAGGTGTTCGATCCGCGCCTGTCGCAGGATGGCCAGACGTGGACGTTCTTGAGCAGCGCGGAGTCCCCGCACGAGCGCCACGCCTATCAGATGCCCGTCAAGCCTGCGGGGAGCGGCCCGCCAGTGCGCCTCACGGCGAAAGCCGGATGGTACGACGCCGTCGCCCTCAGCCCGGACGGGGAGCGGATGGCCATGCTCTACGAATACACGAACCAGCCGCCGGAGGTCTACCTGAAAGACACGCCCCGGCGCGGCATCGGCAGCAACGGCGCCCAAGCCGAGCGCATCACCGAGTCGCCCACCGACGACTGGCTCGCCTACGACTGGCGCGATCCGGACATCATCCGCTTTGAGGCGTCGGATGGCGCGGAGGTCCCGGCGCAGCTCTTCGAGCCGGAGAATCCCAACGGCGCGGCGGTGCTGTTCGTCCACGGCGCGGGCTATCTGCAGAACGTGCACCGCGGATGGAGCAGCTACTTCCGCGAGTACATGTTCCACAATCTGCTGACGGACCTCGGCTACACGGTCATGAATGTCGACTACCGCGGCTCGGCGGGCTACGGGCGCGACTGGCGCACGGCCATCTATCGCCACATGGGCGGGCGCGACCTCCAAGATTACGTGGACGCGCAGCAGTTCCTGGAAGCCACGCGCGGCATCCCCGGTGAGCGCACCTACATCTACGGCGGCTCGTATGGCGGCTTCATCACGCTGATGGCGCTCTTCACCGAGGCCGAGCACTTCGGCGGCGGATCGGCGTTGCGCTCGGTGACGGACTGGGCCCACTACAACGACCCGTACACGTCCAACATCCTCAACACGCCGCAGACCGATTCGCTGGCCTACGCGCGGTCGTCGCCCATCAACTTTGCCGAGGGGTTGGAGGACCCGCTCCTGATGCCGCACGGCCTCGTCGACACGAATGTGCAGCCGCAGGACATCTTCCGCCTCTCGCAGCGGCTCATCGAACTGGGCAAAGAGAACTGGGAGCTGGCGATCTACCCCGTCGAAGGGCACGGCTTCACCGAGCCGTCGAGCTGGACCGACGAGTACCGCCGCATCCTGAAACTCGCGCAGGAAACCGTTGGCCCGAAGCGGGAGACGGTGCCGATGGAGGAGTGAGGATCCGGGTTCTACACTCCCAGACCGACCTTGTCATCCCGGCCCCCGAGCCGGGATCTCCTCGAAAAAGATACTGCTATTTCCGTGGAGATCCCCTACAGGATGACCCTCCGGGCCCCTGAGTCTAGCTCAGGATGACAAGCGTCGGGGAAATCGCCATTCATTGCCCTGCCGCGCTCGGCTATGCTCCGGCGCGGCCGATTTCGATTGCGGGCGATCTGATCAGCGGATGAGGACCATCTTACGCGTTTGCTCGGTGGCGCCGGCGTCGAGGCGGATCAGGTAGAGGCCGCTGGCGGCCTGCTGGCCCGCGGCCGTCGTGCCGTCCCAGCGCACCTGATGGGTGCCGGCCGGCTGCTGCTTGTCGACGAGTACGCGCACTTGGCGGCCCAGCGCGTCGTACACGGTCAGGCGTACCTCCCGCGCATCGGGCAGAGCGTACACGATGGTCGTCCGCTCGCTGAAGGGGTTGGGATAGTTCGGCAGCAGGACGACCTGTTCGGGGCCATCCGGCGCACGCTCGGTATCGACAAATGCCGCGGTGCCAACCAGCAGCCGCAGCCGCATCGTATCGCCCGAGGGGTGGAGCTGCACCGTCGAGTCGGCTCGGAGGTCGTAGGTGCGGCCGGTGGCCTGCTCTTCCAGCACCACCTTCGGGTGCGCCAGAGCCGAGGCGTGTGCCGCCCGTAGTGTCACGGGCGCCTCGGCACCTTCCAGCACGAGCGTGTAGCTATGCCCCTGCGGATCGGGGGGGCGGACGTCGGTCGCCAGCGTCTGCTGACGGGCCGATGCGCAGGCGCCGCACGCAATGCGCAGGCGGCCTTGCTCGAATCGCACCGACGGCGCCACCTGATCGAACCGGTCGAGGCCGGCCTGGGCCTCCGGTCGCGTATCGACAGAAATCGTCGAGGTCGTTCCCTCCTCGAACGTAGCCGTGAGCTGGAAGCGGGCTGGATCCGAAGCTGATTTGGAGGCGGCCAGGGCGCCGACCGGATAGGGAATCTGCAGCGCATCCAGGCCCTGATTATTCCGGAAGTAAAAGGCGGTGCCCGCGGCCGCGCTCGTGAACGTCGAGGCTTGGTTGAACGCCCCGTCGAAGCGCCAGATCGACTGCAGCGTCACGCTGTTGGCGGCGTCCACTGCGCTCCACGGCACGTCGACATCGAGCGGGTTCGCGATGATATTCCAGCCGTCGTGCAGCGGGATTGAGGTCGTCAGATCCGTGCTGAGGTCGACCGCGGCCACGTCGCCGCTCACCGCCCAGTCGGACTGGCTGATGAGCCAGAAGCCGCGCCCGGGCCGGAAAGCGAACGTGTCGCTGCCGTCGTGTTTGACGAGGTAGTCGTTAGCCTCGCCGTTGTCCCAGTACGCCTGCCATGTCGTCCCGGCCGATCCAGAGAGCGTGCCCGCGAGCGGCCGGTCGACCGCGCCGGGCAGTGCCACGAGCTGGTAGCTCGCCGGGTCGTTGGCATCGCCGAAGGGGCGGCTGATGTCGAGCGTGATGGTTTCGGGGATGGTGA
>CAYUVF010000052.1:0-32433 GCA_964448045.1 uncultured Rhodothermales bacterium
CAGCGCTCCAGGCGGTGTGCGCCGACCATCCGCTGGCGTCGTGGCACGAACTGGGCGAAAGCGAGGAGGGGCGGCCCATCGATGGCATTGTGCTGGGGGATGGGCCGGTCACCGTTAGCCTGATTGCCGGAAACCACGCCGATGAGCCCGTCGGGCCGGAGACGCTGCGCACGCTGGTGCTGGGCGGCATCGCCTACGCCGACGCGCTGGCCGAGTGGTTCGAGCGGTTTACGTTCGTGATCGTGCCGCACACCAATCCCGATGGCGAGGCGCGCAACCGCCGATGGATCGAGCAATGGCCCGATTGGGAGGCGTATCTGACCCACGTCGTGCGCGAGAAGCCGGGGCGAGACCTGGAGTTCGGCTTTCCAGCCATGCGCCCGGAGAACAAATCCGTGTCCGATTTTTTGCGTCCCCACGCCCCGTTCGCCCTCCACATGAGCCTGCACGGGATGGCGGTGTCCGAGGGGGCGATGCTGCTCATCAACCGGCCGTGGACGTTCCGGACCCAGGCGCTGCGCGATGCGTTTCGCGCCGCCGCGGCGGACGAAGGGCTGCGGATGCACGATCACAACCGCAAAGGAGAGAAGGGCTTCTTCTACATCGAACCGGGCTTCACCACGACGCCCCGCGGCGATGCGATGCGTACCTTCTTCCGAGCGCAGGGGGACGACGCCATGGCCGCGCGCTTCCACGACAGCTCGATGGAGCTCGTCATGAGTCTCGGCGGCGATCCTCTCTGTCTCGTGACCGAGCTTCCGCTCTTCGTCCTTCGCGCCGAGCAGCCCACGCCGGGCGTCCCTGAAACGTACCTGGCGCTTAAGGCGAAGCTTCCCGAAGCGAAGCGGCGGCTGCTGCGCGGTGAGCCCATCGACGAGTTGATGGCGCCGTTCGAGGTGCGCCCGCTACCCCTCGAAACAGCGATGCGTCTTCAGATGCGAGCACTGGAGGCGGCCCTGCAGAACCTGCCCCGACAGCCGTAATGGTGAGTTTTTAGGTCGGCCTCAGAACGGGCAGAATCCAGAATTCGTACTCCGTTCCGGTTCCGCAAGAGAGGAAGGCCATCAGAGCGTGTTTCATGCGGTCCTCGCGTGTTTCCGTGAGGGGGCCGTGGCGAATCGATGACCTTTCTGTTAAAGGTTGCCGCTGCAAGCGCTTTCATGATGAGCAGCTATTGCACATGAGGTTGCTGGGGTGCACATTGCTCGCAATAAGAAGTGAGCACCGCTCTAAAATATCACTCAATTACAGCGAGTCATGATTAAAAAGAAAGAATACAAGACCACCGTCCGTGTTACGTTTGAACTGCCCGCCGAGGTAGCTGATAGCGAAGTCGCCGTCGTTGGTGATTTCAACGACTGGGACCCCGAAGACGGAAAAATGGAGTACGTCAAGACGCGCGACGTCTGGAAGAAGGGCGTGTCGTTCGATCACGGCGAGACGCACGAGTTCCGCTACCTCATCGACGGGACCGATTGGCGCAACGACGAGGCCGCCGACGAGTACGTCTCCAACTCCTACTTGAGCGAGAACAGCGTCGTCAAGGTGTGAGCCTTGGTGCTGGCGTTTAGCCAAAAAGCAGCTTGACCACGTAAACCGAAGCGATTACGCCCACCGCATCGGCAATCAGCCCGGCCGGCACGGCGTGGCGCGTGTTCTTGATGTTGACCGCGCCGAAGTAGACCGCAATCACGTAGAACGTCGTCTCCGTCGAGCCAAACATCGTCGCCACCATCTTCACGATCAGCGCATCCTCCCCGAACTGGTTCACCATGTCGGCCACGATCCCGGCCGATCCCGAGCCGGTGAGCGGACGGATGATCGCCATCGGCAGGACGTCAGCCGGGATGCCGATCAGTCCCAGCACCGGGTCGAGCGTGCGGACGAGGAAGTCCATCGCTCCGGAGGCGCGAAACATGCCGATCGCAAACAAGATGGCGACCAGATACGGGATGATCGTCACCGCCACCTCGAAGCCTTCTTTAGCGCCTTCGACAAATTCTTCGTAGACGTTCACGCCCTTGATGAGGCCGTAGAGCGGGAACCCGACGATGATCGTCGGTAGCACAAAATACGAGAGGATGCTGATGGCTTCGCGGATGAGTTCCATGACAACGGGTGCAGGTTAGAAGGTTTGTACGTTGCAGGTTGAAGGGGAGCAGGCACCAGTGCATCAAACTTGTAACCTGGAACCTGCCAACCTGAAACTATTCTGTTTCTTGTATCGGATTGGTGGTGCGGAATTGGCGGAGGCGGCTCAGCCCGTAGGCGGCGGTGATGCCGGCGATGGTGGAGATCAGCGTCGCCAGCGTGATCGAGAAGATGAGCTGGTTGATCTGCAGCCCCATGATGGCCACCAGCAGCACCGGGGGCACCAGCTGCACGCTCGACGTGTTGATCGCCAGCAGCATCACCATCGCGTTGGTCGCCGTCTCCTTCTCCGGATTGACCGACTGCAGATCTTCCATCGCCTTGATGCCCAGCGGCGTGGCCGCGTTGCCGAGTCCGAAGACGTTCGCCAGCAGGTTGAGGCTGATCGTCGCAAGCGCCGGATGATCCTTGGGCAACTCCGGAAAAAGAGGCCGCAGGATCGGCTGGACGGCGTGAGAGAGGCTGTGGATGAGGCCCGCCGCCTCGCCGATTTTGAGCAGCCCCAGAAACAGCGCCAGCACGCCGATGAGGCTCAGCGCCAGCTCGGCGGCCGTCTCGGCGAAGTTGAGCGCGGCCTCGGCGATGTCGTTCAGCTTGCGAAAACGCACCCGGTCGAATTGCAGCGACGTCGTCACCTGCTGCGCGCCCCGGCGCACCGACTGGAGCGCGCCGAGCGTGCCCTGCAGCGGATCGTCCTTGCCCACCGTGTGCTCGCGGATGAGGCTCAGCGGGTCGGGCAATGACGCCTCCGGATCCAGCCGAAGCTGCCGCCCGTCCTGCGTCTGGATCAACGTGGCGGCGTAGGCCGAGTCGGGCGTGGCCTCGGTCGCGTAGAACTGGCGAAACGTCTCCGGGTCGAGGCGGAGGCGGGCCGGCTGGCGGCGCGCCTCGGGCGCGTAGCCCTCGGGAAACGTCACCGTCACCGGAAGCGAATCCCCATTCCGAAACCGATCCGTCGACAGTTCGCGGACGTCGGTCGCGAGCGCGAAGACCAGGCTGGCGATAATCAGCCCGGCCCAGATGTAGTTGAGCATGGCGCAGCGGCAGCAGGTTGGAGGGGGCGGACGCGAAAAGGTACAGACTGGCGAGGGGAAGAAAAAGATGCCGCGCGCTGGCGGTGTTCATCGATTGCGATCTCAACAGGCGTGGAGCTTTAGTTTGTCAACACCGCAGGAATATACAGTTGCAGTTGCAGTTCGATTTTTGTTGAGATTAAGCGAAGCATATCGCAACTCTTTCCCGAACCGACTTGGGGATCTATCCATGAAACGCCTCGCGTTCTGTACCATGTTATTGCTTCGTTACTTTTTGCTGGGTGTTATCACGCTCAGGTAACGACGGACAAAGCGCCCTCATACACCGTGATCGAAAACAAGTGGGCACCCAGCTTTGTCTTCGGACTCGTTCCTCCACCGGTGGTAGAAACAGCTCAGCAGTGTCCAAATGGACTCGCCCGGGTCGAGACACGTATCAGTTTTCTCAATGGTCTCGTGAGTGGGCTTACCTTCAATCTATTTACGCCGATGCACATCAAGGTGACCTGCGCGTCGGGCTCCGGAATGAGTTCGCTGATGCCCTCAGAGACCGATGATGCGGTGACCATTCCCGCCGAGGCGACTGATGTGGAGGTATCTGCGGTGCTTCAGCAGGCCGCCCAGCAGTCGCTGGACACGCAGCAGCCGGTCAACGTGCGCTTCAACCGGTAAAGCATCCCACATCGGAGTGCATCACCGATACCCAGCGGTCGCGATCCGGCCGCTGGGTGTTGGTTTTTTTTGAGCGGGATGCATGCCGTCACGCCGCTTCCTGCGCAGTGAAGTAGGCGACCTTCTTGGCCTTGGGAGTCCCCTTAGCGCGCCGCCGGACTTGCTTTGTTCACCTGCTGCATGGCATGCTTTTCATAATCCAGGGATGGGAGCATGGGTGCAGGCGTGTGGGCGAACGGATTCGACCGCATTGAACTTCGAGGTGTAAGGGGGAGTTGATGAAAAAGACAGCCTACTTCGAACAGCGGCGTCGGCAGCGTGGCATTCGCATAGAGGAGGTTGAAGAGGCGTTGGACAATGAGATCGAGCGGCAGGTGCAGGATGATGGACGGACGCGCATCTGGGGATATGTCGAGACGCGGGATCTTTGTTTTCGCATTGTGCTCACCCGCGATGGCAAGCTCTTGAATGTCTTTCCCGATTCGAATTTTACCCGGACGTGGAAACGGAGGCATCCATAATGCAGATCGAATATTACCCCGACACCGACATGCTCAACATTACCTTCGTGCCCACGCCCTACGAGCCGAAGGGGGCCGAGGAGACGGGGGACGCCGATGTCGTCATCCACTACGACACAGAGGGACGTATCGCGGAGATCGAGATCGAGCACGCGTCGGAGCGGGTCGACATCGAGGAGATGCGCCGCAAGGTGAGCTTCGAAGAGGTGCGCGAGGAATCGGAAGTGCTTCGGTAGACTACGCAGCCTCCTGCGCGGTGAAGTAGTCGACCACCTTCTTCGCTTTGGCGGGGCCGACGACTTCGGCGAGCGCCTCCTGGCTGGCATCCTTCACCCGCTGCACCGAGCCGAACTCGCTCAACAGCGTCTGCGCCGTCTTCTCGCCGATGCCGTGGATGTCCAACAGCTCCGAGCGCAACGTCTTGTTTTTGCGGCGTTTGCGCTGATACGTCACGGCAAAGCGGTGGGCCTCGTTGCGCACCTGCTGGAGCAGCTTCAGCCCCGCGCTGTCCTTCGCGATGAAGAGCGGATCGCGGTCGCCCGGCACGAAAATCTCTTCGAGCCGCTTGGCGAGGCCAATCACACGAACCTGATCGTAGGCGCCGACCTCTTTGAGCATCTCGACCGCGCTGGAAAGCTGCCCTTTGCCCCCGTCGATCACCACCAGATCGGGCCACGGGCCGTCGTCTTCGACCATCCGCCGATAGCGGCGCTCCACGACCTCGCGCATCGCCTGGTAGTCATCCGGCGTGCCGTCATCGATCGAGCGGATCTTGTACGTGCGATAATCGCTCTTGCGCGGGGTTGCATCCTGAAAGACGACGCACGAGGCGACAGTCTCCGTGCCGCCGAGGTGGGAGATGTCGATGCCGTCGATGCGGCGCGGGAACTCGTCCATGCGCAAGTCGCGCTTCAGGTCTTTCACCGACTGCGGGATGCGCTCCTTGCGCCGCTTCATCCGCTGCAGCTTCCACTCGTTGACGAGCAGCTTCGCATTGGACCGGACCATCCGCATAAGGCTTGCTTTTTCGCCGCGTTGTGGCACCTTGATCGGGACCTGCTTGCCCTTCTTCTGACGCAGGAATTCCTCCAGCGGCACCGTGTCGTCCGTGCGCGATTCGTTGGGATCGTGAGAGAAGAGCACCTCCTCGGGGAAGAAGTGGGCGTCGGTGTAGTAGTCCTCCGCGAAGGCGAGGATCATCTCCTCGGGGGGGCGGCCCTCGACGGGGCGGATGTGCCGGTGGCGCCGCCCGATCATCTTGCCCTCGCGCACCTTGAACAGCACCCCGCACGCGGCATCGGCCTCGCGGTCGACGTACAGGCCGAAAATGTCGCGGTCGACAAAATCCTGGCTGACGATCTTCTGCTTCTCGGCGTGCGTCTCGATGGCCTGGATCTGATCGCGGATGCGCGCGGCGTTCTCGAAGTTGAGATCCGCCGAGGCCTGCTCCATCTTCGCTTCGAGCCGCTCCACCAGCTCCTGCGTCTGCCCGTTCAGCAGCTGCTCCACCTGCTCGATCGTCTGCATGTAGTCGGTCTCCGACTGCTCGCCGACGCACGGCCCCTGGCAGTTCTCGATGTGGTACTGGAGACACACATCGTATTTGCCGGCCTCGATCTTGTCTTCCGCCAGATCCAGCGAGCAGGTGCGGAGCTGGAAGATGTCGCGGATCGCGTCCAGCATCCGGTTCATGGTCTTCACGTCGGTGTACGGCCCGAAGTACTTGGAGCCGTCTTTCTTGACGGTGCGCGTAGGGAAGACGCGCGGGAAGCGCTCGTTCTTGATGCAGATGTACGGGTAGCTTTTGTCGTCGCGCAGGTTGACGTTGTAGCGCGGCTGGAGCTCTTTGATGAGGTTGTTCTCCAGGATGAGCGCCTCGACCTCCGTGTCGGTCACGATCACCTCGACGTCGGCGATCTTCTTCACCATCACCGCGATGCGGCCGTCGCGCGGGCGGCTGTCGTGAAAGTACGAGCGCACCCGGCTGCGCAGGTTCTTCGCTTTCCCGACGTACAGCACGGATCCCTCGGCGTCGAGGTGCTTGTAGACGCCGGGCTGGGTCGGCAGGTTGGATAGCTTTTTTTCGAGCGTCTCGTTCATCGGGTGGGGAGATTGATGCATCAGCGCGTGTCAAAAAACGCCGTCCTTGAGCGGATGATTCGCGCCTGAGTTTGGGCGTGTGGGTGTTTGGGTGTGTGGGCTAAGCGTGGGGAATCGGGAGGGAGTGCAACGCCAAATCGTTTGACGTTGGAACGTTTGACGTTCAACGCGCAACCCACAACGCCCCAGGCAGCAACTTCTCGCAGCGGGGTGACGTACATCTTGGGCGAAGTGACACGTCAAAAGACAAGCGAGCCGCCATGAAAAAGAAGCTCACGCTCCGGATGGAGCAGGATGTGATTGAGCGCGCGAAGGAATATGCCGCCGAGCGCGGGGCGTCCGTGTCGAAGCTCGTGGAGAATTACTTCCGCGCGTTGACGGCGGGCGAGCGTTCAGCTGAGGACGAAGACGTGTCGTACGGCCCGATTACGCGCTCGCTCGGCGCCGAGCCCGAGGTCGAGGTCTCGGAAGACGATTACTACGAGTACCTGTGGCGGAAGCACCAGTAGCTGGGCATGACGATCCTCTTCGACACAAACGTGGTGCTGGACGTGCTGCTCAAGCGGGCTCCGCACGAACAGGTCGCTCGTTGGCTGATCGACCGAGTGGAGGCCGGAGCCATGATCGGGATGCTTGGCGCCACCACGGTGACGACCATCGATTACGTGGCCGGTCGGGCCATCGGCAAAGAAAAGACGCGCCGGGATCTACGCAGCCTCTTTCGCCTGTTTGAGGTGGCTGCCGTGAATCGGGCGGTGCTGGAGGCAGCACTGGAAAGCGACTTCGCCGACTTTGAGGACGCCGTTCTCCACGAAGCTGGGCTCCGCGCAGGTGCCGATGGCCTCGTTACACGCGACAGCGATGGCTTTTCCACCGAAACGCTTCCAATCTACACGCCGCCAGAGTTGGTCGAACTGTTGGATCGGTAGCAGTCTGACCGCCTCATATCCTCAGTCGACGCTAAACCGTTCAACGTTGAAACGTTCAACGCTAGAACGTTCAACGCCACAACGCTCAACTCGAAACCCACAACCCGCAACCCACACCGCCCAACCCTACGGCGCCCCCACATACTCCAGCGTGGCGCCCGGGCCGAGCGGGAGGCCGAACAGCACCCACAGCACGAACACGATCGTGCTGATGAGTCCGAAGCCGATCGAGTACGGCAGCATGATGGCGATGATGCTGCCGATGCCGCTGTCCTTCACGTACCGCTGCGCGAAGATGATGATGAGCGGGAAGTAGGGCAAGAGCGGCGTCAGGATGTTGGTGAACGCATCGCCGATGCGGTAGGCGGCCTGCACGGTCTCGGGCGAGTAGCCGGGGTCGCCGGCCAGCATGAGCATCGGCACGAAGACGGGCGCCATGATCGCCCACTTCGCCGACGCGCTGCCCACGAATAGGTTGATGACGCCGGAGACGAAAATGAAGGCTACGAGCAGCGGAATCCCCGTGAAGCCGATCTGCTGGAGCCCCTCGGCCCCGCTGATGGCGATGATGGAGCCCAGGTTCGACCAGCTGAACATGGCGATGAAGTGCGCCGCCGCAAACGCCAGCACGATGTACGCGCCCATGTCGGCCATCGTCTCGGCCATCATGTCCGCCACGTCGGAGTCGTCCTCAATTTCGCCCACGACGATGCCGTACGCCAGCCCCGGCAGGAAGAAGGCGAACACCATGAGCGCCACGATGCTGCCGATCAGCGCGTCAAACTCAGCCAGCGGCGCGCCCTCGGGGATCGCCAGCAGCGCAATGCCGATGAAGGTGAGCAGCGTCACCCCGCCGGCCCAGCGGAGCCCGCGCCACTGCAGGGGCGATAGCTCGTCGGGCGCGTCCACGTCGACCTCCGCTTCGTCCGACGGGTCGTAGGTGCCGAGGTAGGGTTCCACGATGCGGTCGGTAATATACGTGCCCACGACCACGAACACCGGGGTCAGCGCAATCATGATCCACCAGTTGGCCGTGACGGGCACCGTGTAGTTCGGGTCGATGAGCTGAGCGGCCGGCTCCGTGAAGCTGGCCAGCAGCGGGTCGAGCGAGGTGAGCGAGAGGTTCGCGCTGAAGCCCGCCGAGACGCCCGCAAAGGCGGCGGCCAGCCCCGCCAGCGGATGCCGCCCCACGCCGTAGAAGAGCACGGCCCCGAGCGGGATGACGACGACGTACCCCGCGTCCACGGCCAAGCTCGACATGATGCCCGCGAAGATGAGCGCCGCCGTCAGCAGCGAGTTCGGCACGCTGCTCACAAACGCCTGCAGCGCCGCGCCGATCAGTCCCGTCTTGTCCGCCACACCGATGCCCAACATCACCACGAGCACGAGGCCAAGGGGCGGAAAGTCGGCAAACGTCTCGGCCATGTCGGTGAAAAGCCGCCGGATGTTCTCTGACGAGAACAGGTTGTCCGCCGTGATGACTTCTTCGGTGCCGGGATGAACGACGCTCACGCCGGCCATGTGGGTGATCCACGAGGCCACCATTACGATGGCGATGAAGAGGAAGAAGAGTGTGACCGGATCGGGGAGGGCGTTGCCGGTCCGCTCAATGTAGTCGAGGGCGCGATCCGAAACGCTGCGCGAGGATGAGGAGGACTCCGTGGACATAGCAGGAAACTCAGAACCAAACAGGACTGGGAGGAGGGATACTACAAAATGCAATTGGCGGAAACAATCAGCGATCCGCCTCTCAGTCGTGTGCGATTCGGACGGACGCAAACAATCTCGCGGATCGGGGAGTTGTACCGGGCCCACGGCGTTGAGAACAGCCGCCCGACACATCAATGGCCCCGTATCGAGCAGCGGTGTTACCTGACGGCCAGCGCGCCTGCATCATCGGTGCGGGCATCGCCGGGCTCACAGCAGCGAAAGCGCTGAAGGATTGCGGAATCCCGTACGATCAGTTCGAGCTGGAATCCGACCTCGGCGGGCTCTGGCGGATCGAGCATCGGCGGTCGTCGGCGTACACGACGCTGCACATCATCTCCAGCCGCTACAACATGGAGCTGGCCGATTTTCCGATGCCGGACGATTTTCCGGATTACGGCCATCACCGCTATATCCTCCAGTATTTCGAGGACTACGCCCGTGAATTTGATCTGCGCGATGGGATCACGTTTAACACGAGGGTGGAGCACGTAGCGCCGGTTGGGGACGGCCGGTGGGACGTGACGCTCGATACGGGTGAGACGCGGCGGTACGGTGCCGTCCTGTGCGCGACAGGCCACCACTGGAACCCGCGACTGCCGGACTTTCCCGGCGCGTTCGATGGGCACATCCTCCACGCGCACGACTACGAAAAGCCCATGGCGTTCGAGGGCGAGCGCGTGTGCGTCGTAGGCATTGGCAACTCAGCCTGCGACATTGCGGTCGACCTCAGCCGCATCGCCGAGCGCGTGACCGTGTCGACTCGCAGCAGCGCCTGGATCATCCCCAAATACTTATTGGGCATCCCCACGGATCAGTGGACGGGCTACTACATGGAGTACCTGCCCGTGTGGGTTCGGCGATGTACGTTGCGGCTGCTCACGTGGCTCACCGTCGGCAGTCAGGCGCGCTACGGTGTGCCTACGCCCGATCACAAGATGCTGCAGGAGCATCCGACGCTCAACCAAGAGTTTCTGTCGTACGTGGGTCACGGGCGGATCCACATCAAGCCGAACATCGCGCAGCTCGATGGCAATCAGATTCGCTTCGAGGACGGATCGGCTGAGCCCTTTGATACGCTGATTTACGCGACTGGCTACGACATCCGATTTCCGTTTTTGCCGGAGTCCGTTGTGCACGTCGAGAACAACCGGGTCGGCCTGTACCGCAACGTCGTTTCGTCGGATCATTCCCATCTCTACTTTATGGGCCTGATTCAACCGCTGGGAGCGGTGATGCCACTGTGCGAGCTGCAGGCCAAGTGGGTCGCCGGGTTGTTAGACGGGACGATGGCGCTCCCCGATGCGAATGCGATGCGCCGGTCCATCGTGCAGAGGCAGCAGAAGATCGCCGCTCGCTATCACAATTCGCCCCGCCACACCATCCAGGTCGACTTCTGGTCGTACGTGCACCAGCTGGAGCGCGAGATGAAAGCGGGCCGAACACGTGCCGGATCGGTAGGACCGGAGCGCCTGGAGCCGGTGGCTCCGGTGGCAGTGGGGTAGCCCGGCTTATCGTCCGGCCTGGTCGCCCCACAGCTCGCGGAGCCGGGCGTCGCGCCCACATCCGCGCCGGTAGCGGTAATAGCGATCCGGGTTTTTCTTGTAGTAGTTCTGGTGATAGGTCTCGGCGCGGTAGAACGCGTTGAGCGGCTGGATTGGGACAACGATTGGATCGCTGAACTGCTCGGCGATGCGGGCTTTGGAGGCCTCAGCGAGGTGCCGCTGGCGGGTGTTGTGGACAAAAATGACGGGCCGATACGACGATCCGCGGTCGCAGAACTGGCCCCCATCATCCAGCGGATCGACGTTGTGCCAGTAGGTCGTTAGCAGTTGGTCGTAGCCGACCCTCGTAGAGTCGTAAATGATTTGCACGACTTCGGCATGACCGGTGGTGCCCGAGGACACCTCTTCGTACGACGGATCGGGCACCGATCCGCCGGCGTAGCCCGAGATCGTCGCGGCCACACCGTCGATTTTGTCGTACGGCGGCTCCATGCACCAGAAGCAGCCGCCCGCAAAAGTGGCCGTATCGGCCACGGCCGGGTCGAGATCCGCGGCATCGGGTGCGGCGTCGGCCGCTTCACCGGGCGCCGGCGCCGCCGTCCGCGGCCCGTCGGGTAGGTAGTCGATGCCGAGCACGACGGCGCTGAGCCCGAAGAGAGCCAGCACGATACCGATGGTGAGCTTACTGTTGGGCATAGTGATCGGGGGGTGAGTCAGGAGCGGAGCGGGGGGAGCGAGTCGGTTTCGGGGACGAAGTTGAGCGCGAGTCCGTTATTGCAATAGCGCAATCCGGTCGGCTCCGGTCCATCCTCGAACACATGCCCCTGATGGCCGCCGCAGCGCGCGCAGTGGTACTCGGTGCGCGGCGTGGCCAGCCTGGTGTCGCGCTTCGTGCCCAGGTAACGTTCCGCAATCGGCGCCCAGAAACTCGGCCAGCCCGTGCCGCTGTCGTATTTCGTATCCGATGAAAACAGCGGCAGGTAGCACGCCGCGCAGATGTACGTGCCGTCGCGCTGTTCCTCGTTCAGCGGACTGGAGTGGCGCGGCTCGGTCCCCTCTTCGAACAGGATGCGGAAGGCGTCTTCCGAGACGACGTCTCGCCAGGCATCGGCCGGAGTGTCGAGCGGCTCAAAGTCGGGCAGGGCGTGGTACACCTGAAGCGAATCGGGAGCAGCCGGGGACGCCAGTCGGGGTCGGGACTCAGAGCGCCCGCAGGCCGTCAGCCAGAGGGCCATTGGGGCGGCGCCGAGGTACTTAAGGAAGGTTGCGCGGTCCATCGGTTTAGCCGTTGAAACGTAGATATTTCTGGAAGACTACATACTCGCTTCATCAGCCGATGTTGTTTCCAGGCTGTAACAAGGGGGCGGCCGGGACGCGAGTCGCCGCGTCATCGGCTGAACTCGGGCTGGTGGAGCGTGCGGATGGCCGCTCGATCCTCATCGCTGAGGTGGAATCCGAAGACGTCAAGGTTCTGCTGGATGTGGGTCGGCTGGGTGCTGGATGGAATCGGGACGATATCGCGCTGGATGAGCCAGCGTAAGATCACCTGCGCGGTCGAGGCGTCGTGCCGCTTAGCGATCTGCTGAAGCGTCGGGTCTTCCAGCAATCCGGGAGCGGACAGGGGCGAGTGCGCCATGATCGCGATCTGACGGTCGTGACACCAGTCGACCAATTCGGTGCGGGGGTGGTACGGATGGCACTCGATTTGATTGAGTGCTGGTGCAATGGAGGCGATGTCGAGTAGATCGGCCAGCTGACGGCGGTCGAAGTTGCACACGCCAATCGCTCGCGTCCACCCGCGCTCCACGAGCGACTCCATCGCGCGCCATGTGGTGGCGAGGTCGACCTCGGCGGTGCGAATCTGGCCGTCCTCATTAGTCGGGAAGGTCAGGGCCGTGGCCGCGTCGTGGGAGCGGGTGCGGAGGTCCGTGAGCGGCTCGGTGTACGCCCATGCCTGCGGCCCGTGGAGCAAGTATGCATCGAGCGTATCTACCTGCAGCGCCTCACGAGACTGGCGGCAGGCCGCGATGAGACGGTCGGGCTCGTGGTTGGTGTGCCACACTTTGCTGATCAGAAAGAGATGCTCGCGGTCGGGGCGGCCCGGTTGCTGGAGGAGCTGGCCCATCTGCCGCTCATTGCCGTACAGCTCGGCTCCGTCGAGCAGTCGCACGCCCATGTCGAGCGCCGTTTCGATGGCCGGACGAAGGTCAACGTACGTGGAGCCGCCGCGGTACCGCGAGCAGCCAAACCCGATGGGAGGCAGAGCGGGGCGGTTGGAGTTCAGGGTCGCGGGTTCTGAGTTCGAGGTCGGGCCTTCAGGATTCGAGGGGTGGGATGCGTCGGGAGATGAGGACGGGGCCGCAGTGAAGCCGAGGGCATCGACGGGCACCGGCGCGTTTTCTTGTGCAGACTGCTGGATGGCGCGGATGAGGGCGACGATGTGCGCGGCGTGGCATCCGCTGGCCCGTGGTGCACGATCGGAGGCGACTGCTTGGCGCAGATCCTCGATGCCGGCGGCGTATCCGCGGGGCTGGAGCGGATGGGGGAGCGGGACGGGCCGGTACCCTTGGCCGAGGCGTGCGAACTGGACCGCCTCGGCATCGGCCGAGGTGGTATCGCCGGCGTTGCGGAGAAAGAGGGAGCCGTCGTCGCCGTGAAATTCCAGGCTGTTGAAGTGCTTCGTCTGGTACGGGACGTACATGCTGGCGGTGAGATGAGCCTGCACGCCATCGGCAAATTCGAGCACGGCGATCGTATGATCAGGCGTGTCCACGGAAAAGTGCCGACCGTCGTGCTCGTGCGTATCCAGCAGAAGCGATTGGTGGGCGGAGGCCACTCGCTGCACCGGGCCGAACAGGTGAGTGAGCAGCGTCAGTGGATAGACGGCACCGTCGAACAGCGGTCCGATGCGCAGGAAGGGCTCGGGGTTGGCGTTCCATTCCGTTAGCCGCCCCAGATTGCAGATGGCATACACCATGCGAATGGGGCCGCAGCGCCCGTCGCGCAGGAGGCGAGCGGCGTGCCGCTGGGCATCGCCCATCACGCTGATTGGTGCGCAGCCCAGTTTCAGCCCGTGCGCCTCGGCTTGTTCGACCAGTGCCCGCGCCTCGGCCGGGTCCAGCGCGAGGGGTTTTTCGCTGTAGACATGCCGAGCCGCGTCGAGGCCGCGGCGGGTGACGGCAGCATGCGCGGCGTGGATCGTCAGGTTGACGATCGCCTCGGCCGAACTGTCGCTCAGGAGCGTATTCAGATCGGGATACGCCGTGCCGCCGAACGCGGCAACGAGCTGCTCAGCCCGGCTTGGAACGAGATCGGTCGCAGCTACGATCTCCAGCGTGTCGTACGTCGCGAGGTCGCGGGCGTAGACCTGGGCGATGTGTCCGCAGCCGACGATAGCGAGGCGCATGATTAGGATATGAGAGAGGAAGTGCGGGCGAGTGGGGGCAGAGGGGACCCTGCTTTGGAATTAGCGAGTGCCGTAGGTGTGCTCGCTGCGCTCTTCGATCCGATCGGTGGCGGGGGGCGGAGTGGGCGAGAGGGCTGAGATCGCCGCACGCAGGTCGGGCGTCATGTCGATGTCGAGCGCGCCGAGCGAGCCCTCCAGCTGCTCCACGGTACGCGCACCGATGATGGGCGCCGTCACAGCCGGATGATGTTGTACCCACGCGACGGCGAGGCTCACCGGGTCGTAGCCGTGATCGGTGGCGAAGGCTGTGAAGCGCTCGGCCACCTCGTAGTTGAAGCGGTCGCCGTAGCGTGTCTGGTACATCTTATTCGACGTCAACCGGCCCTGTTCGGGTGTCCGGTCGAGGCCGTACTTGCCCGTCAGCAGTCCGCCACCCAGGGGGCTGTAGGGGGTGACGGCGAGCGATTCGGCTTCAGCCATCGGCAGGAGTTCGACCTCGGCCTGACGCTTGACGAGGTTGTACATCGGCTGAATCACCTGAAACCGTTCGAGGCCCTCGCGCCGGCTAATGCCCAGCGCCTTCATCACCTGCCATGCGGCGAAATTGCTCGCACCCAGGTACAGCACCTTGCCCTGCCGCACGAGGTCGTCCAGCGCGCGAAGCGTTTCGGTTAGCGCCGTCTGCTCATCGAATCGGTGGACAAAGTAGAGATCGATATACTCGGTTTCGAGCCGGCGCAGGCTCGCCTCCACGGCGCGAACGATATGATAGCGCGAGGCGCCGCGGGCGTTCGGATCGTCCGACGTTGGGAAGTACGCCTTGCTGGTGATGACGACCTCATCGCGGCAGGGAGCGATTAGGTCCCCAAGAATCTGCTCGGAGCGGCCGTCTTCGTAGACGTTGGCGCAGTCGAAGAAGTTGATACCCACCTCGCGGCAGTGGTTAAACATCCGGGTCGACATGGTTTCATCCGCGATGCCACCGAACGACATCGTGCCAAAGCAAAGAGGCGAGACTTTGACGCCGGTGGTGCCGAGGTAGCCGTAGGTCGAAATGTGCGGCATAAAAACGGGTACTGTGGTGGAACGAGTGACACTGCAAAAACTGGATTGCTGCCGGTTAAAGTCAAGGCGCAGTCCGCACGGGATCGGGGCGCAGGATCCGTCGGTTGTTGAGGTTCAGGACGAGACCCCGTACGTTGAAACGAACGCACTCCCGTTCATCGGCCGAAACCGACCCATGACCTGCCCATCCCGGTTGCAGTCGCTCGCTCACATTGGACTCATCGTTGTGCTGAGTTGTGTTGTCGCGGCGTGTACAGGCGTCAATGCGAGCCGCTCCTCCGGTGGCGATCCCTCGGTGATCACGCAGAGCGAGGTCGAAGAGGCCGGCTCGATGAGCAGCGCCTATACGCTCGTGCAGCGGCTCCGGCCCCAGTGGTTGCGCAAGCGAGGGCCCAGCAGCGTCGAAAATCAGAGCGACATCCTGGTGTACGTCGATGGAAATCGGTACGGACCGCCGTCGACCCTTCGCGAGATTGACGTGGTCGATGTAGAGTCGGTTGAGTTTCTAAGCGACAACGAGGCCACCATGCGCTACGGAAGCGGGCACGACCATGGCGTCATCCTGGTTCATCTCAAAAGCAACTGATCCCGAATCTGTCCGGAACATTCGGGAAGGCGGACGGACGCTGAGGGTGCGCCCATCCCGTCTCCTTTGTGGTTTCCGATACTCCTCGGGTCGGGGTGATGTAGTCGGCCAGCTTTAGCGCTGATATGCCTCCGCAACAGTCGAGCGATCGAGCCCCGGCACTATTTTCCGTTACGCATAAAAGTGTTAAGATAGTATTAATTGAGGGAATGTTTGCCGGACGATTTTGATTAGTGCCACGTCCAGTCAATGGCGGCTACGACTACGGAAACGCGGCCTCCATGATTAATCCGGCCGATGTCCAGTCGGTGACGGTGTTGAAAGGCCCGAGCGCCGCTGCGCTGTACGGATCACGGGCCGCCAATGGTGTCATCGAGATCACGACGAAGAGCGGCGACCAGCGTGAAGGCATCGGCGTTTCGGTGCAGCAGAGCGTGACCGTGAGCGATCTCTACAATCTCCCGGACTATCAGAACAAGTACGGCGGAGGCTCCTGGTCGCCCTTCTCGATGAACGCTCAGGGCCAGCTCGTGGCCGACTTTGGGACGGACCAGTCCTGGGGGCCGCGGCTCGACGGTCGCGAAGTGCGCCAGTGGTACAGCTACGACGACGTGAACGGCCTCGAAGGACAGACGACACCCTGGGTAGCGCATCCGGACAACGTAGAGAACTTCTTCCGACAAGGCGCCACATCCACGACCAACGTCGCCTTCTCGCAGGGCGCCGAAAACTTCAACTATCGCATCTCGGTGCGTAACATGATGACGCGCGGGCACTCGCCCGATAGCGACCTTGAGCGGCAGACGCTCAGTTTCAACGGCTCGCTCGATCTCACCGACGCACTCACGACCTCGCTCTCGGCCAACTACGTCAACGAGGATGGCTTCGGGCGGCCGGGCAGCGGATACACCAACGCCAACGGCCCATGGCTGCAGTTCAATCACTTTGGCCAGCGGCAGATCGACCTGTCCGATGGTGCGCCAATGCGCGACATTACTCGCGAAGACGGTACTCAGCGCGGCTGGAACTGGATCGGCGACCCGCGTAATGGCGATCTGATCTATGCCAATAACCCGTTCTGGATTCGCGAGCGCAACTTCCAGAATGACGACATGCAGCGTGTCTTCGGACGCTTCTCGGTCTCGTACGATCTGGCCGAGAATCTAACGCTGTCTGGCAATGCGCGTACCGACTATTATAATAGCCGCCGCCAGGAGCGGATCGCGATTGGCTCTGTCGAGCAGTCGAATTACAGCGAATCGGTTCGTGAGGTGCAGGAAACCAACCTCGGGGCCGAGCTGAACTACAACGGCAACCTGAGCGGGGACTTAAGCCTGCGGGCCACAGGAGGCGTCAACTATCGCTACAGTGACTACAGCCTAAACGCGGGTGACACCGAGGGCGGCCTTGCCACCGAGGATGTCTTCACGCTGGAAAACTCGATCAGCCGTCCGGCCATCAACGACTACTTTCAGGAGCAGGCGCTTGTCGGGCTTTTTGCCGATGCCACGGTGGGTTACAAAGACTTCGCCTACGTCGGCGGCTCGCTCCGAAACGACTGGTCCTCGACCTTGCCGGCGGATAACAACAGCTACCTCTACCCGTCGGTAACCGGTAGCGTGGTGTTCAGCAGCCTGCCGGCCTTCCAGAACTCGAGCGTGCTCTCCTACGGAAAGGTTCGCGTCAACTGGTCGCGTGTGGGTCGGGACACCGATCCGTATCAGCTGTCGTTTACCTATCCGCTGGGCACGCCGTTTGGAAGCACGCAGGTACAGTCGCTCCCGAACTCGCTCCCGAATGAGGATCTCGAGCCGGAGATTAAGACGGGGTGGGAGATTGGCACCGAGCTGCAGTTCTTCCAGAACCGCCTCGGCCTCGATGCGACATACTACAGCGAGGAGACGCGGAACCAGATCCTCAGTGTGGGCGCCTCGCGGGCCAGCGGCTACTCCTCGCGCGTGATTAACGCTGGGACGATCTCCAACAAAGGCGTCGAGCTGGTCATGCGAGTCACTCCGGTGATTACGCAGGACTTCCAGTGGGACGTGACGGCTAACTGGTCGAAGAACGTGAACGAGGTCGTGGAGCTGGCCGAGGGTGTGACGAGTATCCCGCTGAACCAGGCGCGGTCGAGCCCACCCTTTGGGCCGCAGATCGTCGCCCGGGAAGGCGAACCGTACGGTTCCTTCTTCGGCCCCGGCTTCGTCTATGACGACAACGGCAACAAGGTCGTGAGTGGCGGCTTCTACTCGCAGAGCGATCCGCGCGTGCTGGGCAGTTATCTGCCAGATTGGACGGGTGGCCTGTCGACGACGCTGTCCTACAAGAGCCTGACCGCCAGCGTGCTCTTCGATGGGCAAAAAGGCGGACAGATCTGGTCGCTGTCGAACCTGTTCGGGCTCTACAGTGGCATCTTCCAGGAAACGGTGGACCAAAACATTCGCCAGCTGGGCATCGTGCCCGACGGCGTGACGTCCTCCGGCGAGGAGTGGACGGGTCGGGTCGATCCGAACCTCTTCTTCGCCACCCTCTTTGGCAATCACGAGGCGCACCTGTACGACGCCAGCTACATCAAGCTGCGGGAGATCAACATCAGTTACACGCTGCCGCGGCAGTGGTTTGCTGGCAGCCCAGTGCAGCAGCTTACGGTGTCCGCCATCGGACGCAATCTGGCGACGCTCTTGAAGTACACGCCGAACTTCGACCCGACCGCCGTGACGCGGAGCAGCGGCAACCTGCAGGGCATTGAGGCCGGCCAAATGCCGCCGAACCGTTCGCTGGGCCTGCGGGTGAACCTGACGCTCTAACCGAGCGCCCCGGCCTGCTTCCGCACCCTTATTTGACTGATGCCTAAGAGCCTACGCGACATGAAACGCCTACTTCAACGTCTATCGATTGCCGGTCTCGCTGCCCTCGTCCTCGTACTGGGCGGGTGCGACCTGACCGAACTCAACGAAAACCCGAACCAGCCGACCTCGGCCACGACGCCAAAGCTGCTGAGCAATGCGCAGACGGACCTGGCCGATACCTACTGGGACGATTATCCCGGTTCGTTCTGGGTCCGCTACGCGCAGTACTGGACGACCAACCAGTACACCGACGCCGACCGCTACGCTTTCCCGTCGCGCCGCGCCGGATCGAATAACGCCAACTGGGCCAACTTCTATCTCGCCCTCAATGATCTCCAGGAGATCAAGCGGATCAACCGCAACTCGCCGGGTCCGGCGAGCGCCTACGGGCCGAACGACAACCAGATTGCTGTGGCGCATATCCTGCAGGCCTGGACGTTTCAGGTCATGACCGATATGTGGGGACCGATTCCGTTCACCGATGCGCTCAACGGCCGCGACGGCAACTTCTCGCCCGAATACACCGGTCAGCAAGAGATCTACACCGCTCTGATCGACACGCTCACCGCGGCCAGCCAGATGATCGACACCAGCGCCCCGACGCTGAGCTCCGGCGACCTGATGTACGGCGGCGACATGGGCAAGTGGAAGAAGTTCGCCAACGCGTTGAAGATGCGCCTCGCCATGCGGATGTCCGATCGGATGCCCGATGCAGCGGCGACGGCCATCGACGAAGCCATCCAGGCCGGGACGTTTGAAAGCAACGATGATAACGCCCTGCAGCCCTTTAACACGTCTCCGCCGTACCAGAACCCGTTCTTCGAAAACTACGAGGTGGCTGGGCGAGACGACTGGACAATTCCGGAGTCGATCCTGAGCGTCATGAACGACACGCAGGATCCGCGCCGGTCCTCCTACTTTACCGACGCCAACCCCGATACGCCCGAGCCCGAGTTCAATGGGTTCCCGTACGGGCTCCCTGGCGGTGAGGCGCAGCAGCTGTTTACCTCGGAGAACTTCTCCCGGCCCGGCCTGCGTGTCCGCCAGGCCGACTCCCCGGCTATCCTGATGCTCTACGATGAGGTGCTCTTCATCAAAGCGGAGGCGGCCCTGCGTTCCGACATGAACGTACCCAGTATCACGAAGAGCGGCGAGCAGCTCTATCGCGACGCCATCCGCGCCTCAATGACCTACTGGGGTGTCACGGATACCGGTGCGATTGATAGCTTCCTCAGCACCGTCGAGACGCCGACCGCCAGCAACTACCGGCAGGTTCTTGGCGTGCAGAAGTGGATTGCACAGTACATGCAGGGCATGGAGGGCTGGTCCACGTTCCGGCGGATGGACTTCGAGGGCGTCTTCCAAGTCCCGCCGGGGGATCCCGGCCAGAACCTCTTCGGGCGCTCGTTCCCCGTCCGGATGTCGTACCCGACCGATGAGTCGACGCTCAACGATTCGAACCTCCAGGCCGCCATCAGCAACATGCTGGGAGGCAACGGCGCCAGTAACGACAATCAGGGCGTGCAGCTCTGGTGGGACGTCAACTGAGTTCCTCGGGCCATCGACCACCGCATTCTTGTAACGAGTCCAGCGATCAAACTATGCGCATGCAACGTCATCCTTTAACCCTGCTCTTGGCTCTTCTGGTAGTCGTGTCACTCTCCGCCTGTGACTTCGGGGAGCAGAACTTCGACTTCGAGGCCGGGAACTCGCTCGATATCGAAGGCGCCACCGAGGTCACCATTCCGGATACCACCGATTACTTCGTCCGGGCTTTTACCATCGAAAAAGATTACTCGTGGACCGTCTCCGGATCGGCTCAGATGGTGGATGTCCGGCGCGCCGGCGAGTTCATCGATGTGGGCTTCACCGAGCCCGGCACGTACACCATCGAAGTGGACGATGGCGAGTACACTGGAACCCTCGAAGTGACAGCCGTCGAACCCGAAGAGTAATCGCGCGGCAGCGAGCCATCCGCTGATCCAGAGTGACGCTACACCCCGGCTGGTGCCCCCACGGTACCGGCCGGTTTTTTTGTGGTCGGATCGGCCGTGCTCACGCCGCGCCGACGTGCTCGAGCAGAAGGGGTGCGAGCACGTCCTCGTTAATCTGGCGGAGCGCGTGGTGCGTGCCAGGCAGGATTGTCAGCCGGCTGTTGGGGAGCGTCTCGTGCAGATGGAGGGCCGCGTCGAGCGGAAAGAGATCGTCCGCGTCGACGGTGGAGACGAGCGTGGGATGGCTCAGGCTGCGGGCTTCCTCGTGCATCTGGGCCTCGACGTCCGGCAGGGTGCGGATGAAACGAGCCATCCGCGTGAAGAGCCCGCGCCAGTCGGCATGGGTGGAGGCGAATTGATCGGCGAGCAGCGGGGCGTGGGCGGCGATATGGGCCACATCGAGCCGCCGCGTGAGCGCCTCGACCCGCTCGGCCGGCCACTGCAGATTGGCGCCATGTACGGCGATGCGGCGCACCCGCTCCGGATGGCGGTGCGCCAAGTGCAGGGCCATGCTGCCGCCCATCGAGAAACCGAAGACATCCGCCTGATCGACGTCGAAGTGGTCGAGTGTGGCACGGGCGTTGGCCGCGAAGAGATCGGCCGAGAAGGACAGGTCCTCTGCGGGGTCCGAGGCGCCGTGCCCGCTGAAATCGACGGCCAGCACGTGTGCGTGCGGTTCGAGCCGGCGCAGCAGGGGGGCCGTTTCGAGCGCCGTCGAGCCGGCGGCGCCGTGCAAGAGCAGGATCGTCGGCGCGTTCCGGCGCCCGCGCTCGTACGCCGCCAGCGTGTGGTCCTCGAACGGGAGGGAGACCGGTTCCAGCTCCATCGGGACCGACTGGCAAAGTTCGACGAGGACGCCGTGGGTCTGTTTCGGATGAAGGAAGAAGATCCGTTTGCCGTCGGCGCCGCGGGAGGGGCCGTCACCCAGCGGGGTGAAGCTGGCGTTCTGCAGTCGCTCAAAGGCGGCGTCGATGTCGTCGACTTCGAAGGCGAGGTGGTGGAGTCCTTCGCCCCGCTTGTTCAGAAAGCCCGCGATGGGCGAGTCGTCATCGATCGCTTCGAGGAGTTCGAGTTTGGCCGTCTCGGCTGAGATGAAATGCGTGCGGACGCCCTGGTCGGCTACCGTTTCGGTTTTGTAGGGCAGCACCTCCAGCAGGGTCTCGTAGAGGGCGGCGACGTCATCGGGCTGGCGGACAGCGATGCCGATATGTTCGAGGCGAGGCATGATGGAGGAGCAGTCAGGGGCAAAGGATACGTGCGTTCTGGAAAAAACACCGAAAGAAGGGAAGCGTCAAGGGGCTCCGCGAACCCATTCGGTGCAGCGCGGGTACAGAGCTACTGCTATGCACGCCGACCCCGCACAGATGGACTCCCCGCCCGCCTCCGATCGTGCCCCGCGCGTGCGCCGCCGCGCGATGCTCATCAGCCTCGGCGTATCAGTGCTGATGCTCGTGGGCAAGCTGGCGGCGACGTACATCACCGGCAGCGCCGCGATCTTCTCCGACGCCGTCGAATCCGTCATTCATATCGCTGCGACCGGGTTTGCGGCCTTCAGTCTCTGGTATGCCGACGCGCCGCCCGACACGGAGCATCCGTACGGACACGGCAAGATCGCGTACTTCGCTTCCGGCTTTGAGGGCGGGCTCATCCTGATCGCCGCACTCGGCATCATCTACTCGGCCGTCGCCGATCTGATCGCCGGACCACAGGTGCAACAGCTGGGGACCGGACTGCTCATCATCGGCGGGCTGGGCGGGGTGAACCTTGCGCTCGGCCTCTATCTGATCCGCATCGGGCGGCGTCACAACAGCCTCGTACTCGTCTCGAACGGCCAACATGTGATGACCGATATGTGGACGAGTCTCGGCGTCGTGGGCGGCGTGGCGCTCGTGTGGGCGACGGACATCGCCTGGCTCGATCCGGTCGTGGCCATCCTCGTGGCGCTCAACATCCTCTGGACCTCGGGGCGGCTCCTGCGCCGCTCGGCCGGCGGGCTGATGGACCGCGCCGACGCCCAGGCCACGCAGGAAATCCTCGACCTGCTCCAGCGGGCAACCGAGAAGCAGGTGATCTCCGGCTTCCACCAGGTGCGCCACCGCCGGATCAACGATCAGGTCTGGATCGAATACCACCTCTGGTTCCCCGGAGCGATGAGCGTAGAGCAGGCCCACGAACGGGCCCATGTCGTCGAAGACGCCATCGACGCGCTCTTCCCGAAGGACGACGTGAACGTGACCGCGCACCTGGAGCCCTCGGCCCACGAACAGGCCCACCCCGACGGCCACATGGAGCCCGACGACCCGTTAACGGAAGTGCTCCACTCGTAATCCGCGCGTCGGCGTACCGTACTCCACACCGCCCCCAACCGATCTTCCCGCTTATGTCCGATGACGTATCCGCCAGCCGCCGCGAGGCCCTGCGCCAGCTCGAACGCATCGAAATGGATCAAGCGTTCGTGGGCCTCATCGATCAGGAAGATGAGAGCCTCGACCGGCGCTCGCAACGGCAGGTCCGCGACTACGTGGCGGGGGTGACGCGCTCCCGGCGCTGGCTCGACTTTATCCTCAGCCGGCTCTATCACGGCGCCTACGACGATGTGGAGCTGCGCCTGCGGCAGATCCTCCGCCTCGGGGCGTATGAGCTCCTCTTCACGCACACGCCCTCCCACGCGGCGATCTACGAAAACGTCGAGCTCGCCAAGCAGATGATCCGCCCCGGCGCCGGGCGCCTCGTTAACGGGATGCTGCGCACGCTCGATCGCGACCGTGAGTACATCCCCGAGCCGGATACCGGCGACCGCTCCAACGATCTCGCCATCCGCCACTCGCACCCCACGTGGATGGTCCGCCGCTGGCTCGATCGCTACGGCGAGGCCGATACCGTCGACCTGCTGGAGTGGAACAACCGCCGCCCGATGTACAGCGTGCGCATCAACCCGCTGTCGACCACGCGCATGGCATTCACCGATCAGCTGGACGCGCTCGATGCGGTCTGGGTCGACTCGCCGTATCTGGACGATTTTGTGCGGATGAAACGCCTTCAGCCGCTCATCAAAGAGGGGCTCCTGGACGAGGGGCAGTGCGCGGTGCAGGATGAAAGCGCGGGACTGATCGTGCAGCTCCTGGATCCGCAGCCGGGGGAGACGATCATCGACGGCTGCGCCGGGCCGGGCGGCAAGGCGACGTATGCAGCTCAGCGGATGGGAGGAGCGGGCCGGATCTGCGCCATCGACGTGAATGAGCAGCGTGTCGGTCTCGTGCGGGACGCCGCTGCGGCGCAGGGCGTCGACGACGTGATCGACACGTGGACCGGCGAGCTGCAGGCCGCCCCGGCCGATCCCGACCTGCCACAAGCCGATCGCGTGCTGGTCGACGCGCCGTGCTCGGGCCTGGGCGTGCTCGCCAAGCGGGCCGACCTGCGCTGGCAGCGCAGCCCGGAGGATCTGGACGAGTTGACGGCCCTGCAGGGCGAACTGCTCGACGCGGCGGCTGCGCTCGTCAAGCCCGGCGGCCTGCTCGTCTACGCGACGTGCACCATTGAACCCGAAGAGAACGAGGACCGCGTCGCGGCGTTTGTGGACGAGCACAACGACTTTACCGTCGAATCGGCGGAAGGGGCTGTGCCTCCGGATTTTGTGACGGAGGCGGGCTATTTTGTGTCGACGCCCCAGACGCACGGCATCGACGGTGCGTTTGGCGCTCGCCTGCGCCGTGCCCCGTAGCGGATCGGTCGGGCCGGTGCCGGAGCGAACCGGTGTGGCACGGCCCTTGTGCAGTGGGCCGCCCCCATGACGAAGCGTTTTTATGATGATGAATGGTCGATCTTCATTCCAGCGCAGCCTGGCCGGGCTGGCGCTATTGCTGCTCGTCGGCGCGCTGCACGCGCCGCCGGCTCAGGGGCAGCGCATCGCCAAGTACGGCGCCGACTTTCTGGCGGGCGGCGTCGGGGCGCGCTCGCTCGGCATGGGGGGAGCGCACGTGGCCATCACGGGCGACGTTACGGCGGGCTACTGGAATCCGGCCGGGCTGCACCAGCTCCAGTATCCTGAGATCGCGTATATGCACGTCGAGCGCTTTGCCGGGGCTGTCTCCTTCGATTACGGTGCCCTTGCGTGGCCTATCAACGCCCAGTCGACGGTCAGCCTCTCACTCTTCCGGAGCGGCGTGAACGACATCGTCAACACGCTCGACGCCTGGGACCCAGCCCTCGACCAGCCAAAGCCCAACTACGAGAGCTTTATCACGCGCTTTTCGGCGGCGGATTACGCGTTCTTCCTCGGCTACAGCCGCCACCTACACGCCGGGTTCACGATGGGCGTCACCGGCAAGATTATCCGGCGCACCATCGGCGACTTTGCCGACGCGTGGGGCTATAGCTTCGACGCCGGCGTGCAGTACCGGGCGCGTCGGCTGCGCCTCGGTGCGGTGGTGCAGGACGGCTCGACGATGATGCAAAGCTGGAGCATTAACCCGGAGGCGTTTGAGGCCTCCGACGGGGAGGGCAACCCGATCCCGTTCGAGGAAGCCTTCGGCCAGGAGCTGCCCGAAGGCGGCACCGAGCTCGTGCTTCCCGTGGTGCGCCTCGGCGCGGGATGGGCGCAGCCGGTGGGGGCGCATCGGGTGACGCTCGCGGCAGATCTGGACGTGGCCTTCGACGGCCAGCAGGCCTTCGTGCCGAACATCGGCGACGTTTCGTTTCATCCGCGGATGGGGGCGGAGTTCAGCTACAAGGGCGTGGCTGCGCTGCGTGCCGGCATCAACCGGATCCAGTACGGCGACGACATCGGGCTGGACGTGACGCCATCGGTAGGGGCCGGGCTGACGCTCAATCAGCTTACCATTGATTTCAGTTTCGGCGACTTCGCCGGGCTCGCGGCGCAGGATCTGGGGTACACCTATCGCATCTCGGCGCAGCTCCGGTTGGAACAGCCCGGCCTCAAGCGGGGCGGCAAGTAGGCCGGGGCGAGCCGGACACAAACGCGGGGCTGGCGGATACAACGCGTAGCGACGCCCTTTTGATACGCAGGACTGCTTGCCATGGATCGTAGCGACTGGATTGGCCTGGGCACCTCGGTAGCTGTGCACACGCTGCTGCTGGTTGTTTTTTCGCTCGTGACGGCCATGCAGCCGCAGACGCGCCCGCTCGGCTTCATCGAAGTCGAGTTCGGCGACTTTGCGCGCGGCCGCCCCGTCGAAGCCGCGGCCGAAACCGAGCCGGCCGAAACCGAGCCGGCCGAGGAAGAGCCGCCCCCCGCCGAGACGCCTGCCGAGGAGCAGCCCGCGGCGGAGGAGGCGACCGAGCCGATCGACCTGCCCGAGCAGGCCGAGGAGCCGCCCGATGAGGAGACCGTCCCGCCGCCCGACGAAGAAACCGTTCCGCCGCAGCAAGAAGAGACGTCGCCTCCCGAGGAGCAGCAGGAAGCGAACGAATCGACCGATCCGACCGGCGCTGATACGGGCGACTCGGGCGAGGGCACGACCGAAGAGAAATCTGCCCCCTACAACATCGAGGGGCTCAACCGCGATCCCGTCTTCGCGCCGATCCCGCAGTACACCGAAAAAGTCGACGCCACCATCCGCGTGCGCATCACCGTCGATCCGCAGGGGCGCATTGTGCGGCGCATTCCGCTTTTAAAGGGCAATCCCCAGCTGGAGCAGGCCGTTATGGATGCGCTTCAGCGCTGGCGGTTCAACGCGCTGCCGGGCAACGTCCCACAAGAGCCGCAGACCGGGGTGATCACGTTTCGGTTCCGGCTGGAGTGACGGGGCGCCTCGGCCGGGGGAACGGAGCGGCTTGCAGGGGCCCCGAGCGCTCCGCTTGACGGAGAGGCGGCTGTCTCGCATGTTAGGAGAGCCGGATCGGCGCCCTGCGGATCCGCCGCGCCCCGCTGCTCGCTTCCATCTGCATTGCCCGACGTATGGCTGCCTCCAACCGCCTTTCCCTCCGCGCCGTCTCCGATGCGCCCGCTGTCGATATGGCGGAGCTCGACGTAGAGGGGCTCACCCGTGCACTTCTTATCCCGCGCGTCATCGAAGAAAAGATGCTCCGGCTGATCCGGCAGGGGCGCATCTCGAAGTGGTTCAGCGGCTACGGGCAGGAGGCGATCTCCGTCGGGGCCGTGTGGGCGCTCCAGGAGCGCGACTACCTGCTGCCGATGCATCGCAACCTCGGCCTGTGGACCACGCGCGGCGTGCCGCTCAAGCCGCTCTTCTGCCAGCTCATGGGGCGGCAGGGCGGCTTCACCAAGGGGCGCGACCGGACGTTTCACTTCGGCTTGCCGGAGCGCCGCATCATCGGGATGATCTCACACATGGCGGCGATGCTGCCCGTGGCGTGCGGCCTCGGGCAGGCGGCGCAGTACCGGGACGACGACTTCGTCGCAGTAGCCTTCACTGGCGAGGGCGGCTCGCGCGAGGGTGACTTTCACGAAGCGCTCAACCTGGCTGGCGTCTGGAAGCTGCCGGTCGTTTTTATCGTGGAGAACAACCAGTACGGCCTGTCGACGCCGGCCGACGAGGCGCTCGCCAATCCGGATGTCGCCGATGCGGGAGCGGCCTACGACCTTCCCAGCGGCATGGTCGACGGCAACGACGTGCTGGAGGTGATCGGTGCGGTGCAGCGGGCGGCCGGATGGGCGCGGGCGGGCAACGGGCCCGTGCTGCTGGAGATGAAGACCTTCCGGATGCGCGGCCACGAAGAGGCGTCCGGCACGGCGTACGTCCCCGACGCGTTGATGGAGACGTGGGCCGAGCGGGACCCCATCGAGCGCTGGACGCAGGCGGTCGTCGCCGCCGGCGCGCTCACGGACGAGCGCATCGCGTCCCTCCGCGACGACCTGGAGGCGCAGATCGATCAGGTCGCCGAACATGCGCTGAGCCAGCCCGAGGTGACGAGCACGCCCGCTGCCGAGCGCGCCGACCTGTTTGCTCCGGCGCCCGATCCCGAGCCCGCCCCCGACGGGGTTCCGGCCGAAGAAAAACGCTTCATCGATGCGATCAGTGAGGGGTTGGAGCAGGCGATGGAAGCCGAGGACAGCCTTCTCCTGATGGGGCAGGACATCGCCGCGTACGGCGGTGTCTTCAAAGTGACCGAAGGCTTTCTGGAGCGCTTCGGGCCCGAGCGCGTCCGCAACACGCCGATTATCGAGAGCGGAGCCATCGGGGCGGCGCTCGGCCTCGCGATCGAGGGAGTGCGTCCCGTCGTCGAGATGCAGTACGCCGACTTCATCGCGTGCGGCTTCAACCAGACCGTCAACAATCTGGCGAAGACGCACTACCGCTGGGATCAGCCCGTCAACGTGACGATTCGCGCGCCGTTTGGCGGCGGCATGGGGGCGGGGCCGTTTCACTCGCAGTCGATGGAGGCCTGGTTCGCGCACGTGCCGGGGCTGAAAGTCGTTGTCCCGGCGACGCCCCGCGATGCGAAGGGCCTGCTCCTGACGGCGCTGGACGATCCGAACCCGGTGCTGTTCTTCGAGCACAAGAAGCTGTACCGCTCGCTCCGCGGCGCCGTGCCGCTGCCGATGTATCAAATCCCCTTCGGCGCGGCGCGGATCGCCCGCGCGGGGACAGATGTCACGATCGTGACGTACGGCATCGGCGTGCAGTGGGCGCTGGAGGAGGCCGCCCATCAGGCCGAGGCGAATGGCGTATCCGTCGAAGTGGTCGATCTGCGGACGCTCGTGCCGTGGGATCGCGAGGCAGTGCGCGCGTCGCTGGCCAAGACGAACCGGGTGCTCGTCCTTCACGAAGCGACCCGCACGGGCGGCTTCGGCGCCGAGCTGGCCGCCACCCTTGCCGAGGAGCACTTCACCCTGCTTGACGCCCCGCCGACGCGCGTGGCAGCCGCGGACCTGCCGGTGCCCTTCGCGCGGCCGCTGGAACGCGACATCTTCTCGGCGCAGCACAAGCTACGCCCCGCGCTGGACACGCTGCTGGCCTTTTGAGGCGGGGCGTCCTCTTCGGCCCGTTCACCATTGCTCGTAGTGATTGACCTCGTCATCGAGGTTGCTGTGCTCGCCTTCGACGATGCCAACGACGAAGAGGCCGGTCTTCGACTCCAGTTCGGCGAGGGCGCTGGTCTTCGGAGCCTGGCGACCCTTGCGCTTGATGAACTCGTCGTCGAGCGCAAAGCGGGCGGCTTCACTTGGCGAATCGGCCGAGGTGACATTCGTGAAGGCATCAAATCCGTCTTTTTCGAAACCGATGACGGTATAGGTGGGCATAGGATCGGTTGAGATTGACGTGGGCAGATCGGGATGAATCGCGCATGAGGGCCGCCGTCTAATGACGGCGCGGCGTTCATACGATTGCCGCCTCCGAAGTTTCCCGCAGACCGGTCGGGGCAGCGTTGCGCCTCTGCCGATTGACCTCTACCTTGTCCATTCAAGAGGCCGACCGAATTCCTGCCAAACCCACTCCCATCGCGTGATGAGCACCTTCGACATTGGCGATGTCGTCCGCCTGAAATCGGGCGGTCCGAAAATGACGGTGACGCGCGTCATCCAGCGCCGCGAGGGCATGCTCGACGAGATGATGACCAAGGTCCAGGGCCTTAGCGCCGGCGACGTGGTCTGCACCTGGTTCAATGGCGACACGAAAGAAGAGTCGGGCTTTGCCGCCGATGCGCTGGAGCCCGTCCACCCCCGCAAGCGATGACCACGGAGCCGACGCTCGATCAGTTGTGGGCCGCGGCGCCTCGGAGCACCGACGCCTTCGATCCAGACCAGTTGGGCACGCTGCCCGATCCGGCGCGCCGCTATCTTACGCGCGCCATCGCGCCGGGCACGCCACGGGTTTCGGCCGTGCGCCTGTCGATGCACGGCGAGATCAAGCTCGGGGCATGGCGCTCATTCGAGGCCGAGCAAGTAATCGTGTGGGAGCGCGGGCTGATCTGGCAAGCGACCGTGCGGATGTGGGGACTGCCCATCCGCGGGGCCGATCGGCTGGTGGAAGGGCGCGGGGCGATGCGCTGGGCGCTGTTCGGCCTGCTGCCGCTCGTGCGCCAGTCGGGGGCCGACATCGTGCGCTCAACTGTCGGGCGGATGGCGGCCGAGACCGTCTGGTGCCCGACGATGCTTTGCCGCGAGGCGGTCCGGTGGACCGCCGAGGGGCCGTCGCGCGCCCGGGCCCGCCTTACCAAATGGGGCGAAACAGTGGAGCCTATCTTTACGGTCGACGAGACCGGACGCCTCGACCGCGTGGCTCTCATGCGTTGGGGGGATCCGGACGATGCGGGCTTCCGCTACATGCCCTTCGGCGGCATCGTGGAGGACGAGCGCACCGTGCAGGGAATCACCATCCCGACGCGGCTGCGGGTAGGTTGGCACATCGGCACGGACCGCTTCGAGGCCGAGGGCTGCTTCTTTCGGGGTGTGGTCGATACCGTGCAGTTCCGGTGAGGGCATCCGGCGGATTGGTATAGCGGTTGGAGGGGTATAGCGGTTGGAGGTGTAACGCTTTCAGGGCCGAGTCCACGAGGAAAGAGGAGCCGTTTCGTCCGTTCAATCCCCCGATGCTCCTTCGCCCGCTTTTGCACGAACCGTTCAACGTATGTGCCGCCTCTACGGATTTCACGCGAGTCATCCCACCCAACCGGCCTGCGACCTGCTCGACGCGCAGAATGCACTCATCGCGCAGAGCCAAGAAGACGCGCGCGGCCTCTCAAACCCTGACGGGTGGGGCATGGGGGTGATCTCGGAGGGAACGGCGACGTGCCATCGGCAGGTGGCGCCCGCGTCGAAGAGCGCCGATTTTCGAGAGCGCGCCCTCCACGTCGAGGGCACGACCGTCCTCGCGCACGTGCGTCGCGCGACCATTGGCACGCCCTCCGAGGCCAACACGCACCCCTTTCGCGATGGCGACGCCTTTCTGATTCATAACGGCCACGTCGAAGCCTTCGAATCGATCCAGCCGTGGCTTCTGCAGGCACTCTCGGTCGAGGAAGAAGCGGCGATCCAGGGCACGACCGATAGCGAACACGTTTTCCAGCTGGCCCGTGCGCAGCGCCGGAAGCACCCGGACGAGCCGATGCGCGGCGCGCTCCGCCGGGCGATTCAGCAGGTGATCGACTGGAGCGCAACGGTCGAGCCCGAGGCCGAGGTGGCGCTCAACACGCTCTGGAGCGACGGCGACCGGCTGGCCGGCTCACGCTTGAACCGCTCGCTCTGGTACCTGAAGCGCACCGCGCCCTACGCCTGTCCCATCTGCGGGCGCGACCACGCCCGGCCCGACGACGGCACGCCCTATCGCACCGTGGTCTTCGCCTCCGAGCGCATCACCGATGAGGACTGGATCCGGGTGCCAAACGAATCGGTCTTCGAGGTGACGAGCGATGGCGAGGTGACCATCGAGCCGTTGTAACTGGTGGAGCGGTGGCGCGGCTCGGAACCACTTGAATCCGTCATCTGGAATTCGTTTCTTGGGTACATCCGATGTCAGGAATGGACCCCTGTTTGGATGGACCCACTCCACGATGCCCTCGCTCGACCGACGTCTTCACCTCCTGAACGCCGCGCTCCTGCTCGGGCTCTGGGGCGGTAGCCTGTGGGCCTATCCGCAGCTCCCCGAGACCATCCCGATGCACTACGGCCTGACCGGCGCCGCCGACCGCCTCGCAGACGCTACCCTTGGCCGCTGGCTCCTCCTGCCCGTCGTGGCGGTCCTCACCGCCGTGAGCACCTACGGCGGCGCGTTCGTGATCCGAGCCCAGCCCGAGGCGCTGTCGGTGCCGTCGGCCGATGCCCGGCAGCTGAACGAAGCCGGCCGCCGGCGCCTCGCCGCCGCGACCCAGCGGCTCTTGTACGGGATGACGGCGCTGGTTACGGGCCTCTTCGGCGCGCTGCAGGTCGGTAATTATCTCGTGGCCGTGCACGAGCTGACAGCCCTTCCGCCGCCGATCAGCGGGGCGATCTATGGCGCCATCGGGGCGATCCTGGCGCTAACGGTGGGGCATGTGATCTACCAGCGGCGGCTGGCCGATCGGCTCGTGGACCGCGACACCTACATCCGCTCCGCACACCCGTCCGATTAGTTGCGTTTCTCTTCGCCGATCATCAATGGACCGATAATGATACGCTGCCCCTGCCGGATCGCTCGCCTCCTGCCGCGCCTCATCACATGGGGGCTCATCGCACTTGTTGGACTCCTTGCGACCGACGCCATGGCACAAGACGTGCCCCGCATCCGTGATCTCGGCCTGCAGCCCGGCATCTTCTCGCCCGGGGCGTACAACGCCATTACCGATGTGGCGGGCGTGCAGGTGGGGCACCAGACGCTTCGGCGGGGCGACAGCGTCCGCACCGGCGTCACGGCGATCCGGCCGCACGGGGGGAACCTCTTTCGGGAGAAAGTGCCCGCAGCCGTGTACGTCGGCAACGGCTTCGGAAAAGCAGCGGGCTTTCTTCAGGTGCAGGAGCTGGGCACGATCGAGACGCCCATCGTGCTGACGAACACGCTGAGCGTCGGCACGGCCGTAGAGGCGGTAGTCCAGTGGACCCTTCGCCAGCCCGGCAACGAGGACGTCGGCTCGGTCAATGCAGTAGTGGGCGAAACGAACGACGGCTACCTCAACGACATCCGGGGGATGCACGTGACGCGCGAGGACGTCTCGGCCGCAATCGAGGCGGCTGCAGGCGGGCCCGTCGCGGAGGGGAGCGTCGGCGCCGGAACGGGAACGAGCACGCTCGGATGGAAGGGCGGCATCGGGACGGCGTCCCGGGTGCTGCCGGCGGCGCTGGGGGGCTATACAATCGGGGCGCTGGTGCAAACCAACTACGGCGGGGTCCTGCGGATCGACGGGGTGCACGTGGGCGAGGCGCTCGGGCGCTACAGCTACCGGTCGGTTGTTGAGGGGGAGGAGCCGCCCGATGAGGGGCCAGACGACGACGGCTCGTGCATGATCGTGCTGGCCACCG
>CAYUVF010000053.1:0-31739 GCA_964448045.1 uncultured Rhodothermales bacterium
CGGTCGGCTCGCCGCTGCCATGCTCTTGCTCGCCTTCAACCCTTGATCCGCATTTGCAGCATCGATCTATCGTTATACGGCGGAGCGGCCGTTAGCGAATTCGTACCGACTCTCGGTCGTGCGTTTTCGGTCGTGCGTTTCGTGACGCCCCCCAACTTGAGTGAAGCCACCCATGTCACAGGGGGCCCGAAAGCAGGGATGGTCCGCTGGCCGATTAGGCCAGGTTTCTCCTGCGTGCAGGTCGACTCGATGAACGCCTTGGCCGCCCGGTAAGGCTCTGGGTCGTCCCGCGTGAGGGAGCGCACGAGCACGTTCGTGTCCAGACCGACCATCTGCTTGTAAATTGACTGTGGCTTTTGCGATTTGCGTTGGGTTGACCGGTCACGCGTCGCTGCGCGGCCCGCCGCCCTGAGCCTCGCGGATGGGCTTGGGGATCGTCGTCTGGCCCCGACTCGTGAGCGTGGAGGTCGGCATGGTATTACTGGATAATGCACTTCTTACGAGGAGTAAGAGGGTGTGCTGTGGACAAAATACCGCACCCGCTCCGCGGGGTTTCTCACGCGGAGGGATCTTGCCTCAGCCGTTCGGGGCCGGCCGAGCCGTTCACCCGCCCCTTCCACCGCGCCCGCCGCCGTGGCGTGCGTGGCCTTGCTCGACATCCTCGAAGCCCTCGGCCTCTCCCAACACACGGCGAACTGTTTCTTCTACCCACTTGCCCGGCTCTTCATAAAGCGGCGTGTGGCCTGATCTCTCGAACCAGACCAGCTCTTTGTGAGGAGCCTTCAGTTCGGCATAGTAGCGCTCGACCAGCGACGTTATCGCGTTCACGTCATGGCGGCCTACAAAGAAGTACACGGGCACGTCCAGCTCGGCCGCCTGTTGCGTGAGGTCGAGGCCGGCGAGTTGCGGATAGACGGCGTTGAACACGTCGATGAGCCCCCGCACCCAGTTCACCTTATCCCACAGGCCATACTCCGGCGCGAAGATCGCATCCATCAGAATGTCGTGGGGCTCGCCTTCGCCGGGCGCCCGCTGTGCCATATAGCGGTTCAGCACGTTGAGGTAGGCCGCGTAGGTGAACAGCAGATTGCCCTCGGTGTAGGGCGGCGGGCCGTTCTGGCGCAGCTGGCGCAGCTGATCGGCTCGCCCCTGCTCAGACAGATAACGGAGCGCCCGCTCGTAACCCATCCGGTCGTTTTCAGTCGTGTTGACCATCTGCCCGCTGCCCACGTAGGCGTGAAACAGACCGGGATGGTCGCGCACCAGCCAGATGCCGAGGATCGTGCCCCACGACTCGCCCATCAGATAAATCTTATCGACCTCGAAGCAGGCGCGCAGGTGCTCGATCAGGGCATGAGCGTCGGCGCGGTATCGCTCCGGCGTCAGCGTCTGGATGTCAACGGCCCCATACGACTTGCCCGCTCCCGGCTGATCCCAGTTGACCACCACGAAGTGCTCCTCCAGCGCGCCCAGGTGCAAGCGCGTGGACGGAAGCTCACTTCCGCCGGGGCCTCCGGCAAGAAAGAGCAACACGGGATTCATCCGGTCCCGCCCGCGAATCGTGACCCATTGGCGACTACCGTTGAGGTCGACCTCCTCCAACACGGCGATGCTGCCCGGCAGCGGGGCACCATCGGGGCCGTGGATTGGCGGCGTCGTGGCCAGCATCTGCGAGAGCACCACGGTGACGCCAGCCACCGCTCCGAATCCACCGACGAGCGTCAGCGTCCGGGCCCCGGGCGTCGTCATTCGTCGCAGCGCGATGCCAACCACGGCAACGTCCGCCACGACGAGCAGCACCCCGCCCCAATGCGGAATCGCTGTGGTGAACGGCGCGAGAGCGACCAGCCCAAACAGGAGCGTCGCGATCAGGCCGACGATCAGCCACCCCGCTCCGCGGACGACCCGGCGCGTCACCGACGGTTGGACTTGAGGAGTGGACTCGGACATCAGACTGCGGGCACAGCTCGGAGGACGCCTTTAAGAAACGCCGAAGGCCGAGGCGCCAGAGCGCCCCGGCCTTGGCAAATCCAGTTCAAAAAAAAATACGTCAGAAGGTGCGAGCGATCCCGACGCCCACCGTCACATACGTCAGGTCGACATCCGTGCTGGTGGTGCCCACCTCCATGTCGCGCGAGAGCGACCGGTACCGCACGCCCGGCATCAGGCGCCATTTAGCACCGATGGGAACGACAACCCCCGACTCAATCTGCCAGCCGAGCCCATGCCCCGAGTCGGCGGTGATGTCACCGTCCGTGTTTTCAATCTCGATGTGATTGTAGACGCCGCCCCCCCGAATGAAGTAGCCAAACCGCGAGGTGCGTATGGGGTGGACGAACTGCAGACCGAACGTGTAGCCGGTCTCCTCGACATCCACATCGGTTCCGGCAAACGAGAGGCCGTCGGCCGAGGCGCGCCCGTATCCCCATCCGCCGTAGGCGGCGAGATGCGGCATAAAACGATACGAGAACACCACTTCACTGCCGAATCCCGTATTGAGCGTGGCGTCTCCCAGATCCTGCGTGGCGAACTCCGGTCCGACCCGCAGCTCGACCCCGAATCGGTCCTGAGCCGCTGCGGTGTTGACCGTGAGCACGATCAGGAAGCTGAGTAGCGTAGTCCAAACATATTTCATAGTAACCCCCGTCGTTTGTTCTTGTAACATGCCCATGATTCAAACCTGAGGACATGCGAGCTTGGGGGCGATATAGCACGCGTTCACTTTCCGTACTGCAAGGGGCTTCCCCATCGCGTTGCGAGGCCGTCTTACCACGACGTGCCGGAGATTCCCCTACAGCAAATGAGCGAGCGGCGAATGGAAGAGGGGGCAGGTTCTTCCGAATCCAGTGGCTCCTCCGTGAAATGTGCTCCCCCTGGCACTAAAATCGACCAGCATTCGACCGATACGATATCAGCGAGAGCCTGAGCATATGTGCTGGGCGAACGATCCCGGCCGCTGACAGCGCCGTCCCCCTCGCCCCGTTGTCCCCCTTCAGTGTGGCCCGCTCTTTGCTCTAAACGCGTGGCGCCCCGACACGCCTGCACCGCGCCGCTCGTGCCTCGATCCTACGGCCTCCCAGACGCCCCTTGACTGGGGCTCTTTCGATTCATTTCCCCGTTCGACATGCATAGATCAGTACGATTTCCGTCTTCTGCTTCCTCCCTCCTTCAACGGGCTGCAGCGGCAGTCCTCCTCGCCGTGCTGACTATGGGCCTCGCGCCGGGTGCGGGTGCCGCCTCCTGGGACGCGGCGGACGATTCCGGCGCCGACCGAATCGAGCCAACCGGCAACGAGGTCGTCTTTATCGACACGGGTGTCGCGGACTGGAAAACCCTGGCCGAGGGCGTCGATCCGACCGCTGAGGTGATTCTCGTCGACCGAACCGGGGACGGCGTGCAGGTCATGGCCGACGTGCTGGCCGGACGATCCGGCGTGGACGCTGTCCATGTGGTGAGCCACGGGAGAGCGGGTTCGTTCCAGTTCGGGTCGACCTGGGTGAACGCCTCGAATCTGGACGACTATGCCGAAGAGTTTGTCACGATTCGCCAATCGCTGGCGACCGGTGCGGATCTGCTGTTGTACGGCTGTTACGTTGGCGCTGACGGCGCCGGACAGACCTTCATCGAGCGCCTTTCGCATGCAACCGGTGCCGATGTCGCCGCCTCCGAGACGCTCACCGGCGCAACGGAGAAGGGCGGGGATTGGGAATTGGAGGTTGCTGTTGGCGACGTCAGGTCTTCTACCGTCCCTGATGTCCTGGCAAGCAGCAACTTCGAGCATACGCTACAGCTGACGCTGCAGAACAGCACACAGGTTGTTTTTGACAGCACGGTCGAATATGTGGGAGACGGCGAGGTACTGCGCCTTGGAAATGGCGGTTATATCGCCTTTTATAACGGAGGCAGTAGTGATGCTTTCATATTCGATGCAAACGGCAATAAAACCGGTGAATTCACAGCGGAAGACCATATTGATACTACATTTTCCGATTGGGAACTTATACCGCTTGAGAGCGGCGCTTTTGCTTTGGCGTGGACAATGACGACGGGTGGCACGAATGATGGCGTTCGGCTGCGCATTCTTGATTCGGATTTCAACCTTATTGTCGGCACCACTCAGGTAGAGCAAGTCACCTCAGGGACGCAGCAACTGCCAAATCTGGCCAGTCTCGGCACCGCAGGGGGCAACGACCGGTTCGTGATTACCTATAATCAGCAAGGTGGCACTCAGAAAGGCGTCTATCGTGTTTATGACTTCGACGGGACCAGTTTGAATACCGTTGTTGGCGAAACCGATTTTCCGACGACGGCAACGTCAACCCAAAACCGGAAAGACGTTGGTTCCATGGGTAACGGTAATTTCGTCGTCGTTCACCGGCTGGGCACCGGTGACTACCAAGCCGATGTTGTTTCCGGCACTGGTACAACCATTCATCAAGGTATTAATCTGTCGCCCGCGACTGATCCATCAGGTGCTGGTTCACGAGAGAAAGTGATCGGTTTCGGCAATGGTGCGTTCGCGGCGATTATCCAGCTTGAACCGACGGACACGGCATCGAGGAAAGACGTGGTCGTTTTCGTCGATGATACCGGTTCGCTCGTCAACACCGTCGATCTTGCCACGGTCGGCAACAGTACCTCGACCCCTCATATTTCGGTGACTCAAGCTGGCAACCTGCTCGCCTCCTACAACATCGACGAAGACGGTGACGGGACAACCGATACGACCTATTATACAATTTATAACCAGAGCGGCGGCCAAATAGCCGCTCCGGCAACGGATATCTTCGTCGAGGGGGATTCATCCTATCCCGACTTCCTGGGTGGCGCCTTTGCGCAGCCCGACGGCAAAGTGATTGCCTATTACGACAATTGGAATGAAGAAACATTTGAAACCGATAGTTTCTTCGCGATCTATACCGACGAGCCTCCCAACACCGCCCCCACCCTCACCAACGCGGTCTCGGATTTCTCGGTGGACGAAGACGCCTCCAATAGCACCTTCGACCTGACCAGTATCTTTTCCGACAGCGAAGATGCCGACTCGGATCTGACCTTTTCGGTCGTGTCCAACTCCAATTCCGCGCTGGTGGATGCGTCCGTGGACAACGCCGCCGATCAGCTGACGCTGGACTACCAGGCCGATCAGAACGGGTCAGCCGATATCACGATCCGCGCCCAAGATAGTGGGGGGCTGACGGTCGACGACGTGTTTACCGTCACCGTCAATAATCTCGCGCCGGTCTTCAACTCCTCCAACAGTGCCAGCTTTGCCGAGAACGGCACCGGGACCGCGCTTGACGTGAACGCCGACAACGGCGGCGACGGATCGGACGATAGTGGCGTCAGCTACGCGATCACCGGCGGGACGGACAGCGGCGCGTTCGGCATCGACGCGAGCACCGGCGAACTGACCTTCAACAGCGCCCCCGACTTCGAGACCCCCACCGACAGCGACGGCCAGAACGACTACGTAGTCGACATCACCGCCGACGATGGCGCATCGAGCAACAACACGACGACGCAGACGATCACCGTCACGGTCACCGATGTCAACGAGCCGCCAACCGTTTCCCTCGGCGCGCCGAGCGGATCGCTCGACGAAAACAACAGCCCGCCGAATGCCCTGACGACGATCACGATCACCGACGACGCGCTGGGCTCGAACACCCTTGCCCTCAGCGGCACCGACGCCGGATCGTTCCAGATCAACGGCGCCGACCTGGAATTCACCGCCACGGCAGACTTCGAGTCCAAAAGCAGCTACGACGTAACCGTCGAGGTCGATGATTCGAACGTGGGCGCCGACCCGGACGACAGCCAGAGCTTCAGTCTCTCGATCAACGACGTGAACGAGGCGCCCACCGTGGCCAGTGCCATCGCCGACGTGAACGTCAACGAAGACGCGTCGGACGTGACCATCGACTTGACCAGCGTATTTAGCGACCCGGAGCAAGCGGCGGGCGATCTCAACTTTGCCGTAGACAACAACACGAACAGCGGTCTCGTCTCGGCCTCCATCGACAATTCGACCGACGCGCTCACGCTCAGCTTCGCACAGGACGCCAGCGGCAGCGCCACGCTCACCGTCAGCGCAACCGACGACGCCGCGCAGTCAGTCACCGATCAGTTCGACGTGACGGTCACCGCCCAGAACGACGCGCCAACGATTTCCGCTATTTCGGATCAGACGATCGCGGAGGATGGCGCGCTCAGTCCGGTCGCCTTCACCATCGGGGACACCGAGACCGCCGCCAGCAGTCTCACCGTCACGGCCACGTCCGACGATCAGCCGCTCGTGCCCGATGCCAACATCACCCTCGGCGGCTCGGACGCCAATCGCACAATTGAGATCACCCCGGCCTCCGATGCAAACGGAACGGCCACCCTCACCGTGACCGTCGACGACGGCGGCGCCTCCAACAATACCACAAGCACCTCTTTCACCCTCACCGTAACCGCCGTGCCCGACCTCGCGCTGACCGACGGGCGGGACGGCGCCAGCTACGACGCGCCCGCGGCCACGCCCGGCACCGATGACAACCCGGTCGGCCGCTTTCAGCTCGGCACCGATCAGAGCACAACCCTCTCGGCCGTGACCATCACCAACTACGCGCCGACGCCCACCGGCGTCACGGCCATCACACTGTGGACCTCATCGGACGACACCTTCGACGGCGCCGGGACCGACACCGAAGTCGCGTCAATCGGATATGACGACACGGCCACGTTCTCCGGCCTCGGCGCGGCGGTGTCTACCGGTGGAATCTACGTGTTCGTGACGGTCGACTTGGATGCGGGAGCGGAAGGCACTTACGAGCCGGCCCTCATGAGTGAAAACGCCCTCAGCTTCGGATCCGGCGGGCTCTCGACGGTGAACGGCACGGGCACCTCCACCTTTTCGGACGCCTTCCTGTCGAGCGGGAGTGCCGCGCTGCCGGTCGAGCTGATGCGCTTCGAGGCGCAGACGGCCCCGAGCGACGCGGTAACGCTCACCTGGCAGACGGCCAGCGAAACGAACAACGCTGGCTTCGAGGTGCAGCGCCGGGCCGGATCCGACGGCGCGTTTGAACCCATCGGCTTCCAGGCGGGCGCCGGAACGTCCACCGAGCCCCGGTCCTACCGGTTCACCGATGCGCAGCTGCCCTACGCCGCCGACTCGCTGACCTACCGCCTCAAACAGCTCGACGCCGATGGTAGCGCCGCCTACTCCCGCGCGGTCGCGCTCACGCGGAGCGCGGCGCGCGCCGTGGAGCTGCTCGCCCCCTACCCGAACCCGACGCGCCATCAGGCCACCGTGCGCTTTGCCCTCCCCGACGGAGCAGAGGGTGCGGCTCGGCTGGAGTTGTTCGACCTCCTGGGCCGACGCATCCACACCCAGAATATCACAGGCTCCGGGCGACAGGAAACCCAGCTCGACGTCAGCGGCCTGTCCAGCGGTCTGTACTTCCTGCGGCTCACTGCGGCGGGGCAGACCCGGACCCAGCGGCTCACCCTCGTCCGGTAAATCCTCGGACGGAACCCCTCTTTCGATTCGGCGGGTCATCCGCTACCTCATTGCCGCTCCCCTCGCTCCCAGTCGTCCGCTTGGGTTTCCGGGCGACACTGCCTACTCTTGATAGCGATGTCGCTGGGGAAGAGCTATTGCTTGACCCGGACTACGTACCTCTTCTCGTTTCTGAAGTCCACAACCACGGAAGAGCAGTCCGATGTCACAGTTCAGACCAGGTTTCGAGACGCAGGATCAGGAGATCCAACTCGGTTCAGTGCCGGTACAGGGTACCCTCCCGTCGTGGCTCTCCGGCACATTGGTGCGGGTGACTCCCGCCCAGTTTGAAGTCGACGGTACCGCCTACCGCCACTGGTTCGACGGACTGGCAATGCTGCACGCCTTTACCTTCACCGGCGCGCGCGTGAGCTACGCCAATCGGTACCTCCGGTCCCCCGCCTACGAGGAGAACAACGACAAAGGGCGCATCACGTATGCCGAGTTTGCCACCGATCCATGCCGCGATCTGTTCAGCCGGGTCGCCTCGTTTTTCACGGCGCCCGAGTTCGGCGCCAACGCGAACGTGAACGTGACGCGCCTGGCCGACGCGTACATCGCCCGCACCGAATACCCCATGTCGGTCAAGTTCGACCCGACGACCCTCGAGACCCTTGGCCTCTGCGAGCACGAGGGCACCCAGGGGCAGATCACGACGGCCCACCCGCACCGCGACGGCGGCCGCGATGTCGTCTACAACTACCGGTTGGACCTTGGGCGCCAGAGCACCTACCGGATCTACGGGATGCCGGGCGGCAAAAATCCCCACCGGGTTGCGGAGATGCCGGTCGACAAGCCGGCGTACATGCACAGCTTTGGCATGAGCGAGCGCCACCTGATCCTGACGGAGTTTCCTCTGAAGCTCGGCGGCGCGTTGGATCTGTTGCTGGGCAACACCCCGTTCATCGAGAACTACACGTGGATGCCGGAGGAGGGCACGCGCTTCACGGTCTTCGACAAAGACACGGGCGCGATCGTCCAGCAAACGACCGGCGATCCGTTCTTTGCCTTTCACCACGTCAACGCGTTCGAGCGGGGCGGCGAGCTAATCATTGACGTCGCCGCCTACGAGGACGCCTCCATCATCGACCGGCTGTACATGGATAACCTCACGGCAGAGGACGCCCAGGTGCAGGTCGACAGTCAGCTTCGGCGCGTTCGTGTGCCGCTGGACACCGGGGCGCCCCCCACTTCCGACATCGTCTCGGACGTCGCCTTCGAGCTGCCCCGCTACGATTACGACCGATGCGCCGGTACGCCGTATCGCATCGTCTATGGCGCCGGCACGCGCCCCGGCACAGCCGACTTCATCAACCAGATTGTCAAGCTCGATGTGACAACCGGCGCGCACGACACGTGGCACGCGGAGGGCATGTATCCCGGAGAGCCGGTGTACGTCCCCGCACCCGAAGCCGCGACCGAGGAAGACGGGGTGATCCTATCGGTCGTGCTGGACGCGAAAGAGGGCACGTCTTTCCTCCTGGTACTCGACGCGGAGACCTTCGACGAGCAGGCCCGCGCCCCGCTCCCCCAGCACATCCCGTTCGGCTTTCACGGCCAGTTCTTTGGCGACGTGCAATAGGAACTTGTTTCAGGAGCGTACGCCTCCTTACTTACGGGTCCCAACCCGGCCCCTTTCCTTGTACTGGCACCGCTGGACCCTCATGACTTATGCAGTCCCACAAGAAAATTACGCTGTCCACCCCGAGCGAATAATTCTGAATTGAGCTCCCCACTCCCATGAACGTATCACGCGCGACGACGCTGGTATCCGGCATCACGCTGCTGGCCGTTCCTACGATTATGTATGGCGGGATGACGCTGCTCGGGGTGATCACCCAGGGAGCGGCAGGATGGCCGCCGGGGGCGGTCGCCCTGGATGAGACGCAGGAGGCCCTCTGGCGCGCCGGCCATGCCCACGCCGGCGTCTGGGTGATCCTGTCACTGGTCATCCAGGTCTTGCTGGACCCGGCGCGGCTGTCGCCCCCACTGGAGTGGACCGCCCGCATCAGTGCGCCGGTCGCTGCAGTCGCGGTATCGGGCGGCTTCTTTGGACTGGCCTTCTTCCCCGGATTTCGCTGGTTGCTGTACGCGGGTGGAATGGGGCTGGTCGCCTCGGTCCTGCTCACGGGCATCGGACTGCTGCGCAGCCGGCCTGCCGCGCTGGAGGAGGCGTAACAGGCAGCCTACGAGACCAGCATCCGACAGGCGTTCAATCCGGCTGTAGCCGGGCAGCGCGGTCGTCCGCTGCCGCACGGCGTGTGGTCTATTCCATCGCATCGAGCGAGATCGACTCCCATCCGCTCGGCTCGGCTGGACCTCCCCCTAAATATTACATCATAACGAGGATCGAGTCATGCAGCCGTCTATCGGCGATCAGCACCATGAATTGAACTTTTCCATTACGTCCGATGGCAAGAAGCTCCCCAATGGGAAGCAGCGTACAACAATCGTCCTCCGACCGCCTTCTGGATTATGCCCCAGACGCAGAAAGAAGGACATCGCCAGCGCCAGGGTGAAAATCGGAACACCGGTGCCCGCACCTCGGGGAAACACCCCTCTAAGCCGGAAGTGCGCGAATCGTCAGCGGAGCAGACGGCCGAGCTGATTGAGGATGCGAAAGCATTCAAGAAATAACACGACGAGCCCTTCCGCCTCCTTGCAGATCGTGAGGAGGACAGTATATAGCCGAGCCGTATGTCGATCACCTGACTCCGTGCTGAGGCAGCCAAGCAGCTCAACCAGGTGGCACTCTACGAAAGCGAGAAACACGCTCTACATGCAGGAATCGATCTTGAAGGTGCCCTGAACCAGCCTCGCGGGCACTTTCTCTACGAAGGGATCATTTCCCTTTACGAATTGGTCACGCCCGATACCCTATCGGCACTGAGGTCTTTCGCGGCTCCATCGGGCAGCGACTCCTCATTCGCATATCATCGGTCGTCGTTGTATCTTCGAACGGCTCTCATTCATCCACCCGGTTTCCGCCTGTGCGCTCGCTATTTGATCGCTACTCTCATCTGGCCGCTCCGGACTCGCCCCGGCCCATGCGTCGAAGCCGGTGGCGATCCGCCAGCGTCTACTCGATGGGCCTGGCGTTCGTGCTGGCGGGGATCACCGTCGGGTGGATCGACGCCATTGGTGGGCTCGATGCATTGCAGCTCCAGTTCGGCGCGTGGGCGCCGCTGTTGATTGCCCCGGCGCACCTGCTCGTCACCATCACCCCGGTCGGGGAGTTCGTGCCCTGGGGATGGGCCAACGGCGCACTCTTTGGCACGGCCACGGGCGCTCTGTTGAACGGCAGCGTCTGGCTCATCGCAAGCGGCATCCACTACGGTTTTGGCCGCCGGATGGCACGCGACTTTGACCTCGACCGCCGCGCCCGGAAGCTGCCCGCATGGCTCCAGCGCTTCCCCGTAGACCATCCCATCTTCCTGATCTGCGCCCGCTGGTTCCCGATGGGCAGCCTGCTCGCCAACACCGCCGCCGGCACGGCCCGCGTTCCGGTCCGTCGGTTTATCGTTTGCGCAACCCTCGGCACCGTGCCCCAGGCGCTCGTCGTCGCAGGCGGCGGCGCTCAGGTCGTTCGCCTGCTCCAGTGGATCGTGGGGTGAGCGGTTGACCGGCCCGGCCTAACGATGCGCGTCGGCCGAGTAACATCTGCTCCCATCGCGCGTACGCCATAGCCCAAAATCCGCATCCTGCCGACGCCCTGCTCGACTGCTGATGCTCAGCCCATCCGTCGAAGACTACCTCAAGACCATCTACAAGCTGGAAGCGGGCCCCAATGGCGCCCCCGTGGGCACGGGAGCCATTGCGGAAGCGATGGACGTATCCTCCGCATCCGCGTCGAATATGGTCAAGCGACTGGCCGAGCTGGGCTTCATCTCGTATGAAGCCTACGCCGGGGCCACGCTCACCGGCACCGGGCGCACAGTGGCCCTCGAAGTAATTCGCCACCACCGCCTGCTCGAACTTTATCTCAAGGAAGTGATGGGCTACGAGTGGGGCGAGATCCACGACGAAGCCGAGCGGCTGGAGCACCATATTTCTGAGCGGTTCGAATCGCGCATCGAGGAAATGCTGGGCCACCCCGAGCGCGACCCGCACGGCCACCCCATCCCCACGCGTGACGGCCTCGTCGCCGACCTCCCCACCGACTCGCTCGCTCATCTGGAAGCTGGCGCTACCGCCAAAATCGATCACATCTCCGACGAAGACGCCGACCTCCTCCACCTGCTGGAGCAACGGGGATTGCTGCCGGGCGCCCCCGTCGAAGTCGTCGAGACGCGTCCGCTGGACGGGCTGCTGGTCGTCTCGGTGAACGGCGAGGAGCAACTCGTGGGCCGGCCCGTGGCAGCCAAAGTGTTCGTCACCACTTCGTGAGGAACCGTCTGCACACTCGCTCTTTTTCGCCCTCCCCCGCGCGGATCTCGGTGCGTGCAGGCCCCTGTGCGACACCGCAGCATCTCCGCTCAAAAATTGGGAGTACGCTGGCATTTGGATCGGTCAACTTCTATATTGCCAGTAGGTTGTTTGAAAATGCGGAGGCTGCCATGGAACTGTTTACTGAAGTACTCGCTTACTCAGTCGCTCTTCTGATGATCGTCTTGGCCTTCATGCCAGGCCTCCGCGAAACGATCGAGTCGTAACAAAGCGTCTCTCCTCTATTCGACCGGCGTCGTTTCCTCCTCCGCTGCCTCCCGATCCGCCCCGCTACCGGGCTCCCAACCGCCCCGAGCCCCGTGTGAGCCGATACACGCAGGGCCCGAGGTCCAGTTCGTCGTCCCCCGAGCCCCGTGTGCCTTTGGCTGCGGCTGAGTTATCGGCGGGGCTCAGGGCGACTTAACCGATTCGGGCCGAGCAAGACCGGATGGGGGCTATTCGGATCTAGCCGATCGGCACGCTTCCGCTTGTCCCATCGGTCTGCAGATTTGGATTCGTGCGACTGTCTCGTAATATCGGATGCATTTCGTGACATCGCGGTGCAGTTCGTGCCGCGGGGGGAATCCGGGGCGATTTGACGGGCTATAAGGACGCGAATGTACCCTCTCGCTCGCTTACCTGTGCTCGATTTATGCCGTACCGGTCTTCGCTCCTCCGCATCACCTCGCTGGCCCTCCTGCTGATTGGCCTCGCCGCGACCAGCACCGCCCAACCCCGCACCGGCGGACGCACCGGCGGGCAAATCGAAGGCACCGTCCTCGAAGCCGCTACCGAGCTCCCCATCGAGGCGGCCACGGTAGCGCTCTGGAGCACGGCCGATTCCAGCCTCGCCACCGGCGCCATCACCCAGCCCGATGGCACCTTCGCCATCGAAGGGATTCGCTCCGGGCGCTACTACGTGCAGATCAGCTTCGTGGGCTACCGGACGCAAACGCGCCCGGACATCGCCATCACTCCGCAAAATCGCCAGGTGGATCTCGGGCGCATCGCGCTGGAGCAGGACACCGAGATGATGGACGAGGTCGAGGTGACGTCCGAGCGCTCGTATGTCGAAGTAGGCATCGACCGGACCTCCTACAATGTCGAAAATCAGCCGATGACGGCGGGTGGGTCGGGGCTCGATGTGCTGTCGAATATCCCCTCGCTCGAGGTTGACATCGACGACAACATCAGCCTGCGCGGCAGCGAAAACGTCGCCATCTACCTGAACGGCCGTCCCGCCCCGATGACGGGCGAGGCCCTCGCAGGCTTCCTCCGCGGCCTCGCGGCCGAGTCCATCACCCGCGTCGAGGTCATCCCGAACCCGTCGGCGCGGTATGAGCCGGAGGGTATGTCCGGCATCGTGAACATCGTACTGGCGAAGAAATCGACGCAAACGCTGGGCGGCGGCGTCAGCGTGAATGCGGACACGAACGAGCGCTACGGCGCCTCGGGCAACGTCCACTTCGGCACCGGTCCGTGGAATTTCTTCGTCAACTACGGCGTCCGATCCGGCCAGCGGGAACGCAGCGGCACGCAATTCCGCGAGAACCGCTACCTCGACCCGACGACCTTCCTCGACCAGGCGCAGGACGGCGAGCGCGGCGGCTTCTCCCACAATCTGAATACCACCATCGACTACGAGCTGGGCAAACGGAACGCGCTCTCGTTCACCGGTCTGCTCAGCCAGCGCACCGGCGACAGCGACATGACGACCACCTACTCCGAGCTGGACGCCACCCGCGACCTGATCCGCCGCTACACTCGCGCCAACGACGGCGCGCGCAGCGACTTCAACATGGATTATCGCCTCTCCTTCAAGCGCACCCTCCAACCGCGCAAGCACGAGCTCTCCGCCGAAATCAGCTTCGAGCAAGAGGATGAGTCTGATGACAGCCGCTACCTCGAAAACCTGCTGATGACCGATGGATCGACGAGCGATGCGGTGCTGGACGAGCAAATAGTCGACCAGTCTGAATTCGGTCGCGAGGCCGAGGCGCAGATCGATTACGTGCGCCCGCTCGGCTCGAATGCGCGGATGGAGGCCGGCTACAAAGGCGCGATCGAGTGGCTCGACAATCGCTTTTACTCGGAGTCGCTCGACCTCGACACGGGCGCCTTCACGCCGGACATCGACCTGAATAACGCGTTCAATTACAAGGAGCAGGTGCATGCCGCGTACGGCATCGTCGGCGGCGAAGCCGGTGCGTTCGGCGCACAGCTGGGCCTCCGGTTCGAGCAGGCGTTCACGACGTTCGACCTGACGACCACCGGCGAAGCCTTCGACAACAGCTACACCAGCTTCTACCCCAGCGCCCACGTCACCTTCGCCCCGACGGAGGCCCAGACGGTGAAGCTCAGCTACAGCAAGCGCGTGCGGCGGCCCAATACGTGGCAGCTCAACCCCTTTGGCGACTACGACGATCCTACGGCGCGGCGCGTCGGCAATCCGTTCCTCACGCCGGAGTACACGCATGCCTTCGAGGTCGGCTACACGCGCATCGCCACCGCCTACACGCTCTCGCTCTCGCCCTACTACCGGCGGACGGTCGACGCCATCAGCTGGAGCCAGCGCCTCACCGACGACGGCATCACGCTCACCACGTTCGAGAACTTCGCCACCCAGAGCTCCTACGGCACCGAGCTGATCGGCACGCTCAACCTCGGCCAGTGGCTGCGGATGCGCGGTAGCGTCAACACGTACAAACGCGTGACCGACGGCAGCAACGTCGATACCGAGCTCTCGACCAGCGCCCTCGGCTACTCGACGCGCCTCTCTGGCACGGCCTCGCTCCCCAGCGGTGTCAAGCTGGAGCTGTCGCAATTCTACCGCTCGCCGATGGACGTGCCAGGCGGTCACATCGACGCCTTCACAAAAACGGACCTCGCCGTCCAGCGCGACCTGATGAGCGGCAAAGCCAGCCTGAGCCTCCGTGCCAGCGACATCTTTAATACGATGGGCTTCAACATGTGGCGCGAATCGTCGCAGTACTACATGACCTCGGAGCGCGACTTCAACGCGCAGGCGCTGCAGATCAGCCTCCGCTACAACTTCGGCCAGCAGGATCAGCAGCGGCGGCGCCCGCGCGGCGACTACGACGGCGGGGGCGAAGGCTTCGACGGCATGCCGATGAACTGATCTCTCCCGCTTCACCCTGATGGCGACTGCCCCGCTCGGCCCGGTGCCGGGCGGGGTTTTTTGATGCCCCAAACGCCGGAACGCACTCCAACCTCGTCGAATCTTCGCTGAACGAACCCCTTCAGCTTGGCTTATAAGCAGCGTCCGCTCGATGCACTTCTCAGCTGCCTGCTTTCCCCCGCATGCCGATTGTCACCCGCCGCCTCACGATTCCCCTCCTGGTTGCCACGCTTCTCTTCGCCTGGGCTGGATGCAGCAATACGCCGGAGCGCCAACGCGTCGTCGACGGCGTAGGCGAACCCATCTGGGTGCGTGATGCCGTCATCTACGAAATCTTTGTGCCCGACTTTTCCGAGGACGGCACCTTCCGCGGCGTGATCGACCGGCTCGATGAACTCGATCAGATGGGCGTCACCACCCTCTGGCTGATGCCCATCCACCCGATCGGCGAGGAGCGGAGCAAGGGCGTGCTCGGATCGCCGTACGCCATCCAAGACTACTTCGCTGTGAACCCGGCTTACGGCACCAAGGACGACTTTCGCGCACTGGTCGACTCGGTCCATGCGCGCGACATGCATATCATCATCGACTACGTCGCCAACCACACCGCGTGGGACCACCCGTGGACGACGGAGCATCCCACGTGGTACACCCGCACCCAGGCCGGGAGCCTCACTGTGCCCGTCAGCCCCGAGGGTGACACGACCGACTGGACCGACGTGGCCGATCTTAATTACCGCAACGCCGCGCTCCGCCAGATGATGATCGATGCCATGCAGTACTGGGTCGAGGAATTTGACATCGACGGTTACCGCGCCGATGTGGCCGGCTGGGTGCCCTCCGACTTCTGGACGGCGGCCATCGACTCGGTCGAGACCATCAAACCCGTCCTGATGCTCGCCGAGCACGACGATCCCGCTATTCATCGCACCGGCTTCGACCTGACGTACAGTTGGCCGTTCTACGATCGGTTGAAAGACGTATGGAACGGGGCGCCCGCCCATCAGATTACGGCTCAGGTTGAGACCGTGACGGCGCAGCTGCCCTCCCGCGCCAAGCGCATCCGCTTTACCACAAACCACGACGAAACGGCGTGGGACGCGCCGCCCCCGAGGCTGTTCGGCGGCATCGAGGGCTCGAAGGCGGCGTTCGTGCTGACGGCGTCCATGCCGGGCGTGCCGCTCCTCTATAATGGGCAGGAGCTGGGCGTCAGCGAGCCGGTGCCCTTTTTCGAGGCGACGCCATACAACTGGTCACAGGACGAAGCCAACACGCTGATTCCGTTTTACACGAACTACCTGCGCGTCTACCGCCGGAGCCCCGCCCTGCGCCGGGGCACGTTCGGCACGATCACGCCGGGCGCGCGCGACGTGCTCATCTTCACCCGCGCGGCCGACACCGAGCAGCTCATGATTGCCGTGAACGTGCGCGACACGGCTACGACGGTGCCCGTACCCGCCCCGTACAACGAGCAGAAGCTCGTCAACCTCCTCGACTCGACGACGGTAGCGACCGACTCGCTCCGCCTCGCCCCCTACGGCTACCGGCTGCTCCGCGTCGAAACGCCAGAACCTACGGGATAGAAGCTATTCGTCTTCGGGCGGGGCGAGGCCCAAGCGCTCGGCGCGGGCCTGCATCCCGGCGATGACGTGGGCGATGTGCTCCTTCAGCTCGATGCCCAGATCCGCAGCCCCGTCACGGATGTGATCGCGGTCGACACCCGAAGCGAAGCTGCTGTCCTTGAGCTTCTTCGTCACCGAACGCACCTTCATCCCCCCGAGGCGCGTCGGGCGGACGTAGGCGACGGCGGTGATGAAGCCGGCCAACTCGTCAACGGCGAAGAGCGCCTTCGCCAGTTGCGTCGTGCGCTCGATACCCGTATGCGGGGCGTGGCCCAGAATCGCATCGGTGAGTATCTCGGGATAGCCCTTTTCCTTGAGCACCTCAACCCCTACGTAGGGATGTTCCTCTGCGGTGGGGTGTTGCTCGTAATCCATGTCGTGGAGCAGCCCCGTCATACGCCAGAGCTCCACATCGGCGTCGAACTCTTTGGCGTAGTGTTCCATCCCCGCTTCCACGGCGTATCCATGGCGGCGCAGCCGCTCGTCCTCGGTCCATTCGTGAAAGAGCACAAGTGCGTCGTCGTAGGTTGGCATATCGATCAGGCGGCCTCAATGAAGGGCAACAGATGAGTGCAGCAGGCAACATACGGCGTCGGCGTGACGCTGTCCACCCGTGCCAGTCGGCAGCCAAACTCGCTTAAGGATGAACCAGGAGCCCAGCGCGCAAAGAAAAAGGGCACAACCGTAGCGGCTGTGCCCTTCTCTTCAGCAGTATGTATCAACAATCGGGTATATATTATCCGGTGTGTGTTTGGAGGTCTTCGCGACGGTGGCGCTGGCGGAGCTTGCGGAGCGCTTTCTCCTTGATCTGGCGGACGCGCTCGCGCGTGAGGTCGAAGCGCTTGCCGATCTCTTCGAGCGTCAGCGGATGCTCGCGGCCGATGCCAAAGTAGAGGCGCGTGATCTCGGCTTCGCGATCGTGCAACCCGCTGAGGGCGCGCTCAATGTCGATCTTGACGGATTCCTCCATCATGTCCTGATCCGGGTCGTCGCTCTCATCATCCGGGAGGACATCCAGCAGGCTGTTGTCGTCCTCTTCGTTAAAGGGCGCATCCATCGAGAGGTGGCGGCTGGTGTGCTGCATCGCCTCGCGCACCTTCTGGACATCGATCTCCAACTCTTCGGCCAACTCCTCGATGTTGGGCTGCCGCTCGTGCTCCTGTTGGAGCTTCGCACTGGCCTTGCGGATCTTCGAGATCGTGCCAATGCGATTGAGCGGAAGGCGGACGACGCGGCTCTGCTCGGCGAGCGCCTGCAGGATCGCCTGCCGGATCCACCACACGGCGTAGGAGATGAACTTGAAGCCCCGCGTCTCGTCGAAGCGTTTGGCCGCCTTAATCAGGCCGTAGTTGCCTTCGTTGATCAGGTCGGCCAGCGAAAGGCCCTGCCCCTGATACTTTTTTGCGACCGATACGACGAAACGCAGGTTGGCGCGCGTCAGCTTGTGCAGCGCCTCCTCGTCCCCCTCTTTGATGCGCCGAGCCAGCTCAACTTCCTCTTCAGGCTCGAGAAGATCTATTTTGCCGATTTCCTGGAGATACTGATCCAGCATCCGTTGCTGGCGCGGTGCATACATAGGGCTTTCGACGGTCTGGTGTGTGCAAAACAGCGGAGAGGCGGGGTGCGAAGGTGTCGATGTCTAACGCTCGCGTGTTGGTGGTACGAGCGCTCGCAGGATCACCACGGCACAAAAAGAGGGATGTTCCGGGAGGTTTACATTTTCTCCGAAAGAGGAATACGAATTAGCGATTGTTTCGGCCATGGCGGAGCACCTGGTCCGCCACGGTCCGCTCCTCACTCATGCGCGGCACTTTCGTCTGCCCGCTGATGGCGTCTTTCGTGTCCTTGAGCCAGCGGTAAAACGTACCCGCGGGCAGCGGCTCCACGATCGGTGGGCCGAAGGCGTGCGCCTCGCGGCGGATCTGGTAGTGCCGGTTCACCTCCTGCAAATGCGCGTCGATCGCCGCGGCGAACGCCTCCAGATCCCCTGGCGGCTCCTCGAACTCCACCAACCACTGATGCGCCGGCATCGATCCGTTCGAGGCGGCACGGGGGGCGATATGGTAATCCGTCACGTGCGCGCCGGTCTGATCACAGGCGGCCTTGAGTGCGGCCCGCGCCTCGTCGCCAAAGACGGCCTCGCCGTACTTGTCAATCATCTCGCTCGTGCGGCCCGCCACCATCAGCTTGGGCGGATCGGTCTGCGTGAAGCGGACGACATCGCCCACAGCGTACGACCACAATCCGCTGCACGAGGTAACGTACAGGGCATACCGCACGTCCGGCTCGATGGTGGCGACGGTGTGGCGCGTGGGATCGGCGTCGTGAATCTCGCCGAGGGGGACGAACTCGAAGAAGAGGCCGTTGTCGAGGTGCAGCAGCATCGCCGGATCGTCCAGCTCGTTCTGAAACGAGATGAAGCCTTCCGACGCGCCGTACGTCTCGATGAAGTCGATGTCCATGCCCACTTTTTCCTCGATGAGGGCGCGGTAGGAGCGGAGGGCGACGCCGCCGGACACGAAGAGCTGCAGGTTCGGCCAGACGGCGCGCACCGTCTCAGCATGAGCGTCATGCCGCTCATTGTAGCAGCGGATCAGCTCATCGAACAGGACGAGCGCCCACGTCGGCGCCATGGCGAGCATCCGCACATCCTGGTCGACGGTGCGCTCGGCGATGGCGCGCAGCTTCTGCTCCCAGTTGGGCAGGAACGCCACCTCATTGGGCACGGCCTGATAGAGCGCCTGAAAGTACGCCGGTGCGTACTCGGCAAGCAGGCCGCTGATCTCGCCCACGAGCGTGCCCGGATAGTTGGGGTCTTCCTCGATGCGCCCCGGTAGTGTCAAGTGCGCCCCCATCAGCAGGCGCAGGTTGCCCGTCTCGGCAACGTAGTTGTAGCCCGCGCCCATACTGAAGGCGCGGTCGTTGTCGATCAACTCCTTGCTGACGGGGATGATCTTGCCATCGGAGACGGTGCCGCTCGACACGGCGAAATGGTTGAAACGCCCCGGCCACGTCACGTCGGCCGCCCCCTCGCGCATGCGCTGGGCATCGGCGCGAAGATCGTCGTAGTCGTGCAGGGGCACCCGTTCCTGATACGCGGCGACTACGTCCTGCGCGCGGGCGAGCTCGGCAAAACCATAGCGCAACCCCCACTCGGTGTCCGCCGCGCGGGTGAGCAGATCGCGCAGCACGTTCGCTTGGGTCTCGACGGGGCGGCGCTTGAACCGCTCTACAGCACGGAGCGGATCGACGCTGCGCAGGATGGGACCAATCCAATGAGTCATGAAAGAATAGGGGGCAGATGCATCAGCTGGTGGGACGTCCCCTCCGCTCCGGATCCCGCGCGGGCCGCGCCGGATCTCCTCGCCACCCCTCGATGGGGCTTTCCGTCAAACAACAGGATCTTATACGTCTATAATACAAAAGTTCGATCGCGCAACCGCTCACGCCGCCTGTTTGCGTATGGCTTCATCCGCTACCGACGCGTCCTTCGACACGTACGATGCCGAGCGCTTCGTCCTCGACTGCCGAGGCCGCCCGCTCGACTGCCGCCCGGGCAACCCCGATATGACGGGCGCCCACGTGATGGGCATCCTCAACGTCACGCCCGACTCGTTTTCGGACGGCGGCCAGTTCCTCGATGCCGAGGACGCCATCGCCCGCGCCGGCGAGATGCTCGACGAAGGCGCCGCCATCATTGACGTAGGCGGCGAATCGACCCGGCCGGCCGGATCGGTGTACGGCGAGGGCGCGTCGGCGGTCGCCATCGAGGAGGAGCTGGATCGGGTGCGGCCCGTCATCCGTGGCATCCGCGACCGCTTCCCTGAGGCGCTTATCTCCATCGACACGTACAAGCCCGAGGTGGCCCGCGCGGCGCTGGAGGCGGGTGCGCACATCATCAACGACATCACCGGGCTACGCCACTACCCGGAAACCGCCGACATCGCCGCTGCCATGGGCGCGCCGCTCATCGTGATGCACTCGCTGGGGCGCCCCGGCGCGATGCCGCACACGCACGACTACGACGACGTCACGGCTGACGTGCGCGACACCCTCACCGACGCCGTCTCGATCGCCACCGACGCCGGCGTCCGCCACCTCGTCACCGATCCGGGCTTCGGCTTCGGGAAGACGGCGGAGGAGAACCTGCGGCTCATCAACACGGTCGATGCGCTGTTGGAGCTGGGCTATCCGGTGCTCGTGGGCATCTCGCGCAAGAGCACCATCGGCGCGGTGCTCGGTAGCGAGGACGAACCCGCGCCCCTCGGGGAGCGGCTGTACGGCTCGCTGGGCGCCACCGCCGTCGCCGTGCTGCGGGGCGCGACGATCGTCCGCACCCACGATGTGCAACCCACCGTCGAGATGCTTACTGTAATGGGGGCCACGCTATCCACCGATCGCGCCGGGCCCCAATCAGGCCTGCGCCGTGAAACTTCATAGCCGCACGGCCCGTGCTCGTGTCGTCCGTTTCCCTTCTCTCGCCCAACCCTCGCCCCGGCCTTGACGATCTTCGAGATCATAGAGCTGCGCGTGATCGACGTCATCGAGATCGCGGTCGTGGCGTACCTGCTTTACCGGCTGTACCAGCTGATGCGCGGCACCATCGCCGTGCAGATCTCCCTCGGCCTCGGCGCGCTCTACCTGATCCAGGTGATCGTCTCGGCGTTGGACATGACGATCCTCTCGCGCCTGTTCGAGTACATCGGTGGCGTGTTCGTGCTGGCGCTCATCATCATCTTCCAGCCGGAGATTCGCCGCCTGCTCTTGCTGATCGGGCAGAACCCGCTCGTGCGGCGCTTCGTCGATTCGACGGCGCAGGAGGAGGTGGTTGAGGCGACGGTGTCGGCCGTGGACCTGATGAGCGAGCAGCACATCGGCGCGCTGATTGCGTTTCAGCGGTCGACGGGCCTGCGCAGCTACATCGAGACGGGCGCCCGCCTCAACGCCGAGCCCTCGCGCGATCTGCTGATCTCCATCTTTCAGGGCAAAAATCCGCTGCACGACGGCGCCGTCATCATCCGCAACCGGCGCATCGAGGCCGCGCGCTGCATCCTGCCGGTGTCGACGAGCATGAAGCTGAGCCCGCAGCTCGGCCTGCGCCACCGCGCCGCCGTAGGCCTCACCGAGCAGACGGATGCCTTCGTGGTCGTCGTGTCGGAGGAGACGGGCAACATCTCGATCTCCCGCGACGGTGCGCTGATCTCGAATCTCACGCCCGACGAGCTGCGCACGTATCTGACGAACGCGCTGACGACCACCGGCTCATCGGAGACGCAGGCCGCTGCCGTCAAGGCTCAAACCTGACCTCGTCGTTCTCTCTCGCTCCACCGCTGTCCTATGGCTTCGCCGTCCCGTCCGGATCGAACGTACCAGCGCCGCCGCGCGCGGCTGATCGATACGCTGCGCGAGCGCGGCATCGAGAATGAGCGTGTGCTGAAAGCCATCGAGGCAGTGCCCCGGCACAAGTTCGTCGATCCGGCGCTGCGCAACCGGGCGTACGAGGACGAGGCGCTGCCCATCGGGCTCAATCAGACCATCTCGCAGCCCTTTACGGTGGCGTACCAGACGGCCCTGCTCGATCCGCAGCCCGGTGAGCGCATCCTGGAGATTGGCACCGGCAGCGGGTATCAGGCCGCCGTGCTGTGCGAGCTCGGCGCGCGGGTGTTCTCGGTGGAGCGGCACAAGTCGCTGCTGGAACGGACGCGCCAGCTGCTCGATGACCTCGGCTACCGCGTCGTCACCCGCCACGGCGACGGCACCGACGGCTGGCGCGCGTTCGCACCGTACGACGGCATCCTCGTCACCGCCGGCGCCCCCGACGTGCCCGACCCGCTGCTGGAACAGCTGCGCGAGCCGTCTGGCGACGGCGAGGACGGCGGACGACTCGTCATCCCGATTGGCGATTCAGGCGGGCAGCAGATGATGCGTTTCACCCGCCTCGGGCCCGACAACGTCCGCCGCGAGACGTATCACAACTTCCGCTTTGTCCCGCTCGTCAGCGAAGACGATGGGAACGGGGGAATCGCCAATTGAAAGTGGCAGATTCACCATTTGCAATTTTCAATCGCCACTGCCTGGCCCGAACGGCGTGCCTTCCGTCTCGAAGTCGATGCCGAAGTACTCCGCCACTGTTGCGGCGTGGTCGTTGAAGGACGAGCATAGACCGAGATCACAACCGGGCTGGCCGCCGTCGACGTACAACAGCGGCACGAACTCGCGGCTGTGGTCCGTGCTGGGCGTGGTGGGATCGTTGCCGTGATCGGCGGTGATGACGAGGCGGCCCCCCTCGGGCAAGGCGTCGAGGAGCTCGGGCACGGCGCGGTCGAATGCCTCCAGGGCCGCGGCGAAGCCCTCTGGATCGTTGCGGTGGCCGTATTCTTGATCGAAGTCGACGAGGTTGGTCCAAATGAACGTCGGTTCGTTGCCGGCATGCTCGCGCATCTGAGCGAGTGTCGCGTCGATGCCTTCGGCATTCGACTTCGTCTTGATGGCGTCGTCGAAGCCGGTACGTCCGAACAGGTCGTAGATCTTGCCGATAGAGACGGTGCGGATACCGTGCTCTTGCAGCACATTCTGTAGCGGCGGACGCGGCGGGAGCCGCGAAAAGTCCTTCCGCTCCGCCGAGATGCGCGTGTAGTTGCCAGGCGTGCCCACAAAGGGCCGGGCGATAACGCGCCCCACGGCATGCTCGCCCACACACACCTCCTCGCGGGCGATGCGGCAGAGCTCGTAGAGCCGGTCGAGCGGAATCACGTCCTTGTGCGCGGCGATCTGAAAGACGCTGTCGGCCGAGGTGTACACGATCGGGTAGCCGGTCTGCGCATGCTCTTCGCCCAGCTCTTCGATAATGACGGTGCCTGACTCCGGCCGATTGCCAAGCACGCCACCGCAGCCCGTCTTCTCCACAAACGCCTCGATCACCTCCGATGGAAAGCCCTCCGGATACGTCGGAAACGGCTGGTTGAGCCGGAGCCCGGCGAGCTCCCAGTGGCCGGTGGTGCTGTCTTTGCCGGCCGAGACCTCCCGCATGCGTCCGTAGTGGGCGCCGGGCGTATCCGTCGCGGGGATGCCGTCGAGCGGGGCGATGCGTCCGAGGCCCAGTTGGGCGAGATTCGGCAGGTCGGGCTGCTCGGTGGCGCAGACGTGGGCGAGCGTGTTGCTGTCGGCATCGCCGTACTGGTCGGCATCCGGTTGGGCGCCGATGCCGACGCCATCGAGGACGATCGTTACAAAATGGGACATACGAACTGCGGCGTAGTGAACGTGCGTGTGTATTGTAGCCCAAAGGGAACGCCCGCGCCGAGGGCGTGTTTTCAGGGCCTTCTTTAACGCTGGTGCAACATTTGCTTCGGATGCAACAAAACGTAACGGATGCAAATATACTGTAGACGTACACAGCACACCATCCCGCTCGCCCCACCACGGGACCCGCACCGGCCCTCCGACAACGTCTGTCTATGATGCGATACAAGCAGTATTTCCTCCCCGCTGTCGCCCTCCTGCTGCTGGGTGCCGTCCTCGGCGTCCAGCTCGACTCGATGACCTCCGACGAGGACACATACACGCAACTCCGCAAGCTGGAGAAAGCGTTCGTCATCATCAACCGCAAATACGTCGAACCGGTCAAGTCCAGCGCGGTCGCCGAGCAGGGTATTGCTGGCATGCTCGACGAGCTTGATCCGCACTCCAGCTATATCAGTGCAAAGCAGGTACAGGACGTACAAGAGCAGTATCAGGGCTCGTTTGGCGGTATTGGCATCTGGTTCGAGGTGGTGGAGGACACGGCCCGCGTCATTTCGCCAATCACCGACGGCCCCAGCGAACAGGTCGGCGTGATGCCGGGCGACCGGATCATCGCCATCGAGGACTCCAACGCCGCAGGGCCGGATCTCTCGTCCAAGGACATCCAGAACCGTCTCAAGGGCCCCATCGGGACCGAAGTGCAGATGACGGTGCACCGCCCGGGCGTAAATCGGGAAATGACGTTCACCATCACGCGCGATGAGATCCCGCTCTACTCCATCGACAGCTCGTACATGCTCGATGAGCAGACGGGTTACATCAAAATCAACCGGTTCGCCATGAACACCCACAAAGAGTTCATGGACAGCCTGAGCGTGCTGAAAGACCAGGGTATGGACCGCCTCGTGCTCGACTTGCGCAGCAATCCGGGCGGCGTCATGAAAGCCGCCATCGACATTGCCGACGAGCTAATCGGCAACGGCATGACGATTGTGAAGACGAAGGGGCGCGATGCCAGCATGAACAACGAATTCCGCGCCTCGGGCGGTGATGCGTTTGAAGACAAACCCGTCATCGTGCTCGTGAACCGCAACTCGGCGTCGGCCAGCGAGATCGTTTCGGGCGCGCTGCAGGATCAGGACCGCGCGCTTGTTGTGGGCCGCCGCACCTTCGGCAAAGCGCTCATCCAGAAGCAGTTCGAGTTGAACGATGGGAGCATGCTCCAGATGACCGTCGGCCGCTACTATACCCCGGCCGGGCGCCTCATCCAGACGCCCTACGAGGACGGCGACCTTGAAAGCTACTACAAGCAGAAATTCGATGACTTCGACGAGGCCACCCTCCACACCGCACAGTACAAAGAGAGTGTGCCCGACTCGCTCAAGTACACCACGACGCATGGCCGCGTGGTCTTCGGTGGCGGGGGCATCCTGCCAGATTACGTCATCCAGCCCGACACGGCTGGCCTTATGAACGCGATCGTGGGCAACGGCATCGACCGGCTGTTCATCCAAGAGTGGTTCCAAACGCACGAGCAGGAGCTGCGCGAGAGCTGGACCAACCGGCAGCAATCGTTCATCAACTCGTATAGCGTCTCTGCTGATATGATGGACGAGTTCTGGACCTTCGCCGAGGACCAGGGCGTCGCGCTCACGTCCGATCTCGGATCGGTGTCGAAGAAGGAAGGCGTCTTCGCCCGCTCCGAAGCCGAGGCCGAGACGACCCGCCTGAAGACGTACTTGAAGGCCCGCCTGGCCGGCAAGCTCTACGGCGGACGCGCGGCCGTGCCGATCATCAACAAGACGGACAAGGAGCTGAATGAGGCGCTCACGCTGTGGAATCGCGCCAACGAACTGGCTGCCTACCACGGCGCGACGTCCACTACCTCGACCGGGGCCGGCGACAACTGATTCGCCGTGTGCTGATTGTACGATGCCCGAAGGCCGCGGCCCCTCCCCGCCTGGCCTTCGGGCTTTTTTATTGACACCACTTTGGATGCGCTATCACGAACACTTTTCGTACGACCGTCCGATTCACTCCCATGATCCATCCCGTACGCTCCGGACTCGCCCTCGCACTGGCCGCGCTCCTGTTCGCGGGCTGCTCGTCGCCTGCGCCCACGGCTTCTTCCTCCTCCACTGATGGTGCGACGTCCTCGGCGATTCGCTCGCCGGAGCGGCCGCTGCCGCAATCGCCCACCTCGGCTCGCGGCTTCACGGCGGCGGTCGAGGCAGGAACGCGCACGAACGAGGGGCGGCCCGGCTCCGCTTACTGGCAACAGGACGTTGAGTACAACCTGACGGCGCGCCTCTACCCCGCGGACAAGCGCCTCGACGGCACCGGGCAGATCACGTACACGAACAACTCACCCGACACACTGCACCACCTCCACCTCGAACTCGCGCAGAACGTCCACAAGCCGGGCGTCGTCCGCAACGAGCCGATGGACATCACGGGCGGTGTCGACATCGAGCGCGTGGCCGTGGATGGCCAATCGCTCCCGGCAGATGCCGACGACGACCCGCGCTACGCGACCTCGAACACCCAGCTCGTGCTCACTCCGTCCGCGCCCCTCGCGCCCGGCGCCCGCACCACCATCGAGATCGACTGGAGCTTTACCATTCCGCAGGCGGGCGCGGGCGCTCGCATGGGCTACAACGGCCACGATCTCCTCTTCCTCGCCTACTGGTACCCCATCATGTCGGTCTACGATGACGTGGTCGGCTGGATGGACGATCCGTTCTTGGGTACAGCCGAGTTTTATGCCGATTTTGCGTCGTACGACCTCACCATCGAGGCGCCCGAGGGCTGGATCGTGCAGGCGACGGGCTCGCTTCAGAACCCGAGCGACGTGCTCAATGACGCCACGCTCGACCGCCGCAGCCGGGCCTATCGGAGCGACGACCCCGTCCGCATCCTGCTGCCGGATCAGACGGGCACGAGGTCTTCTGAGGATGGGCGCCTCCGGTGGCAATTCCGCGCCGAGCGCGTCCGCGACGTGGCCTTCAGCCTCACCCGCAACATGTACTGGGAAGGCGCCCGCACCGAGGCCGGCGACCGCGACGGCGATGGCCAGATGAACTACACGCACATCAACACGTTCTGGCGCGCATCGGCGCCGAAGTGGTCCAAGGTCACGCGCTATCAGCAGCACGCCATCACCTTCTTCGCCGAGCACATGGACTTTCCCTACCCGTGGCCGCACATGACGGCAGTCGAGGGCGGCGGCATCATCGGCGGCGGCATGGAGTTCCCGATGATGACGCTCATGGGCGACTACAACAACAATACGGCCCGGATGCTCTACGCCGTGACGGCCCACGAACTCGCCCACATGTGGGTGCCGATGATCGTGAGCACAAACGAGCGGCGCTACAGCTGGATCGACGAAGGGACGACCTCCTTCAACGAAAACATGGCGCGGAAGGGCCGCTTTGCCGACAGCGAATCCGTCGAATCGGATCGGCAGGATTACCTCGAAATCGCCGGCGACGACGCCGAGGGCGAGATGATGCGCTGGTCGAATTACTACTACACCGGCACCGCCTTCGTGAACGCGGCCTACCGCAAGCCCGCCACGATGCTCGTCGCCCTGCGCGCCGTGCTCGGCGAAGACACGTTTGAGCGCGCCCACCACGACTTCGTCGACACGTGGGCGTACAAGCACCCGTATCCGTCGGATTTCTTCAACACGTTTGAGCGGGTGAGCGGACGCGACCTCGACTGGTTCTGGTACAGCTGGTATTACACGACGTGGACGCTCGATCAGGCCGTGGCCGAGGTCCAGCGGATGGACGACGGCACCACGCGCATCGCCATCACCGATGAAGGCCATGCGCCGATGCCCGTCCGCCTCACCATCACCCGCACCGACGGCTCGACGTTGACGCGCACCATCCCAGTCGACGTGTGGCTCGAGGGGCGGACTGCCACGAGCGTAACGGTCCCCTCCGGTCCCGCCGTCGAGCGCGTCGCCATCGACGCCCAGCACCATTTTCCCGACATCGATCGCGCCGACAACGTGTGGACGCGCAGCGGTCAACCGGCGTCTTCGAATTGAGGATGTCAATCTGAACAGAGAAGTCATTCCCGACCCCACACGAGGACGCATATCCGACTGACGAGCGAAGCGAGCTAATCGGGAATCCAGTGGACACGACTCGCACTATAGATTCCCGCATACGCGGGAATGACTTCAATTTCGATCACCGTTGCCAAAAGTCATCACTGATCCAGCGCATCCAGCAGGATTTGCGCCGGATGGCGGGCGGTGCGGCCCGTCGTGTCTTCGATCTGCGAGCGGCACGAGAAGCCGGTCGCCGCGATGATCGTGTCGCGGTCCGTCGTGCGGACGGCCGGCGCCAGCTTCCGCTCGGCCATCTGCTTCGAGATGTTGAGGTGCTCCGTCTCATAGCCAAACGCCCCGGCCATGCCGCAGCAGCCCGCATCGACAGCCTCGACGCTGAAACCGGGCGGCAGGGCCAGCGCCCGCTCGGTCGCCTCCGTCCCGATAAGCGCTTTCTGATGGCAGTGCCCGTGCAGGAGCACCGGGCGGATCGCACTCGTCCACACCACCTCGTCGAACGCACCGTTATCGGCCCGCTGGGCGACGAACTCATCGAACGTCATTGCGGCCTCGGCGACGGCCTCCGCGCGGGGCTCGCCGGGCAGCAGGTCCCGAAACTCGTCACGCAGCGTGAGGATGCAGCTCGGCTCCAGGCCTACGATGGGCGTCCCGGCCTCGGCATGGGGATAGAGCGCCTCGACCGTCTGCAAAGCGCGAAGCTGCGCCCGATCGACAAAGCCCTTTGAGAGCAGCGTCCGCCCACAACAGACCGTCGTCTCCGGAATCTGCACCTGATGCCCCGTCGCCCGAAGAAACTCCGCCGCGGCCTTTGCCACAACAGGCGTGTGATGGTTGTTGAAGGTATCGGCAAAGAGAACGACGGGCGGCCCCTTCTCCGGCCAGATCTGATCGCGGTACCACTGTTCAAAGGTCTGCCGGGCGAAACCGGGCAGCTTGCGCTCCCGGCTGATGCCGAGCGTCCAATCCAGCAGGGCGCGCACCGGCACCTGGCGGTTCATCCAGTTGACCACCGGCGCCAGCGCCGATCCGCCGATCCACTGTGCTACGTCAGGTTGGTGGGCGAACAGCCGCGTGCGCAGCGGCACCCCGTTCTCGTCCCAGTACTGCGACAGCCACTCCGTCTTAATCTTGGCCATATCGACGTTCGAGGGGCATTCCGTCTTGCAGGCCTTGCACTGGATGCACAGGTCCATCACCTCGTACATCCGCTCGCCCGTTAGCTCCTCGGCCGGAAGCTCGCCGGATAGGGCCATCCGGAGGGCATTCGCACGGCCGCGCGTCGAGTCTTCCTCCTCGCGCGTGGCCATGAAGCTCGGGCACATCGTCCCGTGGCGCAGTTTGCGACAGGCACCGTTGCCATTGCACAGCTCGATCGCGCCGGCAAATCCGCCATCGGCCGAAAAGTCCATCGTCGTCTCCACCGGGCGCGTCGAATAGTCCGGCCCCATCCGCAGGTTCTCGGTCATCGGCGGGGCATCGACGACTTTGCCCGGATTGAGGCGGTGCTCGGGGTCGAAGAGCGCCTTCGTTTCGCGGTAGACATCGTACAGCTCGGCGCCCAGCATCTCCTCGGCCAGGCGACTGCGGACGAGCCCGTCGCCATGCTCGGACGAAATCGCGCCTCCGTACTGGCCCACGAGCTCCATCGAGCCGCGGGCGATCTGCTGCATCTTCTCGACCTCGGCGGCGTCCTTCGTGTTGAGGAACGGACGCACGTGCAGGCAGCCCGCGGAGGCATGGGCATAATAGACCGCCTTCGTCTCCGTCTGGTCGATCAGCGTGCTGAGTTCGTCGATGTAGTCGGCCAGATGCGCGACGGGGACGGAGGCGTCCTCGATGAACGCGAGCGGCTTGTATTCGCTCTTGACGCCCATCAGCAGGCCGAGGCCTTCTTTGCGGACGGTCCACACGTTGTCGATGGCGTCGGCGTCGTAGAGCCGCACGGTCGTGTAGCCCCGATTGGCTGCGCGCAGGGCTTCTTCCAGCGCGTCGAGCTTCTGCTCCAGCTCGGCGCGGGTGTCGCCGACGTATTCGGTGATAAGCACGCCACCCGGCTCGCCCTCGATGAAGGTGAGCCGCTGCGCGAAGCCGGATGCTTGGCGCGTCCGCTCAATGGCCACGCCGTCGAAGAGTTCGACTGCTGCGGGATCGGTCTCCAGAACGGTGGTGACGGCGCGGAGCGCTTCCTTGCGCGTCTCGAAGTGGGCGATGCCCAGGGCGGTCCGCTGCGGGCGCGGCACCAGGTCGCAGGTAATCTCGGTGACGAGGGCAAGTGTGCCTTCGCTGCCGCAGAGCAGCTTGGCCAGGTTGCGCGGCCCGTCGTCCAGCAGATGCTCCAACCGGTATCCGTTGTTGCGGCGCCAGTGATCGGGCGTGTCGCGCTCGATGGTGTCACGGCGCTGGGCAATCAAGGCATCGAGCCCGCGATAGATGGCGCCCTCGAGTCCGGGCCGCCGCATGTGGGCCTGCCATCCGTCGTGGTCAAGCGGCCCCAGTTCCACGGCCGATCCATCGGACAGCAGAGCGCGGGCGCGCCGCGTGTGGTGGACGAAGTTGCCATAGCGGATCGAGTGGGTGCCCGTCGAGTTGTTGGCGAGCATCCCGCCGAGGGTGGCGCGACTGCTCGGGGCCGGATCGGGACCCACCATCAGGCCGTGCTTGGCAGCTGCCGCGTTCAAATCATCCAGCACCACACCGGGCTGCACGCGCGCCCACTGCTCCTCCGGATTGATTTCCACGATCGCGTCGAGGTGGCGGGTAAAATCGATCACCAGCGCAGCGCCGACGGCCTGCCCCGCCAGCGACGATCCGCCGCCGCGAGGCACAATGGGCAGGCAATACTCGGCGGCCACCTCCAGGGCTGCCTGCACATCATCCGTCGTCTTTGGAATAAGGACGGCCACCGGCATGATCTGGTACATGCTGGCATCGGTTGCGTACAGCGCCCGCGTCACATCATCGGTCCGGAGGTCGCCAGCGATGCGGGATTCCAGCTCGGCGCAGAAGGCGCGCAGTTGCTCATCGGAGAGCGGGGAAGAGGTAGCCATAGTGGGCGGTGTTGACGGCAGAGCGTAGGGACGATTGAATGCACAGCGTGGGGGAGAGATTCTCCCTGCATCGCGCGTCTCAGCCGGCCGCCTCCCCCGCGGCGCTCGCGTACACGGGCCAGTCGTGACTGCGCACATGCTCAAAGACGAGCGACGTCTCGATGTGCTCCACCTCGGGCCGCGTCGTGAACGTGTTGAGCGCCAGATCGCGCAGATGCTCCGGGTCGCGCACCGCCACGTGCAGCAGGTAATCATTCCCCCCGCCCACGTGATAGAGCGTGACAACCTCCGGCTGCTTCAGGATCTCGCGCCGGAACTGGTCGACCGAGGAGCGCGAATGCTTCCCCAGCCGCACCGCGATGATGGCCTGCAACCCGACGCCCACCGCGCGCGGGTCCACCTCGGCGTGGAAGCCGCTGAATACGCCCTCATTGCTCAGGCGCCGCACCCGCTCCAGCGAACTCGACTCGGCCAGGTTCACCCGCCGCGCCAGCTCCTTGTTCGACATCCGAGCATTCTTTTGCAGAAGCCGAATGATATCGCAGTCAGTTCGATCCAAATCTTTCATAAGGTCTAATACGGATTCCAATTTATGATGTCGGCATATTGCTGATGTTTTCGATCCACCAGC
>CAYUVF010000054.1:0-31292 GCA_964448045.1 uncultured Rhodothermales bacterium
TCGTGTAGCCGTCCTCGCCGGGCCGGCCCACGTGGTACATGATGCCGTCGCGCCGACGCTGGCGGCTGTCGCGCATCTTTTCGGCGATCTCTTCGAGCGCCTGCTCCCAGGAGACGCGCTTCCAGCGGCCTTCGCCGCGCTCGCCGACGCGCTTCAGCGGGTACAGGATGCGCTCGGGGTCGTACGTCTGATTGATCGTGGCCGGCCCCTTCGCGCAGTTGCGGCCGCGGCTGCCCGGGTGCGCCGGGTTGCCCTCGAACTTCTTGATTTCGAGCGTCTCGCGGTCTACGTACGCCAGCAGCCCGCACCCGCTTTCGCAGTTGAAGCAGACGGTAGGTACGAGCGTGTAGCGGCGGGCCACCTTCTTCGGCCAGAGCTTGCCGTCCCACTCCACCCAGTCGTCCCACTTCTCAGCAGGCGGATACTGGCTCAAGCGCCCGTCCGGGTGCTCGACGGTCTGCAGGTCGACCTTCTCCGGCACGCGATCCGTCGTACTGAAGGTGGGCAACCCGAAGTCGTCGCCGGCGCCATCGCCCGATGACGGAGTCGCCCGACGTTCGGATTCGGCGCGCCAATTTTCGCCCGTCAGCAGCGCAGACAACACGCGGGCAATGCGGCTCTTCTCACTCATGATTTCACTCCAGTATCAGGTTCAACAGGCCGCGGTGGGTGTCGCGTTAGCTATTCGGGATCTCCTGCGGCGCCATCACAAAGGCGTACTCGTAGAAGTAGAGGCCCACGATGCTGAGCACGCCGGCGAGCGCGGTGACGAGCGGCATGCCGGCCAGCAGCAGCGCCAGCGGCACGAGGTGGCCCGCCATGATGCTCCACTGCCAGAAGTGGCGCTTGTAGTGCCCGTGGCTGATGGCGTGTGCGGCCTTGGCAGCAGCTTCGGAGGCGTGCGGCATCCCAAACTCACCGAGCAGCGTGACGAGCAGATCCAGCACGAGGCTCACAGCAAACGTGATAAACGCGACCTGCGCCAGCGCCGCCGGCACGTCCATGAACGCGCCGGCGATGAGCATCGTCGCCGCGCCGACCATGAGGGCCTGCACGATGAGGTGCAACGGCAGCAGCGTGCTCTGCCAGAGGTCACGCCCCTCGGCCTGCCCGAAGAGGAACGCCGTGTACACCGCCGCGCCGATGGCGAGCGGCACGCCCGCCCACAGCAGGAGGGGCCGCAGCAGTTCAGCCGGCCCCGACGAAAACAGTCCGAAGTAGGCACCCGCCTCCAAGATCCACCACCCGCCGGCGACCGCGGTGAAACCGATCAGCAAAAAGGCGCCGCGGACGAGCCAGCTGTTCCACTGGGGGTGCGTCACGATGCGGAGGAAGCGCTCGGGTCGCTCCAGGTCGTACACCAGCAGCCCCGTCGTGACGGCCGTGAAGACGAGCGACAGGAAACCGCCCGTCACGAAGCTAAGCGCGTCGAAGGCGAAGAGGCCGAGCCCGTAACCGAGCGCGAGCAGCAGAAAAAGCCCGGCGCCGATACCCTTCGTGACGAGGTAGGCCGGCACGGGCCAGTGCCATGGGATCTTGTGCTGCGCGTTGTAGACGTTGCGCACCATCTCGTCGGCCATGGTGCTGTCGCCGATCATGACAGGGCCCTGCTCGGGCACGCCCTGCGGCTGCGATTTGCGGAGCGCCGCGCCCGACTTGGCGCGTTTCGGCTCGTCGGATGGCGCGTCGACGACGGGCAGCTCGTACTCGGGGTCGAGGTCGGGGGCGCCGTCGCCTTCGTGAAGCGGCACGACATCGGCCCAGGCGAACGTCTCCGGGATGCGGTCGGTGGCGGTGGGCGTGAGCGCCGTCTCCTCGCCGTCCGTGTAGAACAGCTTCGGCGCGGTGCCCTGCTCGGGCTTACGCACCGTCGTCTGGTACTGGGCGAGCATCTGGCTGATCTCGGAGTCTGGATCGTCCATATCACCCGCGATGATGGCGTGCTCTGGGCAGACGACCACACAGGCCGGCTCCAGGTCCATCTCGACGCGGTGGGCGCAGTAGTGGCACTTGGACGCCGTCCCGCTCTCGGGATCCACGTAAATCGCGTCGTACGGGCACGCCTGCAAACACGCCTTACAGCCGATGCACTGCTCCGGATCGAACTCGACGATGCCGTCGTCGCGCTGGTACATCGCCTCCGTCGGGCAGATGCGCACGCACGGCGGGTTCGCGCAGTGGTTGCAGCGCGTCACCTGAAAATGGCGCGTCACGTTCGGGTACTGGCCCGTCTCCACGTTCTTGACCCACGTGCGGTTGACACCCACCGGCACCTCGTTCTCGCTCTTGCATGCCGTGGTGCACGCGTGGCACCCGATGCACCGGTCGTTGCGGATCAGAAACCCGTAGTTCATCGCATCCTCCCACCGTCGTCCCAAAGTCTCGTCGACAGCCTACCTTCGCCGTGCATGCAGGCCATGTATTCACACGTATTAAAATGCACAGATCGACCCATAATAGCAAGTTATAACAAGTATAAATTATCGACGCATTTTGGCTGATGCGCAAATTGTCCTGTTATTTTCCGCCCGCGCCCTGTACGTTTTGGTGATGGACGAAGCCACGCATTCGCCTATGACCGCTTCCTTTACCCTTTCGGAGGCCCGCCGCATCGTGATCGATTCGTCGGCGGTGCGCGTGCTGGCCGCTCTGGGGCGCGCTCGCGTGCCGGTGCGGCGCATCCCCGAGGTGGCCGTAGTGGCCACGGGCGTCTGCTTCGAGGCTTACGTGCGGCCCGCCCTCGCCGCCCTGCTCGGCCGCGATCCCGTGCTGCGGCCGCTCCGCCCCGCGACGCTCGCCGCGCCGATCCGCAAAAAACCGGGTGCGTATTACCTCGCCCGCGGCATCGCAACCCACAGCGACGACGGCTGCCTGCAGGTGCGTCCCACCGGCGCGCAAAACGCGCACATTTCCACCTCACTGCTCGCGGCCAACTGCCTCATCCATTTGCCCGAGGCAATGGATCATCCGCCCCCTGGGACGCCCGTGCAGATCGAGTGGCTGCGGTGATGCGCCGAAGCCTCAATCGCCGTCTACCGGCGCGTAGGCCCGGAGGTCGGCCTCCAACAGTTGCCCCCACGTGTCGTCGAACGGATGGACCTGCCGGACGGCCCGGCCATCGCGCACGACCGTTCGCCCCTCGTTGGCCCATCGGAAGATGGAGCCGCGCAGGTTGGTGACGTTGGTGAAGCCCTGCTCGCGGAGCTGCTGCACGACCCCCGCCGAACGGTAGCCAACCGAGCAGTACACGACGATCGGCGCGCCGGGCGCCAGCGAATCGAGCGCGGGATACGCCTCGGCTTTGGGGTCGATGCGGCGCGCCCCGGGCAAGTGGCTGACGGCAAATTCCTCGGGCGCGCGCGCATCGAGCAGCAGCGGCCGCACGGCGGTTGAATCGGCCAGGCGGGCCGCCAGCGAATCGGGGGTGATCGCCGGCGTATCCGGATAGGTGGACGCGATCAGGCGCTCCACGGCCGACCACTTCATGTCGTCGGAGCAGCCCGTCTGCAGGACCAGCAGGCAAAAGAGGGTGGAGAGCGTCGTACGCATGCGATCGTCCGATAGCACAAGCAACAGCGCGGCGCGTCCGGGCTAATGCGGCGATTGGCCGCGGGCCATCATCCAGTGGTGATGCTGGTGATGCGGCCCGTACGCCAGCAGGCCGATGTAGCCCAGCCCGCGAATCTTGTCGGCGGCGGCGCCTGCGGGATCGGTCACCGTCAGCGTGAACTGGCCATCGCTCGGCTCGACGGTCATCTGCCAGCCAGCGTCGTGTTCGAGCATGGTGGGATGCGCCTCCAGCACGCGCTCCAGCGACGCCCGCGCCGGCTCCGTCGTCGGCTCCACGACGAGGCGCACGCCACCCTCAATCGCTTCCTTGTCAACCACAGCGACGTTCATCGCCACATGGTGCATGTCGATCAGATGCTGGCGGAGCCGCTCCATATCGACCTGCGACCAATCGGTGTCCGGATCGGCTTCCAGCGCCTTGATGGCTTCCTGCACGGTGCCGAAGATGTCGTTGCCCGGCGCGGTGAGCGGCATCTGCGCCGTGGCGTCTGTCATGCTGTCGTGCGCCCGGTCATCGTGGTGCTGCGCCTGAGCGGGGAGGCTGGCGGTCGCGAGCAGGCAGGCGGTGAGCAGAGCGGATAGATACGTCATCGGGATTCGCGGTTGATGGGATAGGCAGCCGGGCTCCTCTGTACCTGCCGCGCCCCGCGAAGTTCGACCCGTCCGGCCCGCTACCGGACCACCGCCAGCCGCTGCGTGCGCACCTGCCCATCGGCCACGAGCCGGATGAGATAGACGCCCGAGGCCAGCCCGCGCGTGTCGACCGTGGCGGTGTGGCGCCCGGCGTCTTGCGACCGGTCGGCCAGCAGGCGGACGCGCCGGCCCAAGAGATCGTACACGGCCAGCTGCACCGTGCTGGCGCGCGGCAGCGCATACGGGATGGTGGCCCGTTCGGCGGCCGGGTTGGGGAAGCTGGCGTGCAGCGCCACCCGCTCCGGCACGCCGAGGGCGACCTCCACGGCGTCGCTGTATTCGAAGGCGCCGTCCGTGTCGATCTGCTTCAGCCGGTAGCGCACGCGGTCGGCCATGAAGGGCAGTTGCGCATCGGTAAAGCGGTAGGCTTGCGGCGCGCTGGTGGTGCCAACGCCCTCGACGAAGCCCTGCGGCGTCCAATCGGCACCCTCGACGGCCCGCTGCACCTCGAAGCCGGCGTTGTTCGTCTCTGACGCCGTCGCCCACTGCAGCTGCACGCGGTCGCCATCGAGCGCGGCCTCGAAGGACGTCAGTTCCACCGGCAGCGCATTGTCCACCGAGTTGGAGCCGACGGCAAACTGCGAGAAACCGTTCACCGTTGCGCACAGCTGATTGCCGTTGAGTGTGCTGCTGAGGGGCGTCCACGGATCGCTGGCGAACTCGCGCGTGAGCAGCACCAGCTGCTGCGCGTCGCTGATGCCCCCAATGTCGGTAAGGTCAACGCAGACCTCGGCGGTGAAATTGGTGAGCCCGTCGTTGCTGATCGAAAAGTACCAGCCCTCCCACAGATTATCGGGCGTGACGGTGGCGCCCCCCGGCGCCGTGGCCGATCCGGAAAAGCTGATGTTGAGCGGGCTCGTGTTGAAGCGCGTGAGCCGCAGCGTCCCCGAGCTGCTATTGCTCGTCAGCTCGACGCCCAACCCCAGATCGCCGATGTTGAAGACGGTGCCTATCCCGCCATTCACCTCGGCAACTTCCGGCGGATTCTCGCTCGCCGTCGTGTACACCAGATTGTAGGTGCCATCCTCTGCCTCCTGGATCGCGCCCACGCTGGTCGACAGGCTCGGGCTGATGAAGTCGTATTCCTGGAGCTCGACGCCATCGGTGGTTTCGTCGCGGCGGATGCGCATCACCTCAAACGAGCCCGCCGGGGTGAGAAGCGTGCCGTACCCCTCCACGACGCCGTCGATTGCTTCATCAGTCGTGGTCTCACTTAATCCGTTGTCCTGGATTGCGGTGACTGCATCCGACCACTGCGTCGCCGGGCTGACTTCCAGCGGCAGTGCCCACGTGCGTTTGGAATCGGTGCGGTTGGGGTCGTCGTTCTCGTACGTCGTGATAATCTCGCCGGAGAAGCCGCCTGAGCTAAAGGGAATGGCGCTCCCGAAGCGGTCGTAGCCGGCGCCATCGGCGATGGTGACGTATTCGTATACCGTCACGCCCGTGCCGCCGCTCGGTACCGAGACGGTGATGGCGACCACGTGCTCGGCATCGGTCAGTCCCGGCTCGCTGCTGCCGGGCAGGCCTTCGTTCTGGGCTTCGCTGAGCGTCAGGAATCGAAACAGCCCCTGTCCGTCCAGTGAGGCACGGTCGGCGAAGGGGCGGAAGTCATACGTTTGATTCGCTCCTGTCGCGCCGAGGACCGCCTGCAGGTCGGCATCGGTGGCGTCGATCGGGCCGGCGCCGAAGATCTGGATACCTCGCTCTTCCCCCAGGATGCTAAGGAAGTCGTTTGCCGTAATGGTGGTGACCTGCGCTGACGCGCCGGGCACTGTTACCAGCGAGCCGATGAGCAGTCCGGCCAACAGAAGGAGAAACGAGGAACGAACGGGCCACCACGCGTATCGGTCAATCATTAGGTTTCATGGATCAAAAGCAGGGAAAACGCCATAGTATCGCCGAAATTACGTCCATTCCTCGCAGGCCGGATCAACCTTTGGCGCAAGTCCGGGCGCGCCATTCCTCCTGTCGGGCTGTTCCCTGACCGAGACGAATCCGCCTCCAGCACGGCCCATCCGCCTACGCCGCCCACGCCTCCATGAGGGGTCCGTTCTCCCCGTAGACCGGGTCCATCTCCGGAAGAGAGACCCGCTCGATATTGCGGTCGGCCTGCGGGCGCTCCTCCGGCTTGCCATAATTCATGTCCCACTGCTGCCCCTCCGGATAGGCGCCCACGACGAGAAAGTCGGAGCTCGATCCGAAGTTCTTGTGCGCAACGCCCGCCGGGAGAATGAGCCCATCGCCCGCCTGCACATCCACGATCTCGCCGTGATCGCCTCCCAGCTGCACCTGCGCCGAGCCCTGAACGACGATGAGCACCTCGTGGGCTGTGCTGTGATAATGGTGGTAGCGGTAGATGCCATCGCGCCACGTCCCGCCCCAGCGGTGGGCCTTCAGCACGCGCTCCGCCGTCGCTGGCGTGGAGTGAGGAAGACTGAAGGCGCCGCGCATAAGCAGCAGCGGCAGCTCGGCATTGTTGGGGAAGGTCCCGTCATCGGTGAGGTGATGCGTCGTCACCTCCGGCGGATTCACGACATCCCGAAAACGCTCCGGTACCCGATCAGCCATAGAGGGTGAACGTAGGGTATGCCAAGTAGCGCGATGACCATGGTCTGACTCGTATGAACGCCCACCCGGCAGGTTCGAGCCCATGCCACGTCCGGTATCTGTTACCGCTCCGTTGATGTTTCACACGCGGAGGCGGCATCATCGGGCGAGCTGTGTCGTATAGGTGTGTTACCTCTGTTTTACGCATCAAACCCGCTCCCATGACGCAGACGGCTGATGTCACCCCCACCCAAGATCCGGTCATCGCCAACGCCTCCACCGAGGCGAAGCGCGCCGCCCGCCAGCACATCGTGATCCGCGGGGCGCGGCAGCACAACCTGAAGGACATCGACCTCGACCTGCCGCGCGAACAGCTCATCGTGTTCACCGGGCCGTCGGGCTCGGGCAAGTCGAGCCTCTGCTTCGACACAATCTACGCCGAGGGCCAGCGCCGCTACGTCGAGAGCCTCTCCGCTTATGCCCGGCAGTTCCTGGAGCGGATGGACAAGCCGGACGCCGACCTCATCACGGGCCTCGCGCCCGCCATCGCCATCGAGCAGACGGCGCAGGGCAAAAACCCGCGGTCGACCGTGGCGACGCAGACGGAGATCTACGACCACCTGCGCTTGCTCTACGCCCGCATCGGCACGACGTACTCGCCCATCAGCGGGCGGAAGGTGACGAAAGACACGCCCCGCAGCGTGGCCCTCGATCTCGAAGACGCGATGGACGATGGCGCCCGCTTCTACCTCTGCGCCCCCGTGCCCGAACACAGCGATATCGCCCTGCGCGACGAGCTGAAGACGCTCCGCGAGCGCGGCTTCTTCCGCATCCTGCTCCTGCCCACGGAAAAGCAGGCCGAACGCGGCGAGCGGCCCGAGACGCTCGACCTCAACGAGACGCCGCCGTCAAAGGTGAACAACTACGGGCGCGACCGGCTGCTCGTCCTGATCGACCGGCTCAAGCTGAAGGCCGGCGACGAGTCCAACCGCTCGCGCATCGCCGAATCCGTCGAGCAGGCCTTCGAGGAAGGCGACGGCCGCTGCGTGGTCGTGAAAGCCGAGCGCGGGGGCGACGCCGACTCGGTCACGACCTTCGAATTCAGCAAACACTTCGAGCGCGACGGCATGCGCTTCGAGGAGCCGACGCCGCTGCTCTTCAGCTTCAACAGCCCCGTCGGCGCGTGCCCCGAGTGTCAGGGCTTCGGCCGCGTGCCGGGCCTCGACCCGGACCTCATCATTCCGAACAAGGAGCTGTCGATTCGCCAGGGCGCCATCGCGCCGTTCCGCACGGACAAGTGGAGCAAGCACTTCAAGAAGCTGATCCGCGTGGCGGCCGAGACGGGCATGAACATCGATTGCCCGTACCGCGAGCTGGACGACTGGGAGAAAGAGATTATCTGGGAGGGGAAAGATGATTACATCGGCATCGACGGCTTCTTCGACTTTCTCAACGAGCGCTCGTACAAGATGCACTACCGCATCTTCCGCGCGCGCTTCCGCGGCTACTCGCCCTGCCCCGCATGCGACGGCTACCGCCTGCGCGACGACGCCCTGTACGTCAAGATCGGCGGCAAGCACATCGGCGAGGTGTGCGCGATGACGACCCGCGCGGCGCGCGACTTCTTCGAATCCATCGAGCTCACCGACTACGAAGAGGAGATCGCCGGCCGGGTGATGGAAGAGCTCCGCAAGCGCAGCCGCTACCTCGTCGACGTGGGCCTCGACTACCTGACGCTCGACCGCCTGGCACAGACCTTGTCGGGCGGCGAGACGCAGCGGATCAACCTGTCAACCTCGCTGGGCTCGTCGCTCGTCGGCTCGCTCTACGTGCTGGACGAGCCGACGATCGGCCTGCACCCGCGCGACAACGACCGGCTCATCGGCATCCTGGAGCGGCTGCGCGACCTCGGCAACACGGTGCTCGTCGTGGAGCACGACCCCGTGACGATGGAGGCCGCCGACCAGATCGTCGACCTCGGCCCCGGCTCCGGCCAGTTTGGCGGGGAGGTCGTCTTCCAGGGCACGTACGACGAAATCCTTGAGGACGAGGACTCGCTCACGGGTCAATATTTGAGCGGCCGCAAGGAAGTCCCCATCCCCGACGAGCGGCGCCCCGTCGATGACGAGCGCAGGATCACGATCCGCGGCGCGCGGCAGCACAATCTGAAGAATCTCGACGTCGAGATTCCGCTCGACATGGTCGTCTGCGTGACGGGCGTCTCCGGCTCGGGCAAGTCGACGCTCATCGGCCAGACGCTCTACGAGGGCCTGCACCGGCTGAAGGGCGGCTCGGGCGACGGCAAGGTGGGGACGCACGACCGCATCGAGGGCCACGAACAGATCGACGCCGTCGAGATGATCGACCAGCAGCCCATCGGACGGACGCCGCGGTCCAATCCGGCCACGTACACGAACGCGTTCGACGGCATCCGCAAGCTGTTCGCCAACACGCGCCAATCGCAGATCTACGGCTACGACCCCGGCTTCTTCAGCTTCAACGTGAAGGGCGGGCGCTGCGAGGAATGCCAGGGGGAGGGCGTCGTGAAGGTCGAGATGCAGTTCCTGGCCGACCTCTACCTGGAGTGCGAGGCCTGCAACGGCCGGCGCTACAAGAAGGAGGTGCTGGATGTGACGTACCAGGGCAAAAATATCGCCGACGTGCTGGAGATGACCGTCGACGAAGCGGCCGACTTCTTCGAGGGCGAGGCGTCGATCACGAACAAGCTGACGGTCTTGCAGGACATCGGCCTCGGCTACCTGACGCTCGGCCAGCCGTCCACGACGCTCTCCGGCGGAGAGGCCCAGCGGATCAAGCTGGCGAGCCACCTCGGCGGCCGCAACAACGACCGGACGCTCTACCTCTTCGACGAGCCCACGACGGGCCTGCACTTCGACGACATCCGGCAGCTCCTCAGCGCCTTCGACCAGCTCGTGGAGGCGGGGCACTCCGTCGTCATCATCGAGCACAACCTCGACGTGATGAAGCACGCCGACTGGATCATCGACCTCGGCCCGGAGGGCGGCGACGCGGGCGGCGAAGTCGTCGTGGCCGGAACGCCCGAAGCCGTCGTCGCCCATCCGACGAGCCACACCGGGCGCTACCTGCGCGAGGTGCTTGGGTAGGGTGGGTTCGAGGGCTTTGGACCTGCTTGGTTGAAGAGCGTCAACAGACGGCGAACGGCCAAGTAGCAGCGATGAGAACGGTTGACGGTCTTCCGCCCCGCGTCGGAGCAGTGCAGGCTGCGGAGGCTTCACCACGAGCGGTTACATCTCATCAGCCCAAACGAGGGGGCGGGGTTCGCGCCCGACTTGCATGGCGGCCGTGTCCGAGGGCGCGCCTGAACAGGACGATGGTGGTCTGCAAGCGGCTGGAGCGGCTCGGTCAAATCTGGCGCACGATCGAGCGCCGGGATGTCTATCGTGGCCGCTGGCCGTAGGGGCTCCTCGAGGTGCTGGCGGGGTGAAAGGGGCTCAACAACCACCGGCCGCTGCTGGACCTGATCCGCCGCGAGGGCAATCCGGGAACGACCGACATTCCGCTGGAAATCGGAACGTATCTGACGATTGCACCGGCGCTTCGAGGAGCTCGTCTTTACTTCGACGACCTTTCCCATCATCTGACCGTCCCACGAGATCGGAGGCGAGTCGTTTGTCGATCGCAGGCTGCACAACAACACGCCGCGCGGCGACTCAGGAGGTCTTGAATGAAGGCGACCTGCTCGCTTGAAAATGCGACGTTAGCTACCGGACCGTTTTCAGCAGCGTCTTTCTTTCGCCGGGCATTACACGTCGTTTAGTTCGCTCCATTTCATATGTCCGGCCATCCCTTTTCGCCGCTTCTTTGGATTTTTCAACGCCGAAGGGTGTTCGGAAGCCAAGCAGACAGAAACAGCGAGATGAGAGCACCAAGTGTAAAGAAATGAGGCGGCACATTTTGCAGAAATGAATCCCAAACACGAAAAGCCCAGCCGGGCGGTTGAGCTTTTTCAGTGATCATTTCCTTTTTCTCATAGCACAAAAATCGATCCTCGGGTCGTCAAGAGGTTTTTGTGGAGAAAACGTGAAAGATGGTAAGGGAAAGCTCCGGAGTACGTTTGGGCTCGGTTGATTCCACGAGTGTCACCTCCGTTCTTCGTAGCATGGATCGCCCGCTTTGCTCGCGTTGCCTCTCGTACATCCCGCGCTCCCATGCTTCGCAAAACCGCCTCGCTCGTTTTTCTCCTGATCCTGCTCGTCGGCCTCGCATCGCTGCATGCGCAGGACGCTCCTTTTGAACGGATGGATGTCTTCGATCTCGAATGGGTCGAGGATCCGCAGATTGCGCCCGATGGCGAGCACATTGTCTTCGTGCGACGCGGGATGGACGTGATGGAGGACCGCCGGACCTCCGCGCTCTGGCTGATCGACGCCGACGGCTCCAATCTCGTAAAGCTCACCGATCGCGATGCGAACGAGTCCAGTCCCCGCTGGTCGCCCGATGGCTCGCGGATCGCCTTCACGAGCAGCGCGGTCGAGGACGGCACGGAGATCTTCGTCCACTGGGTCGAGCGCAACAAGACGGCGACCATCACGCAGCTGGAGAACAGTCCGAGCGATCTGTCGTGGTCGCCCGATGGCACGCACATCGCCTTTTCGATGCACGTCTCGGAGCCGCGACCGACGCTCGTCTCGCCCCCCGACGCGCCCGAAGGCGCCGACTGGGCCGATCCGCCCCGCGTTGAAACCCGCCTGAATCACGAGGCGGATGGCGCCGGTCGCCTCGACTACGGCTACGATCACCTGTTCGTCGTGCGCGCCACCGGTGGCCCGGCGCGGCAGATCACCTCGGGCGACTATCACCATTCCAGCCGCCCCGCGTGGACGCCCGATGGCGAGCGGCTCGTCTTCTCGGCCAATCGCCACGACAACTGGACACGCGAGCGCCGCAACACCGAGCTCTACTCGGTGTCCGTGGACGAGGGCGCCATCACGCCACTCACCGACCGCTTCGGCCCGGACTACGCCCCCCGCGTCTCCCCCGACGGCGAAACGATTGCTTACCTCGGCTACGACGATGCCGTGCAGACCTATCAGATCACCCGCCTTTACACGATGGATGCCGACGGGTCGAATGTGCAGGAAATCGAAACCGGGCTCGACCGCTCGATCAACGAGGTCGTCTGGGATGAGAATGGCGACGGGTTGTACATCCAGTACGATGATGAAGGCGTCAGCAAGGTGGCGCACGTCGACCGGTCCGGCGCCGTCACGGCGGTGGCCGATAGCCTGGGCGGCACGTCCATCGGGCGTCCCTACACCGGCAGCGCCGATTTCTCGATGGCCGACGACGGCACTCTTGCCATGAACCACGCGTCGCCGTACCATCCGGCCGAGTTGGCCGTCACCCGGCGCGGGCAAGACGAGGCGACGCCAATCACCGATCTGAACGGCGAGCTGCTGGATCGGCGCGCGCTCGGCGCAGTTGAGGAGATCCGCTACACATCGACGGCCGATGGGCGCGAGCTGCACGGCTGGGTCGTCACGCCGCCCGACTACAATCCGGAGCGGACGTATCCGCTACTGGTGGAGATTCACGGCGGGCCCATCAGCCACTACGGACCGCACTTCGCGCCCGAAATCCAGCTGTACGCGGCGGCCGGGTACGTCGTCTTCTACCCGAACGCCCGTGGCAGCACGAGCTACGGCGAGGCATTCGGCAATCTGCTGTACAACGACTTTTCAGGCGGGGAGTATCAGGACATCATCGACGGCGTCGACCGCCTCATCGAAGACGGCGTGGTCTCCGAAGACAGTCTGTACGTCACGGGCGGAAGTGCGGGCGGCACGTCCACGGCCTGGATCGTGGGGAAGACGGATCGCTTCCGGGCCGCTGCCGTGCAGAAGCCAGTGATCAACTGGATCAGCAAGACGCTCGCGGCGGATAACTGGTACGGCTACGCCAACTACCGCTATCCCGGCTGGGCGTGGGAGAATCCGATGGACTACTGGGAGGTGTCGCCGATTGCGCTGGTGGGCAACGTGGAAACACCGACCATCACGATCGTGGGCGACAAGGATATGCGCACGCCCACCTGGGAGGCGAAGCAGTTCTATCATGCGCTCAAGCAGCGCGGCGTGGAGGCGGCTTACGTGGAGATGCCGGGCGCGTATCACTTCATCGCCAACCGCCCGAGCCAGCTCATCGCCAAGGTCGATCACGTGCTCGCCTGGTTCGAGCAGTACCGGTAGATGAGCACCGCGTGTACGTATCTCACGCGCCGGTTGGCAGGAACGCATCCGCTACGAGCACGAAGGACTGGACTTTCAATGGAAGGAGCCCTGCGGAATGCGCTGGAGGTGTTGGTTTCTCAGGATCCGGAGACGGGGACTAACGCGCGGTAGTGCGCGGCCTGGTCGAACTGCTCCCAGGCGGTGTACAGAGCGATGAGACGGTCGATAGCGTTGTGCGTATCGGCGTGATCGGCGCCCCGAATCGTTTTGAGCGTTTCGTAGCTCTGGAGGAGGAGTGACTCAGCGGCTTCGAAGTGGCCGAGCTCGGTGAGGCAGATGCTCAGCAGGCCCTGAGTGTCGGCAACGGTTGGGTGGTCGGGGCCGTGAATCGTCTGATAGATCGCCAGCGCCTCCCGGTAGGTGGCTTCGGCTTCCTTCCATTTACCCTGGTCGGTTAAGACGCCGCCCAGCCCGCCGAGGCCGCGTGCGATGTCGAAGTGCATCGAGTCGCGCAGCGCCCGCCGGATGGCCATGCTCTCTCGATGGAGCGTTTCGGCTTCGGGGTAGCGCTTCAGGTCGCGCAGCACCTCGGCCAGCGCAAACTGCCGCCAGGCGACGTGCATGCTCTCAGGGCCATGCACCTGCTGGCGGGCGGCCAGCGCTTCACGAAGGAAGGGCTCGGCATCGGCATATTGCTGCTTTTTGTGCAGCACGAAGCCTACGTTCCCGAGCAAGAGCGCCGCGTCAGCGCTCAAGGGCCCAGCCGCCTCCTGCATGATGCGGAGCGACTCACGAAACGTCGACTCGGCCCCGTCGAGGTCGCCCTGCCGCAGCTGTACCCATCCGATGTTGTTGAGGGTCATGGCGACGTCGCGATGCTCCCGGCCGACGAGGCGTTCCACGATACCCAGCGAGAGGCGCATGAGCGAGTCGGCCGCCGCGTAGTCGCCCCGAGCGTAGGGAACGAGCGCCAGGTTGTTCAGCGCCTCCGATACGGCCGGATGGTCGTTGCCAAAGAGTTGGCGGCGGATCGAGAGCGCCTCTCGGAGCGGCGGCTCGGCGGCTTCGTAATCGCCTTGATCGTAAAGCAAATTGCCGCGATTGTTGAGGACCTCGGCCACTTTGCTGTGGGTCGGACCATAGAGCGTTCGGCGCATGACGAGTACGTCGCGGAAGAGCGAATCCGCTTCGGTGTAGTGACCTTCATTCAGCCGTACCGTTGCCAGCACCATCCGGGCATCGGCGATGGGCTCGCGCTGATCGCCCGGCGCCTGAGTGAGGATTGAGAGCGCCTCGTGGAGGTGCGTCTCGGCTTCGTCGTACCGGCCCATGCGCTCCAGCGCCGCCCCGTATTCAATCAGAATCCCGGCCACGCTTTCATGACGGTCGCCCCACGCCATGCGGCGCCGGGAAAGCGCCGTCTGGAAAAGCGAGTCAGCAATGGGATAGCTCCCCGTCTTCACATGGAGATGGGCAAGGTCGATCTGCGGGGAGGAAACGGATGCGTTCGCGGTGGAAGGTGAGGAGGCCAGCGCCTGTTCGAGCAGCGGAGCGGCCCGGTCGTAGGCGCCCAGCTTGAGGTAGAGCGTGCCCAAGATGTGCTTCGTGGTGGCCTGAACAGTGGGTTGGTCCGAAAGGCCCCGGTTCACCTGTGCGGCCCCTCGGTCAAGAAGCTCGAACACCGTAAGCGTATCGCCGAGTGTCTCGTCCGGGTCGGCGCCTTCGAACAGGGTTTCCATGAACGTCATTGCGGCCTGTGCCCGATTCGCCTCACTCTGTGCGCGGTCACGTTCCTGCGTGAGACGCGCCGTATGGTAGAAGCCGAGACCGGTAAGAATGATGAGGGCGACGAAGGCTATCCCGACGCCGGCTTGGTGGCGGCGCACGAATTTGGTCGCCCGGTAGCGCAGCGAGTCGCGCCGGGCGGCGATGGGCTGCCCCGCCCGGTAGCGTCGAAGGTCATCGAGAAGCGCCTCTGTCGAGGCGTACCGGCGTGCAGGTTCTTTACGGAGCGCTTTCAAACAGATGGTGTCGAGATCGCCCTGCAGCTGACGCCGGAGCCGAGCCGGCGTGGTGCGGCGGGCTATGCTCATCACGTCGGGAGCAATGGTTTCCGTCACCCCATCGCGGTGCCGACAGATGATCGGGCGAGTGACCATCGTGCTGGGACGATCGGGGAGCTGCTCCAGGATCGTCGTCTCGGCTTCAGAGGCCGAAAGGGCTGCCGTATCGAAGGGGCGCCGTCCAGTCAGGAGCTCGTAGAGCACCACGCCCAGCGCGTACACGTCGGTGGCCGTGGTGACGGAGGCGCCGCGCACTTGCTCGGGAGCGGCGTACGCAGGTGTCATCACGCGCCATCCGGTGCGTGTGAGCGGAGCATCGGGAGCGGGCGGCTCGTCGGCCAGCAGCTTCGCGATGCCGAAGTCGAGCAGCTTCACCGTGCCATCGTCCGACACCAGAATGTTTGACGGCTTGAGGTCGCGATGGACGACGAGGTTACGGTGGGCGTACTGGACCGCTTCGCAGGCGGTCTCGAAGAGCTGGAGTCGCTCGTCAAGAGACAGCCGGTGTGCGTCACAGTAGTCGTCAAGGGGCTGGCCCTCGACGTACTCCATCGCGAAGTACGGGCGCCCGTCATCGGTCACGCCGCCGTCGTAGAGCCGGGCGATGCCGGGGTGTTCGAGCGAGGCGAGGATCTGCCGCTCGTAACGGAAGCGCTGGACGATCTCCCGCGTGTCCATCCCGCGTCGCACGAGTTTCAGCGCCACTTTCTTGCGGAACTGATCGTCGTCACGCGTGGCGAGATAGACCGTGCCCATCCCGCCATGCCCCAACTCAGTGACGATGCGATAGGGCCCGACGCGGCGCTCGGCCAGCGTGTTGAGATCACGAGCGGCGAGGTCGGCCGATAAAGCGGGCATCAGGGGCGCCGCGAAATCCGTCACCGATTCGCCCAGGACCTGCTCGGCCTCGGCCACCTGATCCAGAAGATCGATGACGGCTTGATAAAGGTCGAGGTCTTCACCACACTGGTGCCGTAGCGCGGCCGTGCGCACATCGGGCGGATGTGTGAGCGCTTCGGCAAAGAGCGCGTCGATCTGCTGCCAGCGCTCGGGGGAAAGATTGTTCATAAGGCCCGGGGTCACGAAAGAGCAAGCGCCGGATGGAGGAGGCACCTGAGTAATCGAAAAAAGCGGCGCCGGCGGATCACGCCGCGTCGCTTTCGGCCTGTATGGCGTGATACAACCAGGTCCGCGCGCGCTGCCAGTCGCGCTTCACCGTAGGCACCGACCATCCGGTGACCTCGGCGATTTCCTCGTACGTCAGTCCGCCAAAAAAGCGATATTCCACCAGCTGGCTCTGGCGTTCGCTGACCGTTGCGAGCTCATCCAGCGCGTCATTGAGCGTCAGCAGGTCGGCCACGCGCTCTTCGGTGCCGATCTGGACGTCACGGAGGGCGACCTTGTCCAGGTGGCCGCCGCGCTTCTGCGCTGACCACTTGCGGGCGTAGTCGATGATGATGAAACGCATGGCCCGCGAGGCCACCGCGAAAAAGTGAGCCCGGTCCTGCCACTCGATCGCCTGCTGATCGATCAGCCGAAGATACGCCTCATGCACGAGGGCGGTCGTGTTGAGCGTCGCGCCGGGACGATGCTTCGAGAGCCGGTGGTGGGCGATCTGATGCAATTCGTCATACACCTGCGCGTACAGCTGATCGGCCGATGTGCGATTTCCGCTGCTGGCCTCCTGCAGAAGCTGTGTGATGTCGGTCGGTATATTCATGCGGAGAGCGGAACGGCCCCACGAAAAATGTCAGTCGGATACGCTTGCAATAGTATGTGAAATATCCGGAAAATTAGCGCATTTCACAAGTGAATTTGACGGATCAGCCCCGAAATCTGGAGAAGTGGCGCCATAAATCGCACGTCGGTGATCCGCTTCGTGCTCCTTCTGCGATAGAGAGGGTGAGGCGGTCGCCCAACGAAGGCGGCCGCGCGATACCCGATTCATTCGTCGATACGCGAGGGAGATGGTGTTCAGATTGCTGCTGATTCGGTTCTGCGTCATTGCGGGACTTTTCGCACTCAGTGAGGGTCTTCTTCAGGAAACCCATGCGCAGGATCCGCCGCCGCTCGGCGTCGAGGCCGCATTTGCGGAACGGACCTCCGTCGGGCGCGAGGAACCGCTGGTGCTGACGCTCAGCCGACCGGTGACGCCGGAGGACGGACGGTTGGCCGTCGTGCTGGGCACCACCGATCTGACCGCGCTGATCGAAACCAGCGGCACGACCGTCCGCTACGTACCCGACCTGCTTCCACTCCCGCCGGGCGACACGGAGCTCTCGGTACACCTCGTCGGTCCCGAGGGCGGATGGCAGGAAGTCGCCCGCTTTCCCCTCCGCGTGCGTCGGGCAGGCAACCTCGAGACGCTTGCCGTTACCCCAGATCTGACGCTGAACAACAAAGGCCAGGTGGCCGAGGGGACGGTTCCTGCACCCGATGAGGCCCTTCCCCACCGCATCTATCAGGACTTCTCGGGTCAACTGGCGCTACGAGGCGAGGTCGCGCATCCCGACTGGCAGGTTCAGGCCGAGATGAACGTTGTCGGGGCCAGCTATGAGGAGGAGGCGCTGCGTTTCGGCGAGCGCGGCGCAGACGCTCCGCCCATCGACCTGTCGGATTATCGGGTACAGATGCGCAGCGGTCCGGCGCACCTGACGCTGGGGCATCTCTCCCACGGCCGGCATCCCTATCTGATAAACAGCTTCTCCAGCCGGGGCCTCATGGCGCACGGCGACCTCGACGGCCGCGCCGACGTCTCGGTGGCCGTCGTCAACGGATCGCGCATCGTGGGCTGGGGCGACCCGCTCGGGCTCGACGATGCCGGGCATCGCATCGTAAGCAGCACCGTCGGCGTCGATCTGTTGAAACGGGCGCAGACGCTGCGCATCGAGCTCTCGTATCTGGACGGCTCGGTGCGGCCGCGATCCAGTTTCAATGCCGGGCAGATCCTCGACGCCGAAAAGAGCCGCGGCGCCGGCGTCCACCTCACAGCCCACGTAGCAAACCAGCGCGTGCGCCTCGAAGGCAATGTCGCCGGAAGCCGCTTTACGAACCCGGACGATCCGGAGCTCGCGCAGGCGGCGGATCTCGTTCCCGTGGAGGAAACCACCCGGTACGCACATTCGCTCGATGTCTCGGTCGATGTGCTCCGCAACGTGGCGCTGACGCCTGCGTGGCCGGTGCAACTGAGCGTGAGCGCGCGGCGCGAGCGCGTCGACCCACTCTACCGCACCGTCGCGGCGTACGTTCAGGCCGATCAGCTGCAGCACGCTGCCGACCTCCAGCTTAGCGTGGGACCCGTCAGCGTGCAGGGCGGTCACACGCGCACGGTCGATAACCTGGACGACATCCCGTCGATTCTGACGACCAAGTCGCGCCAGAACACGCTCAACGCAAATGTCCCGACGGCCTCGCTGCTGGGAGCGAGCGCGAGCGGGGTGGGGGCCATTCTGCTGCCGCAGCTCACGTACAGCTACAACTGGACGCACCAGTTCGGAGCGTCGCTGCCCGTCAATGGGGGCTTCGATCCCTCGCACCTGCCCGATCAGGTCAGCCGTCTCCACGGCGCCAGCGCCGGCTGGCAGTATGGCATGTGGCGCGTCGGCTATCGGCTGGGCTACGCCGTCCAGGACAACCGCCAGACCGGCCGCGCCGAAGCCGACTTCGTCACGTGGACCCACAGCGGATCGCTGGGCACGACGCTCTTCCACATCTGGGACGTGAATCTCGACATCGGACTGGAGCGGGCGGAGAGCCTCGAGACCGGCCGCATCGACATTACCGAGCGCATCGGCGCGCAGACGACGCTCCGGCCCGTGGAGGGGCTCACCCTGTCCGCCTCCGTGTCACCGACGTGGATGGAAGATAAGATCAAGACCAGCATCCGCTCCAACACGAATCTCGCGCTGGAGGGGAGCTACGGCTTTCAGTTTCGGAACGGATCCCGTCTTCCAGTGCGGGGGCAGGTGTTTGTCCGCTACGCGCGCCAGTCGAGCCAAACGCGGGATGTCACCTTCGATCTCGACACCGAAAATCGTACCTGGACCGTCAATACCGGCGTCTCCCTCAGCATCTTTTGATCGGGTCTCATCATGAAAACAATCGTCTCCATAGTTCTCATCATGCTCGTCGGATGGGGAGCGGCGCAGGCTCAGATTCGGGTTCATCCCACGGGGGTGAACGTCAACGCCAACGGGTCGACCGTCGTCTTCCTGACGTTCGGCGGGCTCAACGGGTACGTGCCCGAGGAGGCCACCTGGTGCGGCGAGCTCATCGACGCCTTTCCCGACGTGGGCAGCCGGTGCGACCCGGCGACGCTCTTCGGACGCCAGTCGCTGCGCCACGAGCTCTCGACGCGCAGCGGTCAGGGCGGGTACACCGACATTATGACCATTCCGGCATCGGTGGCGCGGCGTGCCGTGCAGGCCGCCCGCGGCGGGGCCGACTCGCGCTTCTTCTACGTTCGCCGGTTTGCCCTGCCGGGGGCGCCCGACGTGTACGTGGTCGTCACGTGCCGGCTGACCGGCGGGGGCGCCCGCACGCCCTTCGCACTCATCGACGTGCAGATGCGGTTCGAAACGGATCGGCCGGTGCTGTCGGTGGCGCCCGGCGACACGCTCGCGAAGCTATCTGCCGAGATTTCCTACAATGGCGCTGGCACGCTCCGCGGGCGGTGGGAGGTGGTTCGCCCCGGTGAGGAACTGCCCACGGCCCGGGACCTGCTCACCGAAGCGACGCTTCCAGTCGAAGAGCGCGGCCTGCAGCGGCGCTACACCGAGGTCGGGCGCTTCAATCGGACATTGCCCCCGTCGGTCGGCGCGCGGTTCATCCTGCCGGGGCCGGATCCCGGCCGTTTGCCCAGTGACGTCGAGGGGCTCTACCACGTGCTGTTGCGCATCGAGGCCACCGACGACAAGGAGGGGAATTCGGATCTGGGGGCCGCCGGGGCCGGGTCTGGCGTCGTGGTCTCGGGGGCCGTGGCCGGCTTCCCAATTCCGCCGTTGCGCTACTTCGTGGGCGGCACCACGCGTCCGGCGCCGGGGCGGATGAACCTACTACAACCGGATGAAGGTGCCTCGGTCGCTCCGGGAACGAGCATCGGATTTATTTGGACGGACACGCCGCAGGCCACGCTATACCGGCTTGAGATCGAAGATGCCGACGGACGAACGGTACACAGCGCCCTGCTCCCGGCGGGAATGGCCGGATATCAGACGCCGCCCTATCTCGCCGACGCTGCTGTTGGCGACCTCCGATGGCGGGTGATCGCACTGGCGGCCGGCGGAAAACCGCTCGTTCAGACGCCCTGGCGCGTGCTGCGCCTCGATACAATACCGAATCACAAATAGCGTGATGTCCCTTCGCATTTGTTTGTACCCCGAGAGCGAACGTGTCGGTCTGCTGCAGAGAGTCCGTTTTGCTCGCTCTGGGCTTCACACTGCGTCCTGAGCTTGTTTTTGGCCAACAGGTCATGGCTCGGCACTCCGCTTTTTTCACGCACCCAACCGAGAGGTTCAACCATGAAACGCACCCTGTTTACGATAGGAACTATCCTGCTGGCGTTGGTGATACTCGTGCCCGAGTCTGCCATGGCCCAGCGCAAGCAAAAGACAAGAACCACGCAGCGAACCGTTACCAAGACGCCCCCCGAGCAGGAGGCCCTGCAGATGTACAGAGCCCGTGCCTCGGCCGATAAAGTGGCGGCCATGCTCCGCAAGAAGCACCGGCAGTCGGACGAACAAGTCACCGGAATTTTGAAGAAGGTCGGCTATCGAGCCGAGGATGTGACCGGCGTGCTCATCAAGACGCGGCGCCTGCCACCTGAAAAAGCCATGCACTACGTGCGCACGGCCGGGTACGAGACCACCGAGGTCGCAACCGCCATGAGCCGAAGTGGAATCAAGAAGGACCAAATTGTGAAAGCGTTGCGCGAGCAGCGGGAAGAGCCATCCGTCGTCGCTGGCCTCCTCATTAAGGACCTGCGCTCTCCCGTCGAACAGGCAGTGGAGTGGATGGTCGACGCCAGTTTTTCCGCAGCGGAGACGGTGGGCAGCTTCACCGACGCCGGGCAGTCCCTGGGAGGCATAACCGGGGGACTGCGGCAGGCAAACGTAGCAGCCCGCGCCGCAGCCGCAGCGCTCAAGGCCCAGGGGAAAACCCTGAACGAAGCGGCGGCCGCCCTCGTCGCGGCTGGCTACGAGACGATAGCCATTGGCGATGCGCTGATGAAGGAGTATAGCGTCGGGGCCGCGCCAGTCGCTGCAGCGCTGAAGACGGCTGGATTTTCGGTCGTACAGATCGGGACCACGTTGCGTGCTGCAGGCGCGACAGCCGAAGGGGCGGCCGAAGCACTCAAGGCGGCGGGCTACACGGCCGAGCAGATTGCGACGATGCTTGAGGAGGCCTATGACCTAAGTGCGGCGGCCATCGCCGAGATCTTGAAGAACCTCGGCTACGGCGTCGTGCACGTCGCCAACGCCCTCAACGGACTGGGGCTGAGCGTCCAGGAGTTTGCTGACGGGCTCATGCAGGCGGGCTACGACGCCATCGAGATCGCCGAAGCCATGCAGGAAGTCGGCTACGAGTTGCTTGATGCAGCGCGGGAACTGCGGCGTCTCAACTTCGAGATGCAGGAGATCGCGCAGGGATTGGCACGTTACGGTCCGCTGGGCACGCCGCTCGCCATCGCCCTCAACAGCGCCGGATATACAGCGGAGGAGTCGGCCCGGGCGCTCAAGCTCATGGGGTTCTCGGTGCTCGAATCGGCGGCCGGATTGCGGGCGGCGGGATACGGCACGGTGGCGGTGGCTCGGGCCCTAAAGGCCGTCGGCTACACGATGGTGCAGGTCGCCGAAGCGCTCAAGGCCGCGGGCACATCCGGCTCGGACACCGCAGGGGCTATCAAGGAGGCCTTCAACGCGACGGCCACTGAAGTCGCCGAGACGATGACCGATATCGGCTACGATGCGGAAGAAGTGGCCCGGGCCCTGAAGGAGCAGTTCAACTATCAGCTGGCCCATACGATCGAGGAACTGAAGCAGGAGTACAACATCGACCAGATCGTGGAGACCGTCACCAGCGTGTACAACGCCAACGAGGAGCAGATCGCCAACGCGCTACAGGCGGCAGGCTACACGGCCAATCAGATCGCAGAGGTGCTCCAGGACGTGTTTCAGGCGTCCGCGGCGGAGGTCGCGCAGGCGCTGAGTCAGGCCGGGTTTAATATCCCGCAGATCACGCAGGCGCTCGTCGACCTGTTCAACATGACGGCTGCCGAGGTGGCCGGATTACTCGCCCAGCTCGGCATCGGCTGAGCCGAGGCAGGTCCGCATTGGTCCTTCGATTCATCGGGGGCAGCAGGCTACATCGGTCTGCTGCCCCTTTTTCGTGGGGCCTCCCCACCTCTTCTCCTGGTAGATACGATACCAAATCCGGCTGCGCACCTTCGGAAAGGAAGGGTGGAAGAAACAACGCCTGTCACGTCCATGCCTCTATTCTTCCATCCTTCCATTCACTAACGAAGCCCGCAGAGTTGGTATTATAGAGGCCGCTACCGGCATACCCAGGCGCCTCCCATAGCGAGGTTTACCCCCTGGGAGGTAGCCGTCGCTGCATCAGCAGTCGTGATCCCTCGCGCCTGGCGGGAGCAGCAAAAGCGCGCATCCTCCCGGTGCACAATACTGCCGGATTGCGCGCAGTTGCGCAAAGCGATGAGGCCGGCAGGCCGGACTGGCTGGGATGAGCGTTCGTCCCCGCACAAGACCGTGACGCCAGCAGCAGACTGTCCCGCACGAAGGACCGTGATGTCCAGATTCTGCGCGCCGAGTCCCGGGGGGCCGGACGCAAGGGTGCAGGCGATGAGGGCGATAGCCAGCATGCTCCTCTGCAATTCGCCTGTCTTCATGATGGGCTTCTCTGTAATGGATAGGTGGGTCTCTACGGACGAGCGCCGACCGGTAGAACGACAGCGCGCGGCCACGTTATAGTGAGTCTATCGGAAAAGCTGGCGGTGACGTATCAGCGGTTAAGGTGATTAGGCGTCGGTGGCGCTGCGGCAGGTCGGCCTCGATACGTTCGCGTCATTCATTCCTTGCTGCTTTTTGCTCCCCGCTGATACGCTGTAGTGCGCTTTTCCGATAGGAAGGGTGAGAGCCTAATTTATTACGTCAGCACTTCCCCTGAAACGCGAGGACATCATGAACGTCAACACGCACCTCCAACACAGCCTCTGCCTGATGGTGGGGGGCCTTCTTCTGATCGGAACGCTCAACCCTCTTCGTGCAGCGAACGAGTGCCGGGTCAAATATCAGTACACGGTGTCAACCGGCACATTTTCGTCGGAGACCAAGACGGCGTACGTGGATCTGAACCTCAATCAGACGAAGCAGATCAACCGGAGCAACACGCTCTGGATTCAGAACCTTAAAACGTACAAGGTGCGGGTGTATCGATCTGGTTTCGGCGAGTACGTCGATCTGGATAAAGAGGGGCGCGACCCGGCGATTGCCAATTATCTGGGCAACGTCGTCTTCCAGAAGGTCAAGTGTCTGAATGAAATATCCAGCAGCGGTTTTCAGACGGCAGGGGCAATGATTGAGGCACTAAAGGCGGCGGGCGTGGCCCTTGACCAGATCGCTGCCCAGGTCGCCGAGGCGTTCAACGTTGGTGGCCAGCAGATGGGTGAGCTCCTGAAGGCGGCCCAGTACGACGCGGGACGGGTCGCTGGTGCGCTCCAAAGCGCATTCAACGCGAGCGGCCAGCAGGTCGGGCAGTGGATGAAGCAGGCCGGATATTCAGCTTCCCAAATTGCCGGTGCGCTGGAGAGCTCATTCAGAGACTGTTTTGCGAAGGCTAAGCGATGCGGTTGATCATCAGGCGCGACATGCCCAAGCGGATCATCGCTTCGCTGGTCTCCGGAAGAAACTCATAGTCGCGGCTGAGCCGCCGCCAACTTGCGAACCATCCGAACGTGCGCTCGATGACCCAGCGCTTCGGTATTGGTTCGAATCCTTTGGCATCTTCGTCGCGCCGCACAATCTTCAAGAGCCATCCGAAGCAGCGCCAGATCAAGCCCTTCGGCGTGCCCTCATAACCTTTATCAGCAAAGATAACTTCCAGACGCGGCACCGTGCCGAGCAGCCTTTGCCGAGCAGCCTTTGAAGCACGTGCGGGGCCTTTTGGCTGTCGTGATGACCCGCTCCGCATACGAACACGCCCAGGAGCAATCCCAGCGTATCGACAACGACATGACGCTTCCGCCCCTTTACGTTCTTTCCGCCATCGTAGCCGCGCCGAAGGCCGCCTTGTCGGGCTGTCGATACGCTCTGGGCGTCAATGACGGCCGCGCTTGGACTTGGGTCGCGCCCGGCCTTCGCTCGGGCGGCACGGCGAAGCCGCGTGCACAGGCGCAACAGCCGTTGGCTTTCCTTCCACTGGCGAAAGTGGTAGTACACCGTCTGCCAGGGAGCGAAGTCGTTGGGCAGCATTCGCCACTGGCACCCGGTCTTGAGAAGATAAAAGAGCGCGTTCACGATCTGGCGGGGATGATGTTTTTCAAAACGACGTTGATCGGCAAAAAGCGGCTTAATAAGTTCCCATTGGGCGTCCGTCAGGTCAGAGCTATATGCTTTTTGCATGGCTCTGGTAAATCTTTTGAGCGAGAACAAGCACTCAAAAGACGCTGACGGACGCTTCTTTGTTGATTCGCAAAACAGTCTCTCAATGCTTCAGCCGAGCAGGCGGCCCAGTGGCTGAGGGCGGCCGGGTTCGCCATCGGCGATGTCGCAAAAGCGCTTAAGAGCGAGTTCAACACTTCGGCCGAGGAGGCTGCCCAGCTGCTGGAGGCCGTCTTCAACGCCTCCGAGCAGGCCATCCGGCAGGCGCTGGCCTTTGCCGGGTACACGCAGGCCCAGATCAGTGCGGCGTTCCAGGATGCGAGTGATCGAGTGGCACGCACCGTGCTGGCCATCGACAACGTCATCAGCGGTCACACAAGGGGCTACCACGGCATTCCCATCGCCAAACCGGATGAAAGCTTCCCCCTGCATCCCGGCCGCAACACCGTTACGATTCGCGGGCGCGGACTGGTTGCCGCGACGGCGCTCAGTGGGCTGCCATCCGGGGCCCGGTATCAGATTGCGGAACGAGGCAGCGGGCAGAGCGGACGTGCGGCTTGGGACTATATCCACGTGGAGATCACCGTATCGTCGCGTACACGAATGGGTACGCGCGGTCGCGCTACCGTACAGGCTGCCGGGGCGCAAGGGCCGGCTTTTCGCTGGGTCGTGCAACAGGTGACCCCGCCGTCGGGGAGAGGCTCGTCCGGTCGCGGAACGGGCCGAGGCGGAGGAAGCAGCAGAAGCGCGCCCGATCTGGCGCCGATGCAGGTCGGCAACTCGCTTTACAAAGTGGGAAGTGCCACCACGATGGACGCCAATCAGGACCCCTACACGGCCTTGAGTCCGTTCAACAACTCGCCCTTCTGCCAGGGCGTCCCGCAGGGCGGTACGGCGCGCAACAACATGCCGACGGCCAACCGGCGAGACATCACGGTGCCGGATATTCGGTGGGGGGTAGAAAACCCGTCGAGTGCCGATGTGAATCAGGCGTTCACCGTTCAGTTGGTGTTTGGCGGACGGGTGGTGGCCAGCCAGCGGGTGAATCGTCTCGCCCGCGGGCAGCGCGCCGAGTTTACCTACCAGCGGCCGCAGTCGACGGCGACGGTCGCGCGGGTGGGGCCGGGCAACGGGTGTTATCACGCGGGCCTGTCGAGAGAAGGATGGAATGACAACGCCGGTTATGACGTGCGCGTCGACACCCAGAATGACGTGAGCGAGTCCAACGAGGGCAACAATCAGCGCGCGATTCAGTGAGGAAGCGTCTTGCTTGGACATCGAGACAGCGAGATGGCCAGCGGGCGCCCGCAATACGACGGGACGTACGCTCTGGATGGCCGGGTGGACAAGTAACTCAAACGATGCCGCAAAAGAGAAAAGCCGTTATGATAAAAATCTGGGGAGGTGCTCTGATGATGGTTCTGTCGATGAACATCGCGGGGTGGGCGCAGGACGCGCCGGTCCCCTTTGCGGGTACCTTCGCGAACGGGCAAATCACGCTCGTTCTGCAGGGAGGAGCAGACGGATACTCCGGTCAGGTGCAGGTGGGAGCCGAGAGGTTTCCGCTGCAGGCGCAGGCTCTAAGCGCTGTGCAGTTGCAGGGCACCTACACCTATCACGGGCAGCCAATGCCATTTCAAGCGCGGCTGCAGGGGACTACGCTGACGATCACCGATTCTGACGGAAGCATCTATGCGCTGCAGCGCCAAGCTCCGCTGCCAGGCAATACGACGACGGCGGCGGAGCCGCGTCCGGCTCGCGAGACGAGCCCTGGCGAGTTGCACGATCCTGGGTGGGGCATACGCTTTACGGTGCCGGAGGGATGGACGGGACACCGGGTCGACGGCGGCTTTCTCCTCGGCTCGAATACCCTGAGGGGATTCATCCTCGTCACGCCTCTCGATGCGACTACCCTCGATGACGTGCGCGCCGAGGCGCAGCAGGGCCTCACGGATGATGCGGGGACCCATCTGATGCTCAGCACGTCTCTCGAGTCTTTCACAGAGAACGGTCTGGCCGGGAACTTCAGCGGCACAGTGGGTGGCCATCCGGCCAAGGCGCGCATCGTCGGAGTGCTCTCCCCGCACGGGGCCGGCGCTACCGTCATGGGGGCCGCCGAAGAGGCGAGCTACACGTCGCAGCACGTCCAGGCCGTAGAAGCGGTGGCGCATAGCATTCGGTTCTCCGTACCGGAGGGTACGCCGCTTGCCGCGCAGTGGCACACGCGGTTTGCAGGTATGCGACTCACGTACATGGAGAGCTACTACTCGAACGGTGGAGGTGGGTACGGCGGCTACAGTGACAAGAAAGTCTTTGAACTGTGCCCGGATGGGACGTTCGTTGGGCAGGAGAACTTTAACTTGAGCATCGATACGGGCGGGGCCTCCGGAAGTGCGCGCAACAACCCGGGGCCCATGCGCGGACGGTGGCAGGTCAAGGATCAGGGAGGTCAGGCCCTGCTGGAAATGACCTACCCCAATGGCTCGGTGACTCGCTTTCGATTGGAACATCAGGACGGCACGACGCACCTCGACGGCCAACGATGGTATGTCACCAACGATGCGACGGCGTGCTTCTGAAACCAGGGAGGCGGCTGCGGAGCGAGCGTCGTGGCCGGCCCGCTTCATGGAAGATGCCACCGAGCCGGGCCCCCTCCACGCCGCGCAGTGGGACCGGCGCCGTCCGCCGCCCGACTTCTTGATGTAGGATCGTATTCGGGATTTGAAACCCTCGACCCGCGTCGAGGAATTGCAATTGGGGTCACGCCTTCCTCGGGGCCGTCGCATCCGTCGGTCTACGCGCCGCACGATCGGTGACGACGAGCACGGCCCCGCCGACGATCAGCGCCAGGCCCGTAGCGCGCGCCAGCGTCAGCGGGATGACGTCGCCGCCCATCCAGCCGAAGTGGTCGATGCCCGCCGAAGTCATCAGCTGGAACGTGAGGATCAGCACGGCGAAGACGACGGCGCCGGCGTGCTGCACGGCGTAGTTGCTGGCTGCCACGACGAGCACGCCGAGCGCTCCGCCCAGGAAGTACACGAGCGGGATGCCGCCCCACTGCAGCACGCCCGTCCGCAGCCCCACGACGAGCAGCAGCCCGGCGAAGAGCGTGCCCGCAAGGTGGTTCACGAACGAGCTGCGCATGCTGCCCACACGCGTCGCCAGCGCGGCATTGGCCACCCGGCTCGCCACGATGATGGCGCCTGTCGTAAGCGCAAGAAAAATGTACATGGAGGGCGGACGGTTGCCGTGAAAAGGGGCTCACCCGAAGCGGACGAGCAGCACGCCTGCGAACACGATCAGCAGGCCGATCACGCGGCGGGGGGAGACGGGAATCCGCCGCAGACCCAGCCAGCCGAAGTGGTCGGACAGGCTGGAGACGAACAGGTCGGCCGCGATGAAGAGGCTCACGGCCAGCGCCACGCCCAACTGCGGCACGGTGAGGTTGGCCAGGAGCACGATCACCACGCCGATGACGCCGCCCATCAGCTCGCGCTTCGGGCCGCGGCGGAGCTTCGTCCAGAACGGGCGCTGCAGCCGCAGGCCCACGAACAGCAGCGCGAAGGCCGTGCCCGTCAGGTGCACGATGAACGAGCTCTCCAGCGGGCCCACGTACGCGCCCAGCGTGGCGTTGATGCGCACGGCAAAGGCTACGAGCACGCCGCTGGCGATGCTCACCAGGATGGCGATGGTGCGGCGCGAAATGACATCCGAAATGGTTGAAAGCATATGCGACACAGGCAAAAGAAGACAACAGTGAGGCACCGGCACACGGAAACACTAACGGTACACTTCGTTCCGCTACGGCATAGCGTAACCATCCGATTACGTTCGGCCAGCGGCCCCCACTGTTGCCGCAACGCCCACCGGTTGGCTGGACCTTGCCTGTCCATCTGCAGGTTAAAACGGATACTTCGGCGGGCGGGTTCAGATGGGCTCGCGCGCAGGGCGTCGACGCACGTCTCACCAATTGCCAACGCTTATGACTGCTTCTGATCTCGCAAAAGCCACCTTCGGCGGCGGCTGCTTCTGGTGCCTCGAAGCCGTGTACGACCGCGTCGAAGGCGTCGAATCCGTCACGTCCGGATATGCCGGCGGCCACGTCGAGAACCCGACGTACCGGCAGGTCTGCAACGGCACCACGGGCCACGCCGAAGTGGTGCAGATCGAATACAACTCCGCGGCCATCACCTACCGCGATCTGCTGGAGATCTTCTTCACCATCCACGACCCGACCACCAAAAACCGGCAAGGCGCCGACGTGGGTCCGCAGTACCGGTCCATTATCCTCTATCACGACGCCGACCAAAAAGCGACCGCCGAGACGCTGATCGACGATCTGGAATCCGACGGCGTCTTCGGCGATCCCATCGTCACCGAGGTGAAGCCGCTGAACCAGTTCTACCGCGCGGAGGACCGCCATCAGGATTACTACCGAGACAACCCTGGTCTGCCGTACTGCCAGGCCGTCATCGCGCCAAAGGTCAACAAACTGCGCCAGAAGCACGCCGATCGGTTAAAAACGCCGGCCTGACCGCTTCATGTTACTTCGTGTAACGATTGTGCGGCTATCTGGATCTAAGGGCCTGTCAGCTAACACCCGGCGCCCGAATGGGCGGAGCTCGCAGGCGTGAAATCCCCGCAACTTCCCTGAAATCCTGATCCGGGAGGCGCTCTGGATCGAACCATCCGTTTAGCGTCCCCGTTGGGTGCGGCGGATTTGGCGTGCCGCGAGCCGTCGTTTCGGGCAGCTTGCTCTCAAGGATCCGACACCACCGACCCCATGAATACAGCTACCACCACTCCGTTTCGACAGTCGCCCACGACGGCGACGAATCGGGCGCGACCGCCGCAGCGCGTTGCGCTGTTCACGGGGGCGTATAATCATATTGCCGATGGCGTCTCGCTCACGCTGAACCGCCTCGTCGATCATCTGGAGCGCCAGGGCACCGATGTGCTCGTCTTTGCGCCGTCGGTCGACGATCCTCCTGTCGACCACAACGGCACGCTCGTTCGCATTCCGTCGATCCCGGCGCCGGGCCGGCCCGAGTACCGCATCGCGCTGGGCATGAACCGCACCGCTCGCGAACGCCTCGCGACCTTCCGCCCGTCGCTCATCCACATCGCCACGCCCGACCTGCTGGGGCGCGCAGCTCTGCGCCACGCCCGATCGGAAGAGATCCCGGTCGTGGCATCGTATCACACCCACTTCAGCTCGTACCTCAAGTATTACTACCTCGGCGTGCTGGAGCCGCTGCTGTGGGCTTATCTTCGCAATTTTTATCGGCAGTGCGAGCACGTGTACGTGCCGTCGCCGTCGATGGGCGAGGTACTCCGCTCCAACGGCATCACCGAGGGGCTGCGCCTGTGGGAGCGCGGCGTCAACACCCAGCGCTTCAACCCCGTCCACCGCTCATCGGCGTGGCGCCAGCGGTATGGCATCGCCGATGACGAGGTCGTCGTCTCGTTCGTGAGCCGGCTCGTCTGGGAAAAAGGCCTCCACCTCTACGCCGATGTGATTGAACGATTGGAGGCCCATAACATCCCACACCGCAGCCTGGTCGTAGGCGATGGCCCGGCGCGCGCGGAACTGGAGGGGCGCCTACCCAACACGATTTTCACTGGCCACCTGGAGGGCGACGCGCTCGCCAACGCGTACGCCTCCTCCGATGTCTTCCTCTTCCCGAGCGATACCGAAACCTTCGGCAACGTGACGCTCGAAGCGATGGCTTCAGGCCTGCCCACCGTGTGCGCCGACGCCACCGGCAGCCGCACGCTGGTCGACGACGGCACTACCGGGGTCCTCGCCCCCGCCGGCGATACCGATGCGTTTTTCGAGGCCACGGCCCGCCTTATCACCGATGCCGAGGGGCGACGCACGATGGGCCGTCAGGCGCACCAGCGCGCGCAGCACTACAGCTGGAACGCCGTGCTCAGCCGCATCGTCGGCTACTACGATGAGCTCCTGCACCGTACCGTCCACGCAGGCGACGGCGCCGCGACCTCCGCGCCCGCGCTCTAATGCTCACCCGTGTGCCCTGCCGCCCCACCTATGCGCCTCCTCTTCGTATCGCACTCTCTCCCCCCCAAAGGGCGCCCGCTCGCCAACATCGGAGGAATGCAGCGCGTAGCGACGCAGCTTCATCACGAGCTGCAGGAGCACGAGGCGGTCACTCTCTCGTCGCAGCTCTTACGCACCTCCTGGCGCTGGGTGCACGTCAAGGTCGTCCCGTACCTGCTCCACACCGGCTGGCAGCTCTACCGGAAGGCGCAGAACCGGGATATGGATCTTGTGCTGTTTTCGTCGATGGTGACCGCTGCGCTGGCCGTCCCCCTCCAAAAAACCTTTCGCCGCAGCGGCATCGCCACGGCGGCCATCGTGCACGGGCTGGATGTGACCCTCCCCTTTACACCGTACCAATGGTTCGTGCCGACGGTCTTCGATGCGCTCGACGCCGTCCTGCCCGTCAGCCAGGCCACCGGGGAAGCGTGCCGTGAGCGCGGACTCCCACCGGAGAAACTGCACGTGGTCCCCAACGGCATCGACCTTTCCCGCTTTCCGCCGCTGGATGAGAAGCGAACGATGCGCCGCG
>CAYUVF010000055.1:0-30980 GCA_964448045.1 uncultured Rhodothermales bacterium
GCGCCGCTTCCGATGATAATGACATCATATGTTACGTTTGTAGCCATCTGATCAGGTTATATCGTCGATTCCGAAAGGTACGTTCAACGTTAAACGTTCCAACGTTGACTGCGAATCACTGGCATCGCGAGCCCGTCCACAGCGCGCGGATCGTCTGCCGGCACGGCTCGCTGCGGACGATGACGACGGCGGCCCCGAGCGCCACGAGCGGGTAGAGCGCCGAGGCGCGGTAGATCGTCTCGAACGAGAACGCCTCGCGGAGCGGCCCGAAGATGAACGACCCGGCGCCCACGCCCAGCATCAGCGCAGCGATCATCATCGACGAGGCCCAGGCCACGTGCTCCGGGTAGGCGCGCGAGATGAGGGTGATCGTGAGCGGGAAGAAGGACGAACAGCCGAGTCCGGCGAGCGCAAACAGGCCGATGCCCATCGCGGCGCCGTCCGCGTACGGTAGCAGCAGGAACGCTGCGATCATCAGCACCGGGAGCACGAGCCAGACGGACTGCGAGGAGATGCGCAGCACCAGTGCCGAGGTCAGGAGCCGCCCGGCGACGAGCGCGGCCCAGAACACCGAGAGCGCGATGCCCGCCGTGGCCTGCGGCACGCCCCGCGCCTCGTGCAGGTAGATGACAGCCCAGTTGCTGAAGGTGCCCTCGGCAAAGGCGTACAGCACCGCCGCGACGACGAACGCCCAGAAGAGGCCCTCGCGGACAGGCCGCGGCGCGTCGGCTGTGTCGTCGTCTTCGTCCTCGGTCGGAAAGCCGACAAAGGCCCCCGTCGCCATTACGGCGACGCAGAGCCCGAGCAGCAGAAGCGGAAACCCGATCCACGCCTCGCCGGCGATGAAGGGCGCGACGAGCACCGGCCCGATCGCCGGGCCCGCCCCCAGCAGCGAGTGCAGCGCCACGACGGCCGTGTCCGATGCGTCGGGGAAGAAGAGCGCCGGGTAGCTGTTCAGCGGTGCACCGCCGACGCCAAAGGCCAGCCCCATGCTGGCCGTGCCCACCATTACCGCGGGAAACGCCCACGCGGGATCGACCCATACCGCCGCGGCGAGCAGGCCCTGCGACACGGCATTGGCCGCCAGGGCGATCAGGAGCAACGCCTTCAGGCCGAGCCGGCTGGCCAGCGTGCCCCCGCTGATGGAGCCGACGATGGCCAGCGCCACCTGCGGGAGAAAGATGGCCCCGTACTGCGCGCTCGACAGGCCGAGCGTGCCCGTCAGGACCGTGCTGCTGGCCGGGAAGCTGACCATGGCGAGGCCCTGCAGGAGCGCCGCGCCGTAGACGACGCCGACGCTTGCCTTGGTGGTCGCCTGGGAGGCCGTCGATAGTGCGCGAGACGAAGAAAGTGCCATACCAAATCGCGGATTAGGGCGCAGCGGGGGAGACAACGAGAAGCGCGTGGCCGGTGGGGTCGCGGAGGAGCGCTCCTGTTACCATACCCAACGCAGGTGGATCGAAACGCTGCAGGCCGGGAGAGACGAACCCAGTGCCCGCATCGAGCAGCGAGCGGATCAGCGAGCCGGGGGCCTCGGCGTGCAAGCGGATGTGCCAGTGCCACGCATCGTTTGCACGCGTATCTACCGGAAAGGGCCGCCCGGTGGTAGGAGCCTGATACTCCAAGAACTCGACGCCCATCCCGCCGCCGGGTGCCCGAAGCGCCGTGATATCCAACCGCGCGCCGAAGACGCGGTTGAGCCGCTCCTGCTCGGGCCCGTAGTTCGTGCTCCGGCCCACTACGCGAAACCCCAGCGCATCCCGGTAGAAACGAAGGCTCGCCTCGGTATCCGCAACGACAATCGCCGTATGGTCGATACCCAGAAAGAGGCGGTCGGTGGAGCGATGCCACCGCTCGGCCCCTTTATCCGGCGGAAACTCCAACAGCTCCAGGGTATTGCCGGATGGATCCCGAAAATAGAAGGCCTCAATGCCGCCGGCATGGGGATTCCACTCCGGGAGACGCTGTGGAGCGGGCGACACATGCGCGACGCCGTACTGCTGCAGCCGATCGTAGGCCGCCTCCATATCGCGCACGACCAGCGCCACGTGCTGAAACGCATAGTCATTGCTTTTCGCATCCGGTGGGTACGACCGGCCCTCGGGCGACTGGTACTCGTATAACGCGATCTCCTCGTGTCCCAGCCGAAGCGTCACAACTCGGATGTGCGCGCCGAAGACCCCCAGCAGCCGCGAGACATTCGCGCCCTGAAGGACGGTATCCTGCTCGACCGCAAAGTTGAGGAGGTCGCGGTAGAACGACAGCGCCCGATCCGCATCGTCTACAGTGAGGGCAACGCGGTCCACCCGAAGCGCCGATGGCTGCGCGTTCAGCGTCCGTTCGGTTGACCCGATCAGGAGCAGCCCGGCGAACACGACGGCCCATCGGATCAGGTAGGTGTTCCAGGCAGAGGGGCGAGACATAGCAAAGCAAGCAGGTGGCACAGAGCGCCGAAAACCACATCGGCTTTCAGCATGCACGGTGCTTTAGTGCCTGCTCCTCGAAAGCGTTACACTGCTTGCGCCAGAAAAGAAGAGACCGGACAGACCATCAGATACCCCGATTGGCCCTTTCCCTGGCGATACGCACGTGCCCAATCGGGGCCTCGATCGGATACAGGGAGGCGTCGACTGATCGGCCAAAGGGCGATCCTCCCGATACACTCCCGATGTGCTCCTGCTTACTTCGCAGCCGCCGCTTCTTCGATGCGGGCCCCGAACGATGCCACCGAGCGCGGCCCCTGCATCTGCTGGCCGTCGATAAAGAAGGTGGGGGTGCCGCGAACGCCCAACTGGGTGCCGGTCTGGAGCGACTGCTCAACGACCTGCTGCGCCGTCTGGTATGCATCGGAGGAGGCGTCAGTCGCGCACATGCGCCACGTGCCCATGTCGATGCCCGTGTCCTGCAGGACCGAAGCCGTCTGATCAATCACGTTCTGCTCGGTGATCTCCCCCTGATTGGCGAAGTACGCATCGTGCAGGGTCCAGAAGGCGTCGTCGCTCTGCCGCGCCGCGCACTGCGCTGCGATGGCGGCCGGCTTGGCCCAGCCGTGATTCGGGAGCGGATAGTGGAGGAAGACGAACTTGACCCGACCGGGATATTCGCTCAGGACCTGGTCGATGAGCGTGGTGCTCTGCGCGCAGTACGGACACTGAAAATCGGAGAAAGCCACCATCGTGACGGGGGCCTCGGCGTTGCCGCGCACGGGCATCTCGGCGGCGGCTTCGGCCAGGGTGGACTGCCGCTCCTGGGCCTCGGCGTCGAACGCGGCCTGCACCTCGGCGAGGCTGCGGCTGGCATCGATGGGCGGCCCCGCCAACAGGAGCACCTGCTGGCCATCATCCCGGATAAGCGCCGGCACCTGATTCTGGCCGTTGATGGTCACCGTCGTCTGCTGAAACCCCTCGACGGCACTCGACCGCATCGACCCGATGGTGATCTGCTGGGCCTGACGGAGCTGCGGGATCTCCAGCTTTAGATTTTCGATGATCCGCTCTCGGTCCACCGCTGCCGTAGACTCCGACTCGTCTCCCGAGGACTGGGCGCAGGCGAGGTTCCCGGTAGTGGCGATCAGAAGCAGCAGAACAGCGTAGATAATTGACTTTCGCATCACGGGACCGTCGATTGAAAAGCAGGAACAGCCAGGCTAAACCCCCGCTCGGCGGGGAGTCCTGTGAAGCGTAGCCGCCCTGCAGGTTCCAACGCGCTCGTATGCCGTCGACTCTCAGCGCGGATTTAACGGCCTTTCCGTCGCTCGTATCCCGCCGCGGCCAGCTCGGCCTCTTCAAGGCTGTTGGCGAACGGCTGATCGTAGATGCGCGTGCCCGTCGCCTGAGCCAGCGCATTGGCCAGTGCCGCCGGGATCGGGGGGAGCGCCGGCTCGCCCAGGCCCGTCGGGTCGATGCCGTTGTCGACGAAGAACGTCTCGATGGCGTTCGGCGCCTCGGCGTGGCGGATCATCCGGTAGTCGTCAAAATTGCTCTGATCGGGCTGACCGTCGGTGAGCGTCAGGCCGCTGTACATGGAGTGCCCGATGCCGTCGACGACGCTGCCCTCCACCTGATTGCGCGCCGCATCCGGATTAACGACGATGCCACAATCTACCGCACACCAGACCTTGTCGATCTGGGGCTGGCCCGCGTCCAGCGTCACGTCCACAACCTGCGCCACGTAGGAGTTATGCGAGTAATAGGCCGACACGCCGCGATGTACATCGGGCGGGGACGCATCCCAGCCGGATTTTTCGCGGACCAGCTCCAGCACGCCCGCATAACGTGCCGCGTCATAATCGTGCTCGGCACCGACGGGATCGCGCTGCGCCCGGTCGAACAGCTCCAGCCGGAAGTCGATCGGGTCTTTGCCGGCGGCTTCGGCCACTTCGTCGAGAAAGGCCTGCTCGGCCCCCGCGATGAAGTTCGACCGTGGGGCGCGCCAGGCCCCTGTCGTTACGTTGGATTCGAGCGCGAGGTCTTCCGCCAGATAGTTCTCGACGGCCCCCGCCGGAAAGCGATCAGCGAAGACAGGGCTCTCACTCACGCCCGTGCCGCGAACGTGGAAGCCGATCAGGTTGTCGTCGGCATCCAGCGCAGCGCGGTATTTCACCCGATACGTGGGCCGGTACGTGCCCTGCGTCATGTCGTCCTCGCGGGTGTAGACCAGCTTGATCGGCGCGCCCGCTTTCTGCGAGATGGCCGCGGCCTCGACGCCAAAGTTGCCGTAGAGCCGCCGCCCGAAGCCGCCGCCCATTCGCGTCATCTGGATGTGCACCTTGTCTTCGGGCAGGTCCAGCAGTCCGGCCACCGAGGGCCGCAGATACTCGGGCGTCTGGATGGGACCGAGGAGCTCGGCGCGCTCCGCCGTCACATCCGCGAAGAAATTCATCGGTTCCATCGTGTTGTGGGCCAGGAACGGGGCGCTGTACGTCCGCTCGATGACCCGGTCTGCCCGCTGAAACGCGGCTTCGGGGTTGCCATCGCGGCGCGACGGCTCGGTCTCCCCCTCGCGCAGCAGCCGGTCGAGCGCCTGCGCGTGATCGGCCGTGCTCTCGGGCGGGGACTGCCGTTCCCACTCGATTTTTAGCGCCTTCTTCGCCTGCATGACCTCCCACGTCGAGCGGCCGGTGACGACGACCAGCTCGGGGAACGCGTTGACGTCAGACCACTGCCGGTGCTCTTCGGGCGGCGCCGCATTGATGGTGAACACCTCTTCGATACCAGGCATCGCCTTCGCCTCGGATGCGTCCAGCGATCCCATTGTCATCCCGAAGGCCGGCGGGTGCTCGATCATGGCGATCCGCATATCCTCCCGCTTGGTGTCGATCCCGAAGAGGGGCTGGCCCGTCACGATCTCGCGGGCATCGACGTTCTTGCGGGAGGTGCCGATGATGTCGAAGTCCTTCGGATCTTTCAGCTCGACCTCATCGGGCACGGGCATCGAAGCCGCCTCAGAGGCGACGTCGCCGTAGCTGAGCGTCTGGCCGCTCGCCTCGTGGCGGATGGTGCCGCCGTCGGTCGTCAGCTCGCTGGCGCGCACCTCCCAGCGCTGGGCGGCGGCCTCCATCAGCATGCGCCGGGCGGTGGCGCCTGCCGTGCGGAGGCCCTGCCATCCCTGGCGGATCGACTGGCTGCCGCCGGCCAGCTGGCGGGTGTACTTGTCGGTATCCAGCCCGGCCTGCTCCACGACCACGTCGCGCCAGTCGACATCCAGCTCATCGGCCACAATCATGGGCATCGACGTCTTCACGTTCTGCCCAATCTCGGGATTCGGCGACATGATCGTCACCAGCCCGTTGTCGCCGATCTTCAGGAAGGCGTTGATGTCGAACCACGCGTCGGGCGTCCCCTTCATCGGCGGCGGACCGGACGGCTGGCAGCCGGCAAACCAGTTGAAGCCCAGCAGCATCCCGCCCCCAGCCAGCGCCGAGGCTTTGAGGAAGGACCGTCGATTCATGTTTGTATTGACCGTGCCCACAATATCGTCCTCGTCCGCATGAATAAGATTCGTTTCGGGGTATCACCGGCCGGCGATCAGCTCATCGTCTCGGCTGCCGTCTTGATGGCCGCGTGGATGCGCAGATAGGTGCCGCACCGGCAGATGTTACCGTCCATGGCCTCCTCGATCTCCTGATCGGTCGGATTGGCGTTTTCCGCCAGCAGGGCCGAGGCGCTCATGATCTGACCGGCCTGGCAGTACCCGCACTGCGGCACGTCGTGCTCCAGCCAGGCCTCTTGCACCGGATGCAACTCCTCTTCATCCTCGGCCAACCCTTCGATGGTGGTGATGGACCGCTCGCCTACGGCCGATATCGGCAGCGTGCACGAGCGCACCGCTGTCCCCTCCAGATGAACGGTGCACGCCCCGCACTGGGCGATGCCACAGCCGTACTTCGTGCCGACCAGATCGAGGTGCTCGCGCAACACCCACAGGATGGGCGTATCCGGATCGACGTCAACCTGATGCTGCTGGCCGTTGACCGTGAGAGTATACGTAGCCATAGGAAAAGCGAGACAAATGAAGGCGGGACGGATCGGCGCACGGCGCCTTTACGACGACTGTATAGAATAGCGCCCACCGCCCACGAAATCAACGCGCACGGCCCGCTCGAACGCGGATAGTTACGTTTGCGCCCCCTGCGGGTACCGCTTCACTCCTCCCCCCGCGGCGCCCCGTACATCGCGGGCTGGCCATCTGCGGGGGTCGACGCCTCGATAAACTCACGGATGTGCTCGTTCGAGGTGGCCAGATCCTCGGACCGCAGATACATCATGTGGCCGCTCCGGTAGCCCTCGAAGCGCAGCCGATCCTGCAGGCGCCCGCTCCGGTCGAGGTTCCACATCACGTACTTCGCCGAGAAGTAATCCGTCGCCCCGTCGTAGTAGCCCGACTGCACCATGACGTGCAGGAACGGATTCTGGGCCATGGCCTGGCGCAGCTGCTCGCCCGTCCGGTTGCTCTCGTCCTCCCACGGGCGCACCGGCCCGAAGAGGTTGTACTGCAGATCCGTCTCGAAGCCCAGCTCATCGCGCAGGTAGTGATTGATGGCGGGCGCAAAGGCGTGATTCCACGAGGTGAGCTCGGCGGGGTAGTCGTAGCGGTCGCCGGCGTTTTTGGCGTCAAGGCCTTTGTAGCGCGAATCGAGCCGCCCGATGGTGTAGCCCTCCTCACGGAGCAGCTCCTTCCAGAACGCCGAGGCCGGCACAGCGAGGTTGTGGTCGAGCACGAATTGCTCGGACAGGCCTGAGTACTGCGCGACCTGCTGCGCGATCTGCTGTTTGCGGTCCGGTGCAACGAAGCCGCCGCGCGCCACAGCCGGCAGGTACTCGTCCAGCGTGAACGCCTCCACCTCGGCGAGCACATCCGCCAGGTCGTGCTGCTGGAGGTCATCGGGCAGCTGATCGTGGTACCATGCGGCGGCCGTGTAGTACGGGAGCTTGAGCACTTCGGAGCGCGGGTGCGGCCCCGGCGGCTCCATGCCAAGGCCCGTGGGCGAGACGAGGATGACGCCGTTCAGGTACATCCAGTGACGGTTCTGCAGCGCGCCGGCCAGGCCCGACACGCGCGTGGTACCGTAGCTCTCGCCGATCAGGTACTTGGGCGAGCGCCAGCGATTCTGCCGCGAGACGAACGTGTCGATCCAATCGGCCAAATACGAAACATCCGCATTCACGCCGAAAAATTCCTCGCGGTCGACCTCGTCGTCGAGAATCCGCGAAAAGCCGGTGTTGACGGGGTTAACGTACACGATGTCAGCCACGTCGAGGATGGAGTGCGGGTTGTCGCGCACGCCGTACGGCTGGACCGGATAGCCCTCATCGCTGATGATGAGCTGCTTGGGGCTCGTGTAGCCGAGGTGCATCCAGAGCGAGCCGGAGCCGGGGCCGCCGTTGAACGAGATCATAAGCGGACGCCGTGCGCGGTCGTCCACGTCGCTGCGCTCGTAGTAGGTGTAATGCAGCGCGGCGATGGCGTGGCCGTCGTCGCCGTAGACGGGCTGGGTACCCGTCGTCACGCGGTAGGGCACGCGGTCGCCGTTGATGGTGACTTCGTCTGTCTGGGTGATGGTGGTATCGACGGGCAGATGGCGCGTCGCCGAGGCGCCGTCGTTGGGTTGCGCCTGCACGGAATGCGCAGGGGCGGCGAACAGCAGAACAAGGACCAACGCCGGCGTCAACCGGCGCGCAAGCGACCAATCAATCATAGCCAATTTCTACAGCGGGTGAAGAACCATCGAGCGGGGTGACGGGCCAACCGCCACCGGAATCGCTTCCAAAGTAGGCGCGCGTCTCGGTATATGCAATGCCGCTTCCCTCACTCCTGCAGATACGCCGGCACCCGCTCCGGAATCGTCCAGCGGTAAATCCGGCTGCTTTTCAGCTCCACGGTCTGCTCGGGCTCCCAGTCGTTCATGTCGAAGTCGTGCGAGACGACGGGGGTGCCAGGCGCCAGCTCCTCGAACAGCTTCGGACGCAGCTTCCGGTTGACCGACGGCAGCAGGTAGAGCGTCACCACCGTCGCCGGGCGGATATCGGCCTCGAACAGATCCTGCTGACGGAACTCGACCCGGTCGGCCACGCCGGCGTCGCGGGCGTTCTGGCGCGCCTCCTCGATGCGCTCGGGATCGATCTCGATGCCCACGCCGCGCGCGCCAAACTGCTCCGCCGCCGCGATGACGATGCGCCCGTCGCCGCTGCCCAGATCGTACACGAGATCGTCTTCCGAGACCTCGGCCATCTCCAGCATCCGCGTGACGACCTCGGGCGGGGTGGGAACGTACGGCACGTCGGTTTCATCGAGGGTGCTGCGCCCCAGCTCCACCTCGTCCTCAGGCGCGGCGGGCGACGGCGGATCGGTATCGGTGTCGCCTGCGCATCCGGTGCCGATGAGCAGGAGCGCGAGAAGCAGGGCGGAGAGGGTCGTCCGCAGACGTAGCATCAGACAAGGTCGCATCAGGCAAGGTCGCATCAGGCAAGGTCGCATCAGACAGGGAGGTTGAGTGAGGGTAGCACGATCAGGCGGAGGCGCGGTGGCGCATCCACAGGAGCGGAACGCCGGCGAGCAGCACGCCGCCGCCAACGAGCGCGCCGATGCCCGTGTAGGCCACGCTGGACCAGAGCATGTAGCCCGCCGCGGCGCAGAAGGCCAGCGGCGTCCACGGATAGAGCGGCACGCGAAAGGGGCGCTCGGCCGCCGGATCGCGCTGGCGCAGCCGGAACAGCGCCCCGCCGGTGAGCAAGAGAAACAGCCAGAAGACGGGCGCCGTGTAGTCGACCATCGACTCGAAGCCCTGCCGCGTGGCCGCCCCCAGGCCCACGAGCGCCAGCGCGATGGCGCCCTGCATCCAGAGCGCGTTGAACGGCGTCTCGGTGCGGGCGCGCCAGCGGCCGAGCACGGCGAACAGCGAAAAGTCGCGCCCGAGCGCAAAGTTGGTCCGCGCCCCGGTGAAGATGGTCGCGTTCGTCGAGCTGAGCGCCGCAGCGACGACAAGCACGCTCAGCAGATCGGCGCCGCGCTCGCCCCAGGCGGCGCGCATCAGGTCGGCCGCGACGGCGTCGGAGCCGCGCATGCCGGCCAGCCCGAGCCCGTCGAGGTACGCCCAGTTGACCAGCAGATACAGCCCGGCGATCAGGCCGAGGCTGATCAGCAGCGCCCGCACCATGTTGCGCTCGACGCGGCGCAGCTCGGCCGAGACGTACGCCGCCTCGTTCCAGCCGCCGTACGTTAGCAACACGAAGACCATCGCCATGCCAAAGCTGCCGGGCCCGCCCCATCCGCCGCCTTCCGCCATCGTGGGAGCCGCCTCGGGCGCCGGCGCCGCTACCCATCCGGCCCCCACGAGCACCAGCAGCCCGCCGATCGTGGCGATCGTCAGCCCGCGCTGCACGGTGGTGCCCAGCCGCACGCCGGCCGCGTTGAACGCCGTGAGGACGGCGATCGCGCCCGCCGCGTAGATCGACGACGAGTACGGCCCGAGCGCCCACAGCTCCGAGGCGTAGTCGCCGAACACGAACGCCAGCAGCGCAATCGAGCCCGTCTGGATCACCGTCAGCCGCGCCCAGGCGAACAGGAAGGCGGTCTTTTCGCCGAAGGCGCGGTGCAGGAAATGATAGTCGCCGCCGGCATCCGGATAGGCCGTCGCCAGCTCGGCGTAGCAGAGCGCCCCGATGACGGAGATGCCCGCCCCCAGCCCCCACGCGCCGATCAGCGCAAGCGCGCCGCCGGTGTTTTCCGCGACGAGGCCGGGCGTCCGGAAGATGCTCGCGCCCACGACGACACCGACGACAATCGCGACCACGTCCAGCGTGGAGAGCGTCGAGCCGGGCTGCGTCTGCGTCGGGGCGGGCATGGCGGGGAAACGTCGGGCCAAGAGCGCGAGGCGACGCGGAGCGAGCGCGCCGGTAGCGGCAAGGTACGAAAGACGCACGGCCAGAATCGAACGAGGCCGCCTCTTTTCACGCGTCGCCGGTCGGCCCATCGGTCGCAGGGGCCGATTCGGACGCCGTGCGCGCCGCCGCCAGCCACGTGCGCACCGCCTCGGGATGGGCGCGGATCCAGTCGCGCGCGGCGACGGCCGGCGCCTTGTCGCTCTCCGGACGAAAATCGCGCATCAGGCTGTTGAGCTGCGCATCGTCGATCTCGAACTGCTCCAGAAAACGCACCACCGGCGCCGGGAAATCCGCCTCAAAACCGGTGCGCACGAGCGTGTAAATGTCCTCCGGCTCGCCAAAGACGGGCGTCTGGCTCGTCTGCGCGCCTTCGAGGTAGCGGAGGTCGAACTGCCCCCACATCCAGTGCGGCTTCCACCCGGCGAAGACGAACAGCTCCTCCTGGCTGATGGCCCGGCGGAGGGCGGCGATCATCGCCGGCTCGCTCGATGCGACGACGCGAAAGCCGCCGATGCCGTTGTTGTCGAGGATCTGGCGCGTCTGCTCGTTGATCGCGGCGCCGGCTTCGATGCCGTGAATCGTGCCGTCGAGCGCGGCGCGGTGGGCCGGCAGGTCGCGGATGTGCGCGATGGGCGCATCGTCCGGCACGACAAGGCCGACGCTCGTGCCGCGGTACGTGTAGCCCAGTTTGTGCAGCCGGTCCTGGTACTCGCTCCACGGCCCCTGATGCGTCGTCGGCAGCCACGCCTCGACGAAGATATCGGCGTCGCCGGAAGCGACCGACGAGAACGCGACCCCGCCGCCGTTGACGCGCGAGAGCTCGACGTCGACGCCGAGGCTGTCTTCCAGCAGCGCATCCAGCAGATGTGTGATGGCAATGCCCTCGACCCAGTTGACGTACACGAAGTGCATCGTGGGCCGCTCGGCCGAGGGCGCCTCCGACGACGAGCCGCCGCATCCGGCGATCAGCAGGGCGCAGGCAGCGAGCAGGCCGCTCATCCAGCGGAGCGGGCGAAGTCGATGGGGATCCATGGACGGCGTTGGTTGATGGCGAAGCGGGGACGATCCGGAGGCGTGCAGATGCTATGCCGCCCCGCGCCGCTTGTTCGCCGCCGCAGCGTGCCCTCGCGCTGCGCTCAGGCCGTCGGCGCCGTCGTGTCGCCCGCGCCCACCTCCGCGCCGATGCCCTGCGTGATGCGATCGAGCACGATGGCGAGGATCACGATTGCCAGTCCGCCCTCAAAGCCGATGTCCGTCTGCAGCTGCGTGATGCCGCGGACCACCGGCTCGCCCAGCCCCCGCGCCCCGATCAGCGCGGCGATGACGACCATCGACAGGGCCAGCATGATGGTCTGATTGACACCGGCGAGGATCGTCGGCAGCGCGACCGGCAGCTCCACCTTGAGCAGCATCTGTCGCGGCGTGGAGCCGAACGAGCGGGCCGCCTCGACCACGTCGTCGGGCACCTGCCGGATGCCGAGGTTCGTCAGCCGCACGGCGGGCGGGGTCGCGAAGATGAACGTGGCGATCACGCCGGGCACCTCGCCCAGGCCGAAGAGCAGCACCGCCGGAATCAGATAGACGAACGCCGGCATCGTCTGCATGAAGTCGAGAATCGGGCGGACGATGCGCTCAACGGGATCGCTTTTCGACGCCCCGATGCCCACCGGCACCCCAATCAGCAGGGCCAGCAGCGTGGCCGTCAGCACGAGCGCGAGCGTCTGCATCGTCGCCGCCCACAGGTCCATCCCCGCGACGACCGTCGTGCCAAACACCGTAAAGCGCACGTCCGCCAGCAGCGCCATCCCGATCGCCGTGAAGACAGCGACGCCGCGCGAGGCCACCGCCCACGCGAGCGCCGCGAACAGGGCGATGACGACGTAGCTGGGCGCGACCGTCAGCGCCGCTTCCAGCCCGGTGATGACCCCGCCAATGCCCGCACTCACCGCGTCGAAAAACGGCGCAAAGTTTGTCTGCATCCAGTTGACGAGCGCCTCAAACGCCCCGCCGATGTCCAGCTCCAGCATGCGATTTTGATAATCGATGAAGGGGGTGCATTGATCGCAAACGATATCCCGAACTGTCATCCTGAGCTTGACTCAGGATCTCCCTGAACAGACTGATGCTTAATTCGGAGAGATCCCGAAATGAGTAAATCAAGTCCGGGATGACAACCTCAAGAGCCGCTGCCTGCATTCCGCGCGATTTCGGCGAGCACGGTTTCCGCATCGACGACGCCGAGGACGGTTCCGGCATCATCAACGACCCCGACGGGCCCCTCCGCCTCGATCACAACCGAAATCAATGCGGCCAGCGGCGTCTCGGGGCGGACGGTGGGGGCGACCGCGGCGTCGGGCGGGGCGTCGCGCATCAGCGCAGCGGCGGTGAGGACTTTGGTGCGGTCGACGTGCTGCACGAAGGCGCGCACGTAGTCGTCGGCCGGATCCAGCAGGATCTCCTGCGGCGTGCCGACTTGGATCACCGCGCCGTCTTTCATGATGGCGATGCGGTCGCCCAGCGCAAGCGCCTCGTCGAGGTCGTGCGTGATGAAGACGATGGTGCGGTGCAGCCGGGCCTGCAGATCGAGCAGCTCGCCCTGCATCTCGGTGCGGATGAGCGGATCGAGCGCGCTGAAGGGCTCATCCATCAGCAGGATCTCGGGCTCGTTTGCCAGCGCCCGCGCCAGCCCCACGCGCTGCTGCATGCCGCCGCTCAGCTCCGTCGTGCGGCGGTTGGCATAGCCGTCGAGGCCCACGAGCGCGAGTGCTGCGCGCGCCTTCTCGCGGCGCGCGGCGCGGGGCAGGCCGCCCACCTCCATGCCGTACTCGACGTTGCCCAGCACCGTCCGATGCGGAAACAGGCCGAAGTGCTGGAAGACCATCGTCATCCGCGTGCGGCGCAACTCGCGCAGGCGCTCCGCCGAGGCCGCGGTCACGTCTTCGCCGTCGATGTCGACCGTCCCGCGCGTCGGCTCCACGAGCCGGTTGATGCAGCGCAGCAGCGTCGATTTTCCGCTGCCGGAGAGGCCCATGATGACGAAGATCTCCCCGGTGTCGACCTGCAGCGTCACATCACGCACGGCCACGATCTGCCCGGTGTCCTCGCGGATGGTGGCCCCATCTGTACCGGCATCCAACTGCTCCAGCGCGCGCACCGGCTCCGATCCGAACACTTTCGTCAGATGGCGGAGGTAAATCATTGGCAGGCGGGTGGATTATGAGGGCGCCTCCAACATACAAAGCAGCCGGCTTATCCTCCGAACGCTGTCAGGATGCCGGCCACATCCGTCCGGATGAGTGCCACCGAGATCGCCGAGAGAAACAGGCTCGCGCCCTTGCCGATGGCTTTCGCCGCGCTCGTGCCCATCCACGCGATGAGCATCGGCGCGATGACGAGCGGCAGGACGCTCAGGACGTTTATCGCCACAAAGAGCGGAAGGAAGACTTCGACAAACGACGGCATGACATCTGGAACTCGTGGATGGGAGCAACGCCCCCAAGAAACGGAAACGGGCCGGACAATCGAAAGGCCCGCTTCAACAGACCGGGTGGAAGCGCGCGCTTCACTCTCCCGACTCCATCGGGCGGATTTCGCGGGCGAAGTAGCGCTTGAGGTCGTCCAGCGTGCCAGCGGTCGTGCGCTCGTCCCGGGCGATGGCGCCGTCCTCCAGGATGGCGATGCGCTCGCACACGTCGGTGACGTGGCCGAGGTCGTGGCTGGAGACGATCATCGTGATGCCATGCGCTTCGTTCAGCGCGCTGAGGTGCTTCTTCAGCCAGATCTGCGAGCGCGGGTCGAGGCTGGCGAAGGGCTCGTCGAGGATCAGCAGAGCGGGGCGGACGTGCAGCGCCGCGATCAGCCCCACTTTCTTGCGGTTGCCCTGCGAGAGATCGCGGATGTACTTCGACGTCTCGCCGAGGGGCTCGTCCGTGTAAAACGAGCGGTAGTCTGCCAGCCGGGCGTCGATCTCGGCATCGGCCAGGTCGTAGACCGATCCGGTGAAGCGGAAGAACTCGTCGGGCGTGAAGAAGTCGATCAGGAACGACTCATCGAGGTACGAGCCGGTGCGCTTCTTCCAGTCGAACGACTCGGCCACGTTGTCGCCGCCAACGAGCACGCGCCCGGCATCGGGGCGGATCAGGTCGAGCACAAGGCGCAGGAAGGTCGTCTTGCCCGCGCCGTTGTTGCCCACGAGCCCGAACGTCTGCCCGACGTCGATCTGCAGATCGTCAATGGACAGCTCGAAATCGCCGTAGCGTTTGCGGAGGTCGGTGGCCTGAACGGTCATGGTGGGGTGGATTAGTCGGCGCGGTAGCTGGCTGCGAGCATGTAGCAGCGCTGCTGAAACAGGCGAATGAACACGCAGCGCCACCCTGGAAGCCTCGCAAGGCCCAACAAGTCCGATTCCCCCAACGATCAACTCGCCGTAGGGATTCGGCAACGCGCCGATGAGGAGGAACGGCGGAACCAGGACCCCAAACATGAGCAGGAACTGATGGGCAAAAACGCCGCGGTAGTTAAACGATGCGCTCTTGTTGAGAACGAGCTGCATGCGGTTCCAGAGACCCACCAGCAGCGCCGGCCGCCCGCGGATCCGGCCCTCAGAGATCGACTCGACGGGATCGTCCGCACGTCGCCCAACCCAGATCCTGACCCTTCTTAACCGCCCACATGCTTCCGGTCGATACTTCCCCTCGAATCTGCCTGGCATGCCTACGTGACGCTTCCAGCCTCCATCGATAACACCCGCTTAACAAAGCAGTGCGGGACAATCGGTACCTAATTTACAGTGATAAACGGCTTCTCATCGACGGTGGCAGTTTCCCTCATGAGTATGTACCGCTCCTCTGGTCTCAGCCGCCTCATCTCGCTCGCTGTCACCATCTGCCCCTCATCAACCTGGTGTAACAAAGCACCTGTCAACAGACGTCATTGAATCCGACGGATTCCAGATTAACTGCTTTTCCGCCACCATGCAGCTCCATATCAAGAACGTCTCGAAGACCTACCCGAACGGCACCCGGGCACTCAAAGACGTTATGCTGTCGATTCCTACGGGCCTCTACGGCCTGCTCGGCCCCAACGGCGCCGGGAAGTCGACGCTCATGCGTACCATCGCCACACTGCAGGAGCCCGACACGGGCACAATCGTGCTGGACGCGGGCGATGCCGCTATCGACGTGCTCGCCGAGAAGCGCCGCGTGCGGCAGCGCCTCGGCTACCTGCCACAGGAATTCGGCCTGTATCCGAAGGCCCGTGCCGACCGGCTGCTCGGTCACTTTGCTGTGATGAAGGGCATCACCGACCGGGCCGAGCGCACCCGCATCGTGGATGCACTCTTCGAGCGGACGAATCTGGAGGACGCCCGCACGCAGGCGCTCGGCAGTTACTCGGGCGGGATGAAGCAGCGCTTCGGCATTGCGGTGGCGCTCCTGGGCGCCCCCGAGCTCATCATCGTGGACGAGCCGACCGCCGGGCTCGACCCCGCCGAGCGCACGCGCTTCCTGAACCTGCTGAGCGAATTGGGCGAGGACCGCGTCGTCATCCTCTCGACGCACATCGTGAAGGACGTGCGCGAGCTGTGCTCGAACATGGCCATCATCCGCGAGGGCACCATCGTCTTCGAGGGAAATCCCGTCGGTGCGGTCGCGGCGCTGGACGGCTGCATCTGGCGCCGCACGGTGACGAAAGACGTGCTGCCGGAGTATGAGGCGCGCTACGATGTCGTCTCGGCGAAGCTGGTGGCCGGGCGGCCCGTCATCCGCGTCTATGCCGAGCATGCACCCGGCGATGGCTTCGAGCCGGTGCGCCCGACCCTCGAAGACGTCTATTTCGTGCGGATGGAAGCGTTGGTGCCCGCCGATGCGCTGACCGGCCCCACCGATGCGACCGCAGCTAATGATGACGCCTCCGCCGAAGCCACCGAGCGCGCCGATGCGCCGTAGCGCACCGGACGCCCGTCTCCCGAACCTCCATCGACAGCTCTCATCTCCCACAGCCGCCTCCCTTCCATGTTTTGGCGCATTGCATGGCACGAAGTCCGGTTCCGCTTCCGGGCTCTCTCGACACACGTGTACTTCCTGCTCTTTTTCGCCCTCAGCTTTCTGTTCATTAATGCCGCGGGCGGCGCGTTCGGCGACAACTTTACCCTCGGCGGCGTCAGCCCAAATGTAGCAGCCAACTCGCCGTACGTACTGATGCTTTTGACCGTGCTGATGAGCCTCTTCGGCGTGATCATCACAGCGGCATTCATGGGCCAGACTATCTACCGTGACTACGACAGCGGCATCCACCCACTTACGTTTACGACGCCGGTGCGTAGGATCGACTTCCTCGGCGGGCGGTTCGTGGGCGCGCTCGCCGTTAACCTCTACATCTTCATGAGCTTCGCGCTGGGCCTGATGGCGGGCGAGGTGACGCCCTGGCTCGATGCCGGCGAGTTTGGCCCCTTCCGGCTGGCAGCTTACCTGCAACCCTACCTGTTGTTTGTGGTACCCAACCTGTTGTTCACCGGCGCGCTCTTCTTCGCCTTGGTCGCAACGACACGTAAGATGCTGCCCAACTACATCGGTGGCCTTCTGCTGCTGGTGGGGCACAGCGTTGCGACGACGCTCATCGACGGCAACCCGATTGAAAACAGCACGATTGCAGCCCTGCTGGATCCGTTCGGCCTGGTCACTGCGGAGCAGGCGACGCGTTACTGGACGACGGCCGATCAGAACGTACAACTCCTGCCCCTGGCAGGCACGCTCCTCGCCAACCGGCTCCTGTGGATCGGCATAAGCGTAGCGATCGTGGCCGGGCTCATCGCGCGGTTTCGCTTCGCGCACGCCCCCCGAGGCGGATCGGGATCGGCTAACCCTCCTGAGGACGGGGTCGCGGACGCCCTCATGGCTGCGCGGTCGAGCGCGCTCATCAGCCGGCTTAATCTGCCGTCAGTCCAGCCGATGCATCATGGGCGGGCGCGCCTCCAGCAGTTCGTCACGCTCACGCGGCGCGCCTTCAGCGAGATCGTGCGCGACGTCTACTTCTATGCCATCGTGGCAGGCGGACTCGTCTTCCTCATCATTGGCGCCAACCAGGTGGGCACGCAGTACGGCACGACCGTCCAGCCGGTGACGCGCATCGTGGCGAACGAGCTGAGCGTATCGTTCGGGCTCTTTATGATTGTGCTGATCGTCTTCTACGCCGGGCAGCTCGTCTGGCGCGAGCGCGACCTGAAGGTGCAGCCCATCACCGACGCGATGCCGGTGCCGGGCAGCCTCGCCCTGGCGTCGAAGCTGGTGGCGCTGGTGGGGATGGTCGTGGTGCTCCAGGCCGTCGTGATGGCCGTGGGCCTCGGGACGCAGGTCGTGAAGGGCTACATGCAGTTTGAGTTTGGCCTCTACCTGAGCGAGCTCTTCGGGATGGAGCTGGTGCGCCACGCGCTCTTCTGTGCGCTGGCGCTTGCCGCCCACACGATCGTCAACCATAAGTACGTCGGGCACCTCCTCATCATCCTCTATTACGTGGGCCTCGGGTTCCTGCCGCAACTGGGCTTGGAGCATCCGCTCTTTGCCTACAGCAGCGGCGTGGGCATCCCATACTCCGATATGAACGGATACGGCCACTTCCTCACACGCTTCGGGTGGACAGCGCTTCACTGGAGCGCGGTGGCGCTCGTCCTCGCGCTCGTGGCGCGGCTCCTGTGGGTACGCGGCACCGAAACGACGCTCCGTGCCCGCTGGCGTCTGGCCCGGCAGCGCCTTACGCGCCCGATGGCCCTAAGCCTCGGCGGCGCCGGCGTGCTCATGCTCTGCACGGGTGCCATCGTCTTCTATAATGTCAACGTGCTGCACACCTACCGCACCAACGACGAGGAGAAGGCCCTCCGCGCCCGCTACGAGCGGACGTATGGACCCGAGAAGGCGCCGCAGCTCCGGCTCAGGGCCGTCGACGTGAGCGTCGAGCTCTTCCCCCACCGGCGCGACGCCGCGATCCGTGGCGCGTACACGCTTGTCAACAAGACGGGCCGCGCCCTCGACACGGTATATGTGCATGTGGGATCGAGCGATGCGCTGCACCTCGACACGCTCGCCCTCAGCCGCCCGGCCACAGCCGCCGTCACCGACGACATCCTGGGGTTCCGGACCTATGCGCTCGACGCGCCCCTGACCCCGCGCGACACGATGACGCTCACGTTCCGCCAAGCGATTCGCACCCAGGGGTTCGGCGGCGGCCTGAACGCCCTGGCGGAGAACGGCACCTTCCTCCGCAACATCATGCTCCCGCAGATCGGCTACCAGCCGGGGCAGGAGCTTGCCACGCCCAGCGACCGCGAAGACTACGGCCTGCCGCCGCAGCCGCCGCTCCCGCCGCTGAATGACTCGATCGCCCGCCGCACAAACACGATGAGCCGCCACGCCGGCTGGATCGACTTCACGGCCACCGTGGGCACCGCCGCGGACCAGATTGCGCTGGCGCCGGGCCACCGAGACTCCACGTGGGTCGAGAACGGGCGCCGCTACGCGCGCTTCACGGCGCAACCGCCGATGGCCCACTTCTACACCGTCGTCTCAGCGCGCTACGACACGGTGGCCGCCCGGTGGACGCCGCCCGATACCACCGATCACGCACCGGTCGACATTACCGTCTACCACCACCCGACGCACACCTTTAACCTCGGCCGGATGGTTGACGGCGCACAGGCAGCACTCGACTATTACACGGCCCACTTTGGCCCGTACCAAAACCGGCATCTGCGCATCGCGGAGTTTCCGCAGTACCACGGCGCCTTCGCGCAGTCGTTTCTCGGCACCGTCCCGTTCTCCGAGTCGATGGGCTTCATCCTGCGCTTTGACGAGGAGGACGACATCGACTTTCCGTTCTACGTGACCGCCCACGAGGTAGCCCACCAGTGGTGGGGCCATCAGGTGCTGGCCGCCAACGTGGAGGGAGCCACCCTGCTCATCGAAACGCTGTCGCAGTACAGTGCGCTGATGGTGATGAAGCAGCGCTACGGCGAACACCAGATGCGCCGCTTTCTGGAATACGAGCTCGACCGCTACCTCTCCGGACGCAGCCAGGAGCGGCGAGCCGAGCGTCCGCTCGTGCGCGTGGCGAATCAGAGCTACGTCCACTACCGCAAGGGCGCCAACGTGATGTACGCGCTGCAGGACTACATCGGCGAGGACCGGGTGAACACGGCCCTCCGCCGCCTCGTTGATCGGACGAAGTTTACTGAGCCGCCCTACCCGACCTCGCACGCCCTGATGCGGGAGCTCGAAGCCGTCACACCCGACTCGCTCCGGTACGTGCTCGATGACGGGTTCCGCACCATCACCCTCTACGAGAATCGCACGACGGATGCCACGGTCGCGCCCACGGACGACGGCCGCTACCGCGTCATGCTCGATGTCACCACGCGGAAGGTTCAAGCGGACAGCCTCGGGGCCGAGACGGAAGTGGCTATGAACGACTGGATCGACGTCGGCGTCTTCCCGCCCGACACGAGCGATGCGCCACCCGAACCGCTCTACCTGCAGAAACACCGACTCGAAAGCGGTGAGCAGACGATTACCGTGACGGTGGATGAAGAACCAGCCCGCGCCGGCATCGACCCGTACGCCAAGCTCATCGACCGCGACATGGACGATAACGTGACAAGCACCTCGCGCGCAGCCTCAGACGATTGAGTACCGTACATAGCGGCCTTCCCGTTTCCGATAATCCGACAACCCGCACACCCGTGATGCCAGCTTGGCGGATGGGCGCTATGGAGCACGTTCGCTGTCATCCTCACCTAACTTACTGGACAACGAGCCACACGCTCTCGACCAACTCGCCACGTTCGTCGTAACGATTGGCGTAAACATCACCGATAGGCACGCCTGCCGTCCGGTTGACCGGGTACCCATGCACAACCGAAGCTCCCCTGCGAGGCGGCACTCCTTCCCGTCGCCCCCCTCCGCTCCTCGCTGACCTGCATCCCAAACCCTTGACGTTTTTAGCGAGAAGAAGTATGCTGATACTATCAAGATAGTACTTTTTAAATATTTTCTCCATATGAGATCGCTTGCTCTGTGCGTGCTGACATTTTTTCTTCTCCCCTCTGTTTATGCCCAAGGGCTGGGGCAGGGAACCAGAGACGCCCCCGTTAACAACTGGCCACGCGCCGATCCTGACACAATGGACTTGAACGCTGCTGCCCTGCAGGCCCACCTCGACCGCTGCCGTGAGTCCGGGTCATACGGCTGCCTCGTGGCGTATCAGGGCCACGTGGTGCAGGAATGGTACCGTCACGACCATGCCAGTCCCTTCGTGAAGACCCGCTCGGCGGTGAAGTCGTGGACCGGTCTGCTGGCAGGAATGCTTATTTCCGACGGGGCCATCGACAGCGTCGACGTTCCGGTTGCCAAATACATTCCCGAGTGGACGGCCGGGGCGCGGGCCGGCGTAACTCTCCGGCACCTGCTCACGATGACGTCGGGGCTTCGCGACCACACGGGAGGGGAAAACACCGTCCCTCCCATCGACCAACCGCACGATAACGAGACCCTCCACCCCGGCGTCGTTGCCAAGAAAGATCTAACGGGATACGTGCTCGATCTCCCACTCGACTGGCCCCCGGGTGAGCGGTTTTCGTACAGCAATGAGGGGGTGCAGTTGTTATCTCCGATCCTGGAGCGAGCCGCTGGCATTGCCCTGGCTCAGTACGCCCGCGAGCGCCTCTTTGCCCCATTGGGTATGGACCGCACGCGGCTTTGGGTCGACGAGTACTACAACACGGCCACATTCGGCGGTGCAGAAACCACGGTGCCCGATTTCGCTCGTATCGGTCAATTGATGCTTAACGAAGGCCGCTGGAACGACCAACAGATCGTGCCCACCTCATGGGTCGAACGGTCCACCACCCCCACGCCCACGATGAGCAACTACGGCTTCCTCTGGTGGATCGACACGGCGCGCGATAATTTTGCCGCCACCGGCAGCCTCGACAATGTCTGCATTGTGTACCCCAAGCTCGACTTGGTCGTCGCTCGCATGCAGCGCGACCCGCACCCGGACGCAGAGGTAAAATACCAGAGCGTCGAAACCCTCGACGCGCTCCGCCAAATCGTAGAAAAACCGGAAGACAGCGAATAGTCTGCCTTGACACCCGTTTCATCGTTCATCCGACACCAAGGGCATGTGTGGCGTCGCCTTCGGTGACCGGACACGGCATCACTCTTGTTTGACTCATGTTTGAGGGCGCGGGCGGTTCATGAATGGCAGAGATGCCTCCTGGCAGCCGTTCGCTGTCAGCAATCTATTCGAGATGCCTTCCCTCTGCTTCCTTCGGGTCCCATTCCGGCCGGTACCGCATGGCCTTCCGGGGTCAAGTCCGAACGCAGTCCGAGCAGTGGGGTCATAGAGAGCAGCATCCTTCAAAAAAGGTCGTGGCGGGGCCACGTCTGGATGCCCGAAATGAGTTCTCGGAGGGTCGCCTGGATCTCTTCGCGGAGATCCGACGTGAGGCGTGTGTTGACGAGCAGGGCCCATGAGGTCGCCGTCGCCGTGTCGATTTCCAGCACGGCTCCCGTGCCCGGGAGGTCTCCTCCGTGCTTCCACCTTTGACCGTCGGGCATCTGTTCTACGTGCCATTCCATCCCGTAGAAGCTGCTGTCGCTGGGGGCAGCCGGATAGGGTTGGCGACCCGGTCGAAGGGGCGGCCAGTGGCGCGTGCCAATCTCCGCCCAGATCGAATCCGCAAGCACGTCGGGCCGTGACTACTGCCCGATCGTGGGGCCGCGGGGCGAGTCGATGCATTTCACCAGCACGCGTACGCCGGGCGTACAGGCCGGCAACAGCCACACCTCCAGTCGGCAGGGACGGCGGCTGCGGCAGGGGCTGGTCGTGTTTCAGTTCGCAATTTCGGTGGTGATGATCGTCGGGACGCTCGTCGCCAAGCAGCAGTTCGACTACGTGCAGTCGAAGCGGCTGGGCCTCGGCACCGAGCGGGTCGTTGCGATCGAAGAGGCCGGGAACCTCGGTAGCGGGCAGGCCACGCTCGTCGACCGCCTGCACCAGACGCCCGGCGTCGCCGCCGCAGCGGCCGGGGAAAGCCTTTTCGGGATCACGTCAATGACCAGCTTTTGGCCGGCGGACACGACATCCAACGCCAGCGAGGCCCTGCACTACATCCGCGTCGAGCACGGATTTACGGAAACGATGGGCACTGAGATGACCCGGGGCCGAACGTTCGATCCCGCCCGCCCCTCGGACTCGACGGCCATCCTGCTAAATGAGGCGGCCGTTGCGGCTTACGGCCTCGACCATCCGACGCGCCGCCGCCTTACGCCAGACGACTCGTTGGAGTACGACGTGATCGGTGTCGTGGATGACTTCCACTACGAATCGATGCGCCGGCGCGTAGAGCCGGCTATTTTCTTCCTTCAGAGCCGCGTCGGCGTGCAGGAGCGTCCTCGCAACGTGTACGCCCGGCGCGAAGCCGACCGCTCGGGGGAGACGCTCGACCGGGTGCGGGCGATGTGGGAGGAGGTGGCCGGTGCGTCGGTACCGTTCTCGATCAGACCTACGACGAGCTCCACCGCGACGTCCAGCGCGCCTCGACGCTGTTTGGCCTGTTGCGGCCCTGGCCGTCGTGATTGCGTGCCTCGGCCTCTTCGGCCTCGCGACCTACACGGTGCAGCACCGCAAGAAGGAAATTGGCATCCGGAAGGCGCTGGGCGCGACCGCGCCTCAGGTGGTGGACCTCCTCTCGAAACAGTTCCTGACGCTGGTCGGGGTTGGCGCCCTCATCGCGCTGCCGGTGGCGCACGGGGCGACGGAGCAATGGCTCTCCCGCTTCGCGTACCGCACCACCGTCGGCGCGGATGTGCTTGCGGGGAGCGTGGCACTGGCGGGGGTCGTGGCGTTCGTCGCCATCAGCTACCACACCCTGCAGGCCGCTCGCCTCGACCCGGCCACCACACGAAAGGACGAGTAGGGGGCGACGATCGAGGGGCGTCGAAGCGATGTACCAACGCCGGAACCGGATGCGTGACCACGAATAACGGCTTTTCCACTTCGTCGGCGGTCAACCGTACCTGAATCGGCTGCTGACCACGTCCGATGAGTATGACGTCGACGGGGTCACGATGCACCGGCTGCTAAAGCATCACAATGTGCTTCACGCCATCGCGGTCGTCCGCTGGAACGTGGACTCGCCCCCCGACGCGTGGCGCGGCGTGACGATTCGCCAAGCGATGTCGCACCCGTCGGGGCTCCCGTCACTCATCGGCCCGCAGGACGGCCGTCGGAGCGTGTGGGACTCCGGTGGGCGCAAAGCCGCGCTCATGCATTACCCGAACGACGGTATCACAGTGATTCTCCTTACCAACCGGGGCGGCTCCGATGTCTTCACGCCCACGACGGAGATTGCGGCACTGTACCTGGAAGCGAAGTGACGGAGGTGAGGTCGAGTGTCACGCGGCGCCCGTCTCCAGCCGCTCCAACAGGTCGTCACGGCGGCTGCGGCTCACCTTGAGCGTGGTGCGGTCGGTGAGGCGTACGGCGTAGTCGCCGCCGGAGCGGTGGAGGACGGTTTCGACGAGGTCTAACTGCACGATGGTCGACCGGTGGATGCGGACGAAGCGCTCCGGATCGAGACGGTCTTCCAGCACATGCATCCGCTCGCGCAGCAGGTACGTGTCATCGTCCGTGTGGATCTTGACGTACGCGTCCTCGGCAGTGATGTAGCGGATCTGGTCGACGGGGACGACGCGCACCTGCCCGGGCAGGTCGATGGTGAGCCGCTCGATGGTCGACGGCCCGGCTTCCACGGCGTCGCCGTCTTCTGCGTCGGACGGCGCTCCCTCGGCCGCATCGAGGAGGCGTTGGAAGCGCTGGGTGACCTCGTCGGCTTCCTCGAGGCGATGCATCCGCAGGGCCCGCTCGAAGGCCTGCTCGAACCGGTCGTCGTCGAACGGTTTCAGTAGATAGTCGAGTGCGCTGAGCTCGAACGCCTTGATCGCGTACTCGTCGTACGCCGTCACGAAGATCGTCGTCGGCATTTCGGCCGGGCCGATGGTGTTCACGACCTCCAGGCCGGTGCGCTCGGGCATCTGCACGTCGAGGAAGACGAGATCGTACGGGTCCTCGCGCAGCGCCCGGATGGCGGCTGCGCCCGAGGCCGCCAGGTCCACGTCGGCCACGGCGTCCCGCCCGTCAACCAGTTCCATAAGGCGCTGGCGGGCATAGCGTTCATCATCCACGACGAGGACGCGCAGCGAGAGCGGTTCAGTCATAGCATGTCGACGTTGATGAGAAGACGCTCACTCGGCCACGACGCCGGAGAGCCGGAGGCTGCCCTCGGCCTCGCGGGTGTGGAAGGGCAGACGGAGTGTCACATGCAGCCCGCCGCCATCCGAGGGCTCGAACGTCCAGGCGGCCGCGTCGCCATACAGCCCGCGGAGCCGCGTGGCAATGTTGTGGAGCCCGTGCTGATCAGCGCTATCCGCGTCGCCATCGGCGGCGGCTCCGTTCGCCATCGTCTCCATCTCGGACAGCGCGGTCGGGGCGTCCAATCCGCGCCCGTCGTCGATCACCTCGATGACGAGCGCGTCGTCGTCGCGGTAGGCGCGCACGATCAAGTGACCCGTTACGTTGGTGCCCTCAAAACCGTGCTTCACGGCGTTTTCCGCAAGCGGCTGCAGCAGTAGCGTGGGCACGAGCGCGGCGCGCACGCCGGGCTCGATATCGAGCGTGACGTTGAGCCGCTCGTCGAGGCGCAGCTTCTGGATGGCAAGGTAGCTATGGAGAAAGTCGATCTCTTCATCGAGCGGCACCTCCTGCCGGTCGGACGTCGAGAGCGCGTAGCGGAGCATCTCGCTGAGCCGGGCGATGGCACGGCGGATGCCCTCGGGATCGCGTCCGGCCATCGTCGAAACCGTATGGAGCGTGTTGAACAGGAAGTGCGGATTGATCTGCATGCGCAGCGTTTTTAGGCGCGCCTCGGTGAGCTGCGCGCGCAGCCGCTCCGTCTCGCGCTCCAGTTGCTCGGCCTCGTCGCGCCGGTCCTGGTAACGCAGGTAGGCATCGCGGCCCAGCCCGATGCCTGTGATGATCAGGTAGGGCACCAACCCGCCCAAGAACGACAGGCTCGTCAGCACCTCCATCGGATTGGTAGTAAACGGCTGGATGGGCTCGTCAATCTCGACGGTCGCCTGCACCCCGGCCAGGGCGAGGTTGACGCTCATCTCGGTGACGAACAGGATGACGAACGCTGCGAGTGCATGCCCGATCAGCGCGCGGCCCCACCCCCGATCGCCCGGACGCAGTTGGCGGCAAAGCCAAAAAATCGGGATCGTGACGAGCACCCAGGGCAGCGTGTTCACGACCAGCGTCGCGACGATCAGCGACGCCTGCGGCTGGTCCTCCCCGCCGCAGCACGACCCCGTGAGCATGCTCGTCAGCGGCACGGCCAGTAGCACGAGCCAGCCGCCAAGGATGAAACCGACCTCGATCCAGGAGATGCGCGTTTCCACGAAGTCCACCCGCCCCCCGTCTGCCGACGGCGTCTCGGGCGATGAATCCGTGGAGCCGTGTGATGCGCGATGGAGCATGGGTGCAGAACGTTATTCGCATTCGAGGGCACCAGCATAAAGGCGATAGCGCCCATCCGCACACGAGTAACACGGATGGGCGCCGCCACAGATTCGGAGGTTCAGGTAAGGCCGCTCATCACCCACCGCCCATAATGCCCATGCCGCCGCTTTGCTGCGACTTCCGCTGGCGCGGCTTGTTGTCCGGGTTGCCAAACTGATACGAGAGCGACAGCGAGACGGAGCGGCCCTGCCAGTTGTTCGTCATCTGCTCGCGGTACGATGCACTCGTCTGCTCGAAACCCATGTCGGACGTGTCGAACGGATCGCGCACGCGCAGGCCGAACGTGGCGCGGTCGTCGAACAGCGACTGCTCGACGGACGCTTCGGTGCGGTAGAACGCATCCATCCGGCCGAGCCCATGGTCGATCGGCGAGCGGTAAAACTGCGACAGCTGGAGCCGCAGTCCGGGACGGACGGTCCATCGCACGTTGGCGCGGCCCATCACAGCAAAGGCGTCGCGCGTGAGGTCGCTTTCGAGGTTCTGCCCGTTCGTCTCCACCCGATACGCATTCCCGCTCAGGCTGGCCTGCACCGTCTTCCCGAGCTGCAGCGACGTGGCCAGTTCGACGCCAAACGACGTGCTCGACCGGTAGTTGTCGACCGTGCGCACCGTCAGGCTATCCGACACGACGCGCGTGCGCCAGTCGATGGCGTCCACTTTACGACGGACGTATGGACTGAGCGTAATCGTGGCGGGGCCGGCGTGCTGCATCGCCGTCAGTTCCACGGTGTGCACCTGCTCGGGGCCGAGCGTCGGGTTGCCCTCGAAGCGCACGTACGGGTCGTCGAGGAAGCCGGCGAAGCTGAGCTGCCGCGCCGACGGCCGGTTGACGCGCTTCGCGTAGCTGAGCGTGAGCCGCCGCGCCTTCGATATCGGATACGTCAGGCTCGCGCTCGGATACCACGCCACGTACCGGTTGTCAACCGCGGCCCGGTCATTCGGATCGATCGTCGTGGCCGCATGCTCCAGCCGCAATCCGACTTCGGCATTGACCGAACCGAGCGACCGCTGCAGCGTGCTGTAGCCGGCGTGGATTGTCTCGCTGAAGTCGAACGCGCTACTGCGCGCCAGGGCCGGGGCGAACCGGCCGTCGCTCCAGCGGAAGACGTCGTAGTCCCGCTCCAGCTGCCGGTACGAGCCGTTGTAGCCGGCCTCCAGCGTCCACGCTCCCATGGGCCGCGTGTAATCAACCTTGAGCGACGCGTCGTCTTCCCGCTGATCGTCGATGCCCCGCTCGCGGACGGCGCCGGGCAGCGTCTCCGCTTCCTCAAACTGCTGACGCCGGTCGCTCCACTGGTAGCGCAAATCGGCCGAGAGCGTGTGCTCTTCCGACCCGAACTGGTGGGTGGCGGAGAGCCGCTCGTCGAGATGCAGGTTATCGTTCTCCGTATCGACGGCGCGCTGCGCCGGATCACTCGGTGCGAAGGCGCTGCCGCTAATCGACGCGGTGCGATCGAGCCCCATGCCCTGCACGTTGCCCGTCGAGGTGATCGAGAGCGTCGTCTGGGGCGTGAGTTGATAATCTACCTGCGCGGTGAAGCTATGTCCTTGGCGTAGCGCATCCAGGTCGGACGTCTGATCGAGGAGCACGGTGGACGATTCCATGCCGTGGCGGAAGAGATGCTGTGTTGCATCCATCGCCGAGCGGTTGTAGCTGTACGACCCGTGCAGCGTCCACGGCCCGTTCTGGTAGCCGAGGTTGCCGGAGGCCGAGGCGTTCTCATTGGTGCCGCCCGACGCGGAAAGGCCACCGCTCCAGCCTGCGGCCCGTGTGCGGTCGAGCACAATGTTGATGATGCCCGCCGTGCCCTCCGGATCGTAGCGCGCCGATGGGTTCGTGTTCACCTCGATGCGGTCGATGTTCTGCGCGGAGAGGCTCCGCATGTACTGCACGAGCGCCTGCCCCGAGAGCGGCACCGGCTTGCCGTTGACGTGCACCGTCACGTTCTCACTGCCGCGCAGGCTGACGGCCCCGTCGCGGTCGACGCGCACCGACGGCAGATCCCGCAGCACGTCGGCCGCCGACTTGCTCGACAGGTTGATCTGCGCCTGCTCGAAGTTGTAAATCGTGGTGCTGCCCTCGGTGGTCATCAGCGCGCGCTCGGCCACCACGCTCACGCCGTCCATCCGCTCGGTGGCCTCGGCCAGGCGGAAGGGGCGAAGTGTCGTCGCGCCCGCCGTCACCGTCACCCGGCGCGACTGCGGGGCGAAGCCGACGAAGCTGGCGACGATGCGGTGCGTACCCACCGGCACGTCGCGGAGGACGAAACGGCCCGTGCTGTCGGTCGTCGCGCCCTGGATGAGCGTCGAATCGGCCGGGCGGCGGACGGCCACGTTAGCGCCCGGCAGCGGATCGCCCGTGTCAACGGCGACCACGGTGCCACGAAGGATGCCGGTCGGCGCGTCCTGCGCGGCGGTGGGCCGGCTGATGAGAAGAAACGTGGCGAGTAGAAAGAGGCGGGCCAATCGGTGTACATCATGCATGACAACCATGGATCGAAGGTGCGCAATTCGTCGGAATACGCCCACGGCTTGGGCGCGGGGTCGCGTGCTATGCGTGCTCGGTGAGCGCCAACAAGACATGGCGACGGACGCGATCGGAGCTCACCTCATCCACCCGGTCGGCCAATACCTGTCTCATTCGGTCACCACTAATGGTATGCAGTGCTGAGAGCGCCAGAATCCGCTGTTCCTCAGAATGCGTGCGGTTGAAGAGCACACTGTAGAGCGCAGTGCGGGTCTCCGAAAAGTCGACCGACGCGTCGGTCTCTGGCGAGAAGTTGACGAGCAGCCTCATGCCATCGGCGCGCACGGCCGGGTTGGATGATTTCACCAGTGCGGCAACCTGCGGGTCGATGTGTTGCGTCCAGTGCGGCAACGCGTCCTGCTGGGCCTGCACGCGGTTTGGAGCGAGCACCAGGCCCAGTAGCAGGAGCCCTATACCAACCGCAAGGCGGGGAAACGAGTATGTGGGGAGTGAAGATGATGTCGATAGATGACAACGTGTGGAAAGCATGGAGATTGTTCGGTTTCGGTTCGAGAGAACGGTCGGACCGCCGCCCTCGCTGGCGACGATGCACCCTGCTCAATGGGCGGCACGGGCAACGGGTCAACCGTATGCAGCGGGTTGCATCTGCCTGCAGCGAGTTGCATCTGGATGGACTGCCCACCAACCCGGCCGCGAGACAAGCGACCCAACGGAACGCAGCTTCCATCCGTGCGAATAAGTGTTGAACGAACGTTCATTCAGTGTAAATAGCTATGTCCACTGTTCCCGACCGCGCCGTGGCCATTCGAGACGCCGCCCACACGCTATTTGCCCAGCGCGGCTATTCCGCCACGTCGATGCGCGCCATCGCCGAGGCCGCCGGCGTGTCGCTCGGGCTCACCTACAATTACTTCGATGGAAAGCAAGACCTCTTGCAGTCCATCGTGCGCGCCGGCATGGAGCAGGTGCACGCGTCGCTGGCCGAACTCGACGCGACCGGGCTACCGGCCGACCGGCTGCGGGCGTTCGTCACGACGAGCCTGGAGCTCGTGCGCGACCACCGCGATTTCTGGCAGCTGCTCTACAGCCTCCGCCACCAGCCCGAGGCGCTGGCTGCGCTCCGCGACGACATCGACGCGCTGTACGGCACCATCCACGCCCGGCTGCAATCGATCTACACCGCGCTCGGCAGCGACGCCCCGGCGCTGGACGCCCGGCTCCTCTTCGCCTGCATCGATGGCGTCAGCCAGCACTACGTGCGCACGCCGGACACGTACCCGCTCGACGCCGCGGCCGACCGCATCGTGGCGCGCTTTGCGGCCCTCGGCTGATCGACCGCCCACGCTGCTGTTGGCTCCTGGCGCATGCAGGCGCATGGCGGTGCTTGCGCCGATGCGTGCGGGCGCATGGGGGCCGAAGGTCATGCCTGTGGTGCCGTGCGCCCCTACATCGGGTGCTGTGCGCTGATGCCATCATCTATCCGACAACCCTTTTGCCCTCGACACCATGACCGATTCCGACTGGCTGGACCGTTCTGCCTATTCCTTTCCCTCGTCCTACTTCGACACCGGCGCCGGCCGCATGCACGTCGTGGACGTCGGCGACGGGCCCCCGGTGCTGCTCGTGCACGGCACGCCGACGTGGTCGTTTCTGTACCGCCGGCTCATCGACGACCTGCGGCAGGACCACCGCGTCATCGCGCCCGACCTGCTCGGCTTTGGCCTCTCGGACAAACCGGTGACCGAAGCCGTGGCGCCGAAGCATCAAGCCGAACACCTGCGTACACTCGTGGACCATCTCGGGCTGGATCGGTACGCGCTCGTCGTCCACGACTTTGGCGGACCGATTGGCCTCTCGCTCGCGCTGGATCGTCCCAAGCGGATCACCCGGCTGGCGCTTTTCAACACATGGATGTGGCCGCGCACAGATGCCTCAGCGCGGTGGGCAAGCCGCTTTTTCAGCACGCGGATGGGACGGTGGCTCTACACGAACTGGAACTTTTCGCCGACCGTGATGCTGCCGGCGCTCACGAACCAGACGCTGCCGCCCGCCGTCCACGCCCACTACCAGCGCCCGTTCCCAACGCCGGCCGACCGGCACGCGCCGTGGGTCTTCGCGCGCGACCTCGTGGGCGCCAACGACTGGTACGCGTCGCTCTGGAACCGTCGCGAGCGGCTGCGCGACATTCCGGCGCGCCTACTGTGGGGCGAGCAGGACCCGGGCTTCGGCCGCGACGCGTTGGAACGCTGGCAGGGCGTGTTCGATCGGGTGGAGACGACGACCTTTCCCGACGCGGGCCACCTGCCGCAGGAGGAGGCGCCCGACGCCGTGCAGGCCGCGCTGGGCGCGTTCCTGCGATCCGCCACGGCTGCTCGACGAATCAGCGAGTAAGGAAAACACCTGTCCTGTATCGGGGCAGTCGATCGTCCACTCCAACCGATAGAATCGCTACGTTCGCGAACGAAGATCGGCGCGTGCCCTCG
>CAYUVF010000056.1:0-30788 GCA_964448045.1 uncultured Rhodothermales bacterium
CATAACCTTTAGATATATCAACCCAGTTCATATAGGGCACAGGACCAGGCGCATCCATCCCGCTGAGAATCAAGGGCGTAGGTCAAGAAGTGGCGTCCTATGTCAACTCGGTTGATATAGGACGTTATGGACGTTATGGATGCCGGGGCTCGGTGTCCTTTATAAAATGGATACGGATATATCATAATCAATCGTCGTGACAAAGTCATCTCCTCGTTCGCCCAAACTACTCGACCGGGTCCGTTCGGCCTGCCAGCGGCGGCGTTACAGCTACCACACGGAGAAAGCCTATTGCCGGTGGATCAAGCGCTTCGTGCGGTTTCATGGAACGGTGCATCCGCGCAGACTGGGTGCTGGGCACGTCCGCCTGTTTCTCGACCACCTCGCAACCGAGCGCGAGGTGGCAGCCTCGACGCAAAATCAGGCGCTCAATGCTCTGATTTTTCTCTACAAAAATGTACTCGATATAGACCTCGGCTCTATCGGGGATTTCCAGCGAGCGCAGCGGTCGCGCCGGCTGCCGGTGGTCCTCACGCGCGAAGAAGTGCGGGCCGTCCTCGGGCAAATGAAGGGACCGAATCGGTTGGTGGCGCTGCTCCTGTACGGGGCCGGCCTGCGCCTCACCGAGGCCCTCCGGCTGCGCGTTAAAGATGTGGATGCCGCATACGGGCAGATTCTCGTTCGCGACGGCAAAGGCCAAAAAGACCGGCGCACGGTGTTCCCTAAGCGGGCGGAAGAGCCGCTCCAGCGACACCTCCGGAAGGTAAAGGTGCTCCACGAGGAAGACTGTGCGGCTGGATATGGGGCCGTCTATCTCCCCGATGCGCTCGCCCGCAAATATCCCAGTGCGGCTACGGACTGGAAATGGCAGTACGTCTTTCCCGCGCGGAGTCGATCCATCGATCCGCGGAGTGGCATCGAGCGGCGCCACCACCGGTCCGACTCCGCCGTGCAGCGTGCCGTCAAAAAAGCCGTAGAGGCCGCGCAGGTCAACAAGCGCGCCTCCTGCCATACCTTCCGCCACTCCTTCGCGACGCATCTCATCGAGGACGGGTATGATATCCGCACGGTGCAGGAACTCCTTGGGCACGACGACCTGCGCACCACGATGATCTACACGCACGTCCTCAACCGCGGGGGACGCGGCGTGCAGAGTCCGCTGGATGGGGTATAATGCAGGTCGGCGCTCCGGAGGAGCTTACCCAAACAGCTCCTCCATCTCGGCATCGGCCGATTCGAGATCTTGCGGGACGGCAGAGGCGCCGGCGCCCTCGCGCAGCGCGTCGTAAAAGTCGGGTCCGTAGGTGCGGGTCTTGACGACGATGGGCATGGGCACGGCGTGGCCCAGGAGGAGGGCCTGCTGCTTGGCGTCCAGCGAAGCCAAAATTGAGCGGAGGGAGGAGGCGTCGCTCGTGCCCACGAGCGCGGCGCCGGTGTCCTTGTCGTCGTTCAGCTTGGCGATCATCTTTGTGCCGATCTGGCTGAGCACCTCGTCGTCGATCGCGCTCGGCCGCTGATCCACTACGAGCAGGCTCACAAAGAACTTCCGCATCTCCCGCGCAATCTTGCCGAAGGGCGTCTCGTGCGCGATGCTCGGCGTCAGGAATTTGTGCGCCTCCTCGATGGTGATGATGAGCGGATGCGGCTTGTTGGCCTCGCCCTTCGACTGCCGGTACTGATTCGTTTTCTCCTCGTACTTTTTGCGGATGCGCCGCGTGATCGCGTTCGCCACGAGCATGTACACGGGCAAATCGTCGTAGCGCCCGAACTCGAAGATGACGGATTTGCCGCCGTCGAGCGATTCGATGAGGTCGTCGAGCACGTCGTGGCCCTGCTGCGACGATTTCGTGGTGAAGAAGTCGTATCGCTCGAAGCGCGACAGCTTGCGATGCAGCGCCTCGATGGAGCTGGGGTGCGCGTTGCACGTCTCGGCCAGCTCGTTCAGCGCCTCGCCCTCGGCCTGCAGGAGCCGCCGCAGCCAGTCCGATCCGAATTTCTTCTGAAGCAGAAAGCTGCTTTCGGCGGCGGTTTCATTGAGATTGAGTGTATCACGCAGCGGGAGGATGTCCTGCGGCTGGATCTGGTCGGCGTGGAGGTGCACGTCGAAGTCGGGCGTGTAGCCGCGCTCGCGCGCCGATTTCGGGTCGATCGAGAAGATGTTGACCTTGCTCGGGAAGAGGTCGCGTAGGCCCTTGACGTGCGTGCCGTCCTCGGCGTGGTCGCCGTAGCCGTACTCCGAGTGCATGTCGAACACGAGGTTCACGGCCCGATCCGTCTTGATCGTCCCGCAGAGGAGCAGCCGCGTCAGGAACGTCTTGCCCGTGCCCGTCTTGCCGAAGACGGCGTTCGAGCGCTCGACGAACTTTTTGAGGTTCACGCACACCGGACTCTCCTCCATCCCGATGGGATGGCCGATGTGGAAGTAGGTGCGCCCGCCTTCGTTGGCTTCGTGGCCGAAGACGCGGGCGACGTCCTCGGCGGTGGCCTGCGCGACGGGGGAGAAGTGGGCCGGCACGGTCTTGACCGAGCGCGGCTCGTCGTCGGAGAGGTCGTGATGCTCGGCATTGGGCAGCATCAGCATCGGCTTGAGCGAGACGGTGGCGTACGTGCTGGAGCCCTGCATCACCTTGCGCAGCAGCTCATCGGAGGGCGCGGGCGGGTTGAGTAAGATCTGTTCGTTGGCGGCCTCGATCTGCACGTCCGTGATCATCGAGAAGAAGTCGTACTGCTCGCCCTGGATGACGACGAACGTGCCGGCGATGACGTCCTCGATGGATTCGCCCGCGTCGAGCTTCATCTCGACGCCGTCGTTGAGCGATCCGTGCGTGATGACGCCGAGCTTGTCGGGACGGTCGTTGGGGTTGACATCAAACATAGACGGGAACGGAGGGCGTCAGATGGTTAGCGCGAGGGGGCGTCGGAGGAAGGCCGGGGACCGGAGAGTTTTTCGACGGCTTTTTCGGTGAGCAGCCCGGCGAGGACGACGATGATGATCTCGGCGATGAGGCCGAAGAGCCACCGGCGGACGAGGTATTTCACCGCGCGCGGCAGCAGCTTGATCAGCGCTGTGATGCCGAGAATGCCGAGCACCCAGCGCAGGATCGTAGTGCCGAGGTTGGATTGGTTCGAGGACGACTCCATGGGCGGCGAGGGATAAGCGTGATACGAAAGCGCGTCGCCGGGCAATATACGAAACGCACAGGCGGGAGTGAAAGGGCGTGCATGTGGGTGAACGGGCGTCTGAGCGAAAGGGTGAAGCTTTTCACGCTCAAACGCCCTGGCGCCCAACCGCCATCACTCCTCATTCACGGCGAGCTGCCCGCAGGCGGCGTCGATATCCTGCCCGCGGCTGCGGCGAACGGTGACGGTGACGCCCTCTTCGACGAGCGTCTGAATGAAGCGATCAAGCCGGTCGTTTGGCGTCCGCTCGAACCCGCCGATGCCCTCGACCGGATTGTACATGATAAGGTTGACTTTGCTCGGCGCCCAGCGGGTGATTTCGGCGAGGCGGCGGGCATCGTCTTCCGAGTCGTTCAGCCCCTTGAACATGCAGTACTCGTAGGTCACCTGGCGGCCCGTTTTATCCGCGTAGTACTGGATGGCCTCCTTCAGTGCGGGCAGGCTCGTCTTTTCGCTCTCGTTGACGGGCATGATCTGGCTGCGCTTTTCGTTCGTCGGCGCGTGCAGCGACACCGCCAGATTGAAACGCGCCTGATCGTCCGCCAGATCGCGGATGCGCCGCGCCAGCCCCACCGTGGATACCGTGATGCGCCGCGGCGAGAGGCCGAACGTCTTTTCGTGCGTGATGATGTCGACGCTTGTGAGCACGTTGTCGTAGTTGAGCAGCGGCTCGCCCATGCCCATGTAGACGATGTTCGTGATGGAGCGGTCGAAGTGCTCCTCCGCCAACTCGTTCATCACGTGCACCTGATCGACGATGTGCCCCGCCGCCAGGTTTTCCTTGAATCCCATCAGACCGGTGGCGCAGAAGTGGCAGCCCATCGCGCAGCCGACCTCACTGGAGACGCAGACGGTCAGCCGCCGGGCGTCGCCGCGCTCGTCGATGTCGGGGATCAGCACGGCTTCGATCTCGCGGCCCGAGGGCAGTGTAAACAGCCCCTTGATCGTGCCATCGGCCGACTGCTGGGTCTGCTTTGTTTCGATGTGCGAGATGGTAGCGTGCTCGTCCAGCGCGCGCCGCAACGCCTTCGACAGATTCGTCATCGTGCCGAAGTCGGTGACGCCCTTGCCGTAGATCCAGTTGAAGAGCTGCTGGCCCCGATAGCTCGGCTGACCGATGGTTTCGGCGAAGGCTTCCAGGTCGGCGAGCCCCATCGTCTTCAGGTCGATGCGGTCGTCGTCCGTTCGGGCGTCGCGGGGTATGTCGGTTGTTTTTAGTTCCATATCGTATCAACAACGCTTGCAGCGGGACGCGCGTTTCGGGGGAATGGGTCATGGGCTCGCCTTCGGCTCGCGTCATATCCTCACTTCGTTCGGGGCATGGGGCATTCATTAGTCACTGGAGACGATTTGCAATCCGATGACCATTGACCAGTGCCCAATACCCAGTGACTGCTGACGTGAGCGCAGCGAACCCGTGACGGCGAGCCGCGCGAGCCTATTTCCCGAACAGCGGCTGCCGCACCGTGTACGCGGCGACGCCGATCATCAGGGCGGCGAAAGCGGCGGTGACGAGCAGGCAGAGTCCGGGCGTGGCCAGTGCGGCCGGGGCGTCCTGCAATCCGTAGAGGCCGTGGCGGATGCCGCTCACTCCGTACGAGACCGGGTTGATCCACATCAGCCAGCGGAGGAGGGGCGAGGCGCCTTCGAGCGGGAAGAGCGCGCCGGAGAGGAACCAGAGGGGGAGGAGGAAGAGGTTCATGATAGCGTGGAAGCCGCGCGTCGAATCCATCCGCCAGGCGATCGAGAAGCCCAGCGCGGTAAAGGCAAGGCCCGTCAGGAAGCAGATAGTGACGACGAAGGCGAGTCCGGCAAGGTCGACTGGCAGGCCTACGGCCGGGACGGCGAAGAGGAAGAGGATTGCCTGCACGGTGGCGAGCAGCGTCCCGCCCAGGGCATTCCCCAGGACGAGGGCTGAGCGCGGCGTAGGCGCGACCAGCGTGGCCTGCAGGAAGCCCGACTGCCGCTCTTCCACGATCGAGATCGTCGAGAAAATCGCCGTGAACAGCAGCACGAGCGCGATGATGCCGGGAAAGAGAAACTCGATGTAGCCGACGCTGCCGGTGACGCCGGACGGCATCTGAAACGTTCCCTGAAAGCCGAGGCCCAAGAGCAGCCAGAAGCCGAGCGGCTGCACGAGCGCCCCGATTACGCGGCTGCGGTCACGGGTGAACTTGATCATCTCGCGCCAGCACAGCGCCGATACCGTGCGCAGCGAACCGGCGGAGGATAAATTGGGCATTTCAAATTTGCAATTTTAAATTCGCAATCATCAATCAGCAATGCGCAGCCCCTCATCGGCGCGGTGTCCGGTGTGCACCATAAAGACATCTTCCAGGGTGGGCGCGCGCACGGTCGCACTCTCAATCTGATCCTCGAACGCCGCGTAAATCGACGGAAGCAGTTGCGGGGCGTTGGAGGGCGCGAGCTGGACCGTCGAGTCGATGACGCGCGCGGTGATGCCGAACTGCGCCTGAATGTGGTCGCGCAGCTGTTGGGCATCGTTCGATTCGAGCCACAGCGCTTCGGTACCGAGGTCGGCTTTGAGGGCGGCGGGTGTGTCGTCAGCGACGACTTTGCCGCGGTCGAGGATGGCGATAGCATCGCAGCGCTCGGCCTCCTCCATCAAATGGGTGGCGACGAGTAGCGTGGTTCCGGCGGTGCGCCGGAGCCGCTCGATGGCTTGCCAGAAGGTGCGGCGGGCGGCGGGGTCGAGGCCGGTCGTGGGCTCATCGAGCAGCAGCAGATCGGGTTGGTGGAGCAGGCCGCGGACGAGGTCGACGCGCCGCCTAAGGCCGCCGGAGAGCGTATCCACGCGGTCGTCGGCGCGGTCGGCCACGTCGAAGTCGGCCAGCAGCGTAGCGATGCGATCGCGCAGGTCCGCGCCGCGCCAGCCGTAGAGGGCGCCCTGCACGCGCAGGTTTTCGCGGACGGTCAGATTCTCGTCGAGCGCCGGCGTTTGGAAGACAAATCCGATGCGCTGGCGGACCGTGTCGGGATCTGCCGTGGGATCCGTTCCGAATACGCGGACGCGCCCGCGGGTAGGCGGCATCAGCGTCGAGAGGAGGCGAAAGAGCGTCGTTTTGCCACTGCCGTTGGGACCGAGCAATCCGAAGAGGCGGCCGGGCTCGATGCTGAGATCCACGTCCTGTAGCGCCGTGTGGTCGCCATAGCGGTGCGTGACGGTCTCGATGTGGACAGCGGGTGTGGGCATGAACGCAGGGAAACAGCGCAGCAGAGCCTCGGGACGTACAACCACGGCACCGGTGCATCGTGCCGCCCGATGGGTGACGGACGCGCAACGATTTCCGGCACGGCGGGGCCGATCAGACGATCCAGTCGATGAAGATCAGCGCGACGAGGGCAGGAATGTAGATGATGGATGCTTTGAGCACACGGCGGGCCTGCTGGCCGGTGCGCTCTTTATTGAACGCGACCGTGGTCCATAGAAACCATCCGCCGAGGGGCAGCGCGCCGACGGCGTACAGCGCGCCCGAGGCGCCCGTCCACAGCGGGCCGATGCTGGCCATTAGCAGCAGCGCCGTGAAACCGATCATCTGGTGCGCGGTCGAGTCGCCATCGGGTTCGACGACCGGCAGCATGGCGTAGTCGCCGCGGGCGTAGTCCTTGCGGTACATCCAGGCGAGGGCGAGGAAGTGGGGCATCTGCCAGGCGGCGAGGATAGCGAAGATGGCCCATCCGCTCCAGCCGAGGGTGCCGGTGGCAGCGGCGTATCCGCCGAGGGCGGGCAGCGCGCCCGGAATCGTCCCGATCAGCGTGTTGTACTTGGTGACGCGCTTCAGCGGGGTGTAGACGAAGAGGTACAGCGCGCACGTGAGCGTGGCGAGCGTCGCCGTCACGGGGTTGACGAGCGGGCAGAGGAGCGCGACGCCGGTGCACACGAGCAGCGCCCCGAAGTTACGCGCCGCCACGGGCGAGACGCGCCCGGCCGGGAGCGGCCGCTGCGCCGTGCGTTTCATCTGCGCGTCGAAGGGCTGCTCCATCACGTGGTTGAGCACGCCCACGCCGCCGGCACACAGCCCCACACCGATGAGCGTCCACGTCAGCGTCCAGCCGTCAAAAGCCACGCCTTCGGGCAGGGCCAATAGGTAGCCCGCCAGCGCCGAGATGACGACGAGGAACGAGATTTCGGGCTTCGTCAGCTCCCAGTAATCGGCGATCGTCTGCGTCCACGACGATGCCGGAGCGGGAGCATCAGCCTGGGCCGCGACCGCACGCGAGCGATCCGACGGCGGCATGTTGGGGGAAGCGTGAGCCATAGATGCGTCTTATTCGGCGGGGACGGAGAGGCGATCGGAGGGGATGGGCTCGCGGGCCGTGGCATCGCCCGGGATGTCGGCGGTCTGATTGGCGGGGCGGCGGAGCGCGATTAGCGTCAGCGCCACGGCGGAGGCCATCAGCAGCGCGCCGACGACGAGGTGGCCCGCCGTCAGCACGATCTGCACCGACGTGCGGATGGCCTGCGCCATCTCATTGAGCAGCACGAGGTAGGCCGCCAGTCCGAGCGCAAATTGCGCGCCGAGCGTCCAGATCAGAATCCAGCCCCAGCGGTTCAGCAGCGAATTGCTGGCGAAGTACTTGTGCACATAGACGAACGTCGCGAAGACGAAGCCGGTTACGATGAACGCCCCGCTGATGTGGATCGCAGCGAAGGCGCCGTCGATGCCGTGGCCCAGGTGGCGCAGCAGCGCGCCGAGGACAATCTGCAGATAGAGGATGCCGGCGGTGGCGATGGCGAGGCGGCGGAAGGAGGTCGTCCGGTCAGCATCCGGGAGGGTGTCGCGCGCCTCCAGCCACGAGCGGCTCGTGAAGAGCGCCATGGCGACGAGCATCGAGAAGAAGATCTGCGCGGTGCAGGCGTGGACCATCGCGAGCGTGATCGAGTTCTCCGTGACGCGTACGCCGCCGAGGATGCCCTGCACGATGACGAGCGCCAGCGCCCCGAGGCCCAAGTTGCGCATCCAGCGCCGTGGATCGTTCCACCACGTCCATCCGGCGAGGATCACCGTCAGGATGCCCACGAGCGCGCCCAAGAGGCGATGACCGTGTTCGGCGAGCACAGGCGTTTGGGTCCACCACTGCGCGAGGCCCGTCCGGAACGGATCGTACGAGCCGAAGGTGGCGGGCCAGTCGGGCACGGCCATGCCCGCGTTGATGCTGGTGACGAAGCCGCCCCACGAAATGAGGGCGACAGTAACCGCGACGGTCAGCCAGGTGAAACGGTGGCGCCACCGCGTCTCCGCGGGCGCCGCGTACGGGCGCGCGCCGATCGAGCCGAGGTCCATGACAACGAGGGGGCTGCGTAATCGACCAGTGGAAAAATTGATGTGGATCGGCCGCCAGGGGCCGATGCATGCAGCATCAAAGGGGCCGCTTTGCTACACTGCACATCGTGGCTGTCTGCATGATAGGGGCTGCCTATCCAGAGCGCAAATCATACTGTCAGATCCTCCTTCGGCTCCATGAAATCTAACGGAACCTTGATCGTCTCCATCTCGGGTATTCGTGGTATTTTCGGCGACGGGCTCGATCCGCAGGTGCTCGTCCGCTTCGCCGGCGCCTACGGCACGTGGATCCGCCGCCGGGCCGAGCGACTTGGCCACTCGCCCACGGTGGTCGTTGGGCGCGACGCGCGGGGGACCGGCCCCCTCTGCGCCGATCTTGTGATGCGCACGCTCCAGAGTGCGGGCTGCGACGTGATCGATGCCGGATTGACGCCGACGCCCACGGTGGAGATGGCCGTGCTTGCCGAAGAGGCCACCGGCGGCATCATCCTCTCGGCCTCGCACAACCCGCCCCAGTGGAACGCGCTCAAGCTGCTGAACGAAAAGGGCGAGTTTTTGTCGGCCGACGAAGGGGAGGAGGTGATCGCGATTGCCGATGCGAACGAGGCCGTAACGGTGGGCTACGACGCCATCGGCGGCGTGCGCGCACAGGACTATCTGGATGATCACATCGAGCAGATTCTGGAGCTCGACTTCATCGATCCGGGGCCGATTGCGGATCAGGACTTCGAGGTGATTGTGGATGGCATCAACTCCGTCGGCAGCATCGCAGTACCGAAGCTGCTTCAGGCGCTCGGGGTTGCGGAGCAGAACATCACCGTCCTCAACGCCGAGCCCACGGGCCGCTTTGCCCACCCCGCCGAGCCGCTGCCCGAAAACCTGACGGGCCTCACCGGCGCCGTCGCCGACGCGGGCGCCGACCTCGGCCTTGCCGTTGACCCCGACGCGGACCGCCTCGCGCTCGTCGACAACCGGGGCCGCTACGTGCTCGAAGAGCTCACGCAAGTCCTCTGCGCGGATTTCCTGTGGGGCTTTCGCGACGGGCCGTTCGTCACCAACCTTTCGTCCTCCCGCGCCATCGACGACGTGGCCACGCGGTACGGGCAGGACGTGCACCGCTCGGCCGTCGGCGAGATCAACGTCGTCAAAAAGATGCAGGCGGTGGATGCGGTGCTCGGCGGCGAGGGTAACGGCGGCGTCATCCTCCCGGAGCTGCACTACGGCCGCGATGCGCTCGTGGGCACGGCGATGGTGCTGCAGCACCTGGCCAACACGGGCCAATCGCTCGCCGCCGTGCACGACGCCCTCCCGCACTACGCCATCGTGAAGGACAAACTGCCCCTCGACGGGCTGGACGTGGAGCGGCTGCTCCAGGCGGTGGAGGCGCACTATCGGGATGAAGACGCCATCGAAGTCTCCACCGTAGATGGCGTCAAAATCAACTTCGACCGCCGCTGGGTGCACCTGCGCACGTCCAACACCGAGCCCATCCTGCGCATCTACGCCGAGGCGCCCTCCGCGGACGAAGCGCGGGCGCTCGTCGATCGGTTCAAGCATGAACTGACGAAGGCGGCGTAGGCGTTAGCGCACGACGGTGATCTTTTGCGTTCGGGTCGTGCCGCCGCTCGTCAGGCGCACGAAGTAGACGCCGCTCGACAGGTCGTGAGCGGTGAACGTTACCTCCTTGCGCCCGGCTTCCTGCGGCTCGTTGGCGAGCAGCGCCACGCGCTGGCCGAGCACATCGTAAACCGCCAGCCGGACGTTCCCATTCTGCGGCACTTCGTAGCGGATCGTCGTCTGCCGCGTAAACGGGTTCGGGAAGTTGCCGTGGAGTGCCAGCTTGTCCGGCGCGCCGATGGCTACTTCGACCGCGTCGGAGTATTCGAACGCCCCGCCCAGATCGATTTGCTTGAGGCGATAGCGGAGCGAGTCGGCCTCGAAGGGCGGGGTGCTGTCCTCAAACGAATAGGTGTGCGGCTCGGACGTGGTGCCGTGCCCTTCGACGAAGCCGATCTGCGTCCACGCGTTCGCTTGGCCGTACGTCCGTTCGATTTCGAAGCCCGCGTTATCGGTCTCGGAAGCAGTACGCCAGCGTAGGTGCACGGAGGCTTCGGCGCCCCGCGCTTTGAAGTCGGTGAGCTCAACTGGCAGCGGATTTTCGTCGCTGGCCAGCACAAACTCGCTGAATCCGCCCGTGGTCGCGACGAATTCATTGGTGCTGGCGTCGTAAGATGTGGCAAGAGCCGAGAACGAGCCGGTGCCAGGCGTGGGGCGTTTGTAGATAGTCACGGCGTTGACGTCGTCCACGCCGCCGAGAGTGCTTGCATCGAGGCGCACGTCGGTATCGGCGCCGATGGACAGATTATCCCCGGCCTCGATGACGTATCGATAGGTACTCACGTTAGGCTGCGAGATGCCCTCGGTACCGCTCGGCGGGTCGCCATACTTGGTGACAGCAACCTCACCTGATCCGCCCACGCCGGCGAAGTCGATGGTCACGCCGGTTGGGCTAAAGTCGACCGGCCCGTTCGATCCCACCGTCGATGTGCTAATCGCGATCACGGGGCTGACGCCCGGCGCATCACTGACGCCGATGGTTTCGGTGATGGAGATGGCGACGGGCGGTGTGACGTCGGGCGCGTCGCTTACATTCACCGTTTCGGTGATGGAGATCGTGACTGGCGGGGTGACCGCGGCTTCGTCGGAGACGCCAATCGTCTCGGTAACCGCAATGGTGACGGGATCTGTGCCTCCTCCCGTTGTAAACGTAACCTCTGCGCCGTTCGTTAGCCCCTCGCTGTTTTCGGCGGACACGAGGAAGGTGTACTCCGTGTCTCCTTGTAGCGAGGTTGCTGTCGCGCTTACGTCCTGCTCGGTTGTGCCCGTCAGCGGGCTTTGATCAGCGGTGATGGTTTGCCCCTGGCCGGGCTGGCCCGTTGGGTAGTACACGAAATCCACCGTGGTCTCCGCGCCGTTGGGGTTTACCGTGCCGTTAAGTTGGGCAGTGGTTTCTGTGATGTTCGTGGCGGGCTCCGTTGTGACCGTGGGGGCGGCGCCGGTGAGCATGCCGAAGACATAGGCGCTCCCATACTTTTCACCTCCGACTTCATCGAACGGAGCACCAATGAGCGCCCCGGTTCCGTCGGCGGACACAGCGAGGGCGTTTCCAAACTCGTCGTACTCAGCGGCGTCATCGGCGCTTAGCTTTGCCTGTTCGGTCCAGGAGCCGGAAGCGTTCGAAAAGACGTACGCACTGCCCTGCTGGCCGAAGTCGTCACCGAGATTGTCAAACGGAGCGCTGATGAGCGCTATCGAGCCGTCTCCATTGATGGAGGCCGAACCGCCGAACTCCGCAAAGGCGATGCCGTCGGAGGCTGTGAGTTGGGCCTGCTGCGCCCAGGAGCCGGAGGCGTTCGAGAAGACATACGCCCTGCCTTGCGAGCTATTACCGTCCACGTCAGCTTCCGGCGTGCCGATGAGGGCGGTGGAGCCGTCTCCGCTGAGCGAAACGGCTTCGCCGAAGTACTCGAAGGAGGTTCCGTCTGAAGCCGTCAGTTTGCTCTGCTGTGCCCAGGTGCCGGATCCGTCGGCAGTGAAAATGTAGGCACTCCCCTGTGTGGATTCTCCCTGCACTTCGTCCTCACGGGCCCCGATGAGCGCCACCGAACCGTTGCTGCTAATCGAGACGGCGGATCCAAATTGGTCCCCAACGGCGCCGTCCGAGGATAAGAGCCGGGCTTGCTGCGACCACGTGCCCGTTCCGTCGTCGGTAAACACGTAGGCACTTCCGCTTTGGTTGGTGCCGGTTCCGTCTTCCCAGTTCCCGACCAGCGCCGTCGTCCCGTCTCCGCTGATTGAGACGGCATTGCCAAACTCGTCGTTTTGTTCTGGATTGGGCGCCGGAATGATCGCTTCTTCTACCCAGGATCCAGACTCGTCGCGCATGAAAATATACGCGGCTCCTACTTCCTCGTCGCTTCCGTCAATAGAAACGTCATAGCCGAGCGCGCCGATGAGGGCTACAGAGCCGTCATCGCTCACTGAGACGGCATGCCCGAACTGGTCGCCTTCTTCACCATCCGAGGCAAAGAGCTTGGCTTGCTGGGTCCAGGTGCCTGTCCCGTCTTTCGTAAAGACGTACGCGCTGCCCGTATCGTCGTCCCCCACCTCATTTTCCCGGGCGCCCACGAGGGCGAGCGATCCATCGGCGCTGAACGAGACTGCCCGGCCGAACTCGTCGCCGTCGGCGGCATCGGAGGCGGTCAGCTTCGCCTCCTGTGTCTGTGCCACAGCTGTGCCGCCGAGCCACAGGACTCCGAGGACCAATAATGCAAAGAGCCGGAGTGGAGAGATTCGCATCGGCACACGGGGTCTGGTCAACTCATAGGAAGCAAAGGGTGGTGAGTGAATTGGTCAGTTGAAGCTGATGACGACCTCGACGTTGACCTGTTGATCTGTGGAGACATCCACCGGTGTCCCCAGAGTTTTCGTCGTGAAATTTGTTAAATCCCCCGTTGGGGGCTCACAACTCGCCGTGTCTACGTCTGGCTCGCAGAGAAACAAAAGAGCTTCTATGGTTTCGGCAGCCCCGTTTCTTTGGGCGGTAAAATCCCCTTGGAGTACCAGCTTGTCCTCGTTTTCGCCCGAAGCAGGCACATTCTTGGTTAATGTGGCGAACTGGCTAGAGGCGTTCAACGGTTGACCGACCTCTATTAATGTGCAGCGGGTTGGGTCACCGTCGCCGTTTGACAATGTTGTGCAAGGGGGAGAATCACTATCGATAAATACTCTAATTACGCCTGCTGTGCTGTCGCCGGCAACGAGCGACGAGAGCAGTCCGTCCCCCGTGCTGGCCAATGCGTTCTCAAAACTCTTCCGCTTTACGAATTCCCCGTCTTGTTCACGCACCTCGATAGACCAGCTGCCCTGCACGTGGATGCCCTGGTTGAGCCCGTCAGAGCTCGCACCATCGGCTCCTTTGTAGTTCGTCGCCATGTAGCTACGCAGCGCATCCCGCTTCTCCTCGTCCAGGACGCGGTCGTAGAAGAGAAACTCAGCGGCTCCGTCGTTCAGGAATCGCGACGGTGCGGTACCCGCTTCCAGCGTGCCCTGGCTGATGGTCACACTCCACCGCCCATTGTGCGGATGGATAGCAGCCACCGTGTACGGCGTGGGCCGGTCGAGATTCGCATCGAGGGCATTCATCGCCGGTGGTGGGTCGGCCGATTGAAGGGCCTCGGACTCCAGGTGCAATAGGAGGTCCTCAGAGGGCACATCCTGTGCGGCAGCGGGAAGAGCGATCAGGCCGATCAGAACGGTAATCCACAAGCCGGCAAGAGCGCGGGGTAGGTTTGGCATGGCAGGTGTCAAATCAGTGAGGTTGAGAGGGCTCATGCGAAAAGAGGACTCCGCTTGTGACGTCTTCATAGAATGGCCACTCATGTATGAACACGGGACCGCCCCCCAGAACCCCGACACGCCGTCTGGATCCCAAATGAAACATTATCGTGAAATCAGGTCGCCACCCCAAACGATCTTCATGGCAGGTTCATTCGCAGAACCCTTTCTTACATCATCCCCCTCTATACAGGTATTTTTCATGCCCGAATCGGTCGATGCTACGCAACTGCTGGTTGAGAGCCGTCAGGGACACAAGGAGGCTATCGATGCGCTGATGCCGCAGGTGCAGACCGAGCTCAAGCAAATCGCCCATCGGCTGCTACAGCGGCGCCCGGCCGGGGGCGTGCTCGACACGACGGGGCTCGTCCACGAAGCCTATCTGAAGCTCATCGACCAGTCGCGCGTCGAGTGGAGCGATCAGGCGCACTTTCAGGCGCTCTCGGCGCGGGCCATGCGGCAGATTCTGGTCGACCACTTCCGCCGCCAGCAGGCGGATAAACGCGGCGGGCATCTGGAGGAGGTGACGTTCGAGGAGGGCGAGATTCCGGTCGGGGAGCGCGGCGAGGTGCTGCTGGTGCTCGACGGGGCGCTCGACCGCCTGGCCGATATGGCCCCCCGCAAGGCGCAGGTGGTCATGTATCGCTTCTTTGGGGGGATGTCGCACCGCGCCATTGCCGACGTGCTGGACGTATCGACGCGCACGGTCCAGCGCGACTGGCGGGCGGCCCGCGCATGGCTGACCCGTGCCTTGACGCAGCCGGGGGACGAGACCTACCATGATTAAAGCGGGACGCTGGCACGAGCGCAATCTGTCGAACAAGACGTCAGCGCGCTATGGAGATGGAGGAGGCCCCCGACAGCATGTGGCAGCGCATCGACGCCCTGTTGGATGCCGTCTGGGATTTGGACCCGGCTGAGCAGTCGGCCTTTCTGGATGAGGCGTGCGCGGGCCTGCCCGACCTCCGCACTGAGGTCGAGTCGCTGCTGGCGGCGGAGGCCCGCGCGCCCGACTTTTTGGACGGCGATGCGGCGTCGTTTGCCGGGCCGGCCTACGCCCGGGCGTTCGGCGGCGAGGCGGTGCCGCGGACGCGGCGCATCGGTCCGTATCGGCTCCTCGATGAGATTGGGCGGGGCGGGATGAGCCGCATCTTCCGCGCCGAGCGCGTCGACGGGGCCTTCGAGCACGAGGTGGCCGTCAAGCTGCTGCGCCTTGGCCTCGACTCGGAGGTCGCCCGCCGGCGGTTCCGGTTGGAGCAGCAGGTGCTCGCCACGCTCCAGCACCCCAACATCGCCCAGCTGCTGGACGGCGGCCTCACCGACGACGACGTGCCCTACCTTGTGATGGAGCACGTGGACGGCGTGCCCATCACTGAGTACTGCGCCGCGCACGGGTGCGCTATCGACGAGCGGCTGGAGCTGCTCGCCACCGTCGGCGAGGCGCTGCAGTACGCCCATCGTAACCTCGTCGTCCACCGCGATCTCAAGCCATCGAACATCTTGATCACAGAGGACGGTACGGTCCAGCTGCTCGACTTCGGCATTGCCAAGCTGCTCGATGCCGATGCGGCCGGGTTCACCGTCCCGGCGACGCGCACCGGCCTCCGCCCCATGACGCCGGCGTACGCGGCGCCCGAGCAGGTGCGCGGAGAGGCCGTCAGCGCGGTGACCGATGTGTACCAGCTGGGTGTACTGGCGTACGAACTGTTCACCGGCCGGCGGCCCTACGAAGCGGCCGAGCGGAGTCCGTTCGAGGTGGAGCGCGCTGTGCTCAAGGAAACGCCCGCTCGCCCGTCCACAGCCGCCCGTTCATCGGTGTCGTCCGATTCGTCCGACGCGCCGTCGGCCCGCCGGGCGGAGGCGCTTCGGGGCGATCTGGACGCTATCGTGATGAAGGCGCTCCGCACGGAGCCCGATGAGCGATATGCGTCCGCCGAGGCGTTCGTGGGGGATCTCGAACGCTACGACGCGGGCCGGCCGGTAGCGGCGCGGTCCCCCACGGCGGGGTATCGGATGCGCAAGTTTGTGCGGCGTCACACCGTGGGCGTGGTAGCCTCGGTGGCCGCCGTGCTCGTGGGGGCGCTGTTCGTCCTGATACTGATCCGCCAGCAGGCGCAGACGGCCCAGCAGCGCGACCGCGCCCAGGCCGAGGCCCAGGCGGCCGAGCAGGTGACGTCGTATCTGGTGGATCTGTTCGAAGCGAGCGACCCGGCCTCCGCACAGGATGCCGAGGTGACAGCGCAACAGCTGCTCCAGCGAGGCGAGCAGCGCGTCGATCAGCTCAACGATCAACCCGCCGTTCAGGCCGCGTTTCTGGATGCCATGGGGCGGGCCCATCAGGGACTGGGCCACTACGACACGGCCCGTGCGATGATGCAGCGCTCGCTGCAGCTCCGCCGTGCGGCCTATGGGCCCCGGCATCCCGATGTCGCTGAAAGCCTCTCCCATCTGGCTGGGCTGTATGCCGAAGAGCGCCATTTCGAGCCCGCACTTCCGCTGTACCGGGAGGCCCTCTCGATCCGCCGCGAGGTTTTCGGCCCCGATCATCCGCGGACGGCGCACGCGATGGGCGGGCTGGCCGTCGCGCTCCGCAACATGAACAAACCCGATTCGGCCCTGACGCTCGCGCGCCGCGTCCTCACCATCTACCGTCGCCATCGGGACCGCACCCATCCCGACGTGCTCAATGCCGAGCATGCCCTGGCCTACACGCTCCGGGCGCTGGGCCGCTACGAGGAGGGCGCATCGGTCTACCGCCGCGTGCTCGACAAGCAAATGCAGCGCTACGGGTCCCGCCACCCGGAGGTCGCCGCGACCCACAATGATTTGGGGTACTTGCTCAAGAAGCAAGGCAACTACGAAGCGGCTGCGCGCCATTATCGCAAGGCGCTGGATATCCGTCGCGCGGTGTTGGGGCCGGCGCATCCGAAGACGACGCTCATCATGCAAAACCTGGCAGGCACGCTCTGGGAGATGGAGCGCTACGACGAGGTAGAAGCCGTGCTGCGCGAGCGCGTGCGGGCTATCCGCAGCCATGCCCCGACGGATAGCACCCGCCTCGGGAGGGCGCTGGGCGGGCTGGGCCGATTTCTGGCGGGACGGGGACGGTTTGCCGACGCCATCCCGCCGAAGCGCGACGTATACCGGATCTACCGCGCCCGCCACGGTGCATCGGCCCTGTACACCCTCTGCCAGGGCGGGGAACTGGGCGCGCTCCTCAAGGCCACGGGGCGCGGCCGCGCCGCCGATTCCTTGCTCCGTCGCCACCACGCCGCGCTCCAGGCCCGGCGCGACACCATTTTGCAGCACCGCGACCGGTACACGCGGCTGGATGTGCAGCACAACCTCCGGGCGATGATCGACATTTTCGAGCAGCAGGGCCTCACGGCGTGGGTGCAGCGCTACGCCTCCCTGAACGATGACTACACGCCCTCTGATACCGGATAGGGCGAGCGGATAGAGCGAGGCTGCATCGGGGGGCAGCCCCGCCGATGTAACAATGTAGATGGCCGATGCGAAGAGCCGGGGAAGCATTGACAGGGAGAAGCCCCGCCTCCTATCTTGGCCATCGACGCTCCACTGCTGATGCCATCACCAACCCGGCCTATTCATGGCTTCCTCCTCTCCTGCTTCCGATTCGTCGGCTTCCGATCCCACGACCGATCCGTCGTACGACCTTTTTCGGCCGCGCCGCCAGCCGCTTGATGCCATCTTTGAGCCGGAGCACGTCGCCGTCATTGGCGCCAGCGACGACCCCGATAGTGTGGGGCGCACGCTGCTGTGGAATCTGGTGAGCAATCCCTTCGGTGGGACGATCTATCCGGTAAATCCCAACCGCAAGAATGCGCTCGGCATCAAAGCGTATCCGTCCATCAAAGACGTCCCGGCGGAGGTCGACCTCGCGCTGATTGCGACGCCGGCGCACACGGTGCCGGGCATCGTGGAGGAGTGCGTCGAGGCGGGCGTGAAAGGCGTCATCATCATCTCGGCGGGCTTTAAGGAGATTGGCGAAAAAGGAGCCGAGCTGGAGCACCAGATCCAGGCAGCGGCCGAGCAGGGCCCGACCCGCATCGTGGGGCCCAACTGCCTCGGTGTGATGCGCCCGCCGACGGGCCTCAACGCGACCTTCGCGAGCGCCCTCGCCCAGCAGGGCAATGTGGGCTTCATCAGCCAGAGCGGCGCGCTGCTGACGGCGATCCTTGACTGGAGCTTCCGCGAAAATGTGGGCTTCAGCGCGTTCGTCTCGGCCGGGTCGATGCTCGACGTCGACTGGGGCGATCTCATCTTCTACCTCGGCGACGATCCGCATACCAAGAGCATCGTGCTCTACATGGAGTCGATCATCAACGCACGGTCGTTCCTCTCGGCGGCGCGCGAGGTGGCGCGGCATAAGCCCATCATCGTCATCAAGGCGGGGCGGACGAAGGCGGCGGCCAAGGCGGCGGCGTCCCATACGGGCACCCTCACCGGCAGCGACGCCGTGCTCGACGCGGCCTTTCGGCGGACGGGCGTACTGCGCGTCAATCAGATTGACGACCTCTTCTCGATGGCCGAGGTGCTTGCCAAGCAGCCCCGCCCTCGTGGATCGAACCTCACCATCGTCACCAACGCCGGCGGGCCGGGCGTGCTCGCGACCGATGCGCTCATCAGCGAAGGCGGCACGCTGACCGAACTCACCGAGGCCACCATGGAGGGGCTGGACGAGGTGCTGCCGCCCGCGTGGAGCCACAGCAATCCGGTGGATATCCTGGGCGATGCCGGGCCGGAGCGCTACGCGCAGGCGATCGATTTGGCCAACGCCGACGACCACACCGACGGCCTGCTCGTGGTGCTCACACCCCAGGCGATGACCGAGCCGACCGACACGGCCCGCAAGCTCGCCGCCCGCGCCGAGGATCCGCGCAAGCCGATTCTCGCCAGCTGGATGGGCGGATCGGCCGTGGCGCCGGGGGAGCGCCTGTTAAACGAGGCCGGCCTGCCCACCTTCGGCTATCCGGATGCCGCGGCGCGCGCCTTCAACAATATGTGGCGCTACAGCTACAACCTGCGCGGCCTCTACGAAACGCCGATGATGCCCGAAGACGAAATCGGCCGGCCCGACCGCGACGCGGCCGAGGCGCTCGTCAACGCCGCGCACGACGACGGCCGCGTGCTGCTGACCGAGCACGAGTCGAAGCAGGTGCTCGACGCCTACGGCATCACCACCGTCGAAACGCGCATTGCCGAAACCGTTGATGAGGCCGTTGCCCACGCCGACGACATCGGCTACCCCGTCGTGCTTAAGCTGCACTCGCACAGCATCACGCACAAAACCGACGTCGGCGGTGTGCAGCTCGACCTCGAAGACGCCGAGCACGTCCGCGCCGCGTTCGATCGCATCGAGTCCGGCGTATCGAGCGACGGCTTCGACGGCGTCACCGTCCAGCCGATGCTCGACCTCAGCGGGTACGAGCTAATCATCGGCAGCAGCATCGATCAGCAGTTCGGCCCAGTGCTGCTCTTCGGGACGGGCGGCACGCTCGTGGAGGTCTACAAGGACCGCGCGCTGGCGCTGCCACCGCTCAACACGACGCTCGCCCGCCGCATGATGGAGCAGACGAAGGTGTACGATGCGCTCGAAGGCGTCCGCGGGCAGGAAGGCGTCGACCTCGACACGCTCGAAAAGATGCTCGTGCGCTTCAGCCAGCTCGTCGTCGAGCAGCCGCGCATCAAAGAGATTGACATCAACCCGATGCTGGCCTCCGCGGACCGGATCGTGGCGCTCGATGCGCGGATCGTCCTGCATCCGTATTCAGCGGACGAGGAGGAGTTGCCCGAGCCCGCCATCCGCCCCTATCCGCAGCAGTACGTGGACACGTGGACCTCGCGCAGCGGCAAAGCCATCACCATCCGCCCGATCCGCTCCGAGGATGAGCCGAAGCTGGTCGAGTTCCACAAGAAGCTGTCCGAGCGAAGCGTCTACCTGCGCTACGCCAGCCTGATGAAGATGAGCCAGCGGGTGGCGCACGAGCGGCTCGCGCGCATCTGTCACATCGATTACGACCGCGAGATGGCGCTCGTGGCCGAGTACACCAATCCCGAAACGGGCAACGACGAAATCATCGCCGTGGGGCGCCTCACGAAAGAGCCCGGCACCAAAAGCGCCGAGTTTGCGATGCTTGTCATCGACGCGTTCCAGCGGGAGGGCATCGGGACGGAGCTACTGCGACGGCTCGTGCAGGTGGGCCGCGACGAAGGGCTCGACCGCATCACGGCCGACATCCTCGTGCAGAACCGGGCGATGCAGCACGTCAGCGAAAAGCTCGGTTTCGAGGTCGTGCACAGCGGCGATTTCGCCGACCAGATGGTCAAAGCCGTGAAAACGCTGTAGCGCGCGGGATCGTGCCAAGACTGTAACGCCGCAGCGTTTTCTTTTCGGCCGGTCGTCAGTTTACCTGATCCGATAGGCGTCGTGCCCAGTGGCATCGCGCCGACGAAGGATGCGAACGGAGACCGATCAGGGGACGCGACCATGGCGGAGGACGCCTCAAAAGCCGAGCTGCAGGCCGAAGTGAAGCGCTTGCAAGCGGCGGCGCGTCGCGCAGAGACGACGGCCCGGCAGGCCGAAGCGCAGGCGGAGGCGACCGGCCGCGTGTTGCAGATGACCGGATACGTGCCGATCCGCGTGAAGATGGATGCCCACGGCGCCGTCGAATCGGTGCATCCGGGTGACGAGACCGATCCGGTGGACTCTATCGATTGGACGCAGCTTGCCGATCAGCCCCTCTTTCGCTGGCAGGTGCATCGCGTGGAGCAGACGGGCACGGCGGCGCGCTTCGAACTCATGCTGGAAGGGCGTGAGCATCCCATCCGCGTCGTCCTCACGCCTCGTTCCGGCGCATCCGAGCGCTGTCTCTGGGGCGCCATCCGGGACGAGACCGCGCCCGAAGCCAGCGCGCGCACATCCGGGCCGCTGGGGGCGCTTCAGGCGCTGGCAGGTATCGAGAGGGACCGCCTGCGCTCGGCCTTGCTGGCGAACCTGACGCACGAGATCCGCACCCCGCTCACCGTCATCCTCGGCTTCACGTCGATGCTCAGGCGGGGGCTGCAGGAGCGCTATCACCGCTTTATCCACATCATCGAACGGAGCGGCCGCCGCCTTCTGCTGATGCTCGATACGCTGATGGATCTGGCCCAGTTGGAGGCCGATACGCTGGAGCTGGAGCCCGAGTCTTGCAACGTGCTCGACGTGGTGCAGAGCACGGCAATGCACTACGTTTCTCTGGCCGAAAGCAAAAACCTGACGTTTGAGATCGACCTGCCTCCCGTCGCCGCCTCGGCCCGGCTCGATCCCGACCGTTTCGAGCGCGCGATGAGGCATCTAATTGACAACGCGATCAAGTTTACCGACGAGGGGGGCGTCACCATCACCGCCACGTCTACCGACGACGCCGTACTGATCCAGGTACGCGATACGGGCGTAGGCATCGAGCAGGCGTTCATGCCGCACGTCTTCGAGGCGTTTGCGCAGGAGAGCGAGGGCCTGAGCCGGACGCATCAGGGCAGCGGGATTGGCTTGCATGTGGCCGAGCGTCTCATCGAACGGATGGGTGGACAGATCACCGTCGAAAGCGAAAAGGGACGGGGCAGCGTCTTCACCGTGATGGTGCCCTGCGCGTGCTGCTCGGAGTCGGTGCACGCAGCGGCCTGATACGGATTCCGTCTTGCGATGTCGGCATACATCGTGGGTGTGGATACCCATACACGCCGTAGCGGCACGCACCGCCCCCCTTCGGCTCCCCGATGGCGCGTCTCTACCCGGAACCGGAAAAATCGATGCAGCCACGATTTTCTGGTAGCTGCGAAACCATTTCTCTGAAAGCAGGGTGGATAGTAGAGACAACCCGCGGTTGTCTTTACGTAAGGATGGAAATGGATGGTGAGCGATGTGCCATCGTTTTTGTCGATTTGGTATTACACCAAAACAAAAAGGCAGCGCCCCGTGATGGAGCGCTGCCTTTTGCGGTTGTGTTGGCGCTGAGGGGGATGGGTTTACATCATGCCACCCATACCGCCCATGCCGCCCATGCCACCCATGCCGGCCGGCATGCCACCGCCGCCGCCACCGGGGCCACCGCCGTTGCCATCGTCGTCGTCCGTTTCCTCATCGGCCACAACCGACTCGGTCGTGAGCATGAGGGCAGCGACCGACGCGGCGTTTTCAAGCGCCGAGCGGACAACTTTGGTGGGGTCGAGTACGCCGTCTTGGAGGAGGTTGCTGTACTCCTCGGTGCGGGCGTTAAAGCCGAAGTCGCCTTCAGCGTCCTTCACTTTCTGGACGACAATGGAACCTTCGTGGCCCGCGTTCTCGGCCAGCTGGCGCAGCGGTGCTTCGAGCGCGTGACGGATGATCGAGACGCCCGTCTCCTGCTCGCGGTTCGCCACTTCGACGTTGTCGAGCACCTTGAGGGCGCGGAGGTAAGCTACGCCGCCACCGGGCAGCACGCCTTCTTCGACGGCTGCGCGCGTGGCGTGCAGGGCATCTTCCACGCGGGCTTTTTTCTCTTTCATCTCCGGCTCTGTGGCTGCGCCGACCTTCAGTACGGCGACGCCACCGACGAGCTTGGCCAGGCGCTCTTGCAGCTTCTCCTGGTCGTAGTCGCTGGTGGACGTCGACATTTGCTGCTTGATCTGGTTGGCGCGGGCCTGGATCTGTTCTTTCTCTCCGGCGCCGTCAACCAGCGTCGTCTCATCCTTATCGATCACGACGCGACCGGCTTTGCCGAGCTGGTCGAGCGTGGTGTTTTCGAGACGATAGCCTTTCTCCTCGCTAATGACGGTACCGCCCGTCAGCACGGCGAGGTCTTCGAGCATGGCCTTGCGGCGATCGCCAAAGCCCGGCGCTTTCACGGCGGCCACCTTCAGCGTGCCGCGCAGCTTGTTCACGACGAGCGTAGCGAGGGCTTCGCCTTCGACGTCTTCCGCGACGATCAGCAGGGGCTCGCCCATCTGGGAGACCTTCTCCAGCACGGGGAGCAGATCCTGCATGTTGTTGATCTTATCGTCGTAGATCAAGAGGTTGACGTCTTCGAGCACCGCCTCCATCTCTTCGGAGTTGGTGACGAAGTAGGGGGAGAGGTAGCCGCGGTCGAACTGCATACCTTCCACGACATCGAGCGTCGTCTCGGTGCCGCGCGCCTCTTCGACGGTGATGACGCCATCCTTGCCGACCTTGTCGAAGGCATTGGCAATCAGGGTGCCGATCTCCTCATCGTTGTTGGCGGAGATCGTGGCGACCTGCGAGATTTCGTTCTTCCCCGCAATGGTGTCGCTCTGCTCGCGGAGATTTGCTACGACGGCCTGCACGGCGGCGTCGATGCCCCGCTTCAGCTCCATCGGGTTGGCACCGGCCGTGACGTTCTTGAGGCCCGTGGTAATGATGGACTGCGCCAGGACGGTCGCGGTCGTCGTGCCGTCGCCCGCGATGTCGGAGGTCTTCGTTGCGACCTCTTTCACCATCTGGGCGCCGATGTTTTCGACCTTTTTCTTCAGGTCGATTTCTTTCGCTACCGTGACGCCATCCTTGGTCACCGTCGGGGCGCCGAAGGATTTTTCGATGACAACGTTGCGGCCACGCGGGCCGAGCGTCACCTTGACGGCTTGGGCAAGCTTATCCACGCCGCTCTTAAGAGCGTTGCGGGCTTCCGAGTCAAAGGTGATTCGTTTAGACATAAGGGGTATCGTGCGTTCTTGTGGTGGTCTTTACCGTGTGATGTGTAGAGCTACGAGGCTGCGTGTGAAACGCACCCCCTGCGCCGACGACTTAGTCTTCGACGATGCCGAAGATGTCGCTCTCGCGCATGATCAGATACTCGTCGTTGTCGAGGGTGACTTCGGTGCCGGCGTACTTGCCATAGAGCACCTCATCGCCTTCCTCGACGGTCATGTCGATTTTGTTGCCGTTCTCAACCCGGCCCGGTCCAGCGGCTACGATCGTTCCTTTCTGCGGCTTCTCTTTCGCCGAGTCCGGAATGTAGAGGCCGCTCTCGGTCTTTTCTTCAGCAGGTTGGGGACGGACGACGACGCGGTCGCCGAGCGGTTTGATACTTGTTGCCATAGCGGTTAAGGCGTTGGTTGATTATGAGTAATGCGAAACCCTTCAGATTTGTTGTTAGCACTCTCCGGCTGTGAGTGCTATTCGCCAAACCCATCGACCCGAAAATGTGTTCCGGGTACTTTATTAAGGTACCGAAAAGGAGAGATGCTCGTTGGCCGACGTAACACCAGCGTTTGATTTCGCGTTACAGATGTACCCGGCCCGCCGCCGAGGCCTCGATCGGTTCCCCAAGCCTCCCTACAGATTCGACGGATGATGAGCTCCCATTTCCTTCCAAACCGCTTCTGGCGGCGCTGGACGGTGGCTATGGCGACTGTCAGTGCTGTATTTACGCTGGCTCTCCTTCCGCCTTTCGTGCCCGAGACCTGGCACGCCGTCTTGATGCAGGCGTTCGGGAGCGTCTGTCACCAGATTCCGGAGCGGTCACCGCACTGGGGCGGTGTGCCAATCGCCGTATGCGACCGCTGCATCGGGATATACGCCGGTTTGCTGCTGGGCATCGCCGGTGGGGGTGTTATACATACCTTGTTAAGCAAAGTATATAAGTACGCGCCCTGGGTCTTGGCGATGATCCTCCTTCCGCTGGCGGCTGACTGGGTGGGTCCGGTGCTCGGTGCCTGGGCGAATACGCCGGTGAGTCGTGGAGGCACAGGCCTGTTCGTAGGGGTGGGCGCGGGGCTGCTCATCGTGGCAGCACTGGGGCGGAGCCCCACGGGCAACGCTTCGGGTACGACTGCATCTGCACCGTCGCAGTAAGCCCGCATCCGTCCTGCGCCCGCCTGGCTCTTTGCTTTCCTGCTATCGCTCGTTATCTTCCAGTGAAATGGCGCTTCGAGCTCGCCCTGTCCATTCCTCTACTCATCGCCACGGTGTTCGGTTATGCCCAGTAGAACGCAATCCATTCTCATCGGCGGATTAGTCGTCGGGATTTTGAGCACCTCGGTGCTTGGCTTGATCAACCTCGCCTGTTGTGCCGGCGTGATCATCGGGGCGATGGTGGGGGTGTGGCACTACACAGAGGAGCATCAGCTCACCATCCCGTCTGGGCAAGGCGCGCTGATCGGCGCGCTGGCGGGTTTGCTGGGGGCGCTTCTCGCCGGAATCTTTAATCAGATGCTGGTCGCCGCCGGGCTGGACTTCGCCGCGGGCTTTCGAGAGACGATCATGCAGATGTCCAGCATGCAGATGTCGCCCGAGCAGATGGAGCAGATGCAGCAGGCCCAGGAGGGCAGCTGGGTCATGATGATTGCGGGCACCCTGTCCTCGATGATTATCTTCGCCATCTTCGGTGCAGTGGGCGGCGCGATTGGTGCGTCCGTCTTCCAGAAGGGCGATGACGCTGCGGACGCAAACGCGGCCGCTGTGGAGTCTACTAATGGATTCTGACCGCACCAATTAGTCGAACAGCGACGGTTCCTCTTGGCGCCGCTCCAGCTCTTCGATGAGGCGGCGATTGGCGCGCGGGAACGCGTAGTCGTCCAGCTCGTCGACGTCGGCCCAGCGGAGGGGCTGATCCAGCTCTGGGGTCGGCGTCCCGTCGGTGATGCGGCAGCGGTACGCATGCAGCGTGATCTTGAAGTGCGAGTACGCGTGCGACAGCGTGTAGAAGGGGCCGTCGATGGTCACCTTGATGCCCAGCTCTTCGCGCAGCTCGCGGCGGCACGTCTCCGCCAGCTCTTCGTCGTCCTCGCGCTTGCCGCCGGGAAATTCCCACAGGCCGCCCAGCATGCCGTCTTCGGGGCGGCGCTGGATGAGCAGCTCGCCCGCGTCGTTGAAGATGAGGCCTACCGCGATGTCGTGATGGGGGATGGGTTTGGACTCGGGGGTGACGGGGTAGTCCGCCTGCGTCTCTGCGGCAAACGCGCGGCACCCGTCCTGCACCGGGCAGCGCTCGCAGATGGGTGACCGCGGCGTGCAGATTGTCGCGCCCAGCTCCATCACCGCCTGATTGAACGTGCCGGGCTGCTCCGGGTCGATGAGCGCATCGGCGAGGGTCTGGAGGTGGCGCTTCGTGCGGGCTTTGGTGGCGTCCTCGTCGATGGCGAACACGCGCGTCAGCACGCGGGTCACGTTGCCGTCGAGTACGCCGTGGGGCTTCTCGAACGCGATCGACAGCACCGCCGCCGCCGTGTACGGCCCAATGCCGGGCAGCTCGCGGATGGCGTCGTAGGTATCGGGCACGTTGCCGCCAAACTCATCGAGCACCTGCCTGGCGGCACGGTGTAAGTAGCGGGCCCGTGAGTAGTAGCCGAGCCCCTCCCACAGGTGGAGCACGTCGTCCAGTTCGGCGTTGGCGAGCGCCTCGACCGTCGGAAAGGCCTCAACAAACCGTTCGTAGTAGGGGCGGGCCTGGTCGACGCGCGTCTGTTGCAGCATGACCTCGGAAACCCAAATGCGGTACGGGTCGTCCGTGTCGCGCCACGGCATCTCGCGTTTGACATCGCGGTACCACGCGATCAGGTCGGTGCGGAAGAGGTGCTTGTGGACATCGGTGGGTTGCAGGGCGTCGGGAAGTGAATCAGGCACCGGTAGCGGGGCAAATCAGGGAGCAACGACGGTGATATGCAGCGCCAGTGTATCCGGCGGGGCATCGGTGATGGTGGCGCGCAGGCGGATAGCGTACTGCCCCGGATCGACCTGATCGGTGCGCCAAAAGAACGAGCGATCGACCAGCCAGCTCATCGACGGCGCTTCCACGATGGCGTACGATTCGACCGGCTGATCGCGTAGCGTGCCCGGCAGGTCGGTGATGAACGCCTCGCCTGCCGTCACGGTATAGCTCAACGTGTCGGCCGGTGGAGCAGGCGTCGCAACACGCGCAGCACCGGAGGGTACACCTTCCGGCGCCGCCGCGCCCCCACCGCCGGCGGCCACCACGCCCCCGCCGATCAGCAGACTCAGCAGCACGAGGGTTGAGCCGAGGCGGATCATGAGGGGGGAGATCGAACGAGCGAAGGCGTCGGCGCCACGAAGCTATGGCAGGGATGAATCGCATAGCGCATCGCATATACCTTTCCGCTTCAGCAGTGTTGCGAGCGGGGTGGGGCGTGATCGTAACGGTTTTGATGATCGGAGGGCTCGCACCGCAGGTGCACGCCCAGTCCGCCGACTCGTCCGCTGTGTCGGCCGTGTGGAGTCTGATCGTTGACGGCACAGAGGCCGACTGGCCTTCGATGGATGGGCGGCCGCCTGAAACGATGCCGGTCGACAGTGTGCGGGCGGTTGCGCGCCGGGTGATCCGCCAGTACCAAACGCAGGGCTACTACCGTGCTCGCGTCGACTCGGCCGCCATCGATTCGTCAGCTGCTCGCGTGCGCATGTATGTAACGCGGGGCCCGCGCATTCCCCTCGGCGCCATCCGCATCCGGGGGGCTGAGGCGCTCTCGACCGTCCGCATCCGGCAGATGATGGACACCCAGACGGGGGCGCCGCTGGACCCTGCCAGGCTGGAGGCCGATCTGGAGGCGATCGTGGCACGCTACGAAGAGGCCGGCTATCCGCTGGTGCAGGTGCGCGTGGACGAAACCACGCTCCTACCGGGCCCGCCGCCCCGTTTGCGCATTACCCTGTCGATCGACGAAGGACGGTCGCTCCGGCTCGAAGCCGTTTCCGTGCCCGAGGGCGCGCGCACCGCACCGTCGTTTCTCGCCGAGGTCGCGGGCTTGCAGATCGGCCAGCCGCTGACGGCGTACGATCCCGAGGCCATCCGGCGTCGGGTGGAGGCAACGGGGTTGTTTCGCCGCGTCGGTCCGCCGGAGCTGCGCCTCACCGAAAAGGATGGGGCTGTGCTGCATCTGCCCGTCACCGAGCGCGCCCCGGGGGCGTTCGACCTTGTCCTTGGCTATCTGCCGCCTCAGGGCCGGGGCGAGGGCCAGATTGTGGGAAATGGGCAACTCGCGCTGCGCAATCTCTTCGGCGGAGGGCGCACCCTGAGCTTACAGCTGGACCGCCGGCCGGGGCAGGTGAGTCAGGTGGATGTGCGCGCCGCCGATCCGTATTGGCTGGGCTGGCCGCTCCGGCTCGATCTGCGCTTCACCGGCGAGCAGCGCGATTCGACGTACGGTAAGCAGGCGTATCACCTCGGCGCGGGGTACCGCTTCGGGGACGGGCTGGAGTTGTCGGGCACGCTCACGCGCGAGGCAACGCGCCCGGGGCAGGCCGGCACGCGGCTGCAGGGTAGCGGGCAGCGGATCGCCCGGGCGACGGCGTGGTTTGCGGGGGTGACCATCCGCTACCAGAATGTAGACCGGCGTGTCAATCCGCGGCGAGGGTGGACGCTGGAAACGAGCCTGGAGCAGGGCCGCAAGTCGACAGCTGAACGCATCGTCACCGCCGAGCAGGACACGGTGCGCCGGCAGTCGTCTCTCCGGCAGGAGCGATTGCGCATCGACGCTCGCGGCTTTGCGCCAACGTGGGCGCAGCAGGTCGTGGCCATCGGGCTGGATGCAGCGCTGCTCCGTAGTTCGCGCTACGATCGCAGCGACTTGTTTCGCATCGGCGGGGCCAACACGCTGCGCGGCTACGACGAAGACCGCTTTCTGGGCCGCGCCGTGGGGCGCCTGTTCGTCGAATACCGCTATCTGGTGGATCGGGCCTCGTATGCGTACGTTTTTAGTGATCTGGGCATGGTGGAGACGCCCGATCTCTCCGATCTGGAGGGCGCTCGTACGTGGCATCCGGGCTACGGACTTGGCATACAGGTGTCCACGCGCCTGGGGCTGGTGAACGCGAGTTACGCGCTCAGCCCGGAGGATGCCAGTCCTGCAGAAGGGCGCATCCACCTGGGGCTCTCCGTCGGCCTCTGATCCCGTTCGACTTCCCCGAAATCAAGCTTTCGCCATGACGACTGCTTTTTACGCGCCCCCTTCGGCGCTGCACGGAACGATGCTCAAGCTGCCCGACGACGAGGCCCGCCATGCCACCCGGGTACTGCGCAAGCAGGCGGGCGATGAGATTGTAGTAGTGGATGGCGAGGGACACTGGCACCGGGTCCGGCTGGATCGCGTCGGGCGGGACACCGCCGCGGGTACGGTGCTGGAGACGCGCACCGGCGTCGGCGAGCCATCATACGAGTTGACAGTGGGCCTCGGGCTGCTTAAGAATACGAATCGGTTTGAGACGTTTCTGGAGAAGGCCGTTGAGTTAGGCGTGCATCGGATCGTCCCCCTGATGACCGCGCGTACCGAGAAGGAGAGCATCAAGGAGCGCCGGGCGCGCAACATCCGGATCGCCGCGATGAAGCAGTGCGGGCGAAGCTGGCTGCCCCCGCTGATGGCGCCGCAGCCAATGTTCGATCCGCTGGCGGAAGGGCGCTACGATCGAGTGTTCATCTGTCACGGGCAGGATTCCGGGAGGCTATCGCTTGCGGAGGCGCTCGCGCCCGAGGCGCTGTCCGGCACGCGCCTGCTGATGTTGGTGGGGCCGGAGGGGGGCTTCACGGGAACGGAGGTAGAGCAGGTGCAGGCCGAGGGCGGGCAGGCCGTGCACCTGGGCGCGCGGCGGCTGCGAACGGAGACGGCCGGCATTGTGGCGGCAACGGCGGTTCAGTTGGCTGCTCTCGGCGCCGATTCCTCTCCAACCACTTCGGCTGAATGAGCCGTGCGTGCCTATTCTGTGTGAAAATGATGGCGCGCGAGCGGGAGTGTGGAGCAATGCCCCGCGGCTGACGTTCGTGCATGTCGACTTTTCATCGCCGCTAACGCCATGTCCGACCTCACCGAGACACCGCTCCAGTCCGACCATTTGGTCGACGGGGTCCTCCTCCAAGTCTATCGCGACGAGGTGGAGCTTCCCGATGGGGCGACCTCGGTGCGCGAATGGATCGACCATCCGGGTGCATCGGCCATCGTGCCGATTTTTGAGGATGGAAGCACGCTGCTCGTCCGCCAGTTTCGCTACCCGGCACGGCGGACATTTCTCGAGGTCCCGGCGGGGAAGATTGACGCCGGCGAGCCGCCCGAGGAGGTAGCGCGGCGCGAGCTCGAAGAGGAAACAGGGTGGCGGGCGGGTCGTCTTGACCATGTAGGCTCCAGTTATCCGTGTATCGGATACAGCAACGAGGTTATTCACTTTTTCATCGCGCGGGAGCTGACGCGGGGCGAGCGCAACCTGGGCGACGGCGAGTTCATGGATGTGATCTCGCTTCGGTTCGATGAAGCGGTCACGCAAGCGCGCCGGGGTGAACTGCGCGATATGAAAACCGTTACGGCTTTAACGTACGCGGCGGCCCGCCTCGAAAGCGGGGGGGCAGATTAATCCCGCTGGCTTGTGCTTGACCTCGCTTTATTGCTACTTTCCCATGCTGTCGAAATAACGAATTGCCATAGAACCCATGTATACGTTTATCATCGTAGTGATTACCCTGATCGGGGTCTTGATGACGCTCGTCGTGCTGCTTCAAAGCGGACAGGGAGGGGGACTCGCCGGGATTGCCTCGGGGGGGGCGGCAAAGCAGGTGCTTGGCACGCGCCAGGCGCCCGATACGCTGGAGAAAGCGACCTGGACGCTCGGCACGGTCTTTATCATGCTCTGCGTAGTGAGCAACTTCTTCATCGGGGGGAATGAGGCGCAGGAGAGCATCATTCAGCGAGAAGCCCAACAGCAGCAAACGGAGCAGCAGGCGCTCCCGCCCGCCGGACAGCAGCAGGGCGGTGGAGGCCAGCAGCTTCCCAGCGGTCAGGGTGGCGGGAACGCCGGTGGTGGAAACGGCGGATCCGGGGGCGGCAACTAACGCCCAATCCCGATCCACATATTGAGCATGAAAGGGGCGATGTCGCAGTGGCATCGCCCTTTTTTATGGTAACCCATTT
>CAYUVF010000057.1:0-30662 GCA_964448045.1 uncultured Rhodothermales bacterium
TTCGACACGATCTACGCCGAGGGGCAGCGGCGCTACCTGGAGAGCCTGTCCGCCTACGCGCGCCAGTTCCTGGAGATGATGGAGCGGCCCGACATCGACTACATCGACGGGCTCTCGCCGGTCATCGCCATCGAGCAGAAAACCGTCAGCGGCAACCCGCGGTCGACGGTCGGCACCGTCACCGAGGTGTACGACTTCCTCCGCCTCCTCTACGCCCGCGCCGGCACGGCCTACTCGCACGAGACGGGCCACCGGATGCAGCAGCAGACGGACGATGAGATCATCGACGGGATCCTGGGCTTCCCCGAGGGCACGCGCTTGATGATTCTCACCCCCGTCGTGAAAGGGCGGAAAGGGCACTATCGCGAGCTGTTCGAGCAGACGGCCAGCCAGGGCTTCGAGCGCTTCCGCATCGATGGCGAAATGCGCCAGTACGAGGAGGGGATGAAGCTGGAGCGCTACGAGCGCCACGACATCGAGGTCGTCGTCGACCGGCTCGTCGTGAAAGACGGCATCCGCCCGCGCGTCTCCAAATCGGTCGATACGGCGCTGGAGATGGGGGGCGGAACCTTGATTGCCCACGTCATGGAAGGCAGCTCGGAAGGTGCGGAGCCGGGCGATCACCTCTTCAGCCGCCACCTCGTCGATCCCGAAACCGGCCTCTCGTACGACGAGCCCTCGCCGAACCTCTTCTCGTTTAACACCCCGTACGGCGCGTGCCCCGAGTGCGACGGGCTCGGCGTGTCCAACGAGCTGGACCCTGGCCTCATCATTCCCGATCCGCGTAAGACGATCGCCGAGGGCGGGCTCGTGCCGCTCGGTAAACCGCGCGACATCTGGATCTTTAGCCAGCTCGAAGCGGTGGCCGACGCGTACGGCTTCGACTTCGACACGCCCATCGAAGACCTCACCGACGAGCAGCTGGACGTCATCCTCGACGGTGCGGGTGAGGAGCAGTTCGACATCGTCTACAGCTACAAGGGCCGCGAGGTGCGCTACAAGCACCGCTACGGCGGGCTGAACGACCACATCTGGCACACGCACGAGAATACGAACTCGTCGAAGCAGCGCCGCTGGGCCGAGTCGTTCATGCGCAAGATGGACTGCAGCGCGTGCGGCGGCGGGCGGCTCAACAAGGAGGCGCTGAGCTACCGGGTGGCCGGCAAGACGATCGCCGAGTTGGCGAACATGGACCTGACGACGCTCCGCCAGTTCTTCAGCGATGTGACGTTCGACACCGAGCGCCAGCGCACCATCGCGGCGCCCATCGTCAAGGAGATTCAGGAGCGGCTGGGCTTTCTCGTCAACGTGGGCGTCGGCTACCTGACGCTCGACCGGACGGCGCGGACGCTCTCCGGCGGCGAGAGCCAGCGGATCCGCCTCGCCACGCAGGTCGGCACCCAGCTGACGGGCGTGCTGTACGTGCTCGACGAGCCGTCGATCGGCCTGCACCCGCGCGACAACACGCGGCTCATCGACTCGCTCAAGAGCCTGCGCGATCTGGGCAACTCGGTCCTCGTCGTGGAGCACGACCGCGAGATGATCGAGGCGGCCGATTACGTCGTCGACCTCGGGCCGGGCGCGGGCATCCACGGCGGGCACGTCATCACGGCGGGCACACCGGACGAACTGACGGTGCATCCGGAGGCAACGAACGGGCAGGTAAACAGCAGCCTCGTCCGCGAGAACGGGCAGCCGTACGAGCAGGTGAGCCTCACGGCGGCGTACCTGAACGGCACGCGCACGATCAGCGTCCCGGCGGAGCGGCGCGCGGGCACCGGCGACACGCTCGTTCTCAAGGGCGCGACGGGGCACAACCTGAAGGGCGAAGACGTCACCATCCCGCTCGGCACGTTCATCTGCGTGACGGGCGTTTCCGGCTCCGGCAAGTCGACGCTCGTCAACCAGACGCTCTACCCGATCCTCGCGCGGCACCACCACGGGGCGAAGATGGTCCCCCTTCCGCATGATTATCTGGAAGGGATCGATCACATCGACAAGGTCATCGAGATCGACCAGAAGCCGATCGGGCGGACGCCGCGCTCGAATCCGGCCACGTACACGAAGCTGATGGGGTATCTGCGCGACCTCTTTGCGAAGCTGCCCGAGTCGAAGATCCGCGGCTACACGAAGAGCCGGTTCAGCTTCAACACGAAAGGCGGGCGCTGCCAAAAATGCGGGGGCACGGGGACCGTCAAGCTGGAGATGAACTTCCTGCCCGACGTGGAGGTGACCTGCGACGAATGCCACGGCCAGCGCTACAACGAGGAGACGCTGGAGGTGAAGTACAAGGGCCAGTCCATCGCCGACGTGCTGGCCATGACGGTGAGCGAGGCGCTCGACTTCTTCGAGAACCTGCCGCGCATCATGCGCAAGCTCAAGACGCTGGACGCCGTGGGCCTCGGCTACATCACGCTCGGCCAGCAGTCGACCACGCTGTCGGGCGGCGAGGCGCAGCGGGTGAAGCTCTCGAAAGAGCTCTCGCGCCCCGGCACGGGCGACACGCTCTACATCCTCGACGAGCCGACGACGGGGATGCATTTCGAGGACATCCGGCACCTCCTGAACGTGCTTCGCGCGCTCGTCAAGAAGGGCAACACGGTGATCGTCATCGAGCACAACATGGACGTGGTGAAGCAGGCCGACCACATCATCGACCTCGGGCCGGAAGGCGGCGCGGGCGGCGGGTACATCCAGTTCGAGGGCACGCCCGAGGCGCTGGCCGAGGCCGACACGCACACGGCGCAATTCATCCGCGAGGAGCTTCAGCGCACGGCCGCCGCCGAAGAGGCCTCCGACGAGGAGGACGTGGACCTCGACAGCATGGCCTCCGATGACGATGACGCCGACGACGACCACCTCGATGACGAGCATGAAGCGGAGGCCGAAGAAGTGGCGGCGTGAGACTCGATCACGAATCGTCCACCACCACCGTTTTACGCAGCGTATCGCGGTGGACGCCGCCGAAGAGACCGAGGCCGTTCTCCACGTCCGAGGCGAGCGGGTCGGCGCGGACGCTGTCGGCGGGCCAGTCGGGGCCGAGGTGGGTGTAGGCGATCTGCAGAGTGGGATCGGACAGCAGCGTGCAGTAGGCCCAGACGCCGGGGAGGTCGTCCAGGGTCGGTTGTGGCACGACTTCGGCGAGGACGCCCGCCGCGCTCACGAAGTGCGTCGGCGTGCCGCTTGAGTCTTTGACGGGGCGCGACGAAATCCATTCCTGTTGTCCATTCCACTCGACGCCGACGCGGACGCGGATGAGCCGCGGCTCGGGCACGTTCCGAAACCGAAGAATAGTCTCTCGGTCGCAGGCCACGGTCGTCGCCGCGGGGTCGACATCGACCTCGGTGAGCGGCGGCGTGATGGCGCTCGCCCGCGTCGTCACGCCATCGGCGCGCTCGACGGCCAGGCGGTACTCGGTGTCCGGCTGGATGGCCTGCGTCACGCGGAAGTTGTGCGTCGCGGTGCCCTCGAATACGACGACCGAGTCCTCCAGCGTTTCGGTGATGCCCGCGCTGGGGTTAGCCAGCGTCACCGTCGCATCGAGCCGGTGCGCCGTGTCCTGCGTCGCGGGCCGGTTGAGGTCGTTGACGCGGATGTAGTGTTCACTTTTCGTGAGGCTGAGCACGCCGCGCACGGAATAGGCACCGTTGTCGTCGGCGAAGGGCTCCAGCGCCGTATCGCAGCCGACCAGCAGCAGACCGGCCAGCACGGATGCGGCGAGCACGGATCGCAGCGCGGAAGGGGGCATCATCGGAACGGCGTCGGGAATCAGGTCAGGGCAACGGATTATTCGATGCGCAGCCGCACCGAAACGTACGGCAGCAGCGGCGACTGGTTGACCCGCTGGAGCGCGTTCACGTCGTAGTAAAAGACGTTGCGCCGGTCGTACACGTTGATGGCGCCGGCCTTGGCATCGAGCGCGAGCCGGCCGGACAGGTCGAACGACCGCTCCACGGAGACATCGAGCCGGTGATAGACCGGCAGGCGGGCCCCGTAGGGACGCTCGAAGATCGTATGGGCAGTGCCGGGCTGCTCCAGGGGCGGTTCACGGAGCGGGTCGAAGTCAAGGTCGAAGCCGTACACCTGCGTGTAGGGGCGCCCGCTGCCGAATTCCCAGCTCAGGCTGGCGGTCGCTCCCATGATGGTGTAGCGTGTCACGGCATTCACCTGATGCCGGCGGTCGTGCGACGGCGTGTAGGAGAAGACCGCACCATCGACCCAGGCGCCGAGGTCCTCCGTCGTGGCCTCGTACTCCACCTTCGACCAGCCGTAGCCCAGGTAGGCATAGAGCGGGCCCTGCCGGAACACCATGCGCGCGTCCGCTCCGTAGGTGTAGCCGTCCGCGCGGGCGGTTTCCGTGTTGAGCGCAGCCTCGGGCGTCCACTTCGACACCAGTATATTGCGGAGGCGCTTGGCGTACCCCTCGACGCTGATCTCAAACGCCCGGCCGATGCGCTGGCGGTACCCGGCGATGGCGTGCAGCGCGCTCGGCACCGCCGTATCGAGGTCGGGCGGGCGCCACACGCTGAACACCGTTCCGGCCTCGCGCTGATCGGTGATGGCTTCATCGACTTGATGGTAGAGCCCTCCGGCCAGGCTGATCTCCTGCCGGTCGGTGCCGTCGGGGCGGATCCGCAGGCGCAGGCGCGGATCGAGAATCGGGTCGAGCTTAGACGCCGGGACCTGCGCGGCGAGGCTGGGCGTCACCCGCAGCCAGTCGCCCCGCGACCACGTCACCGAACCGTGCACGCGCACCAGATCCTGTGACCTGTTGAGTTGCTTGACGCCCACGAAGGGCTCGTCGATGGTGGCATCGTAGCGCCCGCCCGTGATGAGCCCGCCCAGCTTGGCGGGCCAGCCCAGCAGGATCTGGTCCTGCTCGAAGGCCAGAAACAGGCGCCACCGGCGGGCGATCTGCTCGGGGTCGCCCACGGTACCCGCCGTGTTGCGGAATCCCGTGTAGCCGCCGCGGATGGTGAACGCGTTCCCGAAGCGCTCATCCAGGATGAGGCAGCGGCCGCCGAGGGCCGTGTTGGCCCACGTAAACTCGCGCTGCCGGTTCGGGCCGATGCTCCCACGGTCGCGGGTGCGCAGTGCGGTGAGGTTGCACGAGGCATTGTCCTTCTGGAGCGAGTAGCGCCCCGTCACATCGTAAAATCCAATCGGCGAATCGTGCCCGAGGAGGGGGCCGCCGGTCTCTTCGATGAGCGAGTAGCGCCCCCCGACCAGAAACGACTGATTGCCGTCGACGATCGGCCCTTCGACGTGGCCCGATGCCAGGTGCGGGCCGATGGCGGCGCTTCCCCCGTACTGCTTCATATCGCCCGGCCGCAGGCGCACGTCGAGCACAGCGGAGAGCGCCTCAGCGTACTTCGCGCCGAAGCCGCCCGCGTAGAGGTCGGCGCTCTGGACGAGGTCTTGCGGAAAGGCCGAGTAAAAGCTGGAGATGTGGAAGGGCTGGACGATCGGCAGGCCATCGACCAGAAACCGATTTTGGCTGGGTGCGCCGCCGCGGATGAACAGCTGCCCGCCCCGGTCGCCTACCGAGACGACGCCGGGCAGCGTCTGCAGATACGAGGCGAGATCACCGCTGGGGCCGGGCGTCGGGATGCGGCCGATCTCGGCAGCGCGGATGGTTTGCAGCCCGGCTTCCCGCTGCGTCGCGCCATGCTCGGCTTTAACGGTGACTTCGTCCAGTTGAGCCGGCTCCGTCGCCAGCGCGACGTTGTACACGCGCCGCCCAGGCTCCACGTCGATGGTGTCTTCATGCGTCCGGTACCCGAGGTGGCTGATCCGGACCCGGTAGCGCCCGGGCCTCAGCCCACGCATAGCGTAGTAGCCGTCCGCATTGGTCACGCCTGTGCGGGACGCCGCATCAGCGGTAGCGAAGAGGGCAAGGTAGGCGCCCTGGAGAGGACGCCCGGTTTCATCCGAGGTGACCACGATGCGAAGCGTGGCGTCAGGCTGGGCCAGTCCCGGGGCCGGGCGCCCGCCGAGGGTCAGTAGCACGAGCAGGGTGGCCCAGGGGGAGAAGGAATGGAATAAACGACGCACCATCGGGTACTAATAGCTCCCGGGATGAACACAACCTGCATACTGCGATGGAGCCCGGGCGCCGGGGGACACGGCGCTCGGGTCGCCTGCACATTGCATCTTCTTCATATTCATGATAGTCCGGACGCACCACTTTTGAAAGGGCTGATTAGGAGCCGCCGGCGCTGAGCGCCGTAGTCGCCCCTTGACGCCATCTTCGCGGAGATCGGCCGAATCCTGTCTGGGCGCCGCTCGTTGGACTTCCGCGTTTCCCTTCAGCAATCCGACGTGCGTCATTATGGCCCCGGAGAATCAGTCCGAAGACCTGCCGGATTTTGTGCCGGAGTACAACAAGCCCGAGGCGCCCGGCATCCACATGAACTTCGACAATACGGTGTCGCTTTATCACGTTGTGGCCGAGGACGAGGGGTTCGAGACGGCGGCCCAGGATATCTTCGCGCTCACGAAGCAGGCGCAGGATGAATTCCCCGACTGGCCGCGCGTGCTGTACCTCGACATCCAGGGCCATATCGATGAAGAGGGGCGCTTCACCAACGACATGGTGGAGCTGCAGCAGGAGTTCTTGATCGCCGCCATGGGCAAGTTTTTTACGGCCCTGGCGATGCCTCTCGTCGCCGTCGTCAACCCCGACGAGCAGCTCAACGATCTGCCCGATGAACTGGTGCTCCAAGCGCCCGGCAGCGACCTCCCCGAGGACACCCGCTGGCCGAAGCCAGAGTAGCGGTTCCAGGTTCGGAGTTCTGGGTTTGGAGTTCCGGGTTTGGAGTAGGCGTCTCTCCGCACATGCCCAGCCGCCCAACCGCCTAAACGCCCTTCCCCAACGCCCGGCTTGCATGTGAAAGGAGGGCGTTGCATGTTGCATTCGCCTCTTTTTCCCGAAATGCCCTCGTGCTCATGGTCCGCCGGTGCCTGCTCGTTCTCGTTTCTCTCGTGCTCGCTGTGCCCGCTTCGTCGCAGGCGCAAGATCCAGAGGTGCCCGCCATCCTTTCGATGGAGGAACGGGCCGAGGTCGTCAATCGCTGGCTGGAAATCCGGCTGGATACGGTCGTGCCGATGCTGATGCGGCGCGCGGAGGTCGACATGTGGATCGTGAGCGCGCGGGAGTACAACGAAGATCCCGTCATCAAAACGATGCTCCCGGCCACGTGGCAGTCGGCGCGGCGGCGGACGATCCTCGTCTTTTACGATCGCGGGCCGGACGAGGGCGTCGAGCGCCTCGCCATCGCGCGCTACGACATCGGCGCCTTCTTCCAGAGCGCCTGGGATAAGGAAGAACAGCCCGATCAGTGGGCGCGCCTCGCGGAAGTCATCGCCGAGCGCGATCCGCAGCAGATTGCCATCAACCGCTCCGAGACGTTCGCCCTGGCCGATGGCATGACGGACACGGAGTTCGACGGCCTGATGGCGGCGCTGCCGGACGCGTATCAGACGCGCATCGTCTCCGGTGAGGAGTTGGCGATCGGCTGGCTGGAGGCGCGCACGCCGGAGGAGATGGCCGTCTATCCGCAGATTGTGCGCATCGCCCACGCCGTCATCGCCGAGGGCCTCTCCGAGCAGGTCATCCAACCGGGCATCACGACTACGGCCGACGTGCAGTGGTGGTACCGCGAGCGCATCCGCGATCTCAACCTGACCGCCTGGTTTCACCCGAGCGTGTCCCTACAGCGCCCCGATGCCGGTGAAGCGGGCGACTTCTCCGCCCAGCCCGATGCCGAGGTCATCCAGCCGGGCGATCTGCTGCACGTCGATTTCGGCATTACGTACCTGCGTCTAAACACGGACACGCAGCAGCACGCCTACGTCCTGAAGCCGGGCGAGACGGACGCGCCGGAAGGCCTCCGGGACGGGCTGGCGACGGGCAATCGCCTGCAGGACATTCTGACCGATCAGTTTGCGGTGGGCCGCACGGGTAACGAGATCCTCGCGGCGGCGCTGGCGCAGGCCGAGGCCGAGGGCATCGATGCCACGATTTACACGCATCCCATCGGCTTTCACGGGCACGGCGCCGGGCCCACGATTGGGCTGTGGGATCAGCAGGGCGGCGTGCCGGGTAAGGGCGACTATCCGCTGTACGCGAACACAGCGCACTCCATCGAGCTCAACGCGGCCGTCTCGATTCCCGAATGGGACGATCAGGAGATCCTCATCAAGCTGGAGGAAGACGCCTTTTTCGACGGCGAGCACGTCCGTTATATCGACGGCCGGCAGGACGATCTGCACCTGATCCCTCGTCCGTGACGAGTTCGGGGTCAGGGTTTGGCGTTCCGAGTTGGGTATTGCTAACTCAGAACCCCGAACCCAAACCTCTATCTACCGGACAGTTTTAAGCGTCTCTAACAAACCCCAACCGAGCTGTCACCCCCAACTTGATTGGGGATCCAGAAAGCGGCCGTTAGCTGTCTGGATGCCCGATCGGGGTCGGGCATGACTTCATTACTCAGCGAATGGAGTTTCTCCGGTTCGCACCACGTTTTACGAGAGCTGCCCTGAGGGATCCACCCCAAGGGCACGTCCTCGCTTCGCTCACAGCGCCTCGTCACGTTTGGGATGACATATCGGAGAGCGGGTTCAGGACCACGCCGTGTGATATTCCAAACGTGTCCGGTAGCCAGCCTCAACCCTCTACGTCGTTTCGATGCGCCGGATCAGGGCATTGAACAGCGCCGGCGAGAGGCGTTTGACGTAAACGCCCAGCATCTCCCAGCCGCCGTAATAGACCTCGTCTTTCTCCTTTTCGACGGCGTCGATCATCGCCTCGGCGCAGGTGGAAGCGGGCATGCCGACTTCCTTCACCTCGTCGATGGCCTCGCGCATCGGGGTGCCGTCGGCGGTGAGCGCGTTGTGGCCGACGTTCGTTTTGACGAAGCCGGGGCAGAAGAGCGTCACCCGCAACCCGTCGTCGTAGACCTCGGCGCGGAGCGAGTCGAAGAAGCCGTGCAGGGCGTGCTTCGACGCGGCGTAGGCCGAGCGCTTCGCCGTGCCGAATTTGCCGACGAGGCTGCTCACCACCAGAAAGTGCCCGCGCCCGCGTTCTCGCATCGGCGGGAGCAGCCGCTTCGTGAGCTCCACGGCGCCAAAGTAGTTGACCTCCATGATGCGCCGGTCGACGCTGAGGTCCGTCTCGGCCACCAGCGAGCGCTGGCTGATGCCGCCGTTGTGCACCATCACGTCCACGGGGCCGGCGCGGTCGCGCACGTCGTCGACGGCGGCATCGAGCGTCGGCGGATCGGTCAGATCCAGCGGGACGACGATGTGGCGCGCGGGGTGGGCGCAGCGGTCCCGCACCGCGCGCAACGCATCGACGCGCCGGGCCGAGAGGATGAGCCGCGCGCCGCGCTCGCTGCACGCGTACGCCAGCGCCTCGCCGATGCCCGACGAGGCGCCTGTGATCCAGACCGTTCGGTTTGAGATGGTCATGCTGATGCCTATTTTCCCGATGCCTGTGCGTCCTCAAATCAACAAAGCGCTGGCGTAGGAATCAACGCGCGGTCCATCCGGTTGAGGACGCTGCCCGCTCGCCCTGACGTAGGCCGCTCTCCCGTATGAAAACGCTCAGTACCCAGCTCTCCTATTTTCTGCAGAATAAGGAGATCAAGCAGAACCTGCCGATTCTGCTGAAATACATCGGCGCACTCGTGGCCGTGATCGTGGTGTTCACGGTCATCTTTCACTTCATCATGCTCTACGCCGAGGGCGAGGAGCACTCCTGGATCACGGGGCTCTACTGGACGCTCACGGTGATGAGCACGCTCGGCTTCGGTGACATCACGTTTCAGACGGACATCGGCCGGTTCTTCAGCGTGATCGTGCTGATGACGGGCATCGTGATGCTGCTCATCGTGCTGCCCTTTGCGTTCATCCGCTTCTTCTACGCGCCCTGGCTGGAGGCGCAGATTCACTCGCGGGCGCCGCGCGAGCTGCCGCCGAGCATCGAAGGCCACGTGCTCCTTACGGCCCGCGACGCCATTGCGCCCGGCCTCATCACGCGGCTGGAGCGGGACGACATTCCCTACACGCTCATCGAGCCGGATCCGGCGGTGGCCTCGGAGTGGTTTACCGAGGGGCTCTCGGTGGCCGTGGGCGACATCGACAGTAAAGAGACCTACCGCAGCCTGCAGGCCAGCCGCGCGCGGCTCGTCTTCGCTAATCGCGACGACATCGTCAACACTAATATCGCGCTGACTGTCCGCGAGGCGGCGCCTGACGTGCCGCTCGCTGCGGTGGCCGACAATGAGGATGCGATCGACATTCTGGAGCTCAGCGGCGCTACGCACGTCTTGCCGCTCAAACGCTGGCTCGGCGAGCAGCTCGCCAACCGCATCAACGCCCAGCGCGCTGGGCTGCATCCCATCGGCGAGTACGAAGACCTCAAGATTGCCGAGCTTCCCGTCCACAACACCCCGCTGGCCGGGCACACCATCCGCGAGACGCGCCTGCGCGAGAAGACGGGGGTCAACATCATCGGCGTGTGGAAACGCGGGCGGATGGAGCCGGCTCGCCCGGACACGGAGCTGACCGACCAGTGCGTGCCCGTCGTCATGGGTACCGATACGCAGCTCGATGAGCTCGACTCTATCCTGGCGATCTACGATGTCAACCCGAATCCCGTGCTGCTGATTGGGGGCGGCAATGTGGGGTCGGCCGCCGCTCGTTCGCTGGCGGAGAAAGACGTGCCTGTTCATCTCGTCGAGCGGAAGGAGGAACGGTGCCGGATGCTGCGCGACGTTGTCACCAAGGTGTTTCACGGCGACGCCTCCGATTACCACCTGCTCCACGAGGCCGGCATCGACAAGGCGCCGTCGGTCCTCTTGACCACCAACGACGACGCCATCAACGTGTATCTGACGTCGTACTGCCGGCGTCTCAACCCGGAGCTGCGCATCGTCAGCCGCATCACCCACGAGCGCACCCTCGACGCCATCTACCGCGCCGGGGCCGACTTCGTGCTCAGCTATTCGACGCTCGGCGTCGATGCCGTGATGGCCATCCTGAACGACAAAGAGCTCGTGGTACTGGGTGAGGGTGTCGACCTCTTCACACGCGCGCTACCGTCGTCGCTGCACGGCACAACGCTCGTCGAGAGCGGCATCGGCGCGAAGACGGGGCTCAACGTGGTCGCCGTCAAGCATGACGGCGAAATCGTGACGCGCCTGAGGGCGGACTTGCAGTTGAAGGAGGGCGATGAGCTCGTGATGATTGGCGCCGACGAGCAGGTCGAGACCTTTGTGAACACGTACGGTTGATGCGCAGCGGGACATTGGCTATTCTCCGCGGGTGACACCTTATAAAATCACCGCTTTCTCTACCATCTATGATGTCTGACGTATCATAATGGCATCGATCTGGAAACGATTCACTTCCTCCGAAGAGCAGGAGGTGGTGCCGGGCAAAGAAGGAGGATTAGGCACGTTCGGCGGGGTCTTCACGCCCTCGATCCTGACGATTCTGGGCGTCATCATGTACCTCCGGTACGGATGGGTGGTCGGGAATGTCGGGCTCCTCGGCGCGCTGCTCGTCGTGACGCTGTCGACGGCCATCACGCTGCTCACGGCCTTTTCTATCTCGTCGATCGCGACGGACCAGCGCGTACGCATCGGCGGGGCGTATTACATGATCAGCCGCTCCCTGGGACTGGAGACCGGCGGCGCCGTAGGCATCCCGCTCTTCTTTGCGCTGGCGCTGTCGGTGGCGCTCTACACCGTCGGCTTTGCCGAAAGCGTCGTCAACGTCTTTCCTGCACTGAACCAGCGCATCGTCGGGCTGATCACGACCGTCGGGGTGGCGGCTCTCGCGCTGGTGTCCGCCAAGGCCGCCATCCGGGCGCAGTACGTCATCATGGCGGCCATCGCCGTCTCACTGATCTCGCTCTACTTTGGCAGCCCGGTCGAACCGAGCGACATCGAGATGTGGGGCGCGCGCGACCGTCTTTCCGAACCGTTCTGGGTCGTCTTCGCCGTCTTCTTCCCGGCCGTGACCGGCATCATGGCGGGTGTGAACCTCTCGGGGGATCTGAAGGACCCGGGCACGTCCATTCCAAAAGGGACCTTTTGGGCCGTGGGCGTCGGCTACCTGATCTATATGACGCTGCCGCTCGTGCTGGCGACGCGGGCCGACGCGGCCACGCTAATCGAGGACCCGCTCATCATGCGGCGGATCGCCTTCTGGGGCGATTCCATCCTGCTCGGCGTCTGGGGCGCGACGCTCTCCAGCGCCGTGGGGAGTATCCTGGGCGCCCCGCGCGTGCTGCAGGCGCTGGCGCGCGATGGCGTACTACCGCGATCACTGCGGTGGCTGGGCGCCGGCAGTGGTGACGACGACACACCGCGCAATGGTACGCTGTTCACCATGGGCATCGCGCTCCTGGCCGTCGGCCTGGGCGACTTGAACGCGATCGCACCCGTGCTCACCATGTTCTTTCTCACGACGTACTGCGTGCTGAACGTCGCCGCGGGCATCGAAACGGCCCTCGGCAGCCCGTCCTTTCGGCCCACGTTCAAGGTGCACTGGAGCCTGTCCTTGCTGGGCGCCGTGGGCTGCCTGGCCGTCATGTTCCTCATCAATGTGCTGGCGACGGTGGTGGCCATGATCTTCGTCGCCGGCATTTTTGTCTGGCTCAAGCGACGCGGCCTGAAGGCCGCCTGGGGCGACGTTCGGCAAGGCCTCTGGATGGCTGCCGTCCGCGCGGGCCTCATGCGATATGGCGGAACCCCCGATCCGAAGAACTGGCGCCCTCACATCCTCGTCCTGACCGGCACGCCGACGAGCCGTTGGCACCTCATCGACTTGGCCTCGTCGTGGACGCACAACCGGGCGCTGATGACGGTGTCCACCGTGTTGCCCGAGGAGGGCTTTTCCCTGGAACGCCAGCAAAACATGCAGGATATCATCAAAGACTATCTTGCCGAGCGAGGCGTGCAGAGCCTGGTCCGCACGATTCGCGCCGAGAACCCGTTCGAGGGGGGGGGAGCGCCTGGTCGAAGCCTATGGGCTCGGCGAGGTCGCCCCCAACACCGTGCTGCTCGGCGACACGCGCAATCCGGCCCATCACGAGCGGTATTGCGCGATGATTCGCCGGTTATATGACGCCGGACGAAACGTGGTCGTCGCGCAGCAGGAGGAGGATCAAGACTTCGGCCGCCGCGAGCGCATCGACGTTTGGTGGGGCGGACTGAAGGGCAACGGCGGGCTGATGAAAATTATGGCGTACCTGTTGCAGACGAGCCTCCGCTGGCAAGATGCACAGGTCGTCCTCAAGATGATGGTCGAGACCGAAGCCGCCGCAGCAGACGTCCGGTCCAACATCGAGCCCATTGTCCAACGCATGCGAACCGGAGCCGAGTTGGAGGTGATCGTGAGCGAAGGGCGATCCTTCGAGCAGGTCGTGCACACGTCCTCCCGAGATGCTGATCTTATCTTCCTCGGCATGGCCGCTCCGGACGAAACAAACGACTTCACGGCGTACTATGAAACCCTCCGCGCGAAGACGGAGCCCCTTCCGACGACGGTGTTCTTCCTGGCCGCCGAGCCGATGGCGTTCGAGGACATGTTGATCGACTGAAGGGACGCCGCCTCTTTTTGAGGGAGCGGTCTACGGGAACGAGCGCAAAAAACAGCGAAACACAGATGGCCGAGCAGTCAGGCTTTGAGCGCAACGTCGGCCTCTTCATGGCCGTGATGATTGGCATCGGCGCCATGATGGGGCCGGGCGTGTTTGCCCTGCCCAGCGAGGTGGCCGGAACCGTGGGCCCGCTCGGCATCATCGCGTATCTGTTGATGGGCGGGCTCACGCTCTTCACGGCGCTCAGCTACAGCGAGCTGGGCGCGGCCATCCCCATCGCGGGCGGCGGCTACTCGTTCGTCAGCCGCACCCTGCCCGCTCCGGTGGCCTTCCTCACGGGCTGGTTCTTCTGGATCGGCAACACGCTGGCCTGCTCGCTCTACGCCGTCATCTTTGCGCTCACGATCAAGAACTACTTCTTTCCGGAGCTCAGCGTGGTGCTCGTCGTGCTGGCCACGACGGTGCTCTTTACGGCGTCGAACTACCGCGGGCAGGCCGAGGCGCTGAAGGCCATCACGGTGATGAACATCGTGGAGCTGGTCATCCTGCTGGGCGTCGGCGTGCTCGGCGCGTTTCAGGTGGAGCCGGCCAATCTGGAGCCGTTCGCCCCGATGGGCCTCGGCCCGCTCCTGCCCACGATGGCCTTCATCTACATCTCGTACGTGGGGTTCGACCTCATTACCGTGGCCGCCGAGGAGATCATCGACCCCGCCAAAAACATCCCGCGGGCCATCCTCATCACCCTCGGCACGGGCGTGGCCATCTACGTGCTGCTGCTCTACGTGATGATGGGCGTCGTCAACTACACCGACCTGGCGCAGACGAGCACGCCGTTCATCTTCGTGGCCGACGTGCTCTTCGGCCCGTGGGGCCGCTGGGCGGGCGTATTGGCGACGATCATGGCGAGCCTTTCGGCCTTTAGCGTGACGCTGGGCGCGAGCTCCCGCGTGCTCTTCGCGCTCGGCCGCGACGGCTACGTGCCCAGCGTCCTCGCACGGCTCCATCCCAAACACAACACGCCCCACATCGCGCTCTTCGTGTGCGCCGGCATCGTGACCCTTCTCGGCGCCTCGGGCATCGTGCGGCTCCTGGCCTCGGCCAGCAGCTTCGGCTACCTGATCGCCATCGGCGTCGTGAACTACGCGGTCATCGCGCTGCACCAGAAGATGCCGGCGCTGCGGCGGCCGTTCAAGATCCTGCTCTACCCCACCGTACCCATCCTGGGGATCATCGGGTGCTGGTTCTTCGTGCCGCTGCTGGAGGCGCAGAGCCTGCTGCTGGGAACCGGGCTCACGGCCGTGGGCGGCGTGCTCTACCTCATCCAGCCCAGCAACCGCCCCGACCTCAGCGCGCTCCCGGCCGCGATTCACCGACTCAAACTTCGCATTCAAGCATACTGGAGGCCTCACATGAATGTACTCATCGTAGGCGGCGGCAACCAGGGCCAGAACATTGCCGACCGACTCCTCAAGCAAGACGAGTTCCGGATGGTCTTTCGCTCGTCCGAGTACCAGATCACCTTTATCGAACAGGACGAGGCAACCTGCGAGGTGCTGGAGCGGCGCTACAACGTGCCCATCTTTCAGGGCGACGGCACCAAGCAGGAGATCCTGGAACAGGTGGAGCCGCACAAGATGGACGTGGCTATTGCGGCGACCAACAACGACGAGCGCAACGCCATCGTGGCCCTGCAGGCCAAGCGGATGGGCATCGACCGGGTCATCGCCATCGCGCGCGACCCCGACTACGTCGACCTCATGGAGGACAGCGGCATCACGTGCATCAGCGCGCCCTACGCCACGTCGGCCATGGTGGAGAACTACCTCGACCGCCCCGGCGTGGCCGACCTCTTCGAGATCGAGACGGGTGTCGCCAGCCTGATCGACCTGGAGGTGCCTGATGGCGCCGCAGTGATCGGCCGGCAAATCCAAGACATCGACATCCCCGAGCAGTGTGTTGTCGCGGCTGTCATTCGCGGCGATGAGTTCGTCGTGCCCCGCGGCGGGACGGAAATCTGCGGGGGCGATCACGTCGTGTTCGTCGGTCCGAGCGATGCAGTACAAACCGCCCACGACATTTTCTCCCGGAAAGTCGAAGCCTCGGCCTGACCCCGGCTTCTGCCGTTCTCTGGGACAGGCCGGTTCGGGACCGTCACGGGTTGTTGGCGGCAGCGGGGAAACAATGCGCTATCTCGCATTCCACATCGAATACCGTGTATGTCTACCAACGCGAACGCGGCTTCACAGTCGACCTCGTCCGCCCAGCGCGGCGAGCTCGAACGCACGCTGGGGCTGTCGCAGGCGCTGGCGATTGGCACCGGCACGATGGTGGGCGCGGGCATTTTCGTCTTTCCCGGATTGGCCGCGGGCGAAGCGGGGCCGGCCGCGATGGTGTCGTTTGCCATCGGGGCGGTCATCGCGCTGCTGGTGGCGCTGCCTACCTCCGAGCTCGCGACGGCCATGCCAGAGAGCGGCGGCGGGTACTACTTCATCTCGCGCGGGATGGGCACGCTCCTCGGGGCGATGGTGGGCATCGGGCAGTGGCTCGGGCTCGTCTTCGCCTCGGCCTTCTACTTGATGGGGTTCGGCTACTACCTGAGTGACATCCTCCAGCAGATCGGCGTGGGCGCCGATCTTTCGGTGACGGCGATTGCCTTTTCGACGGCGATCCTGCTGACGGGCGTCAGCATCACCGGGACGAAGAACTCGGGCGATCTGCAGAACTGGATCGTGGGGTTGCTGCTCACCATCCTCGCCATCTTCCTGAGCTACGGCTTACTCGATTCGCTGGGGCTGTTCGGGAGTCGGCGCGTGCCCAAAACGTTCATGCCATACGGCGTGGGGCCCATCTTTACGACAGCGGCGCTCATCTTCACATCGTACCTCGGCTTCGCGCAGATTGCCACCGTCGCCGGCGAGATCAAACAGCCGGGGCGCAACCTGCCACTCGCCATGGTAGGCAGCGTCGTGCTCGTCGGCGTGCTCTACGTGCTGACGATCTTCATCAGCACGAGCGCGCTGGGCAGCGAGCAGCTGGCCACCATGGGCGAGACGGCCATCGTGGAGGTGGCACGCGTGTTTTTCAGCGGCATCGGCGCCATCGCGATCCTGACGGCCGGATTGCTGGCGACGCTCTCCAGTGCCAACGCGTCGATCCTCAGCTCCTCGCGTTCGGTCTACGCCCTCAGCCGCGACGCCCTGCTACCCAACGCCGTCAGCCGCATCAACCGCAAGTACCGGACGCCGCACGTGGCGCTGATGCTGGCCGGCGGCCCCATCGCGGCGCTCATCCTGTACGGCGAGGTCGAGGTGCTCGCCGAGGTCGCTTCGCTGCTCCACCTGTTCATGTACGGGCTGATGTGCATCGCGCTGCTCATCCTCCGCCGCGCCGACCTCGACTGGTACGATCCCGACTTTACATGCCCGCTCTACCCCGTGCTCCCGGCGCTGGGCGCGCTCGCGAGTTTCGGGCTCGTGGCGTTCATGGAGCCGTTTTCGATGGTGCTTGGCGGGGGCATTCTGGTCGCTGCCGTCGGCTGGTACCGATTCTACGCACGCGACGTATCGCTGAGTGAGGTGACATTATGAGTCTGATGCTCGACGAGAAAGCCACCATTCTGATCGACGTCGAACTGCCCGACCCCGCGCCCGTCGCACCGCCGCTCCGTGCGCTGATGAGTGCGCTCAAGGTGATTCTCGTCGGCTGGTACGCCGTACCGGATCAAACCAGTCCCGCGCAGGCGCGCGACCAGTTCGAGGACGAAGCGCAGGCCGCGCTCGACCACGTGGGCGCAACGTTTCGCGAGGTTGGTGCCGAGGTGCAGACGCATATCGTCTTCACCGGCAATGAGCTCGACACCATCGAGCGCATCAGCGCCGGGCAGGACTGTGACGCCGTGCTTATCCCGAATCCGCTGGAGCGCCTCGAACGCATCCTCGTGCCGCTGCGCGGGCTGCACAACGCCCCCCGCATCGCCCACTTCGTCGCCGATCTTGTGCAGGATGGCACGACGGATGTGACGCTGCTGCACATCCTCGAAGAAGACGAAGAAGAGGACGACGTGCAGGCCGATGTTCTCGGGCGCGTTTCGCGCATGATGGCCGATGAGGGCATTGAGGCGGGGCTCGTCCGCCTGCGCGTCGAGGTCGCCGATGATCCGGGCGACGCCATCATCCGCATCGCCAGAGGTTATGACCTGGTAGTGATTGGGGAGACCGAGCCGTCGGTGGGGGCGATCGTCTTCGGCAGCGTGCCCGAGCAGATCGCGCAGGAGGCCGCGATCCCCGTGATGGTCGTTCGGCGCCGCGACGAAGGGTAACCGGTCGCTACCGTTCCGCAATTACGCGAGCGCGGCTCGTGAACGAAATGCCGAGCGACGAACGTGCGCTGATCATGATCGACTCTACGACCGGCGTGCTCACCGGTTGCGCGGCGCTCCACTCCACCATAAAGTTGGCCCCGAGTCCGCCGGCCGCATCGCTCTCCTCAATGACGACCGACGCGGATGCAAGCGGGTCGAGGCGGCGCGGCTCCTGGAGGTAGCGGCGCACCAGATCGCCGTTGTTGTCGATGTAATCGATGGTCGAGAGCACAATGGAGTGCTCGCGGTCGGTGTTGCGGATGCTAACCGTCGCTGCCAGGTTGATCGTCCGCTCCTGGTTTTTGAAGTAAATGTGCGAGTAGATGGGTACATAGAGCATCTGCCCGCGCGACTGGTTCACGGGGGTCATTGCCCGGTTCGTATCGGGGGGCGCAGCCGGGTCGAGCTGCGACACCGGGTGCTCGCCTGCAAACGGGCCGTTGGACGATGGCGCGTCGGGTTGGGCGCAGGCTCCCACGCCGATCAGTAAGAGTAGCAGCGTCATCGGCGTCCACATCGGGGAGTAGCGGAGGGCCATCATGAGAGGGCAACCGGTTGTGAACAAGCGCAGGAGAATGGATTCGCTCTCATTCGGGGCAGCCGCATCAGTTCCCCGCGACGCTTCATCGGGCGATGCGGTGGCGCTGGCACTCCTCTGAAGAATATGCCGCGCGCCGGTTGTGACTGAGCGAAGCACCTCCTATTCTTACGTGTGGCTCAACTCCCAATAACCGGAGGATTCCCGATGCGTATTCGCCAAGTGTACCCCGTGCTCGTTGTGTTGATCATCTTTGGGTTGTGGGGGGCGGGTCCGGCCTGGGCGCAGGAGGCGCAGCTGGGCCAGACCACCTTCCCGACGTCGGGCGAGGGCGAGGCGCAGGCGGCGTTCATGGAGGGCCTGCTGCTGCTTCACAGCTTCGAATACCCCGATGCCCGCGCGGCATTCGAGGAAGCGCAGCAGCTCGATCCCGACTTTGCCATGGCGTACTGGGGCGAGGCCATGACCCACAACCATCCGCTGTGGTTTCGGCAGGACGCCGAGGCGGCGCGGTCCGCGCTGAAGGAGTTGGCGCCCACGCCAGCGGCTCGCCTCGCTAAAGCGCCCACCGCCCGCGAGAAAGACTACCTGCGCGCCGTGCACATCCTCTATGGCGACGGCTCCAAGCAGGCCCGCGACCGCGCCTATGCCGCGTTTATGGAGACCCTCGCTGCCCGCTATCCGGACGACCTCGACGCCCAGGCCTTCCACGCGCTCGCGACCCTCGGCACGAGCCACGACGGGCGCGACTTCCGCACGTACATGCGCGCTGCGGCCATCGTCGAAGACGTGTTCGACAAAAATCCGCAGCATCCCGGCGCCGCGCACTACCTCATCCACTCGTACGACGACCCCGTGCACGCACCGCTCGGCCTGCGCCCGGCGCGCGTCTACGCCGAGATTGCCCCCGACGCCGCGCATGCGCTCCACATGCCGTCGCACATCTTCACCGCACTCGGCATGTGGGACCGCTCCGTTGAGCTCAACCAGCGTTCGTGGCAGGCCAGCGTCGATCGCATGAAGGCCAAAGATCTCCCCATCTCCGCCCGCAGCTATCACGCGCTCTGGTGGCTCGCGTATGGGCAGCAGCAACAGGGCCGCTACGAGGCCGCCCGCGCTACCTTGGGCACCGCCGCCGGCGCGCTCCAGCAGGAGGAGGCCGGCACACATCGGTATCATTTTGTGCGGATGCGCGCTGCCTATCTGGTCGACACGCAGCGCTGGGGCGATCCGGTGACCGAGGTGACGGTCGATCGCTCGCAGCTCGGCGTGCGCGATGCGGCGCTCGACCTATTCGTGATGGGCTGGCAGGCGCTCCATCAGCAGGATCGGGCGGCAGCGCAGCAGCGACTCGACGCACTGCGACAGCGGATGGAGCGGGAGGATGAGCCGCCCGCAGCAGCCATCATGGCGCTGGAGCTGGAAGCCCTGATCCGGCAGGCGGAGGGCGAGCCCGAGGCCGCGATGGCGCTGATGGAGGAGGCGACGGCCCGCGCCGATAAGCAGCCGCTTACCTACGGGCCGCCCATCCCCGCGAAGCCCGCGCACGAGTTGTATGGTGAGATGCTGCTCAATGCGGACCGCCCGGCCGAGGCGCAGCAGGAGTTCGAACGCGCTCTGGAGCGCGCCCCAAAACGGGCCCGTTCGCTGCTCGGGCGGGCGCAGGCAGCCGCCCGCGCCGGGCACGATGATGCGGCAGAAGAGGCCCTGCAGCAGCTTCGTACCATCTGGGACGCGGCCGATCCGGCCCTTCAAGAAACGCTCCAAACGGCCCTCAGCGTGCGCAGCGAATAAGCCAGTTGCACAGGGGGTTCGCGGCATGCCCCGAAGGTGCGTAGTCCAGGGGACCCGCGCCAGCGGTGCAACTTCGCAGTAGCTCTTCGGTACCTGACCGCGCATCATCCCTGGCCGATTATCCCCAACGCCCGCCCCCATGTCCATTCGTTCCCTCCTCGCGCTTTTTCTTGTTTGTACCGTTGCCGGCTGTTCCGCCTCACAGCAGGCCACCGCGCCGTCCGATCGGGCCGGCGATCCGTCCCCCCCGGAAACGACCGAGGCCCCGGCGTCCGATGAATCCACCCCCGATGCCGAGGCGGAAGAGGACGATGCCGCGGCGAGCGCCGAAGCCGCGACGGACTGGTTCCACGCCGACGCAGCGGGCGAAACGCCGGGCATGAGCACGGATAAGGCCTATCGCACGCTACTCGCCGACCGCGCGCCGCAGGATACGATCGTGGTGGCCATCATCGACTCGGGCATCGACATCGACCACGACGACCTGCAGGCCGTCATCTGGACGAATGCCGATGAGGTGGCGGGCAACGGCGTGGACGATGACAGCAACGGCTACGTGGACGACGTGCACGGGTGGAACTTCATCGGCGGGCCGGACGGCGAGAACGTGGAGTACGACACCTTCGAAGTGACGCGCCTCTACGCGCAGTACCACGACCGATTTGCCGAGGTCGACTCATCGGCGGTCCCGCCTGCCGAGCAGGAGGCGTTCGCCCGGTATCAGGAGATCAAGACGGCGTTTACGGACAAACGGCGAGAGGCAGAGCAGCAGCTTCGGAGCGTGCGGCAGGCGCATCAGGCGGTCGAGTCCGCCACCGCCACGCTGAAGAACCACCTCCAGTCCGATTCGCTCAGTCAGGAGATGGTCGCTTCGGTCAGCTCGCCGAGCCAGGAGGTGGAGCGGGCCAAGAGCATCCTGATGTACTTTTATCAGCAGGGCCTCACGCCGTCGGACATCGGGGAATATCATGACTATCTGCAGACGCAGGTCGAGTACCATTACAACCCGGATTTTAACCCGCGGCCCCTCGTTGGCGATGACTACAGCGACAAGACCGAGCGCTTCTACGGCAACAACGACGTCGTCGGCCCCGACGCCGAGCACGGCACGCACGTCGCCGGAATCGTGGGGGCCGTGCGGGGCAACGGTATCGGGATTGACGGGGTGGCAACCGGCGTGCGCATCATGTCGATCCGCGCGGTGCCCAATGGCGATGAGCGCGATAAAGACGTCGCCAACGCCATCCGCTACGCTGCCGACAACGGCGCCGATATCATCAACATGAGCTTCGGAAAATCCTACTCGCCCCATCAGTCTGTCGTCGACGCTGCCATCCAGCATGCCGATTCGCTGGGCGTGCTGATGGTTCACGCAGCCGGTAATGACGGTGTCAACGTCGACTCGACTGAAAGCTATCCGACGCGCCGATACGTCTCTGGGGGCAAGGCGGTGCACTGGATCACGGTGGGGGCATCGGCATCGAGCCGAGGCGCCGATCTTGCCGCGCCCTTCAGCAACTACGGCGCCGAAACGGTGGATGTCTTCGCGCCGGGCGCTTCGATCTACTCCACCGTCCCGGGCAGCCGCTATGATCGCAACAGCGGCACCAGCATGGCCGCCCCGATGGTGACCGGTCTCGCTGCGCTCCTGATGGCACATGAGCCCGACCTCTCGCCCGCGCAAGTCCGCCAGCTGATTCTGGATACGGCAACGCCGTTCGGGGACACGGAGGTAACGGTTCCTGGCGGCACGCGCACGGTGCCCTTCGCACGGCTCTCACAGACGGGTGCGATTATTAACGTCCACGCGGCGCTCCAGCGTGCGGTGCGCCCCTTCAGCGAGTAAAATGCGAATCTGCGGGAGCTGATCTCGGGGGATGGCGTCACGGCGACGCTTTCGATGCCCCGTTGAGGGCGGCCCCGGTGAGCAGGAGCGGGGTGTCGAGCGCGTCAACCTGTATGTGAAAGCGACCGGGCTCGACGACGGGGGCGGCATCGCGCCCGATGAAGCTGAAGTCGTCGCGCCGGAGCGTAAACGTAAGCGTCTGCGTTTCGCCCGGCGCCAGGTCCACCTTCGCAAACCGCTTGAGCTTCCGTACCGACGGGGTCACCGTAGCCACCTCATCGCGCAGGTAGAGCTGTACCACGTCTTTGCCGGCGCGGCGCCCGGTGTTGGTCACTGTTACCTGTACGTCTATGGTGCCGCCGCGTTGGAGGGCAGCTGTGGTGATCAGGGAATCGCTCACCGTCAGGTTACTGTACTCGAACGTGGTGTAGGAGGCGCCGTGGCCGAACGGGAAAAGCGGGGTCGCGCCTCCGGTGCCAAAGTCAGCGGCCAGGCGTTCGCTGGCTTTGTGGTCGTACAGCGCGTAGCCGGTTGGGCGGCTCGGGTAGGTGTAGGGCAGATGGCCGGAGGGGTTCACGTCGCCATACAACACATCGGAGAGAGCCTGTCCGCCTTCGGTGCCTGGATTGTAAGCCGTAACGATGGCCTCGGCTGCTTCGTGGGCGTCGCCGAGTGTGCGCGGGCGGCCCTGTATGAGGACGAGCACCACGGGCGTGCCCGTGGCGGCGATCTCGCGCAGCAGCCGGCGCTGGGCCGCGGGCAGCATCAGCGAGTGCGTCAGGTTGCCAGCGGTTTCGGCGTAGGCACCTTCGCCCAGAGCCACGATGGCCACATCGGCAGCGTCGGCGGCGGCGATGGCATCAGCCATCTGGTCGGGCTGCGTGAGTGTCGCGCCGGGCACGTACGTCATCCGGCTGCCGAGGCGCTCGCGGACGGCCTCCATCAGCGTGGGGCGGCCCGCGTGAAAGAGCGCCTGCGCCTTGCCGCCGCCCTGCCAGGTGTACGTCCATCCGTTGTTGAGCGCCTGCATCGAGTGCGCTGCAGGACCGGTGACGAGCACGCGCTGATCGGCGGAGAGCGGCAGCAGGTCGTCGGCGTTGCGGAGGAGCGTGACGGATTCCCGGGCGGCCTGCAGCGCCACGCGGCGGTCGCGTGCGCTGCCCACCTCATCGGCCAGTGACAGCCCCGGCAGCGGATCCTCGAACAGGCCGAGTTCAAACTTGAGGCGCAGGATGCGCCGGACGGAGGTGTCGATGCGCGATTCGGGAATCTCGCCGTCGTTGACCAGCGCCGTCAGATGGTCGAAGAACGACACATCGGAGGGGACCATGCTCATGTCGATGCCCGCCTCGATGGCCATCTTCGTCGCCTCCCGCTCGTTGGCGGCGACGTGGTGGAGCGTAACGAGCTTCTTGATATCGAGCCAATCTGTTACCACGAGGCCTTCGAAGCCCAGCTCGCGGCGCAGTACGTCGGTGAGGAGGTAGCGGCTGGCATGCACGGGGACGCCGTTCACTTCGCCGGAGTTGATCATCACGGAGGCGGCGCCCGCCTCGATGGCTGCTTCGAACGGGCGGAGGTACTGCTCCCGCAGCTCGACGTCGGAGATGCGGGCCGGGGTGCGGTCGCGCCCGCTCTCGGAGCCCGAGTAGCCGACGAAGTGCTTCAGGCAGGCGGCTACGTGCTCCGGCGCGCTCAGATCGTCGCCCTGCATGCCCTGCATGAGGGCCAGTCCCATGGCGGTGGTCAGGTGGGCGTCTTCACCCAGCGTTTCGTAGAGGCGTGGCCACCGCGGGTCGCGGCCCGCATCGAGCACAGGTGCAAAATTCCACGGAATGCCGCTTGCCCGCACGTCGCGCGCCGTGATCGCGCCCACCTCCTCGGTCAGCGCTACGTTCCAGGTCGCCGCCAGCCCCTGATTCTGTGGGAAAAGAATCGATTCCTGCGTGTAGTTGGCCCCGTGCACCGCGTCGATGCCGTAGAGTACGGGAATGCCCAGGCGCGTCTGCGCGGCCTCGTCCTGGATGGCCGTGATTACGTCGTGCCAGTGGTCGAGCGGAAAGGCGGTGTCCACCACATTCAGGATTGAGCCGACGTGGTAGTCCTGAATGACGCGCTGCAGCTTGTCGGGATTGATCGGCTGGGGGAAGGGCTCTTGGTCGGTCACCATTCCCAGCTCCAACTGCATCATCTGGCCGACTTTCTCTTCCAGCGTCATCTGGGCCAGCACCGAATCGACCTGGGCATCGAAGTTCGCTCCCCGGGGAGCGGGGCGATGGGCTACGATCCGGTCGATGGCGGACTGGCTGGTCGCGGCATCGGCTGCTACGGGTGGCGCGTCGACATCGAGCAGCGACACCGATCGGTCCAGCGGCATGGTGGCGCCTTCGTCGTCGGCCCGGGCGCCGGTTTGACTGAGTTCATTGGATGAGGCGGGGGGCGGTGCACCGGCATCGGGCGTTGAGGCCGTCCGGGGCTGCGTCTGGGTGCATCCGGCTACGGTGGCGATCAGAACGAAGAGAGAAATCAGCGAGAGCATCCAGGCCGAGTTACGTAGGGTCGAGGACGGCATGATCATGTCCAACCGGAAGGCAGAAGAGAGAAAGAGGGTGATTTCGTTGGCACGGGCCCGTGCAGCGGCGGCATCAGGCATAGTGCGACCAGGGAGGCGGGGAAAGACGCCCCGGCACGGCATGCGCGATCAGTGGCGGCGTGAAGCGGCCCGCGCGGGCCGCTCACGGGAAGAGCGCTCGTGTTGGCGAGCGGCAGCGTTAGTTGACCGGCTGGTAGAAGCGGACCCAGTCGTACTCGGAGCGGACGGGGAAATTGCTGTCGTCCACCTCACCGGCGAAGCTCGGCGCATCCGACACCCACAGATTCATCATGATCTGCATCTCCAAGTTGGGAATCTGATCGGGATTCGCGCCTTCCACGGTGGCCTGCTTCACGAGCTGGCCGTCGCGGTACCACTTGATCTCGCCGGGCAGCCACTCGAAAGCGTAATTGTGGAACTCCTCCGAGGCGTCGTAGCTGAGTCCGACGGGCTCTGGGAACGGCGGCACTTGAAAGGCATCGTTGTTGGCGGCGCCTTCGGGGCCCGGGTTGTAGTAGATGTTGGTGAGCATCGAGCGGTTGTTCTTGCCCACCACTTCGATGTCGATCTCCTGCCACGGGTTGAACCGGAAGGCGAAGAACGAGGACACCGTGCCGCTGGGCCCGGCCGATTTCATCCGCACCTCGTAGCAGCCGTAGCTGTAGAAGCCGTCCTGGTTGTCGGTGCGCAACTCGGCGCCGGTGTAGGACCGATCCTGAAACTGCTCTTTTTTCAAGGTGAGGACCATCTTGCCGTCTTCATACGAGATGTTTTCGGGGCGGAACTGGGCCAGATTGCCCTGGAACGTGTGCGTGCCGCGGTCCCAGAAGTCGTCGTTGGGCGCATCGAAGTCGTCCTCGAAAAAGAGCTCATAGCCCTCGCCGCACGCGCTCTGGACGGCCCCGCCATCATCCGAGCCGAGGTCTTCATCGGAGTAGATGATGTCGTCGATGGTGATGGTGAAGGTTTCGGCGGGCAGGTTGCCGACGGCGAAGACAAGGTTGGCGATGCGATTGGACAGCTCGCCATCGCCGCCACTATTTACGGCGTTGTCATCGGCGAAGGCGCTGAGGGGCACGCTGATGCGCGTGTAGCCCGACGTGCTGGGCTCGATGACATGGTCGTACTGAAACTCATCGTCCACAGCCCCGCTGCCATCGTAGCTGCCGTTGCCGTCCTGGTCTTCCTGCAGGTTGATCTCCAGCGTGTAGGTGGAGGTCGCGTTGGACTTGACATACATCGTGAAGTACGGATCGCTGCCGAGATCGCTGACGTCGATGCCGTCCGTGTCTTTACCGAAGCCAGCGAATCCGCCACCGCCTCCGCCCTCGATCGTGGCAGCGATCGCCGTGGCGCCGCTGCTTTCCGTCGGGACGTCGCCGCTCTCGGCCAGGCCGATCCCGGCGCCGCCGCCGGCGAAGGTAAAGTACTCGCCGTCTTGGATGCCGTCCTCGAAGTCGTCGTAGATGATCTGGCCGTCACCGTCGTCATCGCCGCGGAAGGGCTCGGTGCCCCCGTCTCCGCCGCCATCATCGCTGAGGTCTTCATCGGAGTAGATGATGTCGTCGATGGTGATGGCGAACGCCTCGGCAGGCAGGCCGCCGATGGCGAAGACGAGGTTGGCGATGCGATTGGACAGCTCGCCGTCGCCGCCGTTGTTCACGGCGTTGTCATCGGCGAAGGCGCTGAAGGGCACGCTAATGCGCGTGTAGCCCGACGTGCTGGGCTCGACGCGGAGTTCATGCTGGAACTCGTCGTCCACGGCGCCACTCCCGTCGAAGCTGCCGTTGCCGTCCTGGTCCTCCTGCAGGTTGATCTCCAGCGTGTACGGCGACGTGGCATTCGACTGGATGAACATCGTGAAGTAGGGGTCGTTGCCAAGGTCGCTGACGTCGATGCCGGACACTTCAATTTCGCTGCCCACGCCTTTGCCGAAGCCGGCGAAGCCGCCGCCCCCGCCGCCGTCGATGGCGGCCTCCAGGGCGAGCATGCCATCGCTGTCCATGGGCACATCGTTACTCTCGGCCAGGTCGATCCCGGCGCCGCCGCCGGCGAAGGTAAAGTACTCGCCGTCCTGGATGCCGTCCTCGAAGTCGTCGAAGACGATTCGGCCGTCGCCATCGTCGTCGCCGCGGAAGTCGTCAGTCCCGCCGGAGTCGTCCACCACGGTGACGGTCTGCGTGGACGTGGCGGTGGCGCCTTCGTCGTCGGTGACGGTGAGCGAGACGGAGTAGTCGCCTGCGCTGGTGTAGGTGTGTGAGGGGGCCTCGCCCGTGGCGGTGGTGCCGTCGCCGAAGTCCCAATCGCGCGAAACGATCGCCCCGTCGTCAGTCGATTCGTCGGTAAAGCTGACGCTTTCGTCTACCGTGGGCTCGCTGGGCGTGAAGGTGAAGCGGGCTGTAGGTGCTGCGTTGCCGCCCCCGTCGTCTTCACCGGGGATGTCAGGGCGACGGGCGAGGCGGTCGATCAGAATGGTGCCGGTAAACGAATCGGAGCGGCCGAGGAAGTCCAGCGCGCCACCGTCGTTCACCAGAAACACGATTTCGCCGATGTTCGTCGGGTCGACGGGCTGGCCGTCGAACTGGACGAAGAGATCGCGGAAGTCGAAGTAGTAGTTCCGGTATTCGCCGTCGGCCGGGATCTCCTTGATGAGCGGATCTGCGCTCGTGTTGGCATCCGGGAGGTCGCCGGCCTGGTTCAGGGCGGCGCGTACGATCGCCGGCGTCTCGCTCTCGGATGAGACCTGCATGCGCGCTACGAGCACCGGCGTCTGCCCGAAGTCCACGACCTCGTCGAGTACGTGCACTACGCCGGGGAACTGCCCCGGTCCGCCAGTGCCGTTGCCCGTCAGCGACAACTGCCCTTCGATGTTCCCAGCGCCGATGCCGTTGAAGCCGAAGATGCCCGTCCCCACATCACCCACGATGCCCATGCCCGCATAATCGGTAATGAGCTCATCATCAAATCCAACCGATCCGACGAGCTGGATGGTCGTGTACTGACCGCTGGCTTCGAACAGCACCTTCTCGGTGAAGCTTGCAATCTCCTCGGGCGGGGAAAACGTCACGTTGAAGACGCTGCTTCCATCGGACGGCTCGCCGGTTTCCTCGGCGACTTCGATAGTGAAGGGCGCTGGCACCTCGGTGGGGCGGGGGCGGGCGTCCAGATCGGTGTAGGTAAGCGTGAGCTGCTGGGTGGTATCGGGCGTGCCCGGCGTGACCTCAAAACTGATGCGGGAGGTGTTGGGGGCGATAATGGTATCGCCGTCGTCGTTCACGCCGCCCTGGTCGCAGCCGGCCAGTACGCTGCCGGTGAACAGAGCGATTGTGAGCATGAGCAGGCTGAGCAGAGCGGTGCGGGTCGACGCGGTCGGAGTCGAAAAATCCATGTTCATATCAGCAAAGCAGTGGGATAAAGCGATGGGACGGCAGCGCAGCGGAGCACGCTAATAGCCGGGGTTCTGCTGGAGCACGCCGTCGCTGAGGTCGATCTCGCGTTGCGGAATCGGCATCCGTTCGTGCGTTCCGGCGACGAAGCCGGCATCACTCAGCACTTCGGCAGCGCGGCCCTGGCGCACGAGGTCGAAGAAGCGGAGGTCTTCCATCGCCAGTTCGAGGCGCCGCTCGCGGTAGATGGCTTCGCGGAGCTCGCTCTGGTTCGTCGTAGTGATGTCGGGCAGCACGCCAGTCGGGTCGTTGGCCGGGTTGGCGTCGTCATCGCGAGCCCGGGCGCGAACGCGGTTCAGCGATTGAAGTGCGGCCTGCACGTTGCCGTTTTCGTTGGCGGCCTCAGCGTGCCAGAGCAGCACGTTCGCGAGCCGGATGTAGCGCACGTTACTCGGCCCCGCAAAAATACCCTGGCCGTTGTTCTGTGGGTATTCGGATTGCGGGATCCAGATCTTCTCGTTGTGGTAGCCCGATCGGCTCGCGCCGCCGTCGACCACGGTGCCGTCCGGCATTTCCTCGCCGTCGAAGATGACCGTGGCATCGAGGCGCGGGTCGTTGCTGTCGAAGGCGTCCACGAGGTCCTGCGTCGGGTTCTTAAAGCCGAAGCCCCACGTCGAGCGGCTGGCCTGGTAGACATTCCCGAAGTAGCCTTCGAGCTGGTTCGGGAGCGTGGCGTAGTTGATTTCGAAGATGGAGCCGGGCCCGTGTTCACCACTCGTCCGGAAGATGCTGGAGAAGTCGGGTGCCAGTTGGTATTCGCCCGAGTTGATCACGGTTTGCGCGAGCGTTTCGGCCGGGCCCCAGTCTTTCTGGAAGATGTGGGCCTTCACCAGCAGCGCCTGCGCCGCGCCGCGGGTGGCGCGCCCGTACTGCGACGAGCCGCGCTGGCTCTTGGTGGGCAGCACCTCGGCAGCGGCCTGCAGGTCGGCCTCGATCTGGGCCCACACCTCGGGCTCGGGTGAGCGGGGCTGGTTGGCATCGCCGATCGTCACCTCGCCCTCGATCAGCACGATGCCGGGGCCGCTGTTCGTCTCCGGCTCCATGCCGAAGGCCTGCAGCAGGTAAAAGTAGGCGTAGGCGCGGATAAAGCGCGCCTCGGCGAGGATCTCAGCCTTCTCGCCTTCATCCATCTCGATGTCCGGCACATTGTTGAGGATGCGATTCGACCGCGTCACCGCCTCGTACAGGCTGCTCCACATCTTGGCGATGTAGAGGTTGCTGGGGTTGACGGTGAAGGTTTGCACGTCGTCGATGTCCGGCTGGTCGTTTTGGCTCTCGCCGCCCTTGAAGGCGTCGTCGGAGGCTACGTCACCGAAGACCATGTCGTAGCCCGCGAGGAACTCGGGCGCGCCCTGGTAGGTGAGCCGCTTTTGCTGCTGGATCGCGGAGTAGGCGCCGGCGAGAGCGCGGTTGGCGTCATCGGCGGTGCGGAAGAAGTTGGCGGAGGTCTGCTCCCCTTGCGGCTCGATGTCGAGCATGCTGTCGCATCCGCTCACAACAAGCCCGAGCGCAGCAACCAGTGCGCTGGCGACGAGCAGGGCCAGGGACGAAGACAAACGAGAGAAGACCGTCGGAGTCGCAGGTGAAATCATGGGGACGTAGCGAGGTCGAGAAGATTCAGAGACGATGCCGCGAGGCAGGCGAGTCGGGGCAATGGCTAAAACTGGAAGTCGAGGCCTACGGTGTACGTGCGCGCTTGAGGGAAGACGCCCCGGTCGATGCCGCGGTCGAGCACGCCATTGCGCTCGCCGATCTCGGGGTCGAGCCCGCTGTAGCCGGTGAGCGTAAGCAGGTTTTTCCCGCCCACAAAGAGGCGCGCGGAGCGCACCGAGGCGCCGATCGACTCAAAGAGCCGCTCCGGGAGCGTATACCCGAGCGTCACGTTTTTGAGGCGCAGGTACGAGCCGTCGCGGACGTAGCGGTCGGAGAGGCGCGTGTTCTGGTTCGGGTCACTCACCGTGAGGCGCGGCATTTCGTTGCTCGTGCCGGGGCCGGTCCAGCGGTCGAGGGCGTCTTCTTCGAGGTTGAAGATGCCGGAGCCGAGCGTGTAAAACTCATACGCGGCGAAAAGCTCGTTGCCGGAAACGCCTTGCAGCAGAACGCGCAGGTCGACGCCGCGGTACGTGACGCTGGCGTTGAGGCCATAGGTGAAGTCGGGGAACGGATTGCCGATGAACGTGCGGTCGCTGTCGTTGATGACGCCGTCGCCGTTCAGGTCCTTGAAGCGGATGTCGCCCGGTGCCGTACCGGCGGCCTGCGTAGCGTGCGCGTCCACCTCTTCCTGGGTTTGGAAGAGGCCGTCCGTCACATAGCCGTAGTACGACCCAATCGGCTGGCCGACGACGGTGCGCGTCACCGGTCCCTGGCGGTAGCCGCCGCCGGTGATGGCATCACTGTCGCCCAGGCTCTTCACCTCGTTGGTTACCGTGCCGAGGTTGCCCTGTACCCGGTAGGTGAGGTCGCCGTCGAGCGC
>CAYUVF010000058.1:0-26905 GCA_964448045.1 uncultured Rhodothermales bacterium
GCACCGAAACCGTTGGCACCTGCTTTTCAACCGCCATATTGCCCTCCTCGTCAACGTGATTTGCTGAAATCGCTTAACTCAACTGCTAAAATTATACTAAAAGCGAATTATCTTGTCAAGCGAAATTTCGCTGATGGTTTAATTATATACCTAAAGAGTACCCGATGTCATCTCTTTCCCTACCGCGTCGTCAATTTTTTCGCTCTCAGCGAACATTATTCAACGATCCATCGTGAGGTAAACTGCCAGTGTAAACCGATCCTACCACCTGTCTCCTCTTTCCGATGGGCATCAGCACCGACAACCTGCGCTTTATCCTGGGCCTCAAGTTGCGCCGGCTCCGTCAGGACCAGGACAAATCGCTCAAGGACGTGTCCGAGCGTTCCGGCCTCTCCGTCTCGTATCTGAGTGAAATCGAAAAGGGTAAAAAGTACCCAAAGCCCGACAAGATTCTGGATCTGGCCAATGCGCTTGAGGTGGCGTACGACGACCTCGTTTCGCTGCGGGTCACCGAGGAGCTTACTCCGCTGAAGGAGATTTTCAGCTCCACCTTCATTCAGGAGTTCCCCTTTCATCTCTTCGGATTGGAGCCGCAGGACGTCTTCAGCCTGATCGCGGATCAGCCCTCCGAGGCCGGAGCGCTGATCCGTACGTTTCTGGAAGTGGGGCGGACCTACGACATGCAGGTGGAGCATTTCCTGTTTGCGGCCCTCCGCTCCTACCAGCAGATGCACACGAACTACTTTCAGGAGCTGGAGGAGATGGCTCGTGCCTACCGCGATCAGCAAGACTGGGCCGATGGCACATCCCCCTCCAATGATACGCTTCGGACGCTCCTCGTAGACGAATACGGCTATTCCATCGATAGCACCACGCTGCCCAATCATCCGCACCTGAGCGGCTTTCGGTCGGTGTACGTCGCGGGCGATGCGCCGCTGCTTTACATCAACGGCGATCTCAAACCGTCGCAGCAGGCTTTCACGTTCGGGCGTGAGATTGGCTATCAGGAGCTGGACGTGGAGGAACGAGCGACGACCTCATCGTGGCTCAAGGTGGAGTCGTTCGATCAGGTGCTGAACAACTTCAAGGCGTCGTATCTCTCGGGCGCCCTGCTGATGGATCAGGAGGCCCTGCTCGATGACCTCACCACCTTCTTCGACCAGCCCCGCTGGAGACCCGGCATGCTCCAACAGTTCATGGATGCGTATCGGGTGACCCCAGAGATGCTCTACTACCGCTTGACCGAACTCATCCCGCAGAAATTCGGGCTGGATGAGATCTATTTCATGCGGTTTCACAACGAAGCGGGGACGAATGACTTCGATCTGACGAAAGTGCTGAACATGTCCCGCGTGCCCGTTCCCCACGGTATTGGCCCCGAAGAGCACTACTGCCGCCGCTGGCCGGCGATGCATCTGCTTAACGAGCTGGCAAGCCAGCAGCAGGCCTCGGCCACCAACGGTACCGCTCCCAATCCGCCGATCGTCCGCGCCCAGCGGTCGCGCTTCATCAGCAACGGCGCCGAATTCTTCGTCATCTCGTCGGCGCGCCCCCTGTCGCTCACGCCCGGCACCAACTCGTGCGTTTCGCTGGGCTTCCTGATGAACGACGCGTTCAAAGAGCGCATTCAGTTCTGGGACGATGCCTCGATCCCCCGCATCGATGTCAATCTCACGTGCGAGCGGTGCCCGCTGGGGCCGGATGAATGCCAGGTGCGCACGGCGCCGCCCACGGTCTATGAACAGCAACACCAGCAGCGGCAGAAAGAGGAGGCACTGGAGGACCTGATGACTGCGGCTCGCGAATCCATAGCCTCCGATGCGTAACATGCCCCCACGAAAATTACGTCAAGGCAGTCCCCCGAACCGGTCCATCAGGGAGCCTGGGCGGCGCTCCGATGTATCCGCACCCGCCTTTCGATGCGTTTCGATGCGATAGATCGGGATGGCTCAATTGCGGCATTCGGATGGCATAATAGTTGGAGTTTCTTTTTGGAGCGACGGCGCCCCCCTGTGAACCGACGCGCTCCGTCGCGCCGCGCTCTGAATCAACCGTGTACCCCGCTCATGTCCAGCTCGACGCCCCTCCGATGCCTGGTCGTCGACGACGATCACCTCTCGCGCGCCATCATCGCCTCGTTTGTTGAGCGCCACGATGGCCTCGACCTCACGGCCACGGCCGAAAACGCGGTCGATGCGGCCAACCAGCTGCAGGCCAGCGACTTCGACGTGCTCTTCCTCGATGTGGAAATGCCCGATATGTCGGGCCTCGACCTGCTCCGCAGCCTCTCCGAACGCCCGCAGGTCATCCTCGTCACCGTCAAGGAGGATTATGCCGTCGAAGCCTTTGCGGTGGAAGTGACCGACTACCTCGTTAAGCCCGTCCGCTACGCCCGCTTTCTTCAAGCTGTTGGGCGGGTGCAGCGACGGATCGAATCCGCATCGGCCTCCACGCCGTCATCCGACGCCCCGCTCGCCGATGACTACGTGTTCATCAAGGTCGATGGGCGACTCGTGAAGCTGGATCTCACTGCCGTGCGCTGGATCGAAGCGCAGGGCGACTACGTCAAAATTCAGACCGATCAGAAGGCGTACGTCGTGCACAACACAATGAAGCATTTGGAATCCAGCCTGCCCGCGCAGGCGTTTGCTCGCGTTCACCGCTCGTACATTGTCCGGCTGGACCGCATCATGGATATCGAAGACACCTCCATCGTGGTGGAAGGGAAAGTCATCCCGATTGGCCGTTCGTACCGCGACGACCTGCTCGACCGCCTTCGGACGTTATAATCACTCCCAATCAGTCGGCCAGCGCCCGCAGCGCGTTCCGGATTGTCGCTACCTCCTGTCGCAGCTCCTCAACCAGCGCTGGGAGCGCCTCCCACACTCCCTCGTGCGCCGCCGCTTGAATCGCGCCACACTGCCGGACAACCGCCGTCGCCCCGAGCGCCACGCTGCTGCCCTTGAGGGCATGCGCGCCGGTGCGGATGCGCTCCCGATCGGCCGTCTCCACGCCCCGCTCAATCTGCTCCAGATAGCCATCCACGTCGTCCAGATAACCCGCTACAAACCGATCGTGGAACGCTGGATCCCCCACCGCCAGCCCCACATCATCGGCCAACTGCTGCAGTTCGTCCGAATCGATGGGCGCATCCGGCGCGGCGTACGACACCTCGCCGGTTTCCGTGGCCTCGCTTCTGTGGCGGAGAAGCACGGCACGAAGGTCGGCAAACCGGATGGGCTTGCTCAGGAACTCGTCCATGCCGGCGTTGAGGCACTGGGCCCGGTCTGCCTCCATCGCGCCCGCCGTCATGGCAATGAGTAGCGGGCGGCGCTCGGGGGGGATGGTCTGCTGGATGCGCCGCGCCGCTTCCAATCCGTCCATCTGCGGCATCTGCACGTCCATGAAGACCGCATCGTACGTGGAGCGACGGAGCGCATCGAGCACGGCCCGTCCACTCGTCACGACATCGAGCCGTCCCCCCAGCCGCTCGATCATGCGCTCGATGATATGCTGATTGACGACATTATCTTCCGCCAGCAGAATCTGCAGATCGCGCAGGACACGGTCGCCCCCGGCGAGCGCTTCATCTCGATCCCGATCCGGCGCAGGCGCTCCCGTCAGTGCGCGGTACAGCGCATCGGGCCGGACGGGCTTGGGCACGACGGTGGCCTCCGGGAATCGTTCGCGGGACGCATCGGCCGGCTGCCCCAGTGCCGTCAGCAACACCAGGCGCGGGCGATCTGCGTCCGCGGTAGAGGCCCATGGTAGCGAGCCGACAAGTCCGGGGAACGTCGCCTCAGCCACGACGGCATCAACCCCGCCGAGGCCGTCCGACAGAGCCGCGTGCAGCTCATCTGGCGTCGTCGCACACGTCACCTGCGCCCCCCAATCGGTCACTGTGCGGCGCAGGAGCGTAGCCGTCGGGCCATGCTGCTCGGCGATCAGCAGACGCGCATCGGCGAGGGCAGGCGCTGGCGACTGGCGGAACGGCGGACGCTCGGCCTCGGGCGCCACGGGCAGATCCAGCGAAACGGTGAATGTGGATCCAGTCCCCTCTTCGCTCTCGACCCGGATCGCCCCTTCCATCAGCTCCATCAAGCGGCGGCTGATGGCCAGGCCCAGTCCGGTCCCGCCGTACTCACGCGTGGTCGAAACATCGGTCTGCGTGAAGGGCTCAAACAGCTCGCCGAAGCGGTCCTCGGAAATCCCAATTCCCGAATCGTGGACGGACAACTCCAGCCGCACGCGGGGCGTCCCGTCGGCTGGATCGTCATCGAGCCGCTCGGCAGAGGCAGTGAGGACGACGCCGCCTTCATGGGTGAATTTGATCGCATTGGACATCAGATTGAGCAGGACCTGCTTCAAGCGCGCCGCGTCTCCCACCACACGCGGCGGCACCGCTGGCGCCACGTAGACGCCGACCTCAATGTCCTTTTCCACCGCCTGCGCCGCGATCATATCGACAGCTTCGCGGAGGCACGGATAGACATCGAAGGCCCGCTCCTCCAGCTCCAGCCGATCCGCCTCGATCTTCGAGAAGTCGAGAATGTCGTCGATCAGGCGGAGTAGTGTTTCGCTGCTGGTTCGAATGGTGTCGATGCACTGGCGCTGCTGATCGGTCAGGGGCGTCTCCTCCAGCAGACTCGCCATGCCGATCACGCCGTTGAGGGGAGTGCGCACCTCGTGGCTGATGTTGGCCAGAAACGCCGATTTGGCCTGATTCGCCGCCTCTGCTTCCGTACGCGCGCGCCGTAGTGCCTGCTCGGTCGCCTTGCGCTCGGTGATGTCACGCGTGGCAGCCACGATCCCCAGGAAGGTGCCCGTCTGCGGATCGATAATGCCCTGGCCGCTGGTTTCGACCCAGCGATACGTGCCGTCGCGCTGGCGCAGCCGAAACTCGAACTTGACCCGCTCGCCGCCCACCGCCCGGTCGCGTGCCGCTACCACACGTCGTATATCCTCCGGGTGGATGATGGAGCGAGGGTGGCGTTGCTTCAACGCATCGGGGGCGTAGCCGGTCAGCTCGCGGGCGGCCGGCGAAACGTACACGAACGATCCGTCTCGCTTGTGGCGCGAGATGATGTCGGTCGTATGCTCGGCCAGCGTGCGGTGGCGCACCTCGCTCTCGCGCAAGGCCAGATGGGTCTCCCGCTGCTTGAGCGCGTTGACGAAGATGTCGCCTACCACCCGCAGCAGCGTTGCGGCGTTCTCCGGCAGCGCTTCCTCGCCGATCACGTCGAAGCCCACAAACCCGACGAGTTCGCCCTCCCACACCATCGGCACTGCGACGAGCGCCTCGATATCTTGCGCCTCCAGCAAGGTCCGTTCGGCCTCGGCCTCCGGGGGCAGCGCGCCGATGTCGGGGATGTTCACCTCACCCTGCTCGCGGAGCTGCTCCATCCACCACGGCACGGCGGCACAAGGTAGATTCTGCAGGTCGTCCTGCTGCGAGGCCACGCCCTCGGCGCACCACTCGTGCGTGTTATCCATTACGCGGTCGGCCAGCGGCCCCTCGCCGCGAAGTAAAAAAACGTAGCTGCGCCCCACCCCAATGAACTGCCCCAAATCGGCCAGGGCCGTTTCGATCTCATCGTGAACGGCCTCGGCCGAGGTGCTGATGAAGCGAGTCGAAAGCTGGGCGATCAGCCGCTCCAGATCAGCACGGTAGCGAAGCTGATCCTCGGCGGCGCGCTGCTCGGTGATGTCGTGCACAATCGAAAACAGGAGCGTCTGTCCGCCGGCCTGCACGGGCGCGCTGTGCACCTCGACCGTGCGCACCGAACCGTCCTTCAACTGATGGCGGAAGGTGAAGCAGTTGCGCTCCTCGTTCACCGCTTCCTGCCGCCGACGCCGGACGGACGGCGCATCGGCCAGGTTGATGTCTTGAATCCGGAGGCGCCGAAGCTCCGCTTCATCGTAGCCATAAAACGCCGCGGCCGACTGGTTCGCATCGACGATGCTCCCGCTGTCGGGATCCACGAGCAACATCGGTGCGCTATGCCGCTCGAACATACGCCGGAACCGCTCCTCGCTCTCCCGAAGCGCCTGCTCGGCCCGCCGCTGGGCGGTGACGTCGTGAATTACCGTGTAGGCAGCCGGCTCGCCTGCATAGCGCACGGGGCGCGAATACGATTGGATGAACCGCTCCTCGCCATCGAGCCGCGTGATCCGATGTTCGTACGGCTCGGTGCGCTGGCCAGCCTCCAGCTGTTCCTTGCGCGCGAACACCTCATCGTGGTATTCGGGCGCGGCAAAATCGAACACGGAATGCCCGATCAGCTCGGATGCCGATTCGGCGCCGAATACGCCAGCAGAGGCTACATTGGCGTAGGCAATCTTATCGTCGACGCTGACCAGAATGGGCTCTGGATGATGCCACAAGAGCTGGCTCCATTCGTCCCGCGCAAACTTGGATCCGATGCCGTTCGTGGGCGAGGGAGCCGGATCGGCGGGCTGCTCTGGCGTGGCCGTCACCGACGCTTCGAGACGTGCCAGGAACGCCCGCCACGCCGCTACGTCCGGGGGCGAGGAGGCGTCGAGATCGAGAGCGTCGAGGGCATCATCGAGCGGAGAAGACATGACAGACTCGTCGGGTCGGGCAGCGCGTCAGGAGGGCGTGATGGCCGCAACTTCCTCATCGGTGGCCGGCGCGCGTTGGCCGTTCGTGGGCGCGAGCTCGGGCCGGTCGACGTGGGAGCGAACGACCGCCTGAAGACGAGGATCGTCCGGATCGAGCAGGTAATCGAGCGCATCGCTCCACTGGCTAATCGTCTCCTCCACCACCTCCGATCCGTTGCGCATGGCCTGCTTGCCATCGGGATCGTCCAGCAGCGGGAGCAGGAAGCGGCTCGTCTTCCAGTCGACGAGATTGTCGACAAACTCGACGGCGCTGGACCGCAACCCGGCCTCGTCGCTCGTGATGCCCCGATAGGCGTCGTAAATGTCGCGCTGATCGAACTGGAGCCCCAGCAGGCGGAAGACGCGTTCGAGGCTCTCCTCGCGGAAGTACTCGATCCGGACGCGGGGCAGGTCGCGAGCAGCCGGGTCGTTGCTCCGGCGCTGCTGGTAGAGCACCTGGCCGAGCGCCGCGTAGCGCTGTGCATCGGTACGAATGGCCTGCTCGATGATATCGGGATCGAAGGAGACCTCGACCTCCGCCGCGTGGAGCTTGCTGAGCGCTTTGATGACGGCGTGGCGCACCGGCACCGGCACCTGATCGATGGCCAGCTGCAGCACCTCGACCGCTTGCTGGCACGGCTGCAGCGTGAGGATGCCGGGGATGCGGCAACGAATCCGGAGGTCGACGTGCGGGTCGATCAGGTGGTCGTAGAGGGTCCCCAGGATGCGCCGCCCGTACGCGGCCAGGGCTTGGCGCGCCTCTTCGTCGAACGGCTGCTCTTTGAGCCGGTCGAGCAACGGCAGGATGAAGGTGCGATCTTGCGTCTTGCCCGCGCTGTCGATGGCCTGTCGCACGACGGATGCGTGCCGGTCTCGCAAGAGGCGCAGCAGCAGCTCGTTGCGGTACGGGGTATCGAGCGTACCGAGCACCCGCGCGACTTGCACGCGGCGCTCTTCCACACCGGGCGTCTCCTGCCGAATCAGCTGGCGGAGCAGATCCTCGGTAATGAGGTCGCGCTCACGCTCACCGCCGTCCTCGGCGATGAGCCCCACCGTCGCCGCCTGAATGCGGGGATCGTCGTGTTCAAGGCCTCGCTCCAGCCGGCGACACCGGTCCCCCGTGATATCACAGAACATGTAGCGGGCCGCCTCCAACTGCACGTTGGCATCGCGATCGGTGAGATACTCGGCCACGGCATCGCCCAGGCCCTTCACATTACGCTTGCGCAGCACGCGGATCACGTGGGCGCGAATGTCGGGCGAGTTGTGATCGAGCAGGCAGCGCATCGCATCGACGGGCACCGTCTTGTCCCCCTCCTCCAGCTCGGTCAACGCGCGCTGGGCCTCCTGCTCGCCGCGGTTGCACAGCGACTGCAACAGTTCCTCTAACTCGGTCGGGAGAGCCTGCTCGTCGGCGTCGTCGATCTCTTCGTTTGTCTCGAAGTCCTCTTGCTGGCGCAGCTGCCGCCGGAACTGGTCGGTGTAGGAGCGGCGTGCCCGATACGCGACCACACCCCATCCGCCCAACAGCAGCAGCACGACGGCACTGAGCTGCTGCACATCCAGCCCCACTCCGAGGGTGAACAACAGCAGCAAGACCCCGCCGATCCCCTGTGAACCTTTGCTGACGAACAGGTCGATAAACACCTTGATGCGTTTTTTCGTCTCCAGATCGACCGGGACAAAGAGCAGCTCGCGGCCTGTCTTGTCGATGGAGTGCTTGAGGCTCTGCTCGGTGCCGCGCATCGCGATTCCGGCGGCGAGGCCGGGCACGGCGATCATACCGATGGCACCCAGCGAGAGCCCGAGCGGCAGCAGGCCGAGCGCCCCCCCAATCCCCAGGATGCGAATAAGCCGCGGCGCAATCAGAAACTGCACGATGAGCGCCACGATGCTGACGCGCCCGTAGAAACGGCCCATGAACGAAGTCAGCTCGTCTTCCATCGTGTACGCCTGTGATGCCACCGTCTTGAACTGATAGTCGACGAAGGTGGTGGTGATGATCGTCAGCGCCGTCAATCCGATGATGAGCCACAGGTGGCGCGAGCCGCGCAGCGCCTCCCATGCGCCACTGATGCCCGATGCCGGATCTTCTTCGGTGCACTCCAGCGTGCGGCGGTCTTCGGCAAAGTGCGTGCGCCAGCGGTAGCGAATCAAGTTGACAAGTCCAACCGAGGCGGCCAGCAACCCGGCTGCCAGCCAGAGCAAGTTGCGACTCTCCAGCAGCCCCGACTCCACCAATCCGTTCGTCACCTCCCCCCCCGCGATGGCGCCCAGAATGGCCCCGAGGCTGAGCATCGGGAAGACGCGCTTGGACTGGGCCGCGTCGAATACGGCGTTGGCCAGCAGCCAGAACTGCGACGTGATCAGCACGGCGTAGATGCTGACCCAGACGTACAGCGCGTACGTGACCCAGGTCCCCTCGAACGCGATCAGCTCGCGCAGGCCAATTAGACAGCCGACGAGCACGACCGTGACGCCGTCGACCACCCGCCCCAACGAAAACCGGCGGCTTACATGGGCGTGGAGCCCGGCCACCGGGATGAGGACTAACGTCGTAAGGATAAAAACGAAGGGCAGCTCCGCCGGGCCGCGCTCGGACAGGAAGGCGCTGTCGCGTACGGGCTTCAGCAGATACAGCGTGAGCAGCAACACGAAATGATACGCTCCCATGAGGAGCGCAAGCCCACGCTCCTGCTGGCGGATACCCAAAAGTCGGTCGATGTACTGCCCCATGGCGTTAACGGATTTCCGGAGGGTACACGCGCTGTATACGGCAGCCTGCCTCTTTTGATCGACGGGGGGATGCTACTCCGCCCACGCCCCCCTCAAGCCGCCGTTGTACGCGCTATCACGACGCCGCCACCGCGGCCGAGGCGTCTTCGGCCGTGGACTGTTCATGGAACCGCTGCCCCGCATAGCGCACCACCGCAATCCAGGCCACCAGGATGATGAGGCTGGCGACGGAGAGCCAGCGGACGCCCTGCAGGCCCACGTAGGCTGCAAAGACCAGGTTCAGCACGACGGCGATCACCTTCGCAAAGCGCTGTACGAACATGTCGATGAACGCCTTGGCCTTGTACTTGACATCGCGCGAGCACGGCGTGTAAAGCGCCTCCTTGGCCGATTGGTTGATCGAGTAGTTGAGGCTGTTATCACTCGCCGACATGGCTGTCGCAAAGGCCAGCGTCGGCACGATCAGAAAGCCGATCGTGCCCATCAGGATCGCCACGGGCAAGAAGAGCAGCGCCACTCCGACGCCAAATCGGTTCATCACAAAACTCGTCACGAGGAGCTGCACCACGATCGAGCCGATGCCCGTCACCTGCCCCACGAGCCCGAAGTAGGCCGCCCGCGCATTTGGATCGTCCACGGCCTGCTCGATGACGGTCGCCAGCTGAAAGTCGACGATGTTGGAGACGATCTCATAGAAGCCGATCAGGCCGAGGATTGCCAGGAGATACTTCGACTGAAAGACGAGCTGGGCGCCCTCGGTCGCGGCGCTGATAGTGGTCTGCTCCTCCTCAGGTTCGCCGGAGGGCGTCGGGCCGTAATCGCCCCGCGAGCAGCAGGTGCGCACAAAAAACACGATGCCCACGATGACCGCGAGAGCGCCCACACAGGCCAGCAGCAGCGGCTCCCGCCCGATCTCTTCGACGCGGGAGCGCACGACGGTCGCCCCCACGAATCCGCCCACGACGCCGCCGAGGCCTACGATGCCGTAGAGGCGCTTCGACTGCTCGGAGGTGGTGATGTCGTTGGTGAACGCCCAGAAGGTCGCCACCATGATGGTGTTGAACATGTCACCAAACACGTAAAATGACCATGCCACACCCACACCGGGGTCGTCAATTACCGCAGCAAAGCCGATCAAAAAGAGGCTCAACACGCCGGCGAAGATCGTCACGACGTACGTCCGCGAGAAGCGCCGCACGACGAGCGTGAACGCGATGACGACGGCGTACGCGACGACCATATTCAGCACCTTGCCGAGCTGCTCCGCCTCCGATCCGCTCAGCGTCCACCCCAGCAGGTTGAGCGACTCCTGCGCGTACTGGCTGATGAGCACGCCCCGCTTGATGGGCTTGAGCACCCAAAAGGCCGCGATCACCAGAAAGAAGAACAGTGACAGCGACAGCGCCGTGGGCCACTCCTCCCGTTTGAGATCAAAAAACTGCTTGCGTAGTCGTTCGAACATGGATGCGCGGGGATGATGATGGATGGCGGTCCAAGCCGGTCCCAATCGCAGGGGCGTGTCTGATTACGGACCTGTTACGGGGCCGCAGCGGTCCGCTCGGGCTCGGTGGGGAGGGTGATGGTTTCGAGAGGTTGCTGCGGCAACGCCGGATCCAGTGGGACGGTGATCGTGCGAATTTGCATTCGAGTGGAGTGGACGTCGACGAGCGTGTAGTGATGCTGGCGCGCCTGCCGGACGAGCTCGGCATCGAACCCGGCCTCCCGATAGATGCCGCGAAGGCGTTCGATGGTCTGCTTGGTGCTGAGTGACCGCAGCGGTGCTCCTCCGCCACTGGTAGTGACGAAGTGCATGGTGCGCGGCTGCTCGTCGCGCTCGTAGTGCAGCACGCTGTGCTGATAGATGTGCTCGTGACCGGAGAACACTACATCCACGCCGTATTGCTGGAAGACATTCAGGAGGGCCCACTGCCGGCTGCGGCGGCTGCCGTACTTCTCGGGCCGGTCCCACTGATCGGCGTGCGGGCCGAAGTTGATGGGGCTGTGATGCATGGCGATGATGAGGTGCGCACGATCGGCGCGAGCTGCGAGCACCTGCTCCAGCCACGCCGGCGACTGCCCCTCCCCCGAGACGAACCACTCCCGGAAGAGCGCATCCTGACGGCGGTTGGCGATCTCCTGCTTCCACTCGATGATCAGGTTGCTATCGAGCACGATGAGGGCGCCGTCGGGGAAGTCGACCACGTAAAACGGATCGCGATCGAAAAGGGCGCGGTAGTTCGGCAGGCCGTAGGTCGAGTCGGTCGTGCGGTCGTGGTTGCCGGGGGTCGGCAGGTACGGCACCTCGGCATCCAGCACCGGCGGATCGGTCCGGTTTTCGTGGAGGAAGGTATCCCAGTGATCGGGACGTCGTCCATCGGCAGTGGCGATGTCGCCCACGTTCAGGACGAAGTCGAGCGGCTCGCGGTCGAGCGTTTCGTACACGGCGTCACGCACCACGGCCCGGCGGTCGGCCCCGTAATCGGGTTTCTGCCGATACCAGTTGACCCCGCCGATGATGCCTTCTCCCAGAAGGTACAGGGGATAAAAAGGCAAGAGCGCCATCTTCCACGAACGCCAGTTTGCGCCGTCCAAGAATGTGTGCCGCACGCGCCAACCCGCCTGCGTGTCGCCATAGACCAGAAAGGACGGCTGTTTGCCCAGCGAATCTGGGGTAGCAAACTGCGCATCCACCTCGTAAAACGAGGGATCATAGCGCTCGGCCACGTGGCCCTGACGGGCACATCCGGCCAGCAGCACCAGTGCCGCCAGTCCGCCCCATATCGCGCGTCGCATGTGCGTCATGGATGCTCCGTTGGTCTGTGTTCGTCGCTGTTGCGTCCATTTGCGGCGGGCAGCGTTTCACGGGCGGCTATTCGTCCCGCTCGATGCCTGCGAGCCGGGGCGGGGCGCCATCGGCGGGATAGTGCACGTAGACGCGGATGTATTTGCCGGGCGCATCGTCCCCGCGCTGCGTGCGAATCTGGACGCGCACCACCCGCTCGTCATCATCCTCGAATCCATTCTGATCGAGATACGGCGCGATGGGCGCGCCCGCGGGCGCCCTCAGTGCGATGGAGGGCTTCCCGGTCGTCTGCCGAGTCCACGTGCGGCCCTCGTGAGTAATCGAGTAGACGTAGTTCGACGCCTCGGCCGATTCGAGCTCGCCCGTGACGGCGAGATCGTCGAACACCAGCGACTGACGGATCTCGGGCTGATCGGCGGTGCCCGCAGAGGCGATCTCGGGCGTCTGATACTGCATGATGCGGAAGCGATCGAGCGGGTTAATCCGCGCAAACCAGTACCGGCCCACCTTGTCACGCCGCTTCTTGAGCACCTCCAGCAGATAGGCCTCGGCCTCGGGGTTCGACATCTGTGCCGATTCGACGATGGCTTCCAGGTCCTCATCCCGGAAGCTCATGACCATTTTGGCGCCCCAGAAGGCATCGCGCAGGGTCATCTTCTCGAAAGCCGGGTTCGGATAGGTCGGCACCCAGTCGCCCGGATTAAATATATCGGCGCGCCAGTAACCCACCGAGAGGTACGGGACCGTGTACTCGTAGTGCCACCAGGGAAAGCGGTAACTCCCGAAGCTCAGCCAGGCCTGTGGAATTTTTCGCTGGTCGATCATGTACGCCTGCCCGTGGATACGCTGGTGGGGGCTCCCGGTGTTGGCCCCCAGCGTGGAGCCCATATCCTGCAGGTAGTGCTTCACGTACTGGTCGTCGGTGTAGACAGCCAGCGTATTGGCGGCCCGGCGATCGGTGTCGTTGAGCCACGAGCTGATGACGCGCAACCCCCGCAGTTCGCGCCGGTGCTCGTGCCGCACGCGATCGTTGGGATCGTCGTCGCGCCGGCCGCGGTAGTTCCACGGCCCCAGCACGGTTCCACGCACAAAACGACTCGCCATGCCCCGAATCTTCCCCGACTCGGTGCGCGGTGTGTCCTCCAGTACGCGCCGGAGGTCGGCTTGCGTCATCGGCCGGCTGGTGCCGTTCTCCTCAATCGTCGCGTCCTCGCCGACGACCAGCTGATCCGGATCGAAGTAAGTGATCGTGTTCTGTGGGACGTGATACCCGGCGCCGTAGTAGATTTTGGTCGCGATTACCTCCGCGGTCGATGCCAGCTCCGGATAAGCGGGCTTATCGAGCTTGATAAGAAACCGATCGCCGCCCGGATCCTCGATGAAAAAGCCCGAAGCCGCACCGACGCTCTTGCCCTGCCAGACGGTCCACGTGCCGCTGGTATCGGGCCCGGCGCCGTCCTCTGGATTGGGGCCGCGCGCCAGCGCCTCGGGCGTCATCGGGTCGTAGAAATGGCGATGTGCGTACCAACTGGAGGCGGGCGGCTCATCGCAGGCGTTCACGTTGTCGGCCTGCTTCTTCCCGGCCGCCCCTACGAGCCGCCCCACCTGCCGGCCCGTCCAGTTCAGATTGAGCGGCTTTTCCAGCTGATGAAAGACGCTGAGGTCCACCCGATCCCAGTACATATTCTGCGCAATCGCCCGAGGCTGCTCGACGGGCTGATTGTCGGGATCGAACGTCTTCACCGGCTCCAGCGTGTACGGCTTGCTCCCGGCACATCCGGCGATCAGAAGAGCCGCCGCAACCATGAGTATAAACCGGTTCATCCGGCGAACCAAAACCGACCAGTGGGGATCGAAGGAGGTCATGAATGGAGTAAATAGCGGTGGATCAGAGAACGATAGCGTGCGGGGGATCGGACAACTCAACGGGGGGCGCGGCCGAACGCTGGTTTGACTGTGAGAATCACCTCGACGCCCTCGACGCTACGCGCCACCTCAAACCGCGCCGAGAGGCCGCTCCCGCTCAACAGATGGAACCCGCCGCCAAACGTCGTCCGGAAGTCGCGCGCGTCCACCTCATCGAGCGCACCGAAGACCTGCCCGGTATCGACGAAGAAAACGGCGTCCATCCGGCCCCAAACGGGGTAGCGATATTCCGCCGAAAAGAGCAGCGACCCTGTATCCCGAAAGCGGTCGCTGAGGAACCCGCGCAGCGTCTGCTGGCCCCCAAGACGCGGTAGCTGGAAAAACGGCACCGACTCCCCTCCGAGGAGCGGCTCCACCTGTTCGAGGCGCCCCCGCAGGGCCAGACGACGCGTTTTCGGGAAGACCAGTACGGGTACAAACTGCTGGACCGCCGCCATATAGCGCCCGTAGCGGAAGTGGTCTCCATTCAGATCGTGCGTGTAGTCCAGACGGAGCAGTACCTTGGTGCCGGCATAGGCTCGCTGCTGGCCCCGGGTGAAATCGAACGCGAGTTCCACACGGGGGGTCAACAGATCTGTGGGTTCCAGCCCAGGGCGCCCGTCCAACAGTCCTCCCTCGGGTCCCGTTTTCGGGCTCGCATCCACGTGCTCGTACAGCACATCCAGCGCTCCGTTAAACGGGGATCCGGGCTCATACTGGACTCGCGTCATCACGTCGATCTGACGCCGAGAAAAAAGCGCACGATCGTCGGTCCGGTCCCCGCCGATGCCTCCGAAGTAAAACCGATCTTCCGGTTCGGAAAAGTAGTTCGTTTCGAAGAAGAAGCGCGTAGCTGGCCCGAACAAGCGCGGACGTTCGTACCGAAACTCAATCTCGAAGAAATCGCGGGCCCCGTACAGCGCTTCGATTCGCGCTTTTTGATCGGTCCCAAACAGCTTATTATCATACAGCGCCAGCCCACCGGCCACCCCCACGGGCCCGCCCAACTCGATGAGCGGCAACACACCACGCTGCTGCGGCTCCGGCCGGAACAGCTGGGGAAAGTTGCGCTCCAAATACTTCACCGTCCACCCGATGGGGCGCGTGGCTCCATGGAGAACATACGCTGGTGTCGCCAACATGTGATACGCCACGCTACGATCACTCTCGTAGGGCTCGACCGCAGCCGGTTGTTGACTTGCCGTCGTGTCTGCGGACTGCAGCGGCTGAGCGGCTTTCGCTGATGCAGCCACCGGCAGGCTGCAAACGATTAGTAGCGACAGAACCGAAGCGCAGGCGAAACGGGAGTGTCGTGGCAACATGTTCATGCGCGGGGGCTGGCTTGATTCGCAGTCGTGACTCTGTCCGCTCCCCCGGTGGAGCGTTACATCCGTAGTATCAGGAATCTTCAGGCGTATGAACGACCGCTGTGCGCCTCAGTTCAACCCTCTGCCAGCTTCCTCCTTCATGACCTGGCACCCAAGAGACCGTCTATGAAGATTTCCGTGGGCTGCGACTTCGCCGGCTCCAGACGCCAAAACGGCTGTGTCTCGCCTCCACGTTCACTTCGCAGACAGTCTCTAAGATTCTCATCTATCCACCACTTCAAATGCCTGACATCGGAAATCCCGGCGCATTTTTGAATCGACTGGTCGATGAGCAGTGGGAGACCGCGGCCCGCCATGCGTGGCGGCAGTATCAGTCGCGTGGCCGCGGCGCCGTCGTCTTTTCGCTCCGCTCCCCCGGCACTGACGAGCGCGAGCCGCTGCGCTACCTCACCTTTTCCGGCGATGCTGACGATATCGCCCAGAGCTCCATGGCGATGCTCCACCGGCTCGTTCAGAACTACGATCCTCACGACGAGGTCGTGGTCGCCGCTGTCCTCCCCGACGATCGGACCGTGTTCGACGTCTACGCCCATACCCCGACGCCGGCTGAGCTCTCGTCCTCTGCCTGACCTCCTCCTCAATCCAAAAAGCGCCCCTCCCGTCAAGCGGAAGAGGCGCTTCGGCCATCAAGCTCTACCTCAGGATCCTCTCACTCGATATGGGTAATCTGGCGCGCTTCGGAAAAGGTTTCCCCCTGGATCCGATAAATATAGACCCCGCTCGGCAGCCCGCCCCCGTCAATGGTGAACGAGCGCTTATCACCCGGATGCATCGTTCCGCGATAGAGGTCCCGCACCCGCTGGCCGAGTACGTTGTAGAGCGCAACGGAAACGTCCTGCGTCTTCTTTACCCGAAGCCCCACCGTAGCCGATTCGTGAAACGGATTGGGATAAGCGGCATCCATTTCAAATCGTCCGTCGATTGAGACAAGCACTTCTACCGCCTGGCTATACGACGTCGACCCGTCGAAGTCGACCTGCTTCAGCCGAAATACGTGCTTGCCTGCGGACAAGCCGTTGACTTGATAGTCGTAAGCCTGGGGGCGCGAGGTGGTACCCGCGCCTTCGACGAATCCTAATCGCTGGAATGCTCCTTCGACGTTCCGCTGCACCTCGAAACCGCTGTTGTTCGTCTCGGACGCGGTGGCCCAGCGAAGCGTCACATCGCCACCTTTTACGACGGCATCAAAACGCGTTAACTCGACGGGGAGTGCACTGCCATCGGGAGACTGTCCGGGCGAGTAGAGCACACCAGAAGCAGCAAGCGTGTGCTTCTTGAACGGGTCGATGAACTGGGGATCGCGTGTGAGGGATTGATTGTCTTCCGCGTCGTTGCTGGTTCCCTCCCCCCCGTAAGTCATGGCATCCACCCGATTTCCATCCGCATCGGCCAAGACGACGGTCCCATCATCGTTGTCCAAGTTTAGACTCGTAGTTGTGAACACCTGCCCAGGAATTCCCGTGGGCGTCCCACCTCCGAAGATAGTCGCTGCCTCGCCTGGACTGAGCGTGGTTCCGGGCGGAAAGGGGAACTCCACTACGCCATTCACCGACACAGTGAAGTCGCTCACGTCGACAACATCGCCAGCGCTGTTGACGATTTCTACAAACTCGTCGTCATCGGAACTGGTGGTGCCGTCTCCATTGGCATCGCCACAATCATCCGGCTTCCCGAAATCGCCACATGCCGATGCAGTGGCCGGATCGGCATGCACTTCGGTAATGACCAGCAGATTATCTACGGAAACGTTGCCATCGGTGGCTGAGGAACTCGGCTCCCCTTCGTTAAATCGGAAGTTGGCAAATTCGAGAGCGGTTGACCCACTGCTTAAGACATCGGCTTGCAGAACAACCAGATTTCCTGGTCCCCCTTCAAGTGGCGCCGTAGCAATACCTTCAACCACGAACTCATTGGTGCCTCCCCCATTAGGCTGGATCGTCCAACCATCCGTCAGATCGCCGCTTGTGACATCTGTAATATCAATTACTGATCCGTCGTACTGGATGGCAATCTCGAATGCCGTGATCTGGTCACTGGAAGACACAGCTTCGTCCAGTTTCACGGGGATCGTCAGCGAGCTTCCTGAGGACAATCCGGTCAGATCCGGTAGGGACACCGGTATATCCTGCGCGTGGACGGGCCCGATTCCCAGAACCGAGCAGAGCAAGAGAACGACGCCATAGCGAAGCAACTTCATAGCATTTGAGCAAATAATTGAGTGGTAATCAGGGATGATAGGCTATCAAACCCGCCTATCACGGGCGTTCAGTCAAACGCTTGGTCTCTCTGCCCCATTTCCCAACAACACACGGAGGGTCTGGAGCCTGCGGCCCCAAACCCTCCATGCTGTTGCGGAGACCCAACGAGCATGACTATTTAACCAGCGTCATGCGACCGGTATCGACCTGTGTCTCGCCTTCCATCTCGGCGACGACACGATAAAGATACATGCCCGAAGACAGTCTACTGGCATCGAGCTGCACCGTCCGGTCTTTACCGGCTTGCATGGTGGTAACCGGCGTGCGCATGACCTGACGACCCAGGACGTCATACACCTCGACATGGACCTTCGCCGTCTTGGGCAGATCGAGCGCGACTTCCGTGGCCTGGCCGAACGGATTCGGATAGTTGCCATGGAGGGCAAACTTATCTGGAATCGTCGTTACAGCCGCGGCGGTCATGGTCTGCGGGCTGGCTTCGTTGATCGTCGCCTGGCCTGCGACCGTGACATCGGCATCCTCGTTCTCCCAGCGTAGCTGGACGGTGGCCACTTTCTTCGCGCCTTCAAGCGGCGTATTCCCCGCCATGGCGATCTTGAAGGTACCATCGTCGGCAACGTGGTGGGCCATCTGCCAGTCATCCGGCAGCTCGGCCGTCACGCTTTCGACGCTGACCATCGACGGATCGATGGACGAGGTCAACTGGATGGAGCGGACGGCGCCCGAGGCATCTTCCAGCATGAGCGGTAGCCGGGTTACCGGCTTGTCGCTCTTGGCCGAGGTCGGCGCATCGGACGGAGCGCCCCAGGCCAGCACGCCGGAAGCAGGCTGTGCCATGTTGGAGCCGCTGGCCTGCTTGGCCGCCGTCGCCGCCTGATCCGCTTCGCAGTCCTCCACGCCGGGGAAGCAGTCAATCAGCCCCGTCGAGAACTGCAGGATCTTCGACGCATCGAAGGCAGACAACTCGTCATTGCCAGTCACATCGCCAGCCTCGAAGGCCGCCTCATTCTGGGTGAGGTCGATGATGCCCACCGAGTGCTGCAGCGCTCGTGATGCATCGAAGGCCGACACCTCAAGATTCAGCGTGATGTCGCCCCACAGGGGCACGACCTCAACGGTGGCATCCGTCGTCGATGCCGGCGGCTCGCCCTCATTGAACTGCATGTTGGCGAACACCAGATCAGTCGACCCGATGGCTTCTTTGGCCTTCATGTTCAGGATAATGAGGTCGCCCCCCCCCTCGATGGTGAAGAGGTCCGGGCTGTTTCCGGAATCATCCGCAGCAGCCACTTGCACCGCACCATCGCTGATATTTGTGGCGAGGGTCAGGCCATCGCTCAACGTGCCTTCCGTGGTCACGCCGGTCGCTTCGAGCAAGTCCCCATCGAAGTTCAGCGTGAACTCGTAGGATTCGACGGCCAGATCGTTGAGGCTCTGGACGTCGATGGGCACACTGAACTCTTCGTTCGGATGGATCACATCGTCGTCTCCCACGATGGGCTCAGGCGTAACATTCAACGACTCGATCACGTCAATCGTGAACGGAATCGTCTTCGTCGGGGTGACCGGGTCGTTTGTCGTGAACGTGTAGTCCACCTGATACGTACCGGCCGGCAAACCTGTCGCATTGAGCGAGTAGGTGATGTCCTGCGCCCCACCAGGCTCGACCGTTCCTTCCGTCGGTTCAACCGCGAGGAATTCGATGGGCTGCTTGACGACGACATCATCGACGGCCCATCCACTGGCCCAGACGCCGGCATCATCGGCATGGAAGCCGATCCGAACGTCGCTCTCGCCAGCATAGGCGCTCAGGTCAACTGAGCGGCGGACCCATTCATCGGCCGGGTCGAGTTGCTGTACGACCTCGAAGGTCTGCCCGCCATCGGTGCTGACCTCAACAAAGGCCAACTGGCTGAAGGCGCCGTTGTAAAACGAGTCGAACTCCAGCGTTGCAGACGAGACATCCGAGAAGTCAAGCGAGCGCGTGATGATGTAGTCCTCGGCGCTATCGCAGTTGCACTCATCATCGTTGCTGGCCGTGTAGATGGTATTGGCCGGAATATCGAAGAAGAAACTTCCAAGATCATCTCCGATCTCCCATCCATCCGCACCAGCGTTCTGGGTCCGATCCCATCCTTCGGGCAGTGCACCTTCCTCGAAGTCCTCCTCAAGGAGGGTGATTTCGAAGATGGCGTTCGGCTCAGGCAGCGGGAAGTCGACGACCTCTTCGGAGATCGAAAACTCCAAGGGATTGCCGCCCGTGTTACTGAGCGAAAGCGTGCGTTCGTACTGCTGACCCGGATAGGCCTGCACCTCGAATGCTTCGGGGTCGAACGACGCCACCGGCGCTTCGATGCCGGTGCCAGAAAGCTCAACCGTCGAGGGCGAGTTCGGGGCGTTGCTCTCGATGGAGAGTGTGCCCGTGTAGTCCTGCACGGCCGTCGGAGCGAAGCTTACCGTCAGCGTACGGGAGGCGCCCGGTTCGAGGCTGAAAGGGGCCTCGGCATCGACGGCAAACCCTTCCGGCACGGAGAGGCTCGATACGTCGAGGACGTCCCGGCCGGTGTTCGTGAGGACGGCTTCCTGGCGGGCGGTGTCATTCACGAAGGTATCCGGATACTCGAGGTTGTCGGGATTAACCGACGCCATCGGATCCGCAACGACTTCGAGCGTGAACGGCACCGCGTCTTCCGGATTCCCCGGCACATCGGCGATGACCGCCAACTCGGCATTGTAAGTACCCGCAATCAGTCCAGACGCGTCCACTTCGACATCGATAGTAACGCTACCTCCTGGCGCCAGCGTTCCGGCCAGAAGATCGTTCTCGATAAACAGGAATCCGGCCGAAGGAATCGCCATGAAGCCGAGCTCATCGCCCTGGAAGGGCCCCACCAGCTCACTATCTCCGGTCTCCGGATCCACGCTGCGCAAGCCACCGACTCCCCCGCCCTGATACCAGGCCATGTAGAGCTGGCCGGTGTCGGGGTCATAGTCCATGCCTTGCGCGAAGAACGCATCCACGCCGGTCGAGCCGATCAGGCTGGCCTGACCGGTCTGTGGGTCGATGCTGAAGAGCTTGTCCGGCGCTGTCGAGAGGTCAATCCCGTGGCCGTAGATGTTGCCGTCGGTGTCCACCGCAATAGCAATCATCGTCTCCCCTTCGGGCGCGTTGAACGGCCCAATGAGAGTGGCCTCGCCGGTCTCGGGATTGATCGTGTACAGATTCGTACCCGTACTGGCGTAGACGGTGCCGTCCGTCGGATCGGTGGCCATTTCAGTCCACGTCTCTTCACTCGAACTGGGTGTTGTAGTACCCACCTGGGTTGCATCGCCGGTTTCTGCATCCACGGCGAGGAAGGCCCGGCTCGCGTTGTCGATCGCGTAGAAGGTGTCCTCATCACCCAAGAGAAAGTCTCCAGCGAAGAGCGCATCTTCAGGAAGCGGGCCAAAGCCCTGGAGCGAACTCGGCTCGCCCAGATCGAAGGAGACAAACTGCCCCTCGAACGCGCCATTGAAGCTGACGCTCGGGCCGTATCCGCTCACCCCGACGGGCGCAAACGGCCCCATCAGGTCGAGCATCTTATCAGGCGACTTGAGCTCAGCGCTCTTGTAGTCTGCCTTCAGCATGTTGGCGCGCTTGCGCGGCGCTTGCTGCTGCTGGCGGGCGTGCTGCTGCAGTGCCTGATCAATCCGAGTCAGAGCTTCCTTGTCGAGGGTGCCGCCCATTTGCGGTGCTTCACCGGACGCGCCCCGCGACTCGATCGAGAAGGACTGCTCACTATCGGTCGTGTTTTCGATCGTGACCGACCGGGTTTCGACCTCGTCCTCGTCTTCATTGACGTCGATCGTCACGTCGTGCGACTCGGGCGAGAGTGCGAACGGATAGGGAGCACTCGTCACCTCGAGGGTCGTCGGAACGAGTAGCGGTGAATTCGCTGGGTCGTTGCTGGTGAGCGCGACGTCGCCGACATAGGTATCGACGTCGAGACCCGTGGCATCGAAGGTCACTGTAAGGTCCTGGCTTTCACCTGGCGCAACGGTACCCGAAGCCGGGTTCACGGTCACGAAGGTAGCTCCGCCATCTGCGCGGAGGAGCCAGTTGCCGGGGAATCCGATGTCGTCCAGCAGCGCCGGAGCCACATCGTTATTGCCCAGATTCTCAACGTCGAAGCCGCCCGGGCTCGTATTCCCGATTACCCAGGAAGCCTGCTGCGACCCGCTGCTCTCATCGATCGGTGCAGGGAACTGGCCGGCTTGCTGGTTCTGATAGAGTGCCGCGATGAAGAAGGTGCCTTCGACGCTCGTGGGCGCGATCGACTCGGGGATGAAGGTATCCGTATGCGGATTCTGGACGGTCGTTTCCACCGTCGTCAGCAGTTCGGCATCGGTCGGATCCCCATCGTCGTTGGGATCTTCGTAGACGAGATAGGTCACTGGCGTCCCTTCCGGAAGCCCGCTCCCTTCACTCCATCCGAAGGCCGACGAAATCTCGGTGACGGCACCGGCTCCTTCGACGACTTCGAAGGCGTTAAGCCACATGACGTCGCCGCCATTGGTGAGCCCGATGGAGTTTTCACTCGTTCCATCGTCCAGCTGATAAATCGCATCTTCTGGCGCGAAGGAAGTCGACTGCGATTGGCCGGAAGGCGTGGCGGATCCAAAGGCGGAGGCATCGCCATTACCCGTCGGTTGGGACGGCGCTACCACTTCAGAGCGATCCAGCGACGATCCATCTGGCGCGTTGCTCGGTTCGAACGCCGCGTCAAAGTTGAGGTCGCTCCCGCCCGAGTTGCTGACGGTAAGCGTCTGCTCCGCCGTGCCGCCGATGACCAGCTCTTCTGTAAGTTCGGTGGGATCCACGGCAATCACCGGCGCCGGTACCCCTTCGCCGGTCACTTCGACCGTCGCTTCAGGCGTATCCGGATCATCGCTGGCCACGGTAATCGTCCCATTGCTGGGCCCCACGCCATCCGGCGTGAAGGTGACATCAATGGTCCGGCTGCCGTTAAACGGAACCGTAAAGGGCCCGCTGTCGCTCACGGTGTAATCGGCGTTGTCCGACGAGATGCTCGACACCTCCAGCGGACCGCCGCCCTCGTTGATGATGGTGAACGACTGCGTGACCGAGCCGCCCTCCAGCACCTCACCAAAGTCCAGATTATCGGGATCCAGTACAATGGCTGGCGGTCCGGATGCGACGTTCAGCGTAGCCGGGATGGTGTTGCTCAACGCATTCGGATCGTTGCTGGTCAGCGCCAGATCCTTCTCGTACGTGCCCGGCTCGATGCCGTCGGAATCGAACGTGACGCTCACGTCTTGGCTCTGGCCGCTATCGAGAAAGCCAGAGGCCGGATCGACATCGGCAAGGAAGTCGGGGGTGGCGGCAATCTCGATGGCCAATTCGTTCTCCACGTAGGCCGCGTCGAAGACGACCTGCAGCCCATCCGAGCCGTCGGCGTTCTCGATGCCAATCGTGTGGCTATTCGGCAGCGACGCATCATCGGTCATATCCAGGTACTGCAGCTTGATCGACCCATCAGCATTCAGGATCGCCTGGAAGGTGCTGGCTTCGCCGTTGCCATCGGGGAAGTGCGGTACGGCGTCGTACTGAATGATGAAGCGGTTATTGGTTGCATCATGGTAGTAATAAACGGCACCACCGCCGCCCCCGCTATTTCCGGGATCGAGATCGTCCCAGTAGAGCGCAATCAGGTCGTTGGGATCGTTCGGGTCGGGCACCTGGTCGTTGCTCAGGTCGGTATCATCACCGCCAAAGGTGAGATAGCCATTTGACGAGATCGAAATCTCGGTCTTGGTTTCGCCGTAGAACTCGAACTCAAACGGCAGCGCGATCGTCTGGCCGTCGTCATCGCCGAGCGTCACTTCGGTTCCGTCGCCCGAGATGTCAATCCAGTCGAAGGTAGGCCCGCCCGGCTCGTTGCTGTCGATCCATTCGTAGCCGAACTCGTCGGGGCCGCCAGCGCCCAGAATGATGGGATGCCCGATGCCGCCCAGATCGTCTTCGCCTTTGGCGTGCTCGGTATCCACGTCGATACGCGAAACATCATTCGTTTCGATGCCCGGCTGCTGCAACAAGTTTTGCGCGGCAAAGCCCGGGAACCGGAACTCCAGCGTGCTGCCGGCCGGCCCATCGTTCGTGACGGTGAGCGTCTCATCAGCTGTCTGATTGGGCTCGATGGTGGTGCTCAACTCCTCTGGGGTAAAGGCCAGAACCGGCGCTTCGTCAGTGGTTGCGCTGGGCGAGTTGGACAGCGACGTGTTGCCATTGTCGTCCACCGCCCGAATCGCAAACCAGTACTGAGTGGAAAAGTCCAGGTCCGTAGCGGTGAAGGCCTCCGCCTCACCGGGATCGGAGGGCGACGGGGCGCCGGGGACCGAGGTGGCATTCTCGAAGTCCGTATCGTTTTCGATCGGGCCGGTCGTGGAATAGCGAACGTCGTAGCTAATTACTGGACCGCTGCTCGGGTCGCCGGCGTCATCGGCCGGAGCCGTCCAGGTGAGGTCTACCGTGTTGGCTTGGGCCGCTCCAGCGAGGTCGGCGATGGCTCCCGGCGCGGTTTCATCGTCGGGATCGAAGGCAAAGTTTCCGATATGGGTATCCCACGCTCCGAATCCGGTCTCGTCGACGGCATACTCGTTCTGATACCAGAAACTCCCATCTGAGGGATCTACGACCATTGCCGAGTAATCGCCCCAGCGAACGGTTTGGGTCTGGGTACCAGTGCCCTCAATGATATTCTCTTCCTCGAAGGTCATCTCGCCCAGCGGGGCTCCCGGCGGGCGAGCGGTGAAGCGGATGGACGGATTAAGCGTTTCGCTCGAGACCGAATAGCCTAAAGCAATCGTTCCATTTGGCCCCATAGCAATCGAGGGCATCCAGCGATGGAGGCCGTCGTCGGGCGCATACGTGCCCTGCTGATGGACGGTCCAGCCGCTACCATCGTCGCGGAACTCGTACCACCGGACACCGGCCAGGTCATCACCGGTCGCATCGACCGTGTGGCTGGCGACAATGGCGCTGTACGCCCCCATGTCCCGATACTGAAAACGATGCATCAGGCGGTCGCCCAGCGTAGCCAGGTCGGAGCCCCCCGGCTGCGGGACGCACGCCTGGCGAAAGGCATTCGGGCACATCAAGCTGAATGGAGTGACATCCAGCGTAGTGAGCTCGCCGTAAGTAGAGTTTTCTACGTTCGTCCAGTCGACCTCCATCTCGTAGAGGCGCATCTGGTCCTGGATGAGTTCCCCGAAGACGTGCGGGGAGCCCGCGGGCGGGAGCGACCCATCGATGTCGGCAGGCAAGAGACTGGCCTGGTTGGAGTTAGGACCGAAGAGGACAAGCTGAGCATCGGGTTCGCCATTCAGCATAGCATCCCGCTCGAAAGCACCGGCCACAGCACCGGCAAAACCGCCCCCACTCCCGAAGTCATTATGGGTGTAATAGTACGCATCGGCACCGATGCCCAGCTTCGGGTAGTCGTTGAAACCTTCCATAGGAAAGGCGTAGCGGTACCACTCGCCCGTCGGATCGGAGGTCACGGACACGGCAACACACTCCAGTGAGTTGACCCCATCGATCGCGAACTGGCTGGTAACCCAGCGCTGGGCTTCCTCATCGTACATCGTGATGGGATCGCCATCGTTGCTGTTCTCGCATAACCCCCCAAAGCCATCCCAGAGCGCATTGTTGGGCAGCGGGTCCATCGCCAGAGTACCGTCCTTATTGTAAACGGTCCAGACGAGGTTAATCATCTGCATGACATAGTCTTCCCCAACATCCATATTCGGATCGGGGGGAGCAATGCGGGTACCGAGCACATCGGCATTATCCGCGTTGCCCAGACCGTCGAAGTCCCGCTGCAGACTCTGCGACGCCGGCATCGCACCCTGCTGACGCTGCACGGCCGGGTCGCGACCCATCGTGCGGCTCTTGCTGAAGCGCTGCGGAAGTGTCTTGTTCGGCACCTCGTAGCGATCCCGCTGGATCGGAGCGATGTCGCTCGCGTCCAACGTACGCATCGGGGGCGACACGTCGAACTTGATCGGTGTCGACACGCGCATATCCGACGTCACCTGCCGGATTTGCCCCCACGCGCTCGAAGAGAATACAAAGAGAAGTGCTATCGCAGCCCAAAACGACTTCCATGCGAAGCCGCGGACAGTAGTGTCCGTCGTCATAATGGTACCAATCTGTGATGAGTGGTGATCAGGAGAAGGTAAGTCATCATTGGCCTATGCCGTTTACTTCTTGCCCCTTATCTGCGAGTGATTCACCGCGCAGACGTCGACATGGAATTCGGCCAAATGTGAATCCTAACCTACAACCCTTTTTAAAAAGATTAAACAGTTCGGTCTCCTCCATCCCACTCGCACCACTGAATGTTCAGTGACGAAATACTTTACATAAACCATTTATTTATAGTATTTTACGATTAATAAATACGCTCATTATCCAGTCTAATCATCATCCAAACAGCAGGTTAAAGCTGAAGGATTAACCCGATGGGTCGTCACCCAACCTATTCTATTCATCCGTATGATTACAGACCGATCATCCGAAGATAGATAACGCATCGATGGGCTCATCGCTACGCGCGGACGGTACTCCCGGGCACGACCGTTCTGAGCTTCTCAGCTCACAGGCGACGAGGCCGGTCAACAGGATGGAGTCAGCCCATCAAATATCAGCCCATCAAATAAAAGAGATATCCGCCGTATGCCAGCAGCAGCGCCCCGCCTTCCCATCGGCTGAGGGTGAAGCCGGTCCGCATGAAGGGCAGCAGCACGAGAGCCATCCCGACCATTACCCCGCCATCCACCACACTGATGCCCCCAGCCGAGAGCGGCTCCACGAGCACGGTCACGCCAAGAATGCCCAAAATGTTGAAGATGCTGGATCCTACGGCATTACCCACGGCAATGTCGCCTTCGTGACGGTACGCCGCCACGGCCGAGGTGGCCAGCTCCGGCAGGCTCGTGCCGATGGCGACCAGCGTAAGTCCAATAACGGCTTCACTAATTCCCCACGCCTCGGCGATGGTAATGGCCCCACCCACCAGCAGCCGCGCACCGAGCACGAGCACGGCCAGGCCGCCGAAGAGGAACAGCCCATCCAGCAGAAGACTCTGCTGCTCCGGCACGCCTTCGTTGAACTCGCGCTGGACGGCACGGCCCGTTTCGGTGCGGGCGGCGTTGACGGTAAAGATCATGTA
>CAYUVF010000059.1:0-25554 GCA_964448045.1 uncultured Rhodothermales bacterium
GTTGACGAGGAGGGCAATATGGCGGTTGAAAAGCAGGTGCCAACGGTTTCGGTGCGCGGCCGGGCTACATGGGAGTCGCTGGCTGAGGGGGTGCAGATCAACAAGGCGGCGTGGACGCCCCAGGCGAAGCGTATCCTCACGCCCGAGGTGGTTGCCCTCGTTGCAGCGCTCCACCGTAGGATGGAGCCCACGCGTCAGGCGCTCCTGTCCGATCGGGATGTGCGGCAGGCGCGGTGGGACGCCGGAGACGTGCCGGGGTATCTGCCGAAGGAGGAGCATCCCGAAGCGCACGGCGACTGGCAGGTGGCGCCGTTGCCGGAGGATCTGCTGGAGCGGCGCGTCGAGATCACCGGGCCCGTCAACAACCCGAAGATGGTCATCAACATGCTCAGCCGCACCGAATCCGGCCACCGCGCCGATGCGGCGATGCTCGACTTCGAGGATTCGATGAAGCCCGCATGGAATAACGTAATGCAGGGCGTCGAGAACCTGATCGGGGCTGCTCAGGGGACGCTGACCTACACGAAGCCAGCGACGAACGGCGAGCCCGGGAAGGAGTATCGGCTCGATCCGGACGATATGCCGCTCCTCATGGTGCGCGTTCGTGGTTTGCACCTCGACGAATCCAATCTGCTCGTCGACGGTGCACCTGTCTCCGGCGGGCTGTTGGATCTGGCGCTGAGCGCGTATCACACCGTCCAGACGCTGATCGATCAGGGTAAAACGCCCAAGTACTACATCCCCAAAGTCGAGCACTACAAGGAAGCCCGCTGGTGGAACACGCTTTTTGTGGAGTTGCAGGAAGCGCTTTCAATCCCGGTGGGTACCTTCAAAGCGACGTTTTTGATCGAGACCCTGCCGGCGGCTTTCCAGATGGAGGAGATCCTGTACGAGTATCGCGAGCACGCGGCGGGGTTGAACGGCGGGCGCTGGGACAAAATCTTCAGCGACATTAAGGTCCTCAAAGAGCACGCCGACCGCGTCATCGCCGATCGCAATACGATCAACATCCAGCGGTCGTGGATGGAGAACTACGTCAAACTCCTGATCAAAGTCTGCCACAAGCACGGCGCGTTTGGTATGGGAGGCATGGCCCCGCACACACCCGGCCGGACGGAGGAGATGCGCAAGCAGCAGATTGCCGGCGTGGTCGACGACAAAGAGTTTGAGGCGTCCATCGGTCATGATGGCTGCTGGGTCTCGCACCCGTACTTCATCGGTCCGGCGATGGAGCCCTTCAAGAAGAAACTCGATGCCGAGGGCAAGAAAAATCAACTCGACGTTATTCCTGATATCGAGGATCGGCCCGATTTGCTGCCAAGGTCCACCGGGCCGCGCACGGTCGATGGCATTCGCGTCAACGTGCGGGTGTCCATCGGCTACATGAAAGGCTGGCTGCAGGACATCGGCTGCGTGGCGTGGGACCACCGGATGGAGGATCTGGCGACCTTCGAGATCTCGCGAGCGCAGACGTGGCAGTGGCTCCATCACGGCGTCGAACTGGATGACGGCACCGAGGTGACGGACGCGCTCATCCAGCAGATTTTCGACGAAGAGGTCAAGACAATTGCCGACGAAGTTCGCGACCTGTACGCCGATCAGCCGGAAGACGTCGTCGCGAAAGAGATCGAGCGCTTTCAGCAGGCACGGGCGGAAGCCGAACACATCTTCACCGAGGAGACGTTTCGGCCGTTTCTGTCCTGCAAGTCCAATCTCGTGGGCGACGACGAGCAGAACCGCGCGCTGCTGCGCACCAACTCGTGCGGGACCTAACCCACGCGGCGCATCACAATCATACACTGCACTTTGCACAGGGAGGCATCATGAACACACGAAATGGCGAACCCACGCGAACGGCGAAGACGATAACCCAGGAGTGGGCCCACGAGGCCCGGTGGGACGGCATCGAGCGGCCCTACACTGCGGACGACGTGCTGCGCCTGCAGAACTCGTTCGACATCGAGCACACGCTGGCCCGCCGTGGGGCCGAGCGGCTCTGGGAGCTATTGCACCGCGAAGACTATGTCAATGCCCTCGGCGCGCTCACCGGCAATCAGGCAATGCAGCAGGTCAAGGCCGGATTAAAGGCCATTTACTTGAGCGGATGGCAGGTCGCCGCCGATGCGAATCTGACCGGGCAGATGTATCCCGATCAGAGCCTCTACGCCTCGAACAGCGTGCCCGATGTGGTGCGGCGCATCAACAACACGCTCCTGCGCGCCGATCAGATTCACCACGCCGAAGGCGACACCTCGACGTACTGGATGGCGCCCATCGTGGCGGATGCCGAGGCCGGGCACGGCGGCGTGCTACATGCCTTCGAACTGATGAAGGCGCTAATTGAAGCCGGTGCGGCCGGGGTGCACTTCGAGGATCAGCTGGCAGCCGAGAAGAAGTGCGGCCATCTGGGCGGCAAAGTGCTGATACCTACGAAACAGTTCGAACAGGTGCTCACCGCTGCACGCCTGGCCGCCGATGTGATGGATGTGCCGACGCTGCTCATCGCCCGCACCGATGCCGATAGTGCAACGCTCATCACCAGCGATATCGATGAGCGCGACCGCCCCTTCATCAAGGACGAACCCCGCACCGAGGAGGGCTTCTACCGGATTACGGGCGGTACCGAGATGGCTATCGCACGCAGCCTCGCCTACGCCCCCTACGCTGACCTGCTCTGGTTCGAGACGTCCACGCCCAACCTGGAGGAGGCGCGCACCTTCGCCGAGGCGATCCACGCCGAGTATCCGGGCAAGATGATGGCGTACAACTGCTCGCCGTCGTTCAACTGGAAGCAGCACCTCAGCGACGCGGAGATTGCCCGCTTTCAGGAGGAGTTGGGCGCGATGGGCTACACGTTCCAATTTGTTACCCTGGCCGGATTCCATGCCCTCAACTACAGCATGTTTTCGCTCGCGAAGGGATACAAGGAAGAAGGGATGGCTGCCTACTCCAGACTGCAGCAAAACGAGTTTGCGGCCGAGCCGAGGGGCTACACGGCGACCAAGCACCAGCGAGAAGTGGGTACCGGCTACTTCGACGCGGTGAAGAACGTCATCACCCACGGCCAGTCCAGCACCAGCGCCATGGAAGGATCCACCGAAGAAGCTCAATTCGCGTAGGGTTGCAGGGGCCGGCACCGGCCTCTGCACTTGAGGGGCGCGAACGATAGGGGGCAGGCCTGCGGGTCTGTCCCCTATCTTGTTTTGTGGAGATCGGTGTTTTGTGGAGATCAGCCGATCGCGGCGGCAGGTGCAACACAAAAACCCCGCCGCGGGGCGACGGGGCTGTGTACGGCTTGCGCCGTATCGATCGATCCATAGGTCGATCAGAACAGGACGGATTTAGTTGCCGCCACCTGCATCGCCGCTGGCCGAACTATCGGCTTCACTTCGAGCAGATTCAATCGCTGAGGTCAAGCGATTGCGCAGTTCCTCATCGGCCTGCGCCGCGCGCATGATCTTGTTGAAGCGATCGGGGGTGATGTTTTCTTCCGCCTCCAGCTTCGTGTTTACTTTCTGCTGGAACTCCTGGCGCAGCTGCATGAACTTCTGCTGGTTCTGGTTCTGCTGGGCCTGGCGCATCTGTGGGAGGTAATCCGATTGGATGGATTCAACCTCCAGATACACACCGGCGACCGTCTGGAGCTCGTCATCATCGACCTCTACCTCGGGGGCAGGCGGGCGTTGCGGTTGCTGTTGTTGATTGCCCTGCGCGAGTGCGGCAGGAGCCAGCAACATCGCGGCGAGCACGAACAGTCCGATACGGCGAGTAAATCGTTTCATTGGGGTTGGGTCACTATGAGCATCATGCCGAGAACCGCGTGGGGTGCCGGCTGCGAGTGAAGACTAATATGGCTATGCGTAACCGGTGTTCGGCGGTGGTGTGTCACGGGGCAGACCAATTCAGAATTAAGAATCGAGAGAAGGAGGCGGATTTAAGTCGGACAACGGATGACGGGTTGTCCGTCACGCGGCTCCATCCTATGTTAGGGCGAGCCGATTTTATCACTTCGATCCCGCGTGATGCCATGACTCCGCAGCCGTTCGATCCGCCCTCGCGTACGCTCATGGGCCCCGGCCCCTCCGATGTCCCGCAGCGTGTGCTCGATGCGATGGCGCGCCCCACCATCGGCCATCTCGATCCCGCGTTCGTGGAGCTGATGGATGAAATCAAGGTGCTGCTGCGCTACGCCTTTCAGACGGAGAACCGGCTTACGATGCCGGTTTCGGGACCGGGGACGGCGGGGATGGAGACGTGCGTTGTCAACCTGTTGGAGCCCGGCGATACAATTGTCGTGATGCAGAACGGCGTGTTTGGCGGACGCATTCGGGCGATGGCGGAGCGCTGCGGCGCCGAAGTCGTCTCCGTCGAAGCACCCTGGGGCCGGGCCGTCCGCCCCGAGGTGCTGGCCGACACGCTGGCACGGCACCCCGAGGCGGAGGTCGTCGCGTTCGTTCACGCCGAGACGTCGACCGGCGCCCTCTCCGATGCCGAGACCCTCGCGTCCATCGCCCACGAGCACGACTGCCTCACCATCGTGGACGCCGTGACCTCGCTCGGCGGCGTCCCTGTGCTCGTCGACGAATGGGGCCTCGACGCCGTCTATGCCGGCTCGCAGAAGTGCCTCTCGTGCACGCCGGGGCTCTCGCCCATCACGCTCAACGCCCGCGCCGTAGCTCGCATCCAGGACCGCTCGACGCCGGTGCAAAGCTGGTTCCTGGATCTGGGGCTGGTGATGGACTATTGGGATGGCGAAAACGGCCGCTCGTATCATCACACCGCGCCCATCAACGCCCTGTACGGCCTGCACGAATCGCTGCTGATGCTTCGCGAAGAGGGCATCGAGCAGGCGTGGGCGCGCCACCGCCAGCATCACGACGCGCTGAAGGCCGGGCTGGAGGTGCTCGGGCTGGAGTACGTCGTGCCCCCGGCCGAGCGCATTCCCGAACTCAACGCCGTAACCGTGCCCGACGGCATCGATGAAGCGCGCGTGCGCCAGCGGCTCCTGAAGGAGCACAGCCTGGAGATCGGAGCCGGGCTGGGCGACCTGGCCGGCGATGTCTGGCGCATCGGGCTGATGGGGCACAGCTGTCGTCCGGAGAACGTCCGCCGGTGCCTCGACGCGCTCGGCGCGGTTCTCGCTGAGGAAGGCCTCAACGCCGATCCGACGGCGGCGCGCGATGCCGCCGAGGCCCATCTGCCCGATGCGTCGATCTCCGTGGCGTAAGCCTCATCAGGCAACGAGGCACCGTCACGCGAGGTCTGCATCCTCGGCTACGCCGTAGGCCGCCTGCGCCGTCACGGGGATCATATCGCCAAGAGCAGCAAATCGCTCATCTTGCGTCTGGCCGCGCTGGTAGCGGGCGTAAATCTGCGCGACGATAACGGTGAGCCGGTATAACCCGAGCGTGTGGTAGAATGCGATGTGGGAGATGCTGCGCCCGCTGCGCTCGGCGTAGCGCTCAACCAAATACTGCCGCGGGGGGAAGCGGCCATCGACAGGCATCATCGCCATCTGGCGGAAAGGCGCCGGGTCGTCGGGCTGGACCCAGTACGTCAGTAGCGCCCCGAGGTCGGAGAGCGGATCGCCGAGCGTGCACATGTCCCAGTCGAACACGGCGAGGGGTGTGCCGGGATCGTTTGGGTCCAGCATCATGTTGTCGAGCTTGTAATCGTTGTGGACGAGGGATGAGCCGCTCGATGCGGGCGTGTTCTCTTGAAGCCAGTGGTAGACGGCGTCCATCGCCTCCAGATCGTGCGGCTTGGCTTGGTGCCAGCGTTTGTGCCATCCCCCGATCTGCCGCTGGATGAAGCCTTCCGGTGTGCCGAGATCGCCCAATCCGATGGACTCGTAGTCGACCGCGTGCAGATCGGCGAGAGCGTCGACGAGCGCATCGGTCATCCGCTGCGGGGCGTCGTCGATGTCCCGATACGCCTCTGGCAGGTGCTTGCGGACGACGATCCCGCGCCGCCGCTCCATCACGAAGAAATCCGCGCCGATCACGTCCTCATCGCTACAGTACAGATACGCCTGTGGTGCGAGCGGAAACGCGTCGTGCAGCCGCGACAGCACGGTGTATTCGCGCTCCATGTCGTGTGCCTTATCGGGCACCGGACCCTTCGGAGGACGCCGCAGCACGTACTGGTGCGAGCCGTAATCGAGCAGATACGTGAGATTGGCCGCCCCGCCGCCGAACTGCCGCACCGTCAGCGGCTGATCGGTGCCGGGGAGGCGGCCGTGCAGGTAGTCGGCAAGGCGGTCCTCGTCGAAGCGCTCGTCGGGGCGGACCTCGATGGTGTCGGCGTAGCGGTCGGGCGTAGGCATCGGCAGGAAACGGAGCGAGAAAAAGGCAGCGTGCGCTCGAAGATAAGGGACGGTCTGCTCCGGGTGCAACGTCCCTGCGGCAGGCGAGCCGATGGGCTGTGTTGCTACTACGTCGTTTGAGCGAGGGTAGCCGTCTCGGCGTCAAGGATCGCGCGGAGTTGCTCGATCAGCGGATTGCCCGACGTGTGGTCTGTGCCGTAGTCCAGATTGAAGGCATAGTCGAACCCGTCCGGTTGGTCGCCCTGGTTGTGCTGGAGGATCGTCTCCAGCTTGTCCAGCGCCTTGGCGAGCTTGGCTTCGGGCGTCGAGGCGGCCTCGTACTCGTCCCACAGCGCCGCGATTTCGTCCCGCTGGGTGGCAGGGAGGTCGCCGAGGAGCGTCATCAGATCGGCCCGCTCCTGCGCGGCCTTGTCGGGGGTGCCGGTCTGCTCGGGCGCGGGGATGTCGCCCTGGAGCGCCTCGCCGAGGTCGTGCACGAGGCACATCGTCACGAGCCGCTCCGTGTCGACGTCCGGATAGTACGGGGCGAGCACGAGCGCCATCAGCGCGAGACGCCACGTGTGTTCGGCGACGCTCTCCCGCCGCCCGGTCGACAGATGCGCCGAGCGGAGCGTGTGTTTCAGGCGCTCGGCGCGGCGGAGGAACGTGAGGATCCCAGCGAGCTCGGTAGAGGACATGATAACGAGGGCATCAAGGGCGTGGGCAGGCGCACCGATTCTGTACTGCCGCGCCCCGCGCCGGTTCACTCGTCTGCAAACCCTCGCCGGAGGTTGCGCTTCGCTTTACTTCATGAGGGGCAATCAATTTGCCTGCTCCGTCGCATGAGGCTCGTCGGGCGCGCGCTGCAACCAACGGCGCGGCCCCCGCGGGATGAGCATGGGCACGCGCTGCTGGTAGGCTGCGTAGCGGTCGCCAAATGTACTGAGCAGGTCCCGCTCCTCGAAATAGAGGCCGATGAGGATGTACACGGTCAGCCCTGCGGCGAGCAGCAGGTGACCGGCCGTCATCGTGGGCGTGGCCCACAGGCCGAGGGCGATGCCGGCCTGCATGGGGTGGCGCATGATGCGGTAGAGAAGCGGCGTTTGGAAGGCAGGCGCCTCCGGCGTCGTCCCCGTCCACCGGGCCCAGACCTGCTGCAGGCCGAACAGCTCGGCATGGCTGATTAGGAAGGTGGCGACCAGCGCAATCGCCCATCCGGCGCCGAAGAGTGCCCACAGCAGGCCGGCGCCGAACGGATGCTCGATCTGCCACACCACGCCGGGTATCGGCCGCCACTGCCCGATGATCAGCCCGATGATGAGGCTGGAGGCCAGCACGTAGGTGCTTCGCTCGATGATCGGCGGGACGACGCGCGTCCACCATCGCTTGAACGCTCGCCGCGCCATTCCGCTGTGCTGCAGGCCGAAGAGCAGGAGCAATTCCAGGTTGACGAGGAGCGCTTCGGCAGTAGAGATCGGCGGCCCGTGATCCACGGTCCAGGGGATGCCGACGCCGCTCAGGAAGAGAACGAAGGCTGCGAAGCTGGCGAGGAATGTGATGTAGCAGAGGGCACCGTAGGCCAGTGCGAGCAGGCGATTCATAGCTTCGGTGGAGTGTGTGCGGTTAGGAAAGGGCGCCAGCGGATGCCGGTCGTGCAAAGCGCCCGTCCGGATCGTAGCGGCGTTTGATGGTGTGCAGCCGCTCATAATTGGAGCCGTATGCCGCCCGCTGCAGCGCGTCGCCCTCCTCCCAGAAGCCGGGGAAATTGACGTAGAAACCGTCTGTTGCATACGGCTGCAGATCCGACCAACGCGTGCGCACCCAGTCAATCATGGCATCGGAGTTGGCCGGGTCCGACCACGTGGCGTCGAGGCTGAGGTGGAAGGGCGCACTGCGGTCGCCGAAGGCGGTGGCGTCGTCGGTGAGCGCGTGCAGGTAGAGCGACTTCCAGTAGTACAGGTCGCCGTCGGGAAAGAAGGCGTCGTAGCTGCGCTGCACATCGAGGTAGGGCGTCGGCCCGCTCAAATCCAGAAGCGGCGTGCCAAGATCGCGAAGCGGCTGGAGGGCGCGCTGCCCGGCTTCGAGCGGCCCACCGTACACCCCGTCCAGAATCAGAACGGGTGTGCCATGGAGGTCGGTCGGCATTTCAGGAATCGCAGGGATCGTCCAGAAACCGGCGGCCAGGGTCACTTCATCAGGCACCGTTTCGGCGTAGGCGCGCCACTGCGGCAGAAGATCGGGGGCGGCGTCGAGTGGATACAGGAGGCCGGCGTACATCACCTCCGGCCCGACGGGGTGAAGCCGGAACGTAAACACCGTCACCACGCCCACCTCGCCGCCGCCTCCACGGAGTGCCCAGAACAGGTCGGGGTGCTCTGTCTCGCTCGCACGGCGGAACTGGCCGTCGGGCGTGACGAGGTCGACGGAGAGGAGGTTGTCGCAGCTCAACCCATGCTTGCGCCGGAGCCAGCCGAGGCCACCGCCGAGCGTCAGGCCTGCGACGCCCGTCTGGGACACCTCGCCGCCGGGCGTCGCCAGCCCAAACGCCTGTGTCTCGCGGTCAAGCGCGCCCCACATTGCGCCCGGCTGCACGGTGGCAGTGCGGGCGTCGGGGTCCACCCGGATGCCGGTCATGGGCGACGTGTCGATCACGAGGCCGTCGTCGCAGACGGCGGTCCCTGCGACGTTGTGGCCGCCCCCGCGCACGGAGACCGGCACGCCGTGCGTACGTGCCAGGTCGACGCAGGCCATCACATCGGCCACGCCGGTGCAGCGAGCAATGGCGGCGGGATATTTGTCGATCAGGCCGTTCCACACGCGCCGGGCGGTGTCGTAATTCGCATCGCCCGGGCGGATGAGCGGCCCCCGCAGGCGGTCGGCGCAGGCCGTCAGCACGGCATCATCGAGGGAGGGAGTAGGAGGATGATTTCGAGTCGTCATGGCAGAAGCGTGTGGGTGGGTCGGAAGTATCAGCCGGAAGATTCTCTATTGCGTTAAGCCGAAAATCGGCCCTGACTCCCTCACCATCTATTGTTCAAGAATGAACCGCGGGGAGGGAAGGAGCTGTTTCTTTTTTTCTCGAACGGTGGAGGAGGAGCGCGGCGGGCGGGGGAGGCGGACGATCCGCGGACGCGCCAGCCGGCAAAGACGCGGCGCGGGGTGGGCAGGGACCGAATTCCGGCCCAGGTGGGCCGTTGGAGGGAAAGGCGGGTGCGAAATCGCATGGCATTCGGAGCGTGAATCAATCGGTCATCGAGCGTGTCAGTCAGGTAAGCCGAAGAATGGCCGGGTCCGCCTCACGATGGAGAGCGATTAATCTTTTCCTCAAAAAAGAGAAGCGCGACGGAGTCTGCGATCTTTTGTAGATTGAAATAGTCCCGGTCATGGCATCGTTCGCGCTCATGCCCGATTCGAGCGACGTCACACAACTGCTCCGCGCCCACGCGCAGGGCGACCGCCAAGCGCTCGATGCGCTCCTGCCCCGCATCTACGACGAACTGCGCCGCATCGCGCATGGGCGGCTGCGGGGCGAGCGGCCCGGTCACACCCTGCACACGACGGACCTCGTTCACGAGGCGTATCTAAAGCTCGTCCGGCTCGACCGGATGGACTGGCAGAGCCGCGCGCATTTCTTCGCGATTGCCTCGCAGGCTATGCGCAACATCCTCGTCGACTATGCTGTCCGGCAAAAGGCGCAGAAGCGGGGCGGTGACCAGCACCGGGTGCCGCTGGAAGATGCCGATCTGGGGCTGGAGGCCCCACTCGACGATCTCGTCGCGCTGAATCAGGCTCTGGACCAGCTCGGCGATCTGGATGAGCGGCAGGCGCGTGTCGTCGAGTGCCGCTTCTTTGGCGGGCTGACCATCGACGAAACGGCGGAGGCGCTCGGCATCTCACCGGCCACCGTCAGCCGCGACTGGGCGATGGCCCGCGCCTGGCTGAACCGTACGCTGACTTCCTGACGCTGAAGGGATGACTCCAGATCGCTGGCATACCCTGAAGACGCTCTTCGCTGAGGCCCGCGCGCTGGACGCCGCAGCCCGCACGGCCTTTTTGGAGGATGCGCTCGCCCTCTGGCGCGAACAGGGCGACGAGCAGGGGCTCGCGACCGGACTGAACACCCTCGCGTGGATCGACTGCGAGATCAGCGCACTCAACGAGGCTGCCGCTCGCGCCGAGGAGGCGCGATCGATCTGCGAGCGGCTGGGCGATCGACGCGGTGAGGCGGTGGCCCTCAACAACCTGGGCTGGGTGGCCCACTACCGCGGCGCCTTTGCGGGCGCGAGTCGCCTCCACCGCGAGAGTCTGGCGCTGCGGCAGGCCCTCGGCGACCAGCGCGGCATCGCCTACGCGCGCATCAACGCGGCCTGGGCGGAGACGTACCGGGGCCGCTATGACCGGGCCAAAGACTTGCTTGACGCGGCCGACGACGACGTCCAGGCAGTGGGCGATGTCCAGGAGTGCATCTGGTGGCTGACGGTGAGCGGACTCCTCGCGTGGCACCAGGGCGATTGCGACCGGGTGGCCGATTGGTTTGACGACGGACTGGGGCGATGGACGGTGAACCACAATGCGTCGCTCCGCGCGGTCATCCTGGGCGCGCAGCTGGCGGATGCCGCGCCCGTACTGAACGAGGCCGCCGCGCAGTGGGACACCGTTGGCACGCCGTGGGGCCGGGCGATTGCCGCCTGCGAGCGGAGCCGGTGGGCGCTGGCCACGGGCGACCCGGTCCGAGCTGCCGATGCCATCGCGACGAGCTTCGCGCTTCGCCAACAGGTCGGCGACCGGCACGGCCTCGCCCAGTGCCTGGAGGCGATGGCGCGCATCGCCCAAACGCGCGGCGACGCTGCCTCCGCCACGCAGCTGCTCGCCGCCGCCCAGGTTCTTCGCGACACGCTCGGCGCACCGCGCCCTCGGCCGCAGCAGCACGCGCACGAGCGGCTGCTTGCGCACCTGGAAGGAGCACTCGCCGACCGCTTCGAGCCCGTCTGGGCCAAAGGGACTGCGCTCTCCATCGACAAAGCAGGCGCCCTACTGGAGCCCCGGTCAGCGAGCTGAATGGAGAGGCCTCGCTCACCGCCTCGCACCGAGGCGCGCTATCCGACCCCGTGCTGCAGAGCGTCGGTCCGCTCGTTTCCGTTGCGTGCGATCCGTTTGAAATCGGTCCGTCATGCGTCGTACTTGGCGTCGGGGATGAGGACGACGCGGAAGCGAGCGTCGTTGTTGATCATCCGATCATACGCGTCGTTTGCCTGCGAGAGCGGATACGTTTCGATCATCGGCGCGACGCCGGTGAGCGCGCTGAAGTCGAGTGTATCCTCCGAGTCGTCGGCTGTGCCGCTGGGCCAGCCGGACACCGATCGGCGTCCCATGATCAGGCTCATGGGCGACACTTCGATCGGCTCGCCGGTAGCGGCGACGACCATCACAGTGCCGTCGCGCCCGAGTCCACCGACGACGCTGGAGATGGCATCTGAATTGGGCGCGGTGGCGAGGATTACCCGCGCGCCGCCGAGGGCCTGCAGCGCCTCTGCCGGATCTTGCGCCGTCGTATCGATGAAGTGGTCGGCGCCAAGATCAGCGGCCAGCGTCTGCTTATCGGTGCTGCGGGAGAGCGCGGCGACTTCGTAGCCAAACGTGTCGGCGTACTGCACGGCGAGGTGGCCGAGTCCGCCAATCCCTTGCACAGCTACCAGATCGCCGGGTGCGGCGCCCGCGTTCCGCAGCGCGTTGTACGTCGTGATGCCCGCGCACAGCAGCGGCGCCGCCTCCGCAAAGTTGAGGTCGTCGGGCAGCGCCGCGACAGCCTCCTGTGGCGCGCAGAGGTACTCGGCATATCCGCCATCGAACGAGATGCCCGTCACCTTCGCGTTTGCGCAGTTGATGAAGTCGCCCGCGCGGCAGGCGTCGCAGGTGAAGCAGTGGCCGCCGTGCCACCCGACGCCCACGCGCCGGCCGGCGGACCATGCCGTGACGTTGTCGCCGACGGCGTCGACGGTGCCCGTAACTTCGTGTCCGGGAATCTGCGGATATTCAAGGCCGGGGAACGTGCCTTCTTTTACAAAGGCATCGCTGTGGCAGATGCCACAGGCCTCGACCCGGATGCGCACCTCGTCGGGGCCCGGCGCCGGCACGTCGCGCTCGACCGCTTCGAACGGGCCGCCTGCTTCGCTGACCTGCATCGCGTGCATAGTTGCCATGATGGGAAGGGAGTTGAGTGAAAGAGATTGTACCGCTTCTTCAGAAAAGGCACGGAGGTCCCACCACGTCAAGCATGAGCGCGGGGCGGGACAACATCGTTACGACGAGGGGATAGGCTGTTCCTCACCGAGCGGCGTGTCGTTCGCCAGCGCAAAGGCCGCATCCGTGCTCGGCATTGCGATGTGGTCGATGCGGTGCGTGGCGAGGCGCTGCGCCGCGGCCAGCGGACGCGCATCGCCGGTGTGCTCGCGACTCCACTGCGCCTGCCGGGCCAGGAGCGCCAGCTCCAGCGCGTGTCCCAGCGTGAGGGCCAACCGCCGCGCCCCCGCCTGCACCGCCGACGGATCGCGCTCCATTGTGCGGCTGAGCCACTGCTCGGCGCGATCGACGGCGTTTTCTGCGATCTGGACGATCTCGGGCAGATCGGCGTAGGTGGCCGCGTCGGCGCAGCGCTCGATCTCGGCCTTGATGGGTGCGAGCCCGCCCGTCTTGCGGAGCGCCCGCAGCAGATCGAGCGAAAGCACGTTCGTCGTCCCCTCCCAGATCGACAGCACCTGCGCGTCGCGCAGCAGCACGGGGATGCCGGTGTCTTCGACGTAGCCGGCGCCGCCGAACGCTTCGACGACCTCGCTCATCATCAACACCACCTGCTTGCCTGTCGTGAGCTTGCCGATGGGCGTCAGCAGGCGCAGCAGCGCGCGGCCTTGGTCGTCGAGCCCGCCCGTCTCGTGCAGGCCGAGGAGCTCGGTGAGGCGGAAGCCGAGGTGAAACGCGCCCTCGAATGTCGATTGCAGATCGGCCAGCGTGTCGGCATGGAGCGGCTGCTCGGCGAGGGGCTTGCCGAAGGCTTCGCGCTTGGCGGCATAGTCGCGCGCCAGCGCCAACCCGCGCCGCATGTAGGCCAGCGCGGTGATCGAATTCCAGGTGCGCGTGATGTTGAGCATCGGGCTGATGGCGCGGGTGCCGTGCTCGAGGCCGTCTACCGGAATCGCGGCGGCGCCGTCGAGGTCGAGTTCGGCCGTGGGCAGCTTGCGTGTGCCGAGCTTGTCCTTCAGCCGGTTGACCGTGATGCCGTCGCGGATCGCGCCGTCGTCGGTGCGGATGGGCACGAAAAAGAGCGCAAGTCCTTTTCCGCCCTCGGGATTGCCTTCGGGCCGGGCGAGTGCCAGCGCCATGTTCGCCGTGATCGCCGAGGTGAACCACTTGCGCCCAGTGAGCCGCCAGGTGCCATCGGCGTCCTGCCGAGCCGTCGTCTGCGAGCGCCCCACATCCGAGCCGCCGGCTAGCTCCGTCATCCACTGGCCGCTCGTCCAGAACGATTGCGGATCGCGGCTCGTCAGGTGCGGTACGGCGCGGTCGATCAGGGCCTGGTTGCCGTGGTCGAGCAGCGTCCGCGCGGCACCATCCGTCATCGCGAGGGGGCAGCCGTAGATATCGGTTGACGGGATGAACAGGTAGGCCAGCGCGAACTGGTGGACGCGGCTCCAGCGGCCGTGCTCCTGCTCGTACGCGGCCGCGATGAGTCCGTGTTCGGCGGCGAGACGCTCGGCCTCCTTCCAGACGGGCGTCACCTCGATTTCGTCGATCCGCTCGCCCCACGCGCTCCACGGTTTGAACCGTGGCTCCTCGCCGAGCTCATCGAGGTGCATCTGGTAGAGCCGCCCGCCCGAGAGCGCACCCATCGAGCGGAGCTCCGGTTCGATGTCGCCGATCACTTTCCGCGGCAGCACGCGCTGGAGGTACTGCCGCAGCACGCGATCATCGTCGTACTGGTTGCCGAGTTCGGGCGGTGCTTGCTGGAAGTACGTCATGGCAGCATCGGGTTGCGTATGGAGTTATGCGGGCCGGAACGATGCATTCGTATGTTCTGGATCCGAAAAACACAGTGTCATTCTGAGCTTGACGAAGCGACCTGAGCGGAGCGAAGTAGTCCCGGTTGGGGAAGCTCTTTGCTAAAGGCGGTGATGTACACCAGGAGATCCGCCCCAAGGGCACTTCCTCGCTTCGCTTACAGCGCCTCGGCAGGCTCGGGATGACAACGTCGGGATGCTTTTTCAGATGCAGCAAAAGGGATCATGGTTGACATGTACCATAGAAACTCCCTCAGCCGGTGGGGGCGGACGAGTGCGCGCCGATGAAGCGGGCGAGCGCGTCGTTCACGGCGTCGGGCCGCTCGATGGCGGAAGAATGTCCCGCGGCGGGGAGGATCACGAGTTCGGAGTTCGGCAGGTTGTCGTGCGCTTTCTGGGCTTTGTGGACGGGGGTCGGGATGTCGTCGGCGCCGGTGAGCAGCAGCGTGGGCGTTTGCACGGCGCCGAGGTGGGACAGCGCGTTGGGGCGGTGAAAGATGCCCATACCGGCGCGGTAGATGCCGGTCCGGTCGTTCGACTGCAGGATCCCCTTCCAGCGCTCGACTTCGTGTTGCTTTTCGGGGTTGTTCAGGAAGGCCGGGCCGAAGAGCATCTCCATCGTGCGGTCGATGATGGGCGCGTAGCCGAGCCATCGGGCTGCCGTCAGCATCGCCTCGTACTTGCGCTGGTTCGCGCGCGGCTCGGACTCCGCCTGCGTATCGAGCAGCGCCGCCGACTGCAGTCCGTCCGGATCGCGCAGCAGCAGCCAGAATCCGACGAAGCCGCCCATCGACAGGCCGACGTAGTGCGTCGGCCCCGTATCGAGCCGGTCCATGATCTGAACGAGGTCGTCGCAGAGTTCGAGCACGCCGTAGCCGTTTTTCGTGACTTCGCTCCAGCCCTGGCCGCGCCAGTCGATGACGATGCAGCGGTAGCGGTCGTGGAAGGCGTCGATCTGGTGCTCCCACATGCGGTGGGTCATCAGGAAGCCGTGCCCAAAGACGATCGTTTCGGGGCCGTGGCCGACGTCCTGGTAGAAGTAGTTGCAACCGTTGACGGTGATGCGAGCCATGATCGGAGAGGGGCGGGTGGTGGAAACGTTTATCCGGCGTCCATTCCGTACGTCTTCAAGATGTCGCGCGCGACGACGGATTTGTGCACTTCGTCGGGCCCGTCGTAGATCCGGGCGCCGCGCTCGTGGCGATACCAGAGGGAGAGCAGCGTGTCGTCGGTGACGCCGAGGGCGCCGTGCGTTTGGATGGCGCGGTCGAGCACGGATTGCAGCGTATCGGCCACGTAAAACTTGATCGTCGAGATCTTCGTCCGGGCGGCCTTGGCGCCGTCGCGGTCGATGGTGCGTGCGGCGTCGAGGACGAGCATCCGGCTGGCATCGATGCGGGCGCGGCTTTCGGCGATCCAGGTCTGGACGGATTGCTTCGAGCCCAGGGGCGTGCCCGGCTCCAGTTCACGCGTCGCCGCGCGCTCACACATCATTTCAAACGCCCGCTCGCAGATCCCGATCCATCGCATGCAGTGGTGGATGCGCCCGGGCCCGAGCCGCTCCTGCGCGATGCGGAAGCCGTGCCCTTCGCTGCCGAGCACGTTCGATTGGGGCACGCGGCAGTCGGAGAAGCGCAGCTCCGAGTGGCTGAGCCAGCCTTCGCCTTCGTCGCCCATCACCGGGATGCGGCGGACGTGCTCGAGGCCATCGGCATCCATCGGGACGAGGATCTGGCTGGCGCGGGCGTAGGGGTTGTCGTCGTCGGGGTCGGTTACGGCCATGACGATGGTGAAGGCCGCGCCGTCGGCGCCGGTGGTGAACCACTTATGCCCGTTGATGACGTAGTCGTCGCCGTCTTTTTCGGCCGTGGTGCTGAGCTGCTTGGGGTTGGACCCGGCGTTGTCGGGCTCGGTCATGGCGAAGCAGCTGCGGATCTGGCCAGCGCGCAGCGGCTCGAAGAAGCGGTCATGCTGCTCGGGCGTGGCGTGGTCGGCGAGGATCTCCATGTTGCCCGCGTCGGGCGCCTGGCAGTTGAAGACGTAGTGCCCGACCGGGCTGCGACCGAGCACTTCACTCAGCTGCCCGAACTGCTCGAGCGAGAGGCCCATGCCGCCGTGCTTTTCTGGGAGTTGCGGGCACCACCAGCCGCGGTCTTTTACCTGCCGGCGCGCCTGTTTCAGCACGGGCTCAATCGCGCGGAAGCCATCGCCCATCAGATCGGGCTCCAGCGGATACACCTCCGCGTTCATGAAGGTGCGGATGTCGTCGAGGAGGGCGTCGAGGTCGGTGGTGCTGGCGGTTGCGTCAGGCATGGCGAATAGGCATTAGGAGGGACACACGGCCGTGTGTCCGTACGAAGGAATTAGCAGAAGGATTAGGCGCTGGATTCGGCATCCATCGGGGGGCCCAAGAGCAGGCCGCCGTCGATGGGAATGTGGGCGCCGGTCATGAAGCTGGAGGCGCTGGAGGCCAGGAAGCAGGCCAGGCCGGTGAGCTCGCGCGGCTCGGCCATGCGGTGCTGCGGCGTCATGCGGAGCACGGCCTTGTTGAAGGCGTCGTTGTCCCAGATCGCTTTGCTGAATTTGGTCTTGACAAAGCCGGGGACGATGGCGTTGACCTGAATGTTGGCCTCGGCGAGTTCGCTGGCGAGGACATCGGTGAGCATCAGCACGCCTGCTTTGGTCACGCAGTAGACGCCCATGCCGGGCTGCGGCTTCTCGCCGGCAACGGAGGCCATGTTGATGATTTTGCCGCTGCCCCGCTGCTTCATTAGTGGGACACACGCTTTCGCAAAGCGCCAGTAGCCTTTCACGTTCACGTCGAACGTCTTGTCCCAGTGGCTTTCTTCGGCGGTGAGGACGGGGCCGAAGTGCGGATTCGTCGCGGCATTGTTGATGAGGATGTCGATGCCGCCGAAGGCGTCGGTGGCCGCATCCATCAGCGCCTGAATATCGGACGGCTCGCCCGCGTGCGCCGCTTTGGGGAGCGCTGTGCCGCCGCCCGATTCGATGGCATTGGCCACCGCGTCGAGCGTGTCCTGCGTGCGGCTCGTGAGGACGACCTCGGCGCCGGACGCCGCAAACGCCTCCGCGATGGCCCGCCCAATCCCCCGCGAAGCCCCCGTGATGAGCGCGACTTTTCCCGTTAAATCCGTATTCGCTTGCGTGTCCATGGAGGCTCAGAAGTGTTAAATCGGCAATTTGAAATCGGCAATCTGCAATTTACAATCTACAATCTACAGCTCCGGCCAGCGGTCGTGCCACGGCTGCGCCTCCTCGAAGCGGGCGGCGGCGCGGAGGATCGAGGCTTCGTCGTAGCGGTTGCCCACGATCTGCAGCCCCACGGGCAGGCCGTCATCGGTCCATCCGGCGGGGACGCTGGCAGCGGGTTGGCCGGTCAGGTTGAAGGGGAAGGTGAACAGCGGTTCGAGCGGACTATCGACGGGCTGTCCGTTGACTTTTTCGGGGCCGAACTGTCCCGACGGATGCGCCGCCGTCGCCATCGTCGGCGTCAGCAGCAGGTCGTAATCCGCGAAGAGGGGTCCGAGCTCGTCCCACAGGGCGTATGTGGCGAAATCGCTCTGCGCCACGTCGGTGACGGACATTTGCTCGACAAACGGGAGAAATTCCGTCAGTGCGGGATCGAGGCGATCGGCGTAGTCGTCGGGCAGGTCGCGCTCGAATTGGGCCGCGAGCCGCGGGAGCGCCGTGCCGAGGAAAGCCATCTGCGCGTTCGGCAGGTTCAACTCGACCGATTCGACGTGCGCGCCGAGGGTTTCGAACACCTGTGCGGCGGCGCGGCAGATCGACTCGACTTCGTCATCGACGCGGCCGTATCCGGGCGTCGGCGACCAGGCGATGCGCCATCCGTCGATGTCGCCTTCGCAGGCGGCGAGGAACGACTGTTCGGGAAGGGGAATCGTGTTGAGGTCGCGTGGATCGAGCCCGGCCATACTATCGAGCAGCGCGGCCGCGTCGCGGACGGTTCGCGCGATAGGACCTTCGTGGCTGAGGCGGGCCCAGCCGTCCTGCCGTGGCCAGAAGGGGATCCGCCCGAACTGTGGCTTGAGTCCGAACACGCCGCAGCACGCCGCCGGAATGCGGATCGAGCCGCCGCCGTCGTTGCCGTGGGCGATCGGGCCCATGCCGGCCGCTACTTGCGCTGCCGCGCCACCGGATGAGCCGCCGGGGCTCCGCGACCAATCCCACGGGTTTAGCGTGGCGCCGAAGATCTCGTTCTCCGTGTCGAACTTGCCGCCGAACTCGGGCGCGTTCGTCTTGGCCAGGATCGGACATCCGGCCGCGCGCAGCCGCTCGACGAGCGCGGCATCACGATTGGGGACATTATCGCGAAAGTACGTCGAGCCGTACGTCGTCCGGACGTCCTTCACTTCGGTCAGGTCTTTGACCGTGACGGGCACGCCGGCCAGCGGGCCGAGGGCGTCGCCGTCCGCAATCCGCGCATCGACGTGCTGGGCTTCTTCGCGCGCCGCGTCTTCCGCCCGCGTGACGATGGCGTTGATGACCGGGTTGTGCTCGGTGATGCGGTCGAGAAACGTGTCGAGCACGTCGACGGCGCTGATTTCACGGTTCCGGATCATCCGTCCGAGGTCGAGCGCCGGGTGTTGCCAGAGATCCATGCGTCGGAGAAGGTTGGGTGATGGAGGTGCGCAATAGGAATAAGAATCATCTTCAGGCTGTCATCCTGAGCTTGACTCAGGATCTCCTAAAGATAGCGGAGCTTGCTTCGAGGAGATCCCGACACGAGCGCAGCTCGACTGACCGTAGGTAATCAAGTCCGGGATGACCGCTTGACTGGGGGGTTAGTGGCCTTTGAAATCGGGGTCACGCTTTTCGAGGAAGGCTTGCACGCCTTCGCGATGATCGCGGCTGGCGGCGGCTTCTTTTTGAAGCTCGGCCTCGTGCTCGATGGCCTCGGTGAGCGACTGCGATTGGGCGGCATGGAGTGCGCGCTTGGTGAGGGCAAGGGCCAAGGTTGGGCGCTGGGCGAGGGTGTGGGCCCATTCGTCGGCGCTCGAGTGGAGCGCATCGGCCGGGACGACGCGGTTGGTGAGGCCCAGCTCGTGGCAGCGTTCGGCAGAGACGGGCTTCGCTTCGGCGGCCATCTCGAAGGCGCGGCTGTAGCCAATCTGATGCACCAGCAGCCACGTCGCACCAGAGTCCGGCACGAAGCCGATGTTGCTGAACGCCATCATAAACTGGGCGTCGTCGGCCATCACGCGGAGGTCGCACGCCAGCGCGAGCGAGCACCCGGCGCCGGCTGTGGTGCCACTCATCGCCGCGATCACCGGCTTATCGAGCGAGCTGATCCGCTCGATGAGTGGGAGGTAGCGCGTCATGATGTGCTCGTAGATGTCATCCGGATCGGAGGCGTCGCGGAGGACCGAGAGATCGGCCCCGGCGCAGAAGCCCGAGCCCGCCCCCCGTAGCACGACAGCGCGCACCGCCTCGTTGCGGTCCAGCTGCGCCAACGCATCGCGCAGGTCTTCATCCAGCTGCTGGTTGAGGGCGTTTCGCCGCTCGGGGCGGTTCATCGTGATCGTGGCGACGGCGTCGTCGCGGTCGAGCAGGATCGTCTCGTAGTCAGGCATGGTGGCGCGGCGTGAGGAGAAGGAGCGATTGAAATGGCCCTTCCAATATAGGAGGAGCCGAGGTGGAAGAAAAGCGCTTCGGCGGGGCTGGTGGAGAAGATGCGTCTCGAACCAACTGCGCGATCATTCGGGGCCGTGCGTCGTTGGCGTGAGGCAATCCATCGGCACACTCACGTCGACCCTGTCTCGATCATGCAAAAAGTATTCGGTGCGCTGGGGGGCGTCCTCGCGGGACTGCTCGTCGTCGTGCTCGTTCGTACGGTCCAGTTTGAGAGCCGCCAGGTCGATGCCGGACAGGCACCGGAGGCATCTGTCGACACCAACACGGCTGCCGAGCGACTGGCCGGCGCGCTCCGGTTTCCGACGATCACTCACCGCGATCCGGCCGACCTCGACAGCGCGGCGTATCGCGATCTGCACCGGTATCTGGCCGAGGCGTTTCCGCAGGTGCATCGTACACTGGAGCGCAGCCGCGTCTCCGATCTGAGCCTGCTCTACCGCTGGCCGGGCCGCGACACGAGCGCCGCCCCCATCGTGCTGATGGCGCACACCGACGTGGTGCCGGTGGAGGCCGGGACGGATACGGCGTGGACGCATCTACCCTTCGGGGGCACGGTTGCGGGCGGATACGTGTGGGGCCGGGGGGCGCTCGATGACAAAGCCAGCGCCCTCGGCATGCTGGAGGCCGCCGAAGCGCTGATCGAGAGCGGCTATCAGCCGGAGCGGACGGTGTATCTGGCGCTCGGGCACGACGAGGAGGTGGGTGGCCAGCGGGGCGCCCGCGTGATGGCCGAGCGCATTGCCAGCCGGGGGCCAAACCCCGAGCTGGTGGTCGATGAGGGCGGTGCCATCACCGTCGGCGCCCTGCCCGATGTGGAGCGGCCCGTCGCGCTGATCGGCGTGGCGGAGAAGGGCTACCTGAGCGTCGAGCTCGTCGCCGAGGGGCGCGGCGGCCACTCGGCCATGCCGCCGGAGCAGACGAGCGTGGAGGTCGTCAGCGAGGCCGTGGCGCGGCTCGGGGCGCATCCGCTGGCGGCCGAGCTCGATGGGGTGACGGGGCAGACCTTCCGCTACATCGCGCCGGAGATGGGCTGGACCCGCCGGGCCGCGTTCGCCAACCTTTGGCTCACCGAACCGCTCGTGACGGGGCTGCTCGCTCGCGATCCGACGACGAACGCTGCCATCCGCACGACGACGGCGCCGACGGTCATCGATGGGGGCGTCAAGGACAATGTCATCCCGTCGCGTGCTCGGGCCGTCGTCAACTTCCGCATCGTGCCAAGCCAGCGCGTCGACGCCGTGCTCGAACACGTGCGCCGCGTGGTGGGCGACCTGCCCGTCACCGTGCAGCCGCTCCAAAACAGCGAGCCCACGCCGGTGTCCGCCGTCGATGCGGAGGCGTTTCGGGTGATGCAGCGCACCATCCAGCAGGTCACGCCCGATGTGGTGATCACGGCGCCGTTCCTTGTGCCCGGCACGACCGATGCGCGTTACTATGCGCCCTACACCAACCGCGTCTACCGCTTCGTGCCCTTTCGCCTCACCCCGGCCGATCGCGGGCGCATCCACGGCACCGACGAACGCATTTCGCTCGGGGATTACGCAACCATCGTGGCGTTTTATCAGCAGCTCCTGCGCAATATGGACACGGTCGAGTGATGAGCGGTGATTTTGGGTGTGAAGGATTTGCGAAGATGGCAGCCGGTGCGTACCATACACACCGGACTTCCTTTGCTGTCTCCCTCACGGATTCTTCGATCCCATGCCGTACTCCAGCCCGTTCCCCGACGTCACCATCCCTGATGTATCGCTGCACGATTTTCTGATGCAGGACTTCGCCGAGCGCGCCGATGAGCCCGCGCTAATCGACGGGCCCTCTGGACGTACGCTCACCTACGGCCAGTTGGCGGGGGCTATCCAGAAGATGGCGGGCGGATTGGCCGCACGCGGCTTTGGCCGAGGCGATGTGTTTGCCATCTACAGTCCCAATCTGCCCGAGTACGCCATCGCGTTTTTTGGCGTTGCGCGGGCGGGCGGCATCAACACGACCATCAACCCGCTTTACACGGCCGATGAGCTGGCGCATCAGTTGGAGGACGCCGGGGCGCGTTTCCTGCTGACGGTGCCGCCGTTCCTCGATAAAGCCCTCGAAGCGGCCGAGCAGACCGATGTCGAGGAGGTGTTTGTCTTTGGTGAGGCTGAAGGGGCGACGCCCTTCGGGGCCCTGCTGCAGCACGACCACGCCCCGCCCGAGGTGGACATCGACCCGGCCGAGGATCTGGTCGCGTTGCCGTATTCGAGCGGCACGACCGGGTTGCCGAAGGGCGTCATGCTTACCCACCGCAACATCGTGGCGAATATCGCGCAGTGCCTGCCGGTGGAGGCCATCGAGCGCGGCGAAGTGACGGTGGGCATCCTGCCGTTCTATCACATTTACGGCATGACGGTGATTCTCAGCATGGCGCTCTACCGCGGTGCTAAGATCATCACGATGCCGAAGTTCGAGATGGAAGATTTCCTCGGGCTGGTTGAACAACACGGCATCGAAAGCGGCTACCTCGTGCCGCCCATCATCCTCGGATTAGCCAAGCATCCGGTCGTCGATGAATACGATTTGTCGAGCCTTCAGCACATCACCTCTGGTGCGGCGCCGCTGCCAACGGCCGTAGCCAAAGGCTGTGCGGATCGGTTGGGCGTCCTCGTCAAGCAAGGGTACGGCATGACGGAGTTGAGCCCGGTGTCCCATCTGATGCCGCGCGATCACGAGCAGCACAACGTCGAATCGGTCGGTTTTGCTGTGCCGAATACCGAGTTTCGGATTGTCGAGGTCGGCACCAACGATGACGTCGAACCCAGCGAGAAGGGCGAGCTGTGGGTGCGCGGCCCGCAGGTGATGAAGGGCTACTGGCAGAACGAGGCCGCTACGCGCGATACGATCGATGAAGACGGCTGGCTCCACACCGGCGACGTGGCGCAGCTGGACGACGAGGGGCGCCTCTACATCGTCGATCGGGTGAAGGAGCTCATCAAGTACAAAGGGTATCAGGTCGCCCCGGCCGAGCTGGAGGCCGTGCTGCAGTCGCACGAGGCCGTCGCCGATGCCGCGGTCATTCCCAGCCCCGACGAGGAAGCCGGCGAGGTGCCCAAAGCCTTCGTCGTGCCGAAGCCCGGCCTCACCGTCACGGCTGAGACCCTGATAGACTTCGTCGCCGATCAGGTTGCCCCGTACAAGAAGGTTCGCCGGGTCGAGTTCATCGAAGCGATTCCGAAGACGGCCTCAGGGAAGATCCTTCGGCGCAGTCTGGTGGAGCAGGAGCGCGAAGCCACCGCCGGCACGCCCTGACCGCCATAAACCGAAGAACGCCCATCCCAACAAACGGATACGGCCCTGCGTGGTCCGGTCGGAATACCCGGCTGGGCCACATGTCGTTCAAGCCAATCTGCACCCCTGGTTAACCGTATATTTGCAGTTTGTAAATCAAATCTTGACATAGAAGCGCTTCCGCCTGATATTTGGTCCACACATATGGAGGGGCGTTCGAGGAATGGATCGCCCTATGCGTGGTGAGTTCAATTCAGAAGGGGTATTGGGCGAATGAAGAATCCGATTCGATGCATTATTGGTGTTCTTTGCGTGTGGATATGTCTGGGTGCGGTCCCTGGGGCCGCTCAGCCCGCGAGTGTGAGTGGTATCATCACCGATGCGGGCACGGGAGAGGCGCTGCCCGGTGCCAACGTTGTCATGACCTCCACGGAGGACGACGGGGTGAGCAAGGGGGCAGCGGCTGGCGTCGATGGGCGATATGAGATCACGCGTCTCGAGCCCGGCACGTATGCCGTGCGCGTCCGCTTCATCGGTTACTCGGAGGTGCAGCGGGAGGTGACGCTGGCCTCGGGGGAGAGCCGGACGCTTGATGTTGCGCTGCAGCAGGAAGATATCGGACTGAATCCGGTGGTGGTGACGGCTTCGCGCCGTCAGGAGAAGGCGCTGGATGCGCCGGCCTCAGTATCGGTGCTGGGCGTCGAGGAGATGGAGCGCGATCCGGTACCTTCGGCCGCGCTGACGCTGCGTAACACTCCCGGCGTCGACATCGCGCGGGCGGGGCTCGACCGCTATCAGATCTCCCTCCGCGGGTTTAACTCGGCTTTCGTATCGAAAACGTACGTACTCGTCGACTATCGGCAGACGGTGTCGCCCAGCCTGGGCGTCAACGCGTTCAATAGCATGCCCATCTCGCCGATCGACCTGGAGCAGGTAGAAGTCGTACGCGGCCCCGGATCGGCGCTGTACGGGCCGGGCGTGGAGCAGGGGGTGATCCACTTTCTGACGAAGAGTCCGCTAACGAATCCGGGGACGTCGGTGATGGTCGCCGGAGGGCAGCAGCAGCTCGTGCAGGGGTCGCTCCGGCATGCGGGCGTCATCGGTGAGCGTCTCGGCTACAAGGTGGTGGGCTACTACAGCACCGGGGAAGACTGGAAGATGGACCCCAACGATCCGGCCGATGCCCAAGTGCTCAATGCCATCGCCCCGGCTCGTTTGGATGCCGACGGCAACGTGATCGGTGCGCTGACGGGGCGCGACTACGAATCGGAAAGCGGCTACGTAGCCGGGACGCTCGAATACCAGTTCAGCCCCGAGGTCATGCTGACGGCCACGGGCGGATGGTCTACCGTCACCAATACGAACATCGCCAATACGGGTGAAAACCGGCTGGAGGGCTTTTCGATTGGCTACGGCCAGGTGCGCCTGCAAGCGGGTAACCTGTTCGTGCAGGGCTATGCGAACGTGAACGATGCAGGCGACACCTTTTTCTACCGCTCGGGGCTGCCGGTGGTCGATGAATCGTCGCAGCTTTCGGCACAGGTGCAGTACGACGTGGCCCTGTCGGGCGAGCGGCAGCGCTTCACCGTCGGTGGCGATGCCGAGCGGACGATCCCGCGCACCGGCGGTACGATCCACGGGCGCTTCGAAGACCGCGATGAGATTACCGAGCTGGGCGCTTATCTCCAATCCGAAACCGACCTGACGGAGCAGCTGAGCCTTGTCGTCACCGGCCGCGTGGATTGGGATGATGTCATTGAAAATACCCAGTTCTCTCCCCGGGCGGGGTTGGTGTACAAACTCACGCCCAATCACACGGTCCGTACCACGTACAACCGCGCATTCTCTACGCCCGCAGGGGTCAACTTCTTCCTCGATCTGTTCATCGAGGATCAGGGTGCCTTCACCGTGCGCGGCCGCGGCGCAGTCGACGGGTGGACGTTCGCGGATCAGACGCGCACCTCCAGCTTCATCCCCGGCGTGGATCGCTACGCAGGTGTGGGGATGCCGCTGCAGGTGGCATACGCCGCGGCCGTCAACGGGTTGACAGGACCCGACGGCCCCTTTCCCGAAGCGCTGCGGCAGGTCTTTCTGAACAAAGACATCTCCGGATTCTCCGATGGAGCGCTCGTCGACACCGAGGGCAATCCGGTAGAGGGGGTGCGCGATCTCGACCCCGTCCAGCAGACGGTTACCAACAGCCTCGAAGTGGGCTACAAGGGCGTCATCGGCGATCGGTGGCTGGTGAGCGTGGATGGCTATTAC
>CAYUVF010000060.1:0-25197 GCA_964448045.1 uncultured Rhodothermales bacterium
CTCTTCATTCGACACTCTTCATTCGACACTCTTCATTCGACACTCTTCATTCGACCTACGAGAAGATGTTCACCGGTATCATTAAAGAAGTGGGTCGCGTCCACCGCGTCGACGACCTCGGCGGCGGGAAGCGGTTCACGATAGGCGCTGAGATGGCGCCCGAGCTGCGCGTCGACGAGAGCGTGTCGATCAACGGCGCGTGCCAGACCGTCGTGGACGTCGATGTCGAGGCCGAAACGTTCGCCGTCGTTTCCATCGAGGAGACGCTGCGCAAGACGACGTTCGGCGCGCTGGCGGAAGGCGACCCGGTGAATCTGGAGCGGGCGCTGCAGCCCGAGGGGCGGCTCGACGGCCACTTCGTCCAGGGCCACGTCGATGCCACGGGCACGGTCGTCGGCGTCGAGCGGGAGGATACGGACTGGCTCTATCGCATCCGCTTCGACGAACGGTTCGCCCCGTACCTGATTCCCGTCGGCTCCATCGCCATCGACGGCATCAGCCTGACCGTGGCGCGGCTGGAGGGCAACACGCTCACCGTCGCCATCATCCCGCACACGTACGAAAACACGAACGTGAATGCGTGGACAGAGGGCGCGGGCGTCAATTTGGAGTTCGACATGATTGGTAAGTACGTTGTCCGTGTGCTCACGCAGGACACCGATCGACCCGATCCCGATGCGTTTGCGCGGCAGTGGCTGGAGCGCTCGGCTGGCTGATCGCGGCGTCTTTCCGCTATCCTTTTCACTGGAGCCTATACCGATAATGTCGTCATCGCCTCATCAGCGTCACTATTCGGAGGAGGAGATCCAGGCGATTTTTCGCCGGGCCACCGAGCGGCAGGAAGCGGCCGGATCGGCGCATCCGCACAGAGGCTTGACGCTGGACGAGCTGAAGGCCATCGGCGCCGAGTCGGGCATCGATCCGGCGCATGTGGAAGCTGCTGTGGCGGAGATCGAGCGGGGCGACATGGACGCCGGCTCGCTGTCACTTCTCGAACGGGTATACGGGCTGCCGGCCTCGATCCGTGTGGAGCATATCGTCCCGGGATCGATGGATGATGCCACGTGGGACGACGCCGTAGACGTCCTGCGTTCGGTCTTCAACACGCGTGGCCAGGACGAAACCATCGGCCCGATCCGCGAATGGAGTGCGTTCACGTCGTCGGGTTTCGACTATCGGGCGCTGTTCGAGGACGATACGTGGTATACGATGCTGGAGGGGCTGAACCTGACGAGCAACGAAACGCGCAGTCCCGTACACGTCGAAGTCAAACCCGAAGGCGACAATACGCGCATCATAGCGACGTATGAGATGCCGTCGTCGCGCTTGTGGGAGGCGCCTGCCGTCTTCGGCATTTTTGTACTGTCGGCGCTTATCACGAGCACCGTTTTTCTGCTGGTCGAGATGCCCCTCGTGTTTCAACTCATCTCGCTCGGCTTGCTTCTGCTTGGGGGTGGGATCGGGGCGGCCCAGCGATCCGCGCACCGCTCCGAAATCAACACGACCCGCGAGCGCGTCGACAAGGCGATGGAGCGGATCGCGTACCTGCAGCAGGCGGCCCGCACGGAGTCGACCGCCCAGGCGCGTTCCACGGGAGCGCCTGCTGGTACGCCTCCGCTGAGCTCGGAGCCGGAGGAAGGGCCGGCCGATCAGGCCGGATCGGCGCATCGCCGTCGCGAGCGCTCGTAACGGCTCATCATCCTCTCCACTCGTTACACCATTCCGTTGCACTCATGCCCGATGACTCGTCCGCCGATGACCTCGTTCCCGTCGCCCGCTTTGACCGGCTGCACGCAGCCCAACTGGCCCAGACTCGCCTCGCCGATGCCGACATCCCGTGTATGCTGTCGAACCCCGACATGACGGGCCTGTCGAGCATGTTCGATGCCGAGCACAGCGGCGTCAAGGTGATGGTGCCCGCCCATCGGGCCGAGGAGGCGCGCGCCGTCTTGGATGGGGCGGGCCGCGATTAGACCGCGGATAGGCGCTGGCAGTTGCGCCCCATCGCGCTGCACGAGAACTGCATATGCGCCCGGGAACCCCTACTACGTATCGGCATACTTGTTATCACAACGTGAGTGATCAATCACTCATAATGCTTCTGCTCATAAAAACACATCGCGTCATGACTGCCTCGACGACCCCTTCCGACCTCATCGACGGCCTCAATACCGACCTTGCCCACGAGTACCAGGCCATCCTGATGTACAACAGCTACGCCGCGATGGTCTACGGCATGCACCGTCCCACCCTCAAGCAGTTCTTCGAAACGGAACTGCCCGAAGAGCTCGAGCACGCGCAACTGCTTGCCGACAAAATTACGGCCCTGGGTGGCACGCCGACGATAGAGCCGGCGCCCTTTGACCCGGCCAGCGAGCCCACGGCGATGCTGCGCCACGTGCTTGAGGCCGAGACGGAAACCATCGACCGATACGTCGAGCGCCGCCGCCAGGCCGAGGACGCCGGCGCGTACGGGCTGGCCGCAGAGCTCGACGACATCATCCGCGACGAAACCACGCACAAGGAGGAGACCGAGAAGCTGCTCCGCGACATCAAGCAAGTCGCGTAGCGCCCTTGGCACGCCATTTCCTCCATGCACGCCCGCTGCTTGCCATGCCCAGACGCAAAACGGCACGATGGTGCCACGTGATCGGGATCGTGCTCCTGCTGGGGTGGGCCGCGGCAGAGGCCGCCTCGCCCGTGCAGGCTCAGCCCGACCCGCCTGCTCCCAACCGGCTCACCTTGACGGCAGCCGTCCAGAAGGCGATGGAGGCAGGTACCCGGGTTCGCTCCGCGGAGGCGGCCGAGGATGCCGCGGCGCGCCGGGCCAGCTGGCGCACCTCGGCGTATTTGCCACAAGCCACCGCTGCCGCGTCGACCAATCGGTCTCAGTACCCGCAAACCATCACGCCCATTCGCGAGCTGGGCGTGTTTCCTCGGCTGGATGACACGATCCACGAGCTTCGCCTGAGCGCATCGTGGACGGTGTTCGATTTTGGCCGGGGACGGGCCGAGCGGCGGGCTGCGCAGGCGCTGGCCGAGGCGGCCGGCGTGCAATACGACCGGGCCCGCATGGAAACCATCGAGGCCGTCGCGGGCGCCTTCGTCCGCCTCGAACAGCTACGAACCCTCGCACAGGCGCAGCAGACGCGCCGCGATGCGCTTCGCCGGCAGGCCGCCCAGATTGAGGACCTCCGCGAGGAAGGCCGCGTCGCCGACGTGGAGCGGCTCAAGATTCAGGAGGTCGTGCTGGACGCCGAGGCCGACCTGCGCGCTACGCGGCGCCAGCAGGAAAACGTGCTCCAGGCGCTTGCCGCGGAGTTGGGCCGCCGCCAGCCTCTTACGATGGACGCGATCCAACTCCGGCCGCTGCCCGTGGCCGACACCCTATCTGCTGTGAATACGAACCACACGGACACAGCGGTTCAGGCGCCGCGCGTGGCGGCCGCCCGAGCGCGCCTGTCAGCGGCCGAGGCCCGGCAGGCTGAAGCCACGCGGGCGCTGCTGCCTTTTGTCGAGATCGTGGGCGCCGAGCAGATGCGGTCCGGTAGCGACTGGAATGTCGACGCGCAATGGACGGCCGGCCTCCGGGTGACGGTGCCGCTTACCCCGTTCGGGGCTACGGCCCAGCGAGCGGCCCAGCAGGCGGCCACCCGTGAGCGGGAATTCGCTCTTGCTGATGCGCAGCGGCAGCTCCGCGTGGTCTTGGCCGAGCTCGATAATCAGATCCAAGATGCCGCAGATCGCGCGACGACCGCCGCCGCCCGCGAAGCGCAGCTCGCCGAAACCTACCGCATCGAGTCGGCCGCGCATGCCGAGGGGCGCCTGACATTGACCGACCTGCTCGCTACGGAGGCCAAACTGGCCGCCGCGCGCAGCGAGGAGGCCGCAGCCCGTGCTGCTATCGCCCAACTCCGGCTGCGGCGGAGCGCCCTGACCGGCCGCCTCACCATCGACCACGCCGTGCAACTCATCCAACCCGCACCATGACTGTATCGAAATTTTCTCTGGGAGGTCTCCTCGCCGCGAGCCTCGTGCTTGCGCTGTTCGTGTGGGCGGGCTGGACAGCCCTGTCGCCTCCGCCGGCCGCACGCCCTGCCCCGCCTCCAGCCGTTCGCGTCGACACGCCCACCGTGCAATCGGTCGAGGAAACGGCTCGGTACCTGGCCACGCTTGAAGGGCGGGCCGATGCGGCGCTTGCCTTTCGGGTGAGCGGGACGATCGGCGCCGTGCACGTCCGCGAAGGAGAGACGGTGCGAGCGGGCCAGCGCCTCGCCACATTGGCCGCCCCCGAGGTGCAGGATCGGGTCGAGCGCGCCCGGGCCCAGCTCGCACGCGCCGAAGCCAACGTGGACCACTGGACCGAGGAGCTGGCGATTGACGAGCGGCTCTACGAGAAAGGCGCGATTGCTCAGACGAAGCGCGACCAGACCGCGCTCCAGCTCACCAACGCCGAGCGCGAGCGCGACGCGGCTGCAGCCAGTCTCCGCGAGGCCCAGCACACGGCCGAGGCCCACGTGCTCACCACGCCCCGGCAGGGCGTGATCGGACAGGTGAACCGGGAGGCGGGCGAGACGGTCATGCCCGGCCAGCCGATCGTCCATCTCAATGCCGGGACGCACCGCCTGCGCATCGATGTGCTGGCCCAGGATCGGCGCCGCGGCCTGGAGCGCGGCAGCCCCGTTCACGTCGACGCCCCCGCCTGCGCGGGTTCAGCAGGCGCCATCACGCAGATAGAAACGGCCACGCGTCCGCCGTTCGAAAGCGTGCGGGCCTACGCCTCCGTGCCCGGCGACTGCCTCGCGGACTGGTCCACCGGCAGCACCGTAGCCGTCCACCTCGTACTGGATCGCGAAGAGGACGCCCTGCTCGTCCCGCAATCCGCCATCGACCGCCGGGGCGCCGCGCCCCGCGTTTTCCGCATTACGGCGGATACCACGGCTGAGGCCGTTCCAGTCGCCCCCGGCCTGCGCACCGGAGACCATCAGCAGGTGACCGGTGCGCTGCAGCCGTCGGACCGCATCGTAGTGACGGGCGCAAGCCGCCTGACGCCGGGCATGCGCGTCCACATCGATACGCTTTCCCACCCGTCCTCTGCCCTCCGATGACTTTCAGCTGGGCCCAATTTTCGATTGACAACCGGTACACGATCTTTGCGGCCGCACTGGCCGTCGTGATCTTCGGCGCGCTGGCGTGGGCGCGCCTGCCGATCGCGCTCTTTCCGGAGACGGCGCCTCCGCTCGTCAACATCATCACGCCGCATGGCGGAGCGGCCGCGCTGGATGTGGCGCGCGACGTGTCGGAGCCCATCGAGGAGGAAGTCGCCACGCTGGATGGCCTCACCGACGTGACGTCGACCTCGCAGGACGGCCTCTCCGTCGTCACTGCCGAGTTCGCATACGGGCGCAACGTGGACCTGGTGGCGGTGGATGTGCAGAACGCGATCAGCCGGATCCGGGAGCAGCTGCCGGCTACCATCAGCGAGCCGCGCGTGCTCACGTTCAGCACGTCCGACAAGCCGGTCATCACGCTGGCGGCCCGGCCCGCATCGGCGCAGACCTCCCTGGCTGATGTCCGGCAGCGCGCCGATGACGACCTGCACCCCGTGCTCCAGCGCATCCCCGGCGTGGCCGCTGTCGACGTTTTTGGCGGCGCCCGGCCGCAGGTCAATGTCCACGTCGACCGGAGCCGGCTGGAGGCCGCCGGGCTCACACTGGGCGCCGTGATGGAGGCGCTGCGGGCGGGCAACGTAACGGCCCCGGCCGGGCGCATCGAGCGGACGGAGCAGGAGACGCTCCTTCGCTTCGATGAGACGGCGGCCACCGTCGACGACCTGCAGCGGCGACCCGTCGCCGAGCGGGAGGGACAGCGCATCCTGCTCGGCGACATGGCCCAGATCCGCAAGGGGGCGGCCGACCGGCGGAGTGCCTACCGGGCCAATGGGCGCGATGCCGTGGCCCTGCAGATCATCCAGCAGGACGACGCCAACACAGTCGATGTGGTGAGCCGGGTTCAGGACCGGGTGCCTGAGCTTCAGGCGGCCTTCCCCGCGCTCAGCATCGAGGTGGCCGATGAGGAAGCCTCGTTCACCCGCCTCGTCGTCAACAACATGGGCACCAGCATCCTGAGTGCGCTCCTTCTGGCCAGCCTGGTCATCTTCCTGTTTATCGGGAGCCTGCGGGGCGCGCTCATCGTGTCGATCTCTATGCCCATGAGCTTTCTGCTCACGCTGGCGCTCATGTGGATGATGGACATGGAACTGAACCTCGTCACGCTGTCGGCTGTCATCCTGGCCGTCGGTATCGTGGTGGATGCGGCGGTGGTGGTGCTGGAGAACATCGCACGGCACCGAACCGAAGCGGGCCGCTCGGTGCGCGAGGCCGCCGTGGCAGGCACTAACGAGGTGTTCTTCGCCGTGCTCGTGGGGATCATGACGACCCTGATCGTGCTCGTGCCCTTCCTCTTCCTGACCGGCTTCGTGGGCATGGTCTTCGGCCCGCTGTCCACCACCCTCATCTTTGCGTTCACGGCGTCGCTGCTGGCCGCCGTCACGCTGATTCCCCTCCTCGCCACGCTGATCCTGGGCACCGAGCGCGAGCGGGAGGACGCCCTCACCCGCCGGCTGACGCAAGGGTTCGACCGGGTGATGGGCGGGTTGCGCAGCGGATACCTGGCTCTGCTCCACCGCGGCCTGCGACACCGGGGCATTACGCTCGGCCTGACGGCCGTCCTGCTGGTCGCGAGCGTAGCCCTGCTGGCCGCGCGGGGCCAAGAGGTGCTCCCGCGTCTCGACTCCGGCTCGTTCTACATCTCCCTGGAGACGGAGCCGGGCACCTCGTTCGAGGCGACGACGCGCACCGTCCGCCGGATCGAAGGGCTGCTGGCCGAGCATCCTCACGTCATCAACTACACCGCCCGCGTGGGCTTCGAGCCCGATGCGATGGCCCTCGGCGACGCGGGGGCCATGAGCGTGCAGCAGGCGTTTATGACGGTCGACCTCGTCTCGCGCAAGGCCCGCGACGCCTCCATCTGGGCCATCCAGGATGGCCTCCGCGATCAGATCGCAGGCATCCCCGGTATCCGCAGGGCAGTTCTCAAAGAGATGGGGGGCACGGCCAAATCTACGACGGCAGCGCCCATCAACGTGCGCTTCTCCGGGCCCGACCTGGCGACGCTCGACCGGCTTGCCGCGACCGCACTGGACCGGATGCAGACCGTGCCCGGCGCGGTGAACGTGTATCGGCAGTGGACGCTGGAGCGCCCCGAGCAGCGGCTGCGCGTGGACCACCTCCGCGCCGCTCAATACGGACTCAACACGCAGCGCCTCGCCGCGGAAACCTTTGCGGCGGTGGACGGCCAGCCCACGATCACGCTCGACGCGCCGGATGGGACGACCTGGCCCGTCGTGGTGCGCTACACCGACGGCGACCGGACCTCGCTGGACGACGTGCTCAGCGTGCGCGTTCGGCCGGGGCTGCCGCTCCGGGACGTGACGACGACCACTCCGGCGCTGGCCCCCAACCTCATCACCCGCGCCAACCTGACGCGGACGGCCGACGTGCTGGGCTTCCACTACGGCCGCCCGTTCAGCCACGTCATCGGCGACATCGAGGGCACGCTCGCTGCGATGGAGCTTCCGGAGGGCTACAGCATGGACGTCGTCGGCGAGAACGAAGACCTGCAGGAGACCGCCGGCCAGATGATCGCCTCGCTGCTCATCGCACTCATCGCGGTGTACCTGCTGCTGGTAGCTCAATTCCGGTCGTTCGTGAATCCGCTCGTCGTCATGCTGTCCATCCCGCTCGTCCTCGTCGGCGTGTCGACCGCCCTCGTGCTGGCCGGTAAGGTCATCTCGATGTCGGTCCTGCTCGGGCTCATCCTGTTGGTCGGCATCGTGGTCAACAACGCGATTTTGCTGGTCGACTTTATCCTGGAGCACCGGGCGCAGGGTGCGGCGCGCACGCAGGCCGTTGTCGAGGCCGTGCGCGTGCGGTTTCGCCCGATCATGATGACCTCCTTCTCCACGATCATGGGGATGCTGCCGCTCGCGCTGGAGTGGGCACTGGGCGCGGAGCGGTTTTCGCCCATGGCGGTGGCCGTCATCGGCGGCCTCGCGGCGTCCTCGCTGCTCACCCTCGTCATTATTCCGGTGTTCTACACCGTGGTCGACGATCTCACCGTTCGCGCACGCGCCTTCATCAGCTCCTCTTGATCCCATGACGCGTATCGCTTTGTCCAGCATCGCGCTTCTTCTCGGCCTCATCATGCTCCGCCCGCAGGACTGAGACTCCAGCCTGGCCCCGCGGACCATCCGTGGGGCACACCGGATTCGTACTGCCTGTCAGTCCCTTCACCACCCGTAGCTGCCATGCCCTCCACGACATCCACCAAGCGTGACGCCATCTGCGACGCCGCGCTCGAATTGTTTGCCGAACACGGCATCGATGCCACGTCGACCCGTGCCATCGCCGAGCGCGCCGGGGCCGCCGAGGGCACGCTCTACCGGCACTTCAGCAGCAAGGACGAACTCGTCGACTACCTCTTTGAGCGCGGCGCCGAGCGGTTCCATGAGCATCTGGTCGAGCAAGCAGATCCCGACGCCACACCTACCGAGCGCCTCCGCGCCCTCGTGCGCGGCGTGTTCACCTTCGCCGAAACGCACCCGGCCGACTTCCGCTACCTCCTGTCGATGCATCACACGGGCATCTTGCAGCGGCGCGATGGGCACTACCCACCGCCCATGCGCCCATTTATCGGCGCGCTGGAGGCCGGCATCGAAGCAGAAACGGTTCGTCCGCTTCCCCCGGCGCTGGCGACGGGGTGGCTCATTGCCATGGCCCAGCGCGCCATCGTCTTGCTGCAGTCGGGGGTGACGCCGGGCTCGCGCGCCGAGACGATCGAGCAGACCACCGACGCCGCGCTGCGCATCGTCGACGCGCGGTGCCAACTGCACGCGGGAGATTAAGCCGCTCCGCCGCCTCCACCGCCTGCTCCTCCGGCGGCGCCGGCGCCCGCTGCACCACCAGCCACGGCGCCCGCGCCCGTCGCCGCGCTGGTGTTCATGATGGTGACGTAGATCGGGATGAACGCAGCGGCTGCGGCGCTTGTCGCCTCATCGGTTGGGTCCACGGCGTCGTCCAGCCAGTCCGGAAGGGCCAGCTCAGCGTCCACATCGGCCAGCGCGTCTTTCAGCTCATCCAGCCAGGCTTTGTTGACCTCAGGGTCGAGAACGAGCCACGGCAGATGATTGAGCAACTGCGTGGCGGCGGTCGTCGGATTGGAGTCGCGCTGTGCGTCGATCTGCTCACGGAGCGCATCGAGATACGCCAGCACCTCGGCTTTCCGCTGCGCACCCTCCGCCGTAATTGTGTGGCGCTTGCTGCCGGCGACCAGCGCGCCCGCGCCTGCCCCGCCGAGTCCTCCGGCGGCGATGGGCGCTGCCCATCCGGCCAGCACGAACGGCGACGCAATCGCCCCGGCCACGAGCACGGCCCCGCCGATCAGCAGTCGGTTGGAGCGGGCGGGGTGCGCCTCGAACCACCCCTGTGCGATGGCGTGCTTACGCATCTGCTTCAGCTTCTTGCGCTGAAAGCTGGATGCCTGCTGCCCAAATGCCTTGAGCGTATCGTGCTGCTGGATAGCGTCGAGCAGGTCTGCCTCGAAGTCATTTAGCCCGAACGGGTCGGCGTCGACGTGCACCGTCACCACGTCGTTGGAGCTCAACCAGGCATCTTTCGTTTCGCGACGGAGCGTAACGTGGCCGCGCTGCGCGAGGTCGAACAGCACCGCGCTGAACATCCGAAATCGCCCCGTGCTGCTCTTGTGCGCCAGAAAGGCCGCGTGCGGAAGCGAGAGGGTGGGTGGCTGCGGATTTGCGATGGTGGCGGGATCCACGGACGGGCCCCGCCACATGATCAGCGGGATGACGCCGCTAAGCAGGCCAAGCACCACGAGCCCGATAACCGTGAGCGCCTTCTTGCCGCCTTCGTCGCCCGACTCCGTTGTGGCGATGCGCTCGGGGAAGCGGACGATGACGCGGTAGCCCTCGCCGTCTTCCAGCGCGTTGTGCGCGAACGAGGCCGTCCAGCCCGCACCGGTGCGCTCCAGTGTGGCTTCGCGTTCCGGGCGCACCGCAATCGAATCACGCGGGACATCGCCGAAGGGCATCGACACAGTCACATCGACGTCGTGGATCGGCACGCTCCATTCATCGCCGATGGCCTGCCAGTCGATCACGTTGTGCCGGTCCTCGGTGTAGAGCGCGCCCGCCACCGTGTACGTCAGCGTGAAGGGTGTGGGGCGCGAGCGCTTCGGATATGTCCACTTGATCGCGTACGTATCGCCGTCTTCGCCGTGCTCCACCTTAGTGACGGCGACGTCGCTGCTTCGCACCTGCACCGCGCGGAGGCTGTCGAGGGCGTCGGTGGGAATCGAGCGGAAGCCCTGCGTGAAGGCGCCGCGCTGGAAGTCGAACCGGATCGACTCGGTCACGCGGAAGGCGCCATCGGGCTGGAGCGCGAGCCGCACGTCGTAGTTCGAAATGGCGTACTGCTGGTCCTGCGCGGCAACCGGAGCGGCGCCGCGCCCAATCAGCGCGAGGATGAGGGCGAGGCAGAACGAGGGGCGAAGACGCATGGGCGTGGGAACGTTCATCCGAGCATCGAATGAAAGACCACGCCTCCCAACGGGCCACGTGCCCGAGCGGTCCGGGGGCGCCACCTCTGCGAAAAATTTTGAGCGGCTGGCGGCTCGACTGGCCGATGGATGAACCGAAGGACGTGACAATATGGAATTGATTAACGACATCGATATTCTCGACGACGACCTGCGCAAGGAGCGCCTCGACGAAGACGAACTCGACCGGCCCAAGATGGCGGGCGAGGAGTCGGAGGGGCAGCGGCAGGTTTACCTCGAAACGTACGGCTGCCAGATGAACGTCTCGGACTCCGAGATCGTGGCGTCGGTGCTGCAGAAAAATGGCTACGGTCTCACCCACGACGCCGAGCAGGCCGACGTAGTGCTGCTCAACACATGTGCGATCCGCGAAAACGCCGAGCAGAAGATTCGCACGCGCCTGGGCATGCTCCGCGCCGACAAGCGGGAGCGCGAGGACCACTTCATGATCGGCGTCCTGGGCTGCATGGCCGAGCGGCTGCGCGAGAAGCTGCTGGAGCAGGAAAAGCTCGTCGACATCGTCGCCGGTCCCGACGCGTACCGCGATCTTCCGCGCCTGCTCGCCGAAGCCGACGAGACCGGCCAGGCCGCCGTCAATGTCCAGCTTTCGAAGGAAGAAACCTACGCCGACCTCAACCCGGTCCGCTACGACTCGAACGGCGTCTCGGCGTTCGTCTCGGTGATGCGCGGGTGCGACAACATGTGCGCCTTCTGCGTGGTGCCGTTTACCCGCGGGCGCGAGCGGAGCCGCTCCGTGACGACGATCCTGTCGGAAGTCGCGCAACTGGTCGAAGAGGGCTACAAAGAAGTCACCGTTCTCGGCCAGAACGTCAACTCGTATCACTACACCGATGGCGGCCACAGCGTCAGCTTTGCGGAGCTGCTCGACCGCATTAGCCAGATTTCGCCGGAGCTGCGCATCCGCTACTCGACGAGCCATCCGAAGGACTGCTCGGATGAGCTGCTGCACGTGCACGCCGAGCGGCACAACGTCTGCAACTACATCCATCTGCCTGTGCAGCACGGCAACACGGAGGTGCTCGACCGGATGCGCCGCACCTACACGCGCGAGACATACCTCGACCTGATCGGCCGGGCGCGCGCGATCTGCCCGGGCGTGGCGCTCTCGACCGACATCATCGCCGGCTTCTGCGGCGAGACGGAGGCTCAGCACCGCGACACCCTCTCGCTGATGGAAGAGGTGCAGTACGATCACGCCTACATGTTCAAGTACAGCGAACGCCCCGATACGTATGCCGCCCGCAAGTACGAGGACGACGTGCCCGAGGAGGTGAAGCAGCGCCGGCTCGAAGAGATTATCACGCTCCAGCGTAAGCATTCGCTCGAAAGCAACCAGCGCGACGTGGGCACCGAGGTCACCGTGCTCGTCGAGGGCACGAGCAAGAAGAGCGACGAACAGCTCCGCGGCCGGACCGACACGAACAAGATGGTTGTCTTCGACCGCGAGGACTACACCAAGGGCGAGTACGTGAACGTGCGCATCACGGACTGCACCTCGGCCACGCTCTTAGGTGAGCCCCTTGGCCGCACGACGCTGGCGGCGGAAAAAGAGCGGTTGCACGTTGCCGGTTGACAGGGTACATGTTGATCGGTTCTGGACGTACAACCTGAACGCTCGCTCGCCCGAAGCTCGCCCGAACACCGCGACCCTGCACCCCGTCAACTTTCCCATCTGCCAACCTCAACCTCATGCTCATCTACGAAGTCAATCTCGCTGTTGACGAAGCCATTGCGAGTGAGTACAGCACGTGGCTGCGCGAGCACATCCGCGAGATGCTGAAGCTCGACGGATTCGAGGCCGCCGCCTGGTACGTGCGAAGCGACGACGCTGGCGTGCTGCCCGACGGCAACGACCCCTCCGATCCGCGCCAGTGGACGGTCCACTATCAGGTCGAGACGCGCGCCGCCCTGCAGGCCTATCTCGACGATTCGGCCGAGCAGATGCGCAGCCAGGACAGCCGCTTCGACGACCACGTCGAGATCGACCGCCGCGTGCTGGAGCAGCGCCGTACCTTCAGCCGGCATCAGCCCAGCACCGAAGCCCGTGGCCGCTGATGAGACTGATGAGGCGGGTGCAGCGCATGGACGGTTAAACATGGACACGCTCGCTTCCTTCACCCCTCCATCCGTTCCCTTTCTCACCGTCACAGGCTCTTCAACCAAGACGGGGATCCTGCTGCGCCGCTGATGGTGTGATACACCACCTCTCAGGGTGACGTTTTGACAGGAAACGTCCCTTGTTCGTACTGCCCGATTTGATTGCAGGACCCATCCATGGACCGAGTATCCATCCAGGAGCGATTCAACATTGTCGGCTCGTCGGAGGCGATGAAGAACGTCATCGACCGGGCGCGGCAGGTGGCCCAGACCGAGATCAGTGTGCTGCTGCAGGGGGAGAGTGGCGTCGGGAAAGAGCTGATCGCGCAGATGATCCACGAACTCAGCCTGCGCCGCCACGACCCGATGGTGATCGTCAACTGCGGGGCCATCCCGGAGGGGCTGATCGAGAGCGAGCTCTTCGGGGCCGAGAAGGGCGCCTACACCGGCGCCGTCGAAAAACGAAGCGGCTACTTCGAGGAGGCCGATGGCAGCACCATCTTCCTCGACGAGATCGGCGAGATGCCAAAGGGCGCCCAGGTGCGTCTTTTGCGCGTGCTCGAAAACGGCACCTTCAGCCGCGTCGGCTCCTCGCAACAGCAGCAGACGGACGTGCGCGTCGTTGCAGCGACGAACAAAGAACTGGCGCGTGAGGTCGAGAAGGGTACCTTCCGGAAAGACCTGTACTACCGGCTCAGCACCGTCGTCATCAAGATTCCCCCGCTGCGCGAGCGGCCCGACGATATTCTGCCCATCTTCGAACACTTCCTCCACCGCTTCTCGAAAGAGTACAACTCACCGCTCAAGAAACTGTCCGACGAAGCCAAAGAGTTGTTGCGCACCTACCACTGGTCGGGCAACGTGCGCGAGTTGCGCAACGTCGCCGAGCAAACCGTCGTGCTGCTTCGGCAGGAAGCGGTTGGCGCCGATGATATTCGCCCCTTCCTCAGCGGCGTGGCCGAAGAGGCCTCGACCAGCACCGAGCTGATGCGCGTGACCCCGGAGGAAGAGGAGGCCAACAGCCGCGAGCGCGAGCTGCTCTACCGCGCCATCTTAGAGATGCGGATGGACCTGCGCGAGATGAAAGACCAGCTGCAGGCGCTGACCTCCAGCATCGGCGTCGCGATTCCGCGCGAAATCGTTGAGCGGGGCGACTTCCCCGGCGACCGGAGCGACTTCGTTATCGTGCGCGACCAGGGGGAGGGCGGCGGCTTCGACATGGAGCGCGAAGACCGGCACACCGACCGCGGCTCGCTCATCGAAGACGTGGCCTACGAGATCGAAAGCGAGGAGCCCACCGAAGCGCCCACTGAAACGCAGATGGCCCGGCGCGACACTACAAGCCCGGCCCACCCCGCCGAGCCCCCGAACGGGCAACCTATCGAGGCCGAGCCCGTGGAGGAAGAGGACGGCGAGTTGCCCACCCTCGAAGAGGCCGAGCAGGATCTCATCCGCGCCGCGCTGGAGCGCTTCGAGGGCAACCGGCGTAAGACGGCCGAGGCCCTCGGCATCAGCGAACGCACGCTCTACCGCAAACTCAAGGATATTGATGAAGACCTGTAGTTTACGTGCGGGAGTGCAGGGGAGCGGGGGCAGGGGAGAGCAAAAGCTCCCCACGCCCCCACGCTGTCACCCCCTCACGTGTACGCGCTGGACTGCCCTCTTCCTGACCCTGATTCTCGCCCTCACGACCGCCGGCTGCGGTTATTATAGCTTTACCGGGGCCACCATCCCCTCGCGGCTCAACACCGTCGCCATCCCGCTGGCGCAGGACAACAGCGTCAGTCCCGTGAGCACCCTCGATGAAGACCTCACCCAGTTCCTCATCAGCCGGTTTGTCGATCAGACGCGCCTCTCGCTCGAACCCAACGAACCCAACGCCGACGCCGTGCTGACGGCCACGATCCAGCGCTACGCCAACGAGCCCACAGCCGTGAGCGGCGACGAGCGCGCCACCCTCAACCGGGTGACGATCCGGGTGGATGTGACGTACGTCGATCAGGTCGAAGATCAGGAGTTGCTGCAGCGCCAGTTTTCGAGCTTCGAAGAGTACGATCCGGTTGAGGACGGGCTCGATGGCGAGCAGGCCGCCGCCCGCGCCGCGCTCGAAAACATCGCCGAAGACATCTTCTCCGCCGCCACCTCGAACTGGTAGAAACGACAGGGAGTAAGGAAGAGGGAAGGGGTAAGAGTTTTCCCATTCCCCCTTCCCTCTTGCCCCTTACCCATGATAGCTACCCTCTACGCCATCGCCATCGCCGCGCTCACCCTCTACGGCGGTAATCTGCTGTGGCTGGCCGTGCAGCACGTCCGGCATGAGCGGCTGCGGTCCGGCCCCGTGCCGGATCCGGATGAGGCGCCGCGGCCCGATGCCTCCTGGCCGGTGGTCACCGTCCAGCTCCCGCTCTACAACGAGGCCGAGGTCGCCCGGCGGCTCATCGACGCCTGCGCCCGGCTCGACTATCCGCGCGACCGCCTCGAAATCCAGGTGCTCGACGACTCGACCGATGCCACGACCGACCGCGTGGCCGAGCGGGTGGCGCACTGGCAGGATCGGGGCCTGGACATCGTCCACATCCACCGCTCCGACCGCACGGGCTACAAGGCCGGCGCGCTGCAGAACGGCCTGCGCCTCGCTCGCGGCGATCGCATCGCCATCTTCGACGCCGACTTCGTTCCGCCGCCCGATTTTCTGCGCCGCATGCTGCCCCACTTCGATGCGCCGGAGGTGGGCATGGTGCAGGCGCGCTGGGGTCACCTCAATCAGGAGGATTCGCTCCTGACGAAGCTACAGGCCTTCGGGCTCGATGCGCACTTCGCGCTGGAGCAGCGCATCCGGCAGGCCGCGGGGTGCTTCATCAACTTCAACGGCACCGCGGGAATCTGGCGACGCGCCTGCATCGAGGACGCCGGCGGATGGGCGCACGACACGCTCACCGAAGATCTTGACCTCAGCTACCGCGCCCAGCTCAACGGCTGGCGCCTCCGCTACGTCTCCGCCGTGGAAGCCCCCGCCGAGTTGCCCTTCGACATGAGCGCCCTGCGAGCTCAGCAATTTCGGTGGACGAAGGGCGCCGTCGAAACCGCGCGCAAGCTGTTGGGGCAGCTCTGGGGGGCCGATGCGCCGGCGCGCATCAAGCTCGAAGGGTCGTTTCACCTCACCGCGCACTTCGTCTTCCCGTTCATCCTGCTGGCGGCGCTTACGCATGCGCCCGTGCTGATGCTCAAGCACGGAGGAGCCGGGCCGGGGCCGGTCTACTTCGCCGCCATGAGCCTCGGCCTGATCGGCTTCGTCGGCTTCTTTCTCGCGCAGCTGTTTGCGCAGCGGCACCTCTACCCCGACTGGTCCCGCCGGATGGCCCGCTTCGCCCTGTTCATGGCGGCGAGCATGGGGCTGGCGCTCAGCAACACGCGGGCGGTGGTGCAGGGCCTCACGGGCCGCGCCACGCCCTTCACGCGCACGCCCAAGTACGGCGCGCACAGGGACGACGATGACCCGTGGTGGACGAGCCGCTATGCCGTGTCCCAACTGCCGCCCATCGTATGGGGCGAGGCGGGGATGGCGCTGTATAGCACCGCAGGCCTGGTGGTGCTGGCCGCGCTGGGCGAATGGGCCGCACTGCCGTTCCAAGCGTTCTTTGCGGGCGGATTTTGGCTCGTCACCCTCTCGAACCTGCGAGACACCGTGCGGGTACGGCGGGCCGCAGCGGCGTAGCGCACACCCGATCGCCCGGCGAGGCAACAAGAAAACGGATCGGTCCGTAGAACTTTCGCTCTGCATCTCGTAACGTGATAGATCCAACCGCCTTGGTCTCGATCGGCTCCGCGACGCGCGTCATGTCCGCTCTCGATATTCAACATATGCTCGATCTGCTGGAGGACGGCCAGAGCAGCGCGGTTGTCGCTGCGCTGGAGCCGATGGTCGAAGAGGCGCCCGCGCATCTGCCGGCCCGCGTGCTGTTGGCCCGGGCCTACGAGGCGCAGGAACGCTGGCCCGATGCGCTCGGCGCATGGGAGCAGGCCCGCTTTTTCCTGCCCAATAGCCCCGTCATCGAAGCGGGCATCCAGCGCGTGCTCGATCAGGGGGAGGGGCAGATGGCCCCGGCCGCACCGTCGCTTCCCCGGGACGCCGCAGATTCGCCGGAGCCCACCGAGTCGCCCGAGCCCGCCGAATCCAATGCGGAAGCGTCCGCCAGCACATCTGCGGATGAATCGCCGCCCGAGTCGCCCGCCCCGCATCCATCCCAAATGCCGCGTGAGCTGCAGCGGCTGGCCCGCCAATCCGGCCCTGCCCCCGATGACAACTTCGGCGAGCTCGACCGGCTCATTCAGGAGCTGGAGTCCGCGCGCATCGAGCCGGATCCCGACCTCGACTCCATTCCCGAGCCCGATCTTGATGACGACATCGAGGACATGGTTTCGGAGACGCTCGCGCGCATCTACACCTCGCAGGGGCAGTATGGCGAAGCCGCGCGGGTGTACGTGAAACTGGCTTCCCAGGAGCCGGACCGTGCGGAGGAGCACCTCGAAAAAGCGGACGAGATGCGAGCACGCGCCGAAGAGCAAGGGGAGTAGAGCGTTCGTGTGGGGGGGACGCAGCAGGCGTCCAGGTGCCCAAACGAATTCGATCTGTGAACCCGTTTTCCTGCCCCGGCAGACTGAATCCACCCTCCCCATGCCGTCTTTCTCCGCGCTGTTCGATTCAACTACGCGCCTCGTCGCCGGCCTGATGAGTGGCACCTCGCTCGACGGCATCGACGCCGCGATCGCGCGGATCAGCGGGAGTGGGACCGCGATGTCGACCGAGCTGCTGGCGTTCGCGCATCAGCCGTATGCGGCAGAGCTGCAGAACGTGCTGCTGCAGAATGCGGATGAGGCCTCGTCCTCGGTGCGGGATCTCACGCTGCTGGGCACGCGCCTGGCTGATCTGTACGCCGAGGCCGTCCGCGCAGCGCTCGATCAGATGGCCCTCGGCCCGTCCGATCTCGATCTCATGGGCATACACGGCCAGACGGTGTGTCACGTCCCCAAGCCTGCCGACTGCGCCGGGGCCGAGGTGCGCGGAACGCTGCAAGTGGGCAACCCCTCGGTGCTGGCCAATCGCCTGGGCGTGCCCGTCGTGGGCGACTTTCGCGCGGCCGACATGGCGCTCGGCGGGCAGGGGGCGCCGCTCGTCCCGTACTTCGACTACGTCTATTTTACGGATGCGCACGAGACGCGCGGGCTGCTCAACCTCGGCGGCATCGCCAACCTCACCGTGCTGCCCGCGGGCGGCGGCCCGTCCGATGTGACGGCGTTCGACACGGGCCCGGCCAACATGGTCATCGACGCGCTGGCGCGGCGCCTCTTCCAGCGCGGCTACGACGCCGACGGCGCCCTGGCCGCCGAGGGCACGCGCGACCCCGGCTGGCTGGCCGATCTGCTCGACGACCCGTACTTCGCCGTGCCGCCGCCCAAGTCGACCGGCCGTGCCCGCTTCGGCACGGGCTACGCCGAGCAGCTGGTGGAGGAGGGGCGGGCCCGCGGCTGCTCGGCACACGATCTGATGGCGACGGCGACGGCGCTCACGGCGTATTCCGTTTATCAGGCCTATGCGCAGTTCATCCGCGACACGGCCCCCCTCGATGTGCTCATCGCCTCGGGGGGCGGCATCTACAACCGCACGCTGATGGGGCGGCTGTCCGATGCCTTCGCGCCCATCCCCGTCCGCACCGCCGCCGACTACGGCCTCGACCCCGACGCGAAGGAAGCCCTCTGCTTCGCCGTCCTCGCCCACGAAACCGTCAACGGCGTGCCGACGAACCTGCCCAGCGTCACTGGCGCCGCCCGCCCGACGCTGCTCGGGTCGCTCAGTCTTCCGGGGTGGCGAGGGGGGCGTGGCGAGGGGTGAGTAGTGAGTGGGAGCTTTACGCTGTTTTCGGGAGAAGGGCCTGAACCCCGGCTGGCGCCATCCGTGTGAAAGCACTCGTTCCCCACCCCGAACCTGCAACCTCGAACCTGCAACCTGCAACCCCGATCCCTTCATGCCTCAACCACAGGAGCAGCAATACACGCCCATCGAAGACATCGGCGAGTTTGGGCTGATCGCGCATCTGCGCCAGACGCTCGGCGAGCCGGAGGACGAGTCGGTGCTGGCCGGCATTGCCGACGACGCCGCGGTGTACCGCATCGACGACGAACGCGTGCACGTGCTCACTACCGATGCGCTCATCGAGGGCATCCACTTCGATCGCACCTTCATGCCGATGGAGCACCTCGGCTTCAAGGCGGTGTCGGTGAACGTGAGCGACGTGGTGGCGATGAACGCCGAGCCGCGCTACGCCACCATCACCCTCGGCGTGCCGCAGCAGCTGCCGGTGGAGGCGCTCACGCAGCTCTACGAGGGCGTGCGGCAGGCGTGCAAAGCGTATGGCATGACCGTCGTGGGCGGCGACACCACCGCGGCGCATCACTTCACCCTGTCGGTGTCCGTCGTGGGCGAGGCCGAGGAAGACGCCATCGTCTACCGCCGAGGCGCGCAGCCGGGCGATGTGCTCTGCCTGACGGGCGACATCGGCGCGTCGTTTGCCGGGCTGAAGGCGCTGATCGACAATCGCGAGCGGCTACGCGAGCAGGGCGAGGACCACTTCGAGTCGAACCTCGACCAGTTCAACTACGTGATCCAGCGGCACCTGGCGCCGCCCGCGCAGCTCAAAGCGGTGCGCGACTGGAAGGAGCACGGCATCCGCCCGAGCGCGCTGATCGACATTTCGGATGGGCTGGCCTCGGAGGTCAATCACCTCTGCGAGGCGAGTGGCACGGGTGCGCTGGTGTACGGCCCGGAGCTGCCCATCGCCAACGAGACGATCAACGCAGCGGAGCACTTCGGCGAAGATGTGAACGTGTACGCCCTTTTCGGCGGGGAGGATTACGAACTGCTATTTGCCCTGCCCGAGGCGCAGCTGGACCGCCTCAAAACGATGGCGCCCGACGCGTTCTTCGTCATTGGCGAGATCACGGATAAGGACGATGGCATCCGCATCAAGCGGCCCGATGGGGAAACGGTGCCGCTGCGCCCCGGTGGATACGAGCACTTTTCGTCGGACATAGACCCCGGCCCGATGGGCTAATGGAGCCGGTGAGCCGGACGCGTACCCATCGGAACCGGGCCGGTAGCGCCAAGTCCTTCGGCCCGAGACCCGGTTACGCGCCGCCATTGACTCCGCATTCATGAAGGAGGGGATTGCCGTATTGACTTTGGACCGGGGCGTTACCAGATTGAAAGTAGAGATGCACTCCTTGTCTACTTTCCAGGTTAGATTATGACGTACACACTGCACCCGCGCCGGTGGTTAGGCGTCGGGCTTGTTCTGTTCTTTGTGTCGACTGCGGGTTGCGTCTCCACCGGCAGTTTCCCATCCGCGAACGTAACGAACGTCGAGCTTTCGGAGGGCAATTTCGAGATGGTGGCGACCGATGTCTCCGGTGAGGCCTCGGCCGGATATCTGCTGGGCCTGAGTGGCGGCTTCGGGCTTGCCTCCCAGACCAGCACCCTCGCGCTGGTGCGCGTCAGCGGCGATGGCGCGCTGTACCGCGAGGCCATCCGCGACCTGTGGGATAACTTCCGCGCGGAGTACGGCGACGTGGAGGGGCGCACCCTCGCGCTCGTCAACGTGCGCTTCGACAGCGATGCGCTGAATCTGCTCGTGTACACGCAGCCCACGGTGTCCATCCGGGCCGACGTCGTCGAGTTTGTAGATTGAAGCTGCTCCTCCGTTATCGATACATCCCGCCGCGATGGATTCGTCCGTCGCGGCTTTTTTGTGGCCGATCGGGCCTTTTCCGGGATCGGCTATTTCATCTTCACGGGATCTTTGTTATATTCCGGGTGAGGGAAAAGACCAACGCGACGCCGGGGGCTTGCATGCGCCCGGCGAGTAGACCATCAGGTATCGTCTGCACACGCGAGAGTCTGTCGTTCACGCGGTTGTCAACCTGCTTCGATGCACGCCCAATTCTTCGAGCAGGTGCCGTTGCATCATTGAGATACCGGGCCGCATGGTCCCGCCCTCCTCAGTATCCGGAGTCCGCTATCCGCGGTGCTATCGAATGGCTGCGGAGATGCTGCCTGTGATCCCGCAGGCGAGTACGCGAAGTGGCTTGGTGCGCTCGTGGAGGCGCCGAGTTGTCTATTCATTTAGACCGAGGAGGTATCCAATCATGACTGATTTTGAACCCACGATCCCCGATATAGGATCGTCCAACATTATCGACGATGAACTGAGCGTCGAACAAGTCGCCGAAACCGAGATCCACGAGCGCGCCGATCCGCTGGGCCGCGATGTCATCGAGCCGGCGCGCGCGACAGAGTCGATCTCCGTCGATGGCGAGGAGGCCGAGACCAACGGCCACGTTACCGAGGCTACACGCACGCCCATCCAGCCGACGATGGTGGAGTCGACAGCCGAACAGGTGGAGCGCATGGCCCCGGCGGCCGTACAGAAGCGCACCGTGAGCGGCCGGTACGTCGGCACGCAGGGCAGCTGGCGGCTGACGACCCGCGTCGACGTAGACGGCCGCCGCCCGCTGAAGCGCATCAGTGGCGATTTCCACTACCGGGTGGGCGCGACCACGCGCTATTACGGCTCCTTCGTGGTCGATGCGCCGTCACTGCGCGTCTATCCGGCGTACGTCATCGTTCAGGGTCGAGGGCGGTTCACCTTCCGGGCAGGCGCGCCCATCGTGCGCGTGGTCATCCGGCGGCGGTCCTTCAGCCAGCCCCGTGCCCCGGCCAGCGTCCAATTCCTGACGCGCAATAACCGGCGCGGCGCGCGGTACAGTTGCGACTTCAACACGGCCTCGTTCCGGCGCGTGCAGCTGGAGCAGGACTACGTCGAAGGGATCCAGCCGTTTACGTCGTACGACACGACCCTGCTGCCCTCGGGCGGCCCCGATCGTGTGCTCACCGTCCAGAGCGCCTACGCCGAGTCGGGCGTGGAGCTGCAGACGGCCGGCGCCTGGGGCGAGATTCCGATCTCTAACGCCGGGGCCAACACCAAGTGGAGTAACGCCGAGCTGCATCAGGCCATGCAGACGCAGTTCAGCTTATGGCAGGATGTGCCGCAGTGGAAGGTGTGGTTGCTCGCTGCGCAGGAGCATGATTACGGCTCCGGCCTTTACGGCATCATGTTCGACCAGCAGGGCAAGCAGCGGCAGGGGTGTGCTGTGTTTCATGCAGGTGTCGGCGGGGATACGCCGGAGAAGCAGCGCCTGCAACTGTATACGTACGTGCACGAGTTGGGTCACTGCTTCAACCTGTTCCACTCCTTTCACAAGCAGTACATGAACCCGCCGCAACCCAACCGGCTGAGCTCCCTCTCGTGGATGAACTATCCGTGGGGCTTCCCCGGCGGCCCATCGGCGTTCTGGAATTCGTTCCCGTTCCAGTTCGACGACCAAGAGCTCGTCCACCTGCGGCACGGGTTCCGCAACGACGTGATTATGGGCGGCAACCCCTTCGGCACCGGGGCCGCGCTCGAAAACGAAGAAGCCTTCGCCGACCCGATCGAAGATCAGTCGGGGCTGAAGCTGGAGTTGGAGGCTCCGCAGCGCAGCTACGCCTACGGCGAGCCCGTGCGCATCGAAATCAAGCTGCGGCTGACGGATCTGCGCGGCAAGCGCGTAAACGGCACCCTCGATCCCAACGCCGGTTACGTCAAAATCGCTATTCAGGCGCCGGGCGGCGCCGTGCGGTTGTACGAGCCGCTGATGGAGCACTGTGCGGCGGCGACGCCGGTTCGGCTCGATGCCGAGGCGCAGCCGGCCATCTACGAGAGCGCGTATATCGGCTATGGGAAGGACGGCTTCTACTTCGAACAGCCCGGCCGCTACACGCTGCGCGCGGCGTATCATGCTCCCGACGGATCGATCGTCATCTCTGACACGATTCGCCTGCGCGTGCGCACGCCCACCAGCGCAGCAGATGAGGAGGTCGCCGATCTGCTCTTCGGCGACGATCAGGGCGCGCTCTTCTATCTGAACGGGTCCGACTCGCCGTTCCTCAAGAGCGGCAACGACGCCTTCGAGCGGGTGCTCGACAAGCACGCGAAGCATCCTGCCGTGCCGCATGTGGGCCTCGCGAAAGGCATCAACGAAGCCCGCACGTTCAAGCGGCTTACGGATGAGCGCCGTATCCGCGCACGCAAGCCCAACCTGGAGGAGAGCATGAATCTGCTCTCGACCGTGGTCGATGCCTCAACGGGCGATGACGGGGTCGACAACATCACCTTGAACCGCACGATGCGGACGCTGGCCCGGGCGCAGCACGACGCCGGCGACGACAAAGGCGCCGAGCAGACGCTCGATCAGATGGTCAAGGTCTTCGAGCAGAAGAAGCTCCGCCCGACGGTGATGTCGACGATCAAGGCGCAAGCCAAGGCGACGCTCGATGAGCTGAAGTAAGCGCCGTCTTTTTATCACGAAGGTCCGAGAGGGGGAGTGGCAGATGCGGCTCGCCCTCTCGGCTTGTTTATACGCCCATGCCCGATTCCGTGCTCAATATCATCCTCCACGTCCCCGACGCGCCGCAGCCCACAGGCCAGCCCGTGCCGGTGGGCATCGAAGTGCGCAACGCCTCGGACCAGCCCGTGTGGATCATTGGCGTACTCGAAGGCTCGGAGGCCGGCTTCCGGTACCCGTACTACCAGCCGACGATCACCGGACCGGAGCCGCTGCCGGAGCCCGATCAGCTTCTTCACTTCGGCAACGTGGCGCCGCTTCGGCTGGACGACTTTCACTTGCTCGCCCCCGGCGCCCTCTTCGATCCCACGCAGCCGGTCCATGGCGCCCACTACCATCCGCTGCGCGCGTTTCAGTCGTTTCGGCCCCCGGTGCCGGGCCGCTACACGCTGCAGCTCACGCTCTCCACCGAAAGCCAGGACCCGGCCGAGTGGCTGGGCATCATCGAGACGCCGGACAAAGACGCCATCCTCGACCGCCTTGCCGACGTGCCGCGGCTAAAGATCGTGTCGAATGCAGTCGAGGTAGAGGTGCAGGCGCCCTGAGCAGACGGCGGGTTTAGGGCGCGGGGTCAGGGCGCGTCCGGGGTGGGTAGCTTCACGAGCTGATCTCGATAGGCGGCGGCGCGATCGGGCGCGTCCCAGGCTTCGTACAGGCGGACGAGGCGTCTGAGGGCGCGCTGCGCGGACGGATGCTTGGTGCCCTCCAGCCGCTCGTGCATCTCGAAGGCCTCGCGGAGCAGCGGCTCGGCGTTCGCGTGCTGCCCGCGCTCCAGATACAGCGCGCCGAGCCGTCCGAGCAGCCGGGCCGTCTGCGTGTGGCCGTCGCCCATTTCGCGGCGGTACACCGGTGCTGCCTCGGCATACAGGGACACGGCCGCTGCGTCGCGCCCCATCGCATCCAGCAGCTGGGCCAGCTCGTTCCTGACCTGCGCCACGCCAATGTGCTGATCACCACGCCGTGCCTCCCGGATCGCGAGCGCTTCGCGGTAGAGCGCTTCGGCCCGCTCGGTAGCCCCCTGCTGCTCGGCTGCCCCACCCAGCGCGAGAAGCAGCGACGCCACCTCGCCGGACTGATGGAGCGACCGGTGCGTGGCGAGCGCCTCCTCCAGCAGCGGCTGCGCCGCGGACGCATCGCCCAGGCGCTGGTAGACCGCGGCCACCGCACTCATCATCTCCGCGCGAATTTCGGGCTGATCGGACAGGCGCTTCCGGAGGCGCTCGACGCCGCTGTCGAGGCTCGCCCGCACGGCCACGCTGTCCGGGCCGCCCACGTTCTGCCACGCGTTGCCGAACAAGGCAATCAGAAACGCCTTCACGTGCTCGGTCTTCATCGTCTCGATCTGGGCGTGGTCGCGCTCTTGCGCAATCTGGCGGGCCTGCCACGTCACCGTCAGCGTGTAGCTGAGGAGCAGGACGAGAAAGCCGGCCGCGGTGGCCACGCCCCAGCGGTGGCGCCGGACGAACTTGCGCGTGCGGTACGTCCACGCATCGGCCCGCGCCGTTACGGGTTCGTCGTTCAGGTAGCGCTGGAGGTCGTCCGCGAGTTGCTCGGCCGAGGCGTAGCGCCGCTCCGGCTCCTTGCGCAGCGCCTTCATCACGATGGTGTCTAAATCACCCCGAAGCGCCTTCCGCAGCCGACGGGGCGACGATCCGGTCCCCACCGTCTCGGGCGAGGTCTCCGTGACGGCCGTGCTGGGGCGGGTGGGCCGTTCGTCGCAGATGATGCGCTCCGCCTCGCTCGGGCTGCAGTCGCGCACGTCGTGCGGACGCTGGCCCGTCAACAGCTCATACAGGACGACGCCCAGCTGATACACGTCTGATGCCGTCGTGATGGCGCCGCCGCGCACCTGCTCCGGACTGGCGTACTCGGGGGTCATCGGCAGCAGGCCGGTCCGGGTCTGAGGCG
>CAYUVF010000061.1:0-24188 GCA_964448045.1 uncultured Rhodothermales bacterium
CTCTTCCGATCTGGCAAACGATAAGTCGCGATTGATGGGCGCTGAGCCGCGCAGGCGCAAGCCGAGACCGAGGCCATCTTCGGTACTGATGACCGTGTTGAAGCCGAGACCGAAGCGGGGATTGAGGTCCTGCCCGCGAACCGGGAGGGCAAGCAGGAGACCGAGGCTGGCAACGAGAAACGCAACTCGAACAGAGCGAATCATGCGGATCATGCGGGCGGGGAGCAGGTGTTCGGTGAAAGCGAAGAAAAGCGCCGTTTCTTTACGATCGGGCGTGAACGAGCATCGGCGGCGTGCGGTTCATGAACATGCACCGGGTGCCGCAACTCGGTGAATAGGCCGCTGCGACGCGTCCAAACGTCACACTACAAGACAACGCCGGTCCTGTCCATTAAGTTTTTGGTGAACCGCTTGCCCGCCATGTCCGATTCGACCTCACTCGCCGCCTCTCCGCGCCAGCTTGGCTCGGCTACCTATGACCCCTCGATCTTCGGAGGGCTCGACTACTATCAACTCGATGAGTTGCTGTCCGACGATGAAAAAATGCTGCGCGATCGCGTTCGGCAGTTCGTCAGCGACGCTGTGGTGCCCGTCATCGAGGAGCATGCCGAGGCCGCGACCTTTCCGCGCGAGCTTATTCCACAGTTTGCCGACCTCGGACTGATCGGCCCCAATTTGCCGGAGGAGTACGGCGGCGGAGGCCACAGCGACATCGCCTATGGATTGATGATGCAGGAGATCGAGCGGGGCGACTCGGGGCTGCGCTCATTCTGCTCGGTGATGGGGTCGCTCGTCATGTATCCAATCTGGCGATATGGTAGCAAGGCGCAGAAAAACCACTGGCTGCCCCGGCTCGCCGCTGGCGAAGCAATCGGGTGCTTCGGGCTGACCGAGCCCGAGCATGGCTCCAACCCAGCAGGGATGCAGATGCGTGCGGTGCGCGACGGTGATGCCTATGTGCTGAATGGGCACAAGCGCTGGTCGACGAACGCATCGATTGCGGACGTCGCGGTCATCTGGGCGAAAGACGAATCGGATACGGTGCGCGGGTTCCTCGTTGAACTCGATCGGCCGGGTGTCGAGACGCCGCCCATCAGCGATACGTGGTCGCTTCGCGCGGCGGTTACCTCGGAGGTGATTCTGAATGACGTGCGCATTCCGGCTGCGAACCGGCTGCCCGAGGCGGAGGGATTGGGCGCTCCGCTATCGTGCCTCACGCAGGCGCGATACGGCATCTGCTGGGGGACGGTGGGGGCGGCGATGGCCTGCTACGACGCGGCACTTCAGCACGCAAAAAACCGCATCCAGTTCGACCGGCCAATCGGGCGATTCCAACTCATCCAGGAGCGGCTGGCGGATATGGTCGGCGAGATTACGAAGGCACAGCTGCTCAACTGGCGCCTCGGCACGCTCAAGCAGTCCGGCACGTTGCGTCCCGCGCAGGTATCGCTCGCCAAGCGCAATAACTGCGACTCCGCGCTGGACATCGCGCGCTCGGCCCGGCAGATCCTCGGCGGCGACGGCGTCACCGCCAAATATCCGGTCATGCGGCACATCATGAACCTCGAATCGGTCATCACTTACGAAGGCACGCACGAGGTCCACACGCTCGTCGTGGGGCAAGACGTCACGGGCGAAAACGCCTTCGTTTGAGGCGTCGAATCAGGTGTATCAACAAAAAGGGAGCGGTCTCGGCCGCTCCCTTTTTGCTATGCCATCACCCGTGCGCCACGTCAGGTGTCGTCCTGAAGTGCGGCTTGCGCTGCGGCGAGGCGAGCGATGGGCACCCGGAAGGGCGAGCAGGATACGTAGTTGAGCCCGGTCTGATAGCAGAAGGCCACGGACGACGGCTCGCCGCCGTGCTCGCCGCAGATGCCCACCTTGAGGTTGGCATTCGTTGACCGGCCGCGCTCGGTGCCCATCTTCACGAGCTGGCCCACGCCCGTCTGGTCGAGCTTCTGGAACGGGTCGCCATCGAGGATGCCCCGTCCCACATAGTCGGGCAGGAAGGAGCCGGTGTCGTCCCGGCTGAACCCGAAGGTCATCTGTGTCAGATCGTTCGTGCCGAAGGAGAAGAAGTCGGCCGCTTCCGCGATGTCATCGGCGACGAGCGCCGCCCGCGGGATTTCGATCATGGTGCCGATCTGCATGTCGATCGATGTGCCCCGTTCCTCGAAAACCGACTGGGCCGTACGCTCGATCAGGTCGCGCTGGTTGTCAAACTCGGCGCGGGTGCTCACGAGCGGCACCATGATCTCCGGGTGCACGTCGATTCCCTGCGCCTGCATGTTCAGCGCTGCTTCGACGATGGCGCGGCTCTGCATCGCGGTGATCTCGGGGAACGTGATGCCCAGGCGGCAGCCGCGATGGCCGAGCATGGGATTGAACTCGGTGAGCTGCTCGATCTTGCGGCGCACCGCGTCTGCCGTGATGTCCAGATGATCGGCGAGGCGTTGGATGCCTTCCTCGTCGTTTGGGAGAAACTCGTGTAGGGGCGGATCGAGCAGGCGGATGGTTACGGGGTGACCGTCCATCGCCCGGAAGATGCCCTCGAAGTCGGCCCGCTGATGGGGGAGGAGCCGATCCAGCGCAGCGGTCCGCTCCGACTCGTTATCCGCCAGGATCATCGTGCGCATGGCGCGAATCCGATCCTCGCCGAAGAACATGTGCTCGGTGCGGCACAGCCCAATGCCCTCGGCACCGAAGTCGATCGACTGTGCGGCGTCGTCGGGCGTATCGGCATTGGCGCGGACGCCCATCTCGCGGAAGTCGTCGACCCACGACATCAGCGTGGCAAATTCGCCGCTGAGCTCAGGGTCGACCAGCGGCTGTTTGCCCTTGATAACTTCGCCGGTCGATCCGTTGATCGAGATCCAATCGCCTTCGTGGATGGTGATCTCGCCGTTGGTGAACGATTTACGCGCATAGTTGACGACGATGTCGCTGCATCCGGCCACGCACGGTTTGCCCCACCCGCGCGCTACGACTGCGGCGTGGGAGGTCATTCCCCCGCGCGAGGTGAGGATGCCCTGTGCCGCGTCCATGCCGCCGACATCTTCCGGGCTTGTCTCGATGCGGACGAGGATAACGTCTTCCCCGCGTTCGTGCCATGCTTCGGCTTCATCGGCGGTGAAAACGACGCGGCCCACGGCGGCGCCGGGAGAGGCCGGCAACCCCTCGCCCAGCACATCACTCTGGTACGCCGTGCGGTTGGCGAAGTGCGGGTGCAGCAGCTGATCGAGATGGGTGGGCGTAACGAGATCCCGGACGGCCTTTGCCCGACCGATGATACCGTCGTCCACCATTTCAACGGCGATCTTCACGGCAGCTGGACCGGTGCGCTTGCCATCGCGCGTTTGCAGGATATAGAGCGTACCTTCCTGTACGGTGAACTCCAGGTCCTGCATGTCGCCGTAGTGCGCTTCGAGCTGATGGCGCACTTCCTGCAGCTCTTGGTAGATGGGGGGCATCACGCGCTGCAGTTCTTGGATGTCCTTGGGCGTGCGCAGTCCGGCCACCACGTCTTCGCCCTGGGCATTCTGGAGGAACTCGCCGAAGAGCTTGTTTTCGCCGGTGGCCGGATTGCGGGTGAAGCAGACCCCTGTGCCGCTATCCTCGCCCATGTTGCCGAAGACCATCGCCTGCACGTTAACGGCCGTGCCGCGCAGCCCGGTAATGTCGTTAATCTGGCGGTACTTGACGGCCCGCTGGTTCATCCACGAATCGAATACTGCATTGATGGCAAATTTGAGCTGCTCGTGCGGGTCGTCGGGGAACATGCGGCCGGTGGCTTGCCGGTAGATGGCCTTATAGCGATCCACAAGCTCGCGGAGGTCATCGGCCGTCAGCTCCACGTCACTTTCGACTCCGCGCTCCTTCTTGAGGCCGCTGATGGCTTTCTCGAAGCGTTCGTGGTCGACACCCACGACTACGTCGCCAAACATATCGATGAAGCGCCGATACGCGTCGAATGCGAAGCGCTCGTTGCCGGTCTTCCGGGCGAGTCCTTCCACGACAGTATCATTGAGCCCCAGGTTGAGCACCGAGTCCATCATGCCCGGCATGGAGACGGCCGCGCCGCTGCGCACCGAGATCAACAGGGGGTTATCGGGGTCGCCGAGCTGTTGTCCCATGGTCTGCTCGATGTGGCGGACGCCATCGCGCACCTGGGCGTCGAGGCCGTCGGGCCATGCGCCGCTGTGGTCGTTGTAATAATGACATGCTTCGGTGCTGATGGTGTAGCCGGGAGGTACGGGTAGGCCAATCCGGCTCATCTCGTTCAGGTTGGCGCCTTTGCCGCCCAGAAGCGCTTTCATGCTCTTGCGGCCTTCGCCGGTGCCATCGCCGAAGCGGTAGACGAATTTCGTATCAGTGGTGGTGGGGGCCTGTTGATCGGTCATGTGCGTGAACCCTTGCTGTTGGTGAGCAAGATAATGAAGCGCGGCGCCGTTAGCGGGTGAGGCGGTCGAGGTTGCGGTAGAGGACCAGGCCCACGACGGCGCCGCTGCCAGCCGCGAGGGCGACCCCAGTGATCATGCTGCCGCCCACGGTCTTGCCCAGGCGGGAGAGCGCCCGCGAGACGCCCGGTGCTCCCCGCATGTCTCCGCGGGCAAGAAGGGTGATTCCGGCGGCAGTGCCCGCAGCCGCTGCCACCGCACTTGCAGCTGTTATACTATCGATTACGTTCCGAGAAAGTGCCATCCGTTGGGACCTCGCGTGTGATCTGATGAGTTTATCTCGTGTCACATGGTATGATAAAAAAGAGACGGCTCAGTATCTATCCGCAGGTGAAGTGCTCGGATGGGGCCGGCGGGCCTATCCAAGTGTTACAACACTGATAAGTACGCGTGTAACAGGCCCGACCGATGGCTCATTCACCAGCGCTATCCATACAACATCCAGAACAGATTCCGGGGAACGCAATCATCCGATGGCATTCTCCGGCTTCCCTAAACGGTTGAGCCGCTCATGCATCACTAAGTGATGGATACCATGACTCCAACCACGAAATCACGCTCAAACAACCAGACGGACGCTATGAACGGTACCCAAACGAAGACGAAAACGTCGTTCGACGAGCCCTGGCGACCCCAGCAGATGATCGAAGATAACCCCGTTGGGTTGAGCGATGAGGTGGTCGAGCAGCTCATCCCGAAGCTGGATGAAATCCAGTGCACGATGTGGACGCTGTACCACCAGTATCAGAAGCATCATTGGTTGGTCGAAGGGCCGCAGTTCCGAGATCTGCACCATTTCCTCGAAGAAAATTACGAGGAAGTCCACAAGTATATCGACCGGATTGCGGAGCGCATCACCGCGCTGGGCGGCATCCCGACGAGCGCGCCGGAAAACCAGGCGAAGCTCTCGCATGTCGACCACGAGCCGGAGGGAACCTACCGGCTGCGGGCGATGCTGAAGCATGACCTCCGCGCCGAGAAGATCTTGACAGAAAACGTGCGTGACGCCGTCGAACTGGCGCTGGAGTTGAGCGATCACGGCACGAAGCGCGAGCTCGAAAAGGTGTTGACGAAGTCCGAAAATCGCGCGCATCACATCGACCACTATCTCGGCGAGGATACGTTGGAGGTGGGTCTCACGGCCCATGAGAGTGAAGTCCAGACCGATTGAGGCCGTCCGTTGACTGTGCCGTTTCTCGGACAGGATTGCTCCGGCCTGAGCCTGCAACGTGAAGACACGCTTCACATTGAGCCGCCCACCGCGCCACGGCTGGGTGGGAGGTCGGGGATGTCACGCGGTGCGATCCGGCCACACACCGAACGAAGGCCATCGGCTCGCCTCCGGCTCTCCGGGGGCGGGCTTTTTTGTGAGGGCGGCCCGTTTAGGGGTGTCTTTGAAGCGGGCCGGAACGATCCGGAAGAGGCCAGCGTGGAACGCCGTGCCCAAGAGCGCCGCCCCGCTCCAGCTCAGTTCATCTTTTCCCAGACACCTCTTATCCACGACGTTTATGAAACGACTGGTTGTCGTTGAGTCGCCCACGAAGGCGCGCACAATCCGCAATTTTTTACCGGCAAGTGAATTTGAGATTGAGGCCAGCATGGGCCACGTCCGTGACCTGCCGGCGTCAGCCTCCGAGGTCCCAAAGCAATTTAAAGGCGAGGACTGGGCGCGGCTCGGCGTCAAGGTCACGAATGATTTTGAGCCGCTGTACGTCATCCCGTCCGATAAGAAAAAGGTCGTCCGGTCGCTCCGGAAGAAGCTCCGCGAGGCCGACGAGCTCTACATCGCGACGGATGAAGACCGCGAGGGCGAGTCGATTGGCTGGCATCTCGTGAACGTGCTCAATCCGTCGGTACCGGTGCGCCGGATGGTGTTTCACGAGATCACGCAGGAAGCCATTGAACATGCGTTGGAAGAGACGCGAGATCTCGACGAGGATCTGGTTGAGGCGCAGGAGGCCCGGCGCATCTTGGATCGGCTCGTGGGCTACACGATTTCCCCGCTGCTCTGGCGGAAGATCAAGCCGCGTCTCTCGGCGGGTCGCGTCCAGAGCGTCGCCGTGCGCCTGTTGGTCCTGCGCGAGAAAGAGCGCATTACCTTTGTGCCGGCGACCTACTGGGATTTAACGGCCGAGTTGGAGAAGCAGAACCAGCGCTTCGAGGCGCAGATGACGCATCTGGGCGGCGTCCGATTGGCGCAGGGGCGCGACTTCGATGACGATACGGGGCGACTCAAAGAGGGGCTTACCGAAGGGAAGGACGTGCTGCTTCTGGGCGAGGAGCGAGCCAAGCAGCTGGCTGAACAGCTCCCCGAGCAGACTTGGCGCGTCGCCGATGTCAAGGTGCGCACTCGCACCCGGTCACCGTATGCACCGTTTATCACGTCGACGCTACAGCAGGAGGCCAGCCGCAAGCTTAGCCTCACTGCCGAGCGCACGATGCGCGTGGCGCAGCGGCTCTACGAAAACGGCTACATCACGTACATGCGTACTGACTCGACGAACCTCTCGAAGGAGGCGGTTCAAGGGGCCCGCCAGGCGGTTCGCGAGCGCTACGGCGACGACTACCTCAGCGACGGATCGCGGAAGTACTCCTCCTCGAAATCTGCGCAGGAAGCGCACGAAGCCATCCGTCCGGCCGGTAAGGAGATGAAGACGCGGGATGAGCTGGGCCTCGGTGGCATCGATGCGGCCTTGTACGATCTGATCTGGAAGCGCACGGTAGCCACACAGATGGCCGATGCGCGCGTCCGCTTCACGAACGTCTACCTCGAGGCTGGGGAGGGCGACGACACGGCCCGCTTCCGCGCCTCGGGCAAAACCATCGAGTTTCCCGGTTTTTATCGTGCATACGTGGAGGGCAGCGACGATCCCGAAGCAGAGCTGGAAGACCGTGAGAAGCCACTCCCGACCCTCGAAAAAGGCGAAACCTCAGTGGCTCGTCCCTCCGATAACGGCCAGTCGGGTTTCTATGTCCGCGCGCTGGACCCAAGCGGCCACGAGACGCAGCCGCCGTCTCGTTACACCGAGGCCTCGCTGGTAAAGATGCTGGAGGAGGAGGGTATCGGCCGCCCGAGTACGTATGCATCGATCATCGGCACGGTGCAGAAGCGCGGGTACGTCCGCAAGAAAGGCTCGTCGCTCATCCCCACGTTTACGGCTTTTGCCACCAACAACGTGATGGAAGCGCAGTTTGAGCCGCTGGTGGATGTCAACTTCACCGCGCGGATGGAACGGACGCTCGATAATATCGCCGCGGGCAAGCAGGAGCCCACGCCCTATCTAAAGGAGTTTTACCTGGGCGAAAGCGGGGTGAAACAGCGCGTCGACAAGGGGCTGGAACGGCTCGATCCGCGCGAGATCTCATCGATTTCGTTTCCAAAGCAGTGGGGAGACTACGTCGTACGGGTCGGCAAATACGGACCCTACGTCGAGGGCGAAATCGATGGGCAGCGGGTGACGGCGTCGCTGCCGGATGACCTCGCCCCCGGCGATGTGACTGAGGACAAGCTGCGTGAGATCATCGAAACGGCCAACGAGGGCGACCGCGTACTGGGCATCCATCCCGAGGCCGACCAGCCCGTGCTCTTGAAATCGGGCCCGTATGGCCCGTATGTCCAGCTTGGTGAGGATGAGCAGGAGGGTAAGCCCAAGCGCGTCTCCCTCCCGGACGATCTTGATCCGGGTGAGGTGACCTTCGATGTCGGCTTGCAACTCATCAACCTGCCGCGTGAGTTGGGCCCGCATCCGGAGACGGACCAGCCCATCGAAGCGGGTATCGGTCGCTACGGGCCGTTCGTCCGCCACAAGAAACCCGGCCAGAAAGATACCTACGCCTCGCTGAAGAAATCTGATGATGTGCTGACTGTGGAGCTCGACCGGGCGCTGGAGCTCATTGCAAAAAAAGAGGCACGCAATAAGCCGGAGCGCGTGCTGGGGAATCATCCCGACACCGGGGCACCGGTAGAAGTGCGCGATGGGCGCTATGGCCCGTACGTCAAGCACAAGAGCACCAATGCGTCCCTTCCCGATGACGTCTCGATTGAGAACGTATCGATGGAGGAGGCCCTGGATCTTTTGGCCGCCAAGACAAAGCGGAAAAAGAGCCGTAGTAAAAAATAATTCAGCGTCTCGGTAGAGCGAATTCGCTGGTGTAATCCAGCCTGGGGCAGCCCTTTCGGGGGTTGCCTCTTTGTGTTGAACCTCTTTGTGTTGAAAGGGGCAAGAGGGATGGTAGAGCAGGCCGGGCGGAAGGTGTCAGCAAACTCCGGCGATGGGCTTCGGGAAGCAAGCGTAGCCTCGAAAGGCCACCATCCCGCAATCATTGTCCGTGACAACCGCCGGGCTATGAAAGCGGTTCTGTGAAGCGACAGGCCGATTTATCCATCATCTCTTCACCATGTCTTTAAGGTTGGGGGTTTACAGTATCGTAATGCGTACCTGACATTGAGGTATATTTTACACCACAGATCGCCATCCCACTAATGAACCCGCACCTCGGTGCGCCTGTGCTCGAGGGCAGGTTTTTGTTGTTCGTGCTCGGAGAGCACCGCGTCGGGACGACCGATTGTCGCGTTTGTACTCACCCGATTTCCACTATCATGATCAAAAGATACGCACTTATTCTGGTATGTCTCGCCGTTGCGGTCGCGTTACCGTCCACCAGTTGGGCACAGTCGCGCACCGTTTCCGGTACCGTTCAATCCAGCGACGATGGTGCGCCCCTGCCGGGGGCCTCGGTCGTCGTGAAGGGAACCACGGTAGGAACGGCGACCAATAGCAACGGCCGATACGAACTGGAGGTGAGTGCCGACCAGTTTAAGGACGGCGTGCTCCGCTTCACGTACGTTGGCTTCGTCCCGCGGGAAGTGCCCATCGACGGTCGCTCTGAGATCAACGTCGAACTCAGTCCCGATTACCAGCAGCTCTCTGAGGTCGTCGTGACTGGATATGGCTCGCAGATTCAGAAAGATGTGACGGGCAATATCTCCCGCGTTTCGGCCGAGGAGATCGAGTTTACGCCAGTTAACAGCATCGAGTCGACCCTGCAGGGCCGCTCGGCCGGGGTGTACATCGAGAATAGCAGCGGCAAGCTGGGGCAGGGCATCAAGGTGCGTATTCGCGGGTCGTCCTCCATCTCGGCGGACAACCAGCCGCTCTACGTGGTCGACGGCATTCCGGTGACGACACAGAGCCTCTCCAGCAACGGCGCTCCGACCAACCCGCTGGCGGATCTCAACTTCAACGATGTCGAGTCGGTCGAAATCCTCAAGGACGCCTCGGCCTCGGCCATCTACGGCGCCCGCGCCTCGAACGGCGTCGTGCTCATCACCACTAAGAGCGGATCGGCGGGCGACACGCAGTTCAACGTAAACTACCAGATGAGTTCCAGCGAGCCGACGAACACGGTCGACTTCCTCAACGCCGAGGAGTACGTGATGCTCTTCCGCGAGGCTGGCCAAAACTCGACCGACTTGACGGGCGATCCGTTCTATGTCAACTTCACTGAGGACATTCTGAATTTCCTCGCGCAGGGCACCGACTTTGAGAACGGTGTCGTCGATAACGAGTGGCAGGATGGGGCCTTCCAGGATGCCAGCGGTATCCAGTTTGACTTGAGTGCGCGTGGAGGCAACGAGCAGACACAGTTTTACGTCTCGGGCTCGTACAGCCAGCAGGATGGCATCCTCTTTCGCGATGAGTTCGACCGGATCACCGGCCGCGTCAACGTCGATCATACGTTTAGCGACTGGCTGACTGTCGGCGGAAAGCTCAGTCTCGGGCGAACCTTCAACACCCGGATCTCGAACGACAACGCATTCTCGAACCCGATGCAGCTGGTCGCCCAGCCGCCCATCTCACCGATTTTCGTGCCGCAACAGGATGACCTTCCCAACTACGACCCGACGGACGAACTGAACCCGTCGACGCTGTACTTCAACGGTCTGCTGTACGGTCGCGGAAACGTCCGGTACAACACCGAGATCTTCCGTAGCCTGGGCAACGCCTACGCTCAATTGCAACTCCTGCCGCAGCTCCGCTTCCGCAGCGAGTTCGGCATCGACGTGCTCGATCAGAATGAGGACGAGTACTATAACAGCCGGGTCGCCCGGAATACAGGGGCGCCTAATGGCCTGGGCTTCAACACGTGGAACCGGGTCGTCAACTACAACACCAACAACTTCCTGAGCTACACCCAGACGTTCGCACAAGTGCACGACGTCGAGGGTACGCTGGGCATGAGCTTCCAGTCGTCCATCACCGATCAGGTGTTCGTGCAGGGCGAGGAGTTTCCCAACGACGACTTCGGCCAGATTAACAGCGCGGCTGACATTACGGGCGGCGGCTCCTCGGAGACGAGCTATCGCTTCCTCTCCTACTTTGCCCGCGTCAACTACAAGTTCGACGATAAGTACCTGCTAACGGTGAGCGGACGCGTGGATGGTTCGTCCCGATTCGGCGCCGATAACCGCTACGGATTCTTCCCGGCCGGCTCCGTGGGCTGGATCTTGACCGAAGAGTCGTTCATGCGCGATCAGGATCTGTTCAGCTTCCTGAAGGTGCGCGCGAGCTACGGCATCACCGGTAACGCCGAAATCTCCAACTTCGCCCCGCTGGGTCTCTACGGCGCCTCCGGCTACGGTGGCACCTCGGGCATCGTGCCCAGCCAGACGCCCAACCCCGATCTAAAGTGGGAGCAGACGGCCCAGTTTAACGTCGGACTCGATTTTGGCTTCTGGAATAACCGGATCAACGGTGAGATTGACTACTACGTCAAGAACACCGAGGACTTGCTGCTCAACGTCAACGTCCCGGCCACGACGGGCTTCCTGACGCAGACGCGCAACGTCGGTAAACTGGAGAACAAAGGCTTCGAGCTTGTCCTCAACACGAACAACATCGTGAACGAGGACTTCAGCTGGTCGACCAACTTCAACATCGGCTTCAACCGCAACAAGATTACCGACCTCAACGGACAAATCATCGAGGGCGGCTTCATTAACCGGGCCGTCGAGGGCGAGCCGATTGGCGTCTTCTTCGGATGGGACTACGCCGGGGTCGATCCCGATAACGGTGATGCGCTCTACTACGTCAACGAAATGGACGAGGACGGCAATATCGTCAATCCGGATGCGACGACGAACAACCCGAACGATGCCAACCGCGTCGTGATCGGCGATCCGAACCCGGACTTCACCGGTGGCTTCGGTAACGAATTCCGGTACAAAGGCTTTGACCTGAACGTTTTCTTCCAGTTCGTCTCGGGCAACGAGATCTTCGATGGCGGCGGCCGCTTCAAGTCGGCCAGTGCTGATTTCTTCGACAACCAGTCGGCCGATCAGCTCGATCGCTGGCAGGAGCCGGGCGATCAGACCGATGTGCCGCAAGCGCGTCTCTTGCTCGGCAACGGCACGGTGGACTCCGACCGCTACATCTTCGACGGATCGTACCTCCGCCTGAAGAACGTGACGCTGGGCTACCGTCTGCCGCAGTCGCTGGCGCAGCGAATCAACCTTAATAACGCACGCCTCTACGTCACGGGGGTCAACCTGTTGACCTTTACCGATTACCCGTGGTGGGATCCGGAGGTCAACGCCGACTTTGCCTCGGGCAATTTGGGACAGGGGAACGAGTTTTACTCGGCACCGCAGGCTCGCACGATCAGTGCAGGCATTCAGTTTAGCTTCTAATCCCGCGGGGCCCATCCCCAAGCGACATCCATGATTTTTACGACCGGAATATCGATGATTATGACCTTTTTTCAACGCATTTGTCGCGCGTCCCTTGTAGTCCTGATCGCGAGTGCGCTCGTGCTCTCGGGATGCGATAGCATGCTCGATCTGGATCCGAAGCAGTCCATTGGGGAAGATCGTGCGCTGAGTACCGACGCCAATGTGAAGGCCGCCCTCATTGGCGGATACGATGCCCTTAGCGATGGGGATCTCTACGGCGGGCAGCTGTTCATGCTGCCGGATCTGCTCGGCGATGACGATGACCTTAACTGGACCGGCACATTCGAGCAGCCTCGCCAGGTCTGGACGAAGAGCATCCCGACTGATAACAGCTTCGTCGAGGCGCAGTGGAACGACGCTTACGAGACGATCAATGTCGTGAATAATGTGCTTAGCGCCCTCGACGTCGTCAACGAGGCCGACCGCAATCGCATCGAGGGCGAGGCGAAGTTCATCCGCGGCGTGCTGCACTTCGAACTGGTTCGCCTCTTTGGCCGCGCCTGGACCGACGGCGATCCCTCGGGCAGCCCGGGCGTGCCCATCATCACCGAGCCCACGCGAGGGATCGACGAGTCGGCCAACGTATCGCGCAACACTGTTTCCGAGGTCTATCAGCAGGTGATCAGCGATCTGCAGGATGCCGAGAATCTACTGGCTGAGGACAACGGTGTATTTGCCGATACGTACACGGCGAGCGCCATGCTTTCGCGCGTCTACATGATGCAGCAGGACTACGACCAGGCGGCCGCTAAAGCCAGCCGCGTGATCGAGTCCGGCAAGTATGCGCTGACGTCGACGTTCTCCGGGGCGTTCAACAACCCCGAGGACCCGGCCGAGTACATCTTCTCGATGCAGATTACCTCACAGGACGGCGCCAATGAACTCAACCTGTTCTACGGCTCGACCGAAAACACAGGACGCGGCGACATTGATATGACGGAGGCGCACCTTGCGCTCTACGAAGACGGCGATGCGCGCCGCGACTTCTTCTACGTCGATGGCGACGGCTTCGTCCGCACGGGCAAGTGGAGTAACGGCATCAACTCCAACATCACCGATGCTAACTTGCCCATCATCCGCCTCGCCGAGATGTATCTCACGCGGGCTGAGGCGAACTTCCGTGCAGGCACGACGGTGGGCGCCGCGCCGGTGGATGATATCAACGTCATCCGTGAGCGCGTCAACCTGGATCCGCTGGATAGCGTCACGGTTGAGGACATCATGCGCGAGCGCGAGCTGGAGCTGGCCTTTGAGGGCCACACGCTCCATGACGTGAAGCGCCTCGAAGGCTCGGTTGGAAGCCTGTCCTACGACGCCAACAACCTGGTCTATCCGATTCCCCAGCGGGAGATGGATGCCAACGAGAATCTCACGCAGAATGACGGATACGGCGGATAGCGCGCCGGTATGCGCGCCCACTATAGGGCCGCCCTGCATCCGAAAATCCAGAGGCCGGAGTGAGCACGTACGCTCGCTCCGGCCTCTTTGTGTATGCACGTAGCTGCCATCAGATGGACCTGAAATCCGCTTCAGCGGCTGAATTCCTCGGCACCGGAGCGGAGCGACTCCAGGATGTTGAGGTAGCTTTCGTAGCGTCGTTCGTGGATGTCGCCCTGCTCCACCGCTTCCTTCACTGCACAACCGGGTTCGTGATCGTGAGTGCAGTCGTCGAACTTGCAGGCATTGAGGTAAGCATGGAATTCAACGAAGAAAAAGGCCAGCTCATCGGGTTGAAGATCGAGAATGCCGAACTCGCGAATGCCGGGCGTGTCCACCACATATCCGCCATTCGACAGCGGATGCAGCGCCGCAAAGGTCGTCGTGTGCGTGCCTTTCCTCGTCTTCTCGCTGACGGCACCCGTCTGCAGCTCCAGGCCGGGTTCGAGCGCGTTCAAGAGCGTCGATTTGCCGACGCCCGACGGGCCGGTCACGACGTTGATCTGATCAGCCAGCACCTCGCGCAGCGCCTCGATACCCTGCTCCTCCGTCGCGCTGGTGCAGAGCACTGGGTAGCCCAACTCCTCGTACAGCGCCTGTAACTCTTCAATCAGTGTCCGGTCGTCCGGCTGGACCAGGTCCATCTTGTTGAAGATGAGGCCCGCCGGGATATGGTGCACCTCGGCCATGACCAGAAAACGATCGATGAAGCCGGGGTTAATGCGGGGGGTGCGGACGGCCTGCACCCCCCACGCCTGATCGATATTCGCCGCGATGATGTGTTCTTGCCCGGTCCGGCGCCCGGCCGCCCGTCGGCTGAGCTTGTTTGTCCGGTCCTGGATGTCCATGATCAGGCCGGTACCGTCGTCCCCGATGCGAATCGTCACGCGATCGCCCACCGCCACCGGATGAGTTGTCGACTGATCTTCCAGCCGAAATTTGCCTCGAACACGGGAGGGAACCGTCACCGCGCCCACTTGCACGTCTTGCCACTGGCCAGTGGTACGCGTCACGAGGCCTTCGACGTGCTCCCCGGTAGGGAGATTGGAAGCGGTGTCAGCACGATCACTCATCCAGACTGCAGGCGGCAGGTGAAACTTGAGAAGCGAGCATCTCGTCTATTTACCTGAAGATAAAACGAACTCGCTTGTTCAAAGCATAGCGTCGGGTTCAGATCCGACCCCCCAGTGATGGCTACGCAGAAAGATGCGCACCGCGAAACGTATAATCAGGCACGCGACGAGTTCGACCGGATGGACCTGGAAGATCAGGCGACCTTTTGGGTCGAGGCGACGGCGTCGCTGGTAGCCCGGGGCGTGCAAGAGGCCGGGCGGTCCATTGCCTGCGAACTGGATCACTTCTTTGCGGGGGCCCGCCGCCGCGCTGAACACCGCGACACCGGCGGACCCGGACCCGCCGAGCCCGAGACGGCCCAGCAGCGAGCTCCGCGCGATGCCTCCGAGCAATAATCCACCCGATTCGATGCCCGATTCCAAGCGTGAACGCCCGCCGTTTTACGACTTAAACTGGCTTGGCAAAGCAGCCATTTTGGGAGGGACGGCACTCCGGCTTTCGGCAAATCTTATCGACTCGGCGTTTGAGCGGGCGCAGTCGATTGCGCTGGAGAGCCGGGAAGCCTTCGAGCGCGAGATCGATCCGAATATCGAAGACGCCAAGGTGATCGAGGAGCACACCGAATAGGGGGTCCACCCTCGGTGCATTGCTGCGGCAGTATGGAAGGGATCGGCCTCCCGGGCGGATCCCTTTTTGCATGAGTAAAGAGCGGATAGCGGATTAGTCAGGGTGATCCTGAATTTAAGCTTTCGTGAGGGGTGCCGATAATTCAAAACGACCGCACCCGCTCCGAGCTGATTATATGAGGATACCCGATGCTACGCCGTTGCAGTGCTGTTCTCCTGATCTTGGTACTCTGCGTGCCCAACCTTTTCGCCCAGCGCCTGGCGCTCGGGGTGAAAGGCGGCACACTCGGGGGAGGAGCCGAACTTACCGCCGGACTCACGGAGTCGCTCAATCTGCGCATCGGTGGGAATTTCCTGCCCTACAGTTTCAATGGCGACTACACCGAGGAGGAAGTAGACATCGGCTACACCGCCGATCTGCGGATGCAGACGGCAAGCGTGCTGCTGGACTGGCATCCGTTCACCAATGCATTTCGGCTCAGTGGAGGGGCGGTGTATAACGGGATCCAAGTCGATGCCGTGGCCGAGCCGCTGAACAGCTACACCGTCAAGAACCGCACGTTCACCAAAAAACAGCTGGGCATCCTCAGCGGGTCGGCCGACTATTCGTCGAAGATTGCCCCGTACGCCGGACTTGGCTTCGGCAATGCCGTGCGCGGGAGCCGGTTCGACGTCACCTTGGATGTTGGCGTGCTCTACACCAACGCCCCGAAACTGCAAATGGAGGGAACCGGGATGATTGCCCCCACGGCGGAGCAGGACCATGAGCTATCCGACGCTTTCACCGATCTGAAGCTCTATCCGGTCGTGTCGCTTGGCCTCTCCGTCAGCTTCTGATGCGCCCACCAATCCCAGCCTATCGACTTCTGATTAGCTATTCCGAAAGACTTATGACCCGCCGCGCCTCCCACATCCTCGCTTCGCTCAGTGCTGTCCTCCTGCTTCCCCTACTTATCATCGGTTGTGACATCAGCGGGATTGGAACCGAAGTCGAAGACACCTTCGATCTGATCATCCAGCTTCCTGCTGTGGAAACGACCTTCGCCGGTCAGTTTGTCGATGCGGAGAGCGGCGAAGTGATCGACCAGCAGGTGGATGTAACGATCAAGGGCCCGGATCGGAATGCCGTCATGGATCCGATCCTGTTTGAGCCGATCACCGAAGCGACCGTCGAGAGCGGCTTCATCGATCTCGCGTTGCAGGAAGACATCAGGCCGAGCACGGCGGCTCCGGTCCGATTTAGCGTTGCCGCCACGGCCGATGGCTACCTGCCCAATAGCAAGTCCATCTCGGTCGACGATACGGGTACATATCGCTTCACGATTCATCTGGTAGCAGAAGAGCGGCCGCCCCCAGGAGTGTCGATCAAGTCGGATGAGCCCAGCGGCTCGACCGATGCCGGTGGCACGGTCACCGAAGCACGCACGGTCACGACAGATCCGGAGGTGCAAACGGGCGGGCAGGCCGATGTCACGGTTGCCAAAGGCACGCAGATTACGGATGCCAGTGGCCAGCCGCTCCAGGGAGCGTTATCTTCGACGGTGGCCTACTACGCGAATCAGGATGAGGGCGCACTCGGGTCGTTTCCTGGCGGCTTCGAGGAGGTCACCATCCGCCGCGCGGATGACACCCAGGTTTCCGGCGGTACGTTTGTGACCGGCAGCTTTGTGTCTATTGAGATGCGCGATGGGGCAGGGCGCGAGGCCCATCGCTTCAGCGCGCCGGTTGAAGTAGCCGTGAGCATTCCGTCGGAAACGATCAATCCGAAGACCGGCGAGCCCGTGCAGCCCGGCGACGTGGTGCCGCTCTGGAGTTTCGACGACGAAAACGGCGAGTGGGTAGAAGAAGGCTCGGCAGCGATGAAGACCGCCGCCGGCGTGACATTGCAGGGACCTGACAGCCGCGACAACCTCATCGCCTCATTCGAGGCCCCTCACTTTTCCTATTGGAACGTGGGATGGTTCCTGGCACCCGATGAGCGCTGCCCGTCGGGGCTCACTTTCAACGTCAGTGGCAACGAGGCCGGCGCTGCGCTCAACTATAAACTCGTCGGACCAGGATACATCACCCAGTTCGAAGCGGACGACTCCAACGTGACGGTGGGACAATTTCCAGCGTCGCTGCCTTATGCGACCCTGAAAGCGAAATACGAGGGCGCAACGGTCGGGACGAAGCGCGTCGAGACGCCATGTGGGAAGACCACCGACTTCCCACTTAGCGGCATGCCGTCCAGCGAGGAGCTGGTGACCGTGAAGCTCAACGTCGACATCACCTGCGACGATCAGCAGGTGCGGCCGAGCACCGACTTCCGCTATCGCCGTGCCAACACCACGGGCGACTGGAACACTGCCACGCTGGAAAATGGATCGACCACGGTGAGTGGGCTCGTCCTCGGGGCCGACTATGACGTCAGTGTGACCTACAACGATGACGGTGTGCAAAAGACGGTCACCGAAACGGTTACGGTGGAAGGCGAACCGGATGCCGAGGGTGTTCTGCACATCCAGCGCAGTTTTGCCGACATCGACGAGGTGTGCGACAACGTCTGATACCGGTCCTGCGAAATCGTTGTGCATAGCGAACGCATTTAGCTCCGCTTCGCTTCGTGAACTTCGCGGTGCTCGATTTCCATGTAGGTCAACGAAAAAACGTTAACGCTCCATCCGAAAAACCACTGTTGTCATTCTGAGCTCGACGAAGAATCTCTCTGTGAAAAGCTGGGCTGTAAACGGAGAGATCCCTCGTCAGGCTCGGGATGACATGCCTGGGATGGTTTTTCGGATGGAGCTCATGCAAAGTGTACTTTTGCTCGTCTACTCAGCTTGACTGGGACGCACGACCTGCGCCGCAGGCGCACAATCCAGAAGGACCGTCCGGACCTCCTTGATGGCCGATTTAGCTTCGCTGCGCTTCGTCAGTTGGCCCTCGGCTTCGTGTGGAGCCGGGCATGATTTCAAGCTCAAGCTCAGCGTCTTTTTCTGACTGCACTACTCTTTCAGAGAGCTGGTATGACCTCAGCCGAAGCGCACAATACAACCCCTGCATACGAAAAGGGCGGCTTCCCTTTCAGGAGGCCGCCCTTTCGTGCCGCCCTTTCTTGTCTCGTCGTCTGCTGCGGCGACGATCAGTTTACCATCGTCTCCTGAACGACCGTCGTCGAGCCATCGGTATTGCCCGAACCCGTGGGTTTCTCAGCATCCGGAATGGTGTAGAATGACTGCGGATTGCGCGTCGGCTCGTCTTCAAGCGCGTGGTCGATCACCTGCTCCATCCGCTCCACGTACTCGATGTCGAGCCCTTCGAGCGCTTCGTCCTGGATGTCCTTTACGTCTTTCTTGTTCTTCTTAGGCAGCAGCACCGTTTCGATGCCCGCCCGCTTAGCGGCGAGCACTTTCTCCTTAACGCCGCCGATGGGCAACACCAACCCGCGGAGGGTGATCTCGCCCGTCATCGCGACGGTGTGCTTCACGCGACGCTGGGTGAAGATGGAAACGAGCGCCGAAAGCAATGCCACACCCGCCGATGGGCCGTCCTTTGGAATCGCGCCGGCCGGGACGTGCACGTGCAGGTCCCAGTAGCGGAACGCGTCCTGCGGGATGTTGAGCTCCTCGGCGTGTGCTTTCACGTAGGATAGCGCAGCCTGCGCCGATTCCTTCATGACGTCGCCCAGTTGGCCTGTCAACGACATGCGCCCGGAGCCTCGGGAAACGGAGGCCTCGATGAAGAGGATATCGCCCCCGACGGCGGTGTACGCCAGTCCAGTGGCGACGCCTGGCACCTCGGTGCGCTCGGCGACCTCTGAGAAGTGCTTGCGCGCGCCAAGGTACTCCTCGATATCGTCCGCATCGATCGACACGGATTCGGCTTCACCGGTCGCTACTTTTTTGGCCACGCGGCGGCACACCGATCCGATGGTGCGTTCCAACTGGCGCACGCCGCTCTCCCGCGTGTATCCGTCGATCATCAGGAGGATGGCGTCGTCGGAGAGCATCATCTGCTCCTCGGTGAGGCCGTTGCGCTCGATCTGGCGGGGGACGAGGTACTGCTTGGCGATCTGGAGCTTCTCGTTGGGCGTGTAGCCGTTGATCTCGATCATCTCCATCCGGTCGCGCAGCGGGGCCGGGATGCGCTCGACGTAGTTCGCCGTCGCGATGAAAAGCACCTTCGATAGGTCGTAATCGAGCTCCAGATAGTGGTCGTTGAAGTTGTCGTTTTGCTCGGGATCGAGGACCTCCAAGAGCGCGCTCGACGGATCGCCCTGAAAACCAGAGTCGAGCTTATCGACCTCGTCCAGCATGAAGACGGGATTGTTCGTCCCGGCTTTCTTGATGCCCTGGATGATCCGCCCCGGGAGCGCGCCTACGTACGTCCGCCGGTGGCCGCGGATCTCGGCTTCATCGCGCACGCCGCCCAGGCTCATCCGCACAAACTCGCGGTTCAGCGCGCGGGCGATGCTCTTTCCGAGGCTCGTTTTGCCAACGCCTGGCGGCCCGTGCAAGCACAGGATCGGGGCCTTCATGTCGCCCTTCAGCTTCAGCACAGCAAGGTATTCGAGGATGCGCTGCTTCACATCTTCGAGGCCGTAGTGGTCCTCGTCGAGGATATCGGCGGCGCGATCCACTTCGAGGTTATCCTCGGAGAACTCCCGCCAGGGCAGATCCAGAATCCAGTCGATGTAGTTGCGGGTGACGGCGTAATCGGGGGAGGCCGGATTGGTGCGTCCGAGGCGCTTAAGCTGCTTATCGAGGGTCTCCTGCGCGTGCTCGGGCAGATCCTTCTCCTCGGCCCGCTGGCGGAGCTCGTCGATCTCCACCCCGGCGTCATCCGATTCGCCCAGCTCTTCCTGAATGGCTTTCATCTGCTGGCGCAGCAGGTACTCGCGCTGCTGCTGGTCGACATCGGTCTTCACCCGCGAGCGGATCTCTTCAGAGAGCTCCAGCACTTGGCGCTCCTCGTTGAGCTGATCGAGCACCTTCTCGGCGCGGTCCACCAGCGGGATCGTGCTGAGCAGATCCTGCTTTGCCTCCACGTCCATCTGCAGGTTGGAGGCGATGAAGTGGATCAGGAAGGGGGGCGACTCGATATTTTCGATCGCGTCGGCGGCCTCGCTGGGGAGGTTCGGCGCCATGTTGACGATCTGGATCGCGAGCTCCTTGATCGAGCGGATCCGCGCCTGCAGCTCGATACCGCTCGTGTCGGGGTCCTCGGGGAGCGGCTCAACCTGCGCGCGGAAGTAGGGGTCGGTCTGCACGTACTCGGTCGTGCGGAACCGCCGCTTGCCCTGGATGACGATCGACTTCGATCCGTCGGGCATTTTGATCAGCTTGAGGATTTCCGCCACCGTCCCGGTGTCGTACAGGTCGGGCGGGGTCGGATCTTCCACTTCGGCGGTGCGCTGCGCCACGACGCCAATCATCCGGTCGTTCTGATGGGCGTCTTTCACCAGCTCCAGCGATGCATCCCGACCCACTGTGATCGGTAGGACGACGCCGGGGAAAAGGACGGTGTTGCGCAGGGCCAGTATCGGCAGGGTTTCGGGAATCTCGGCATTCCCCATTTCGATTTCTTCATCGGCGGTGGGGAGGGGAATGCTGAGCTCGGGTTCGCCCTCGCTCATCCAAAACGTGTCTTGTTCGGTCATGCAGTCAGAAACAATAGATGGTCGAGACAATGGCAGGCGAAAACGCCTATGGGCGATAGCAGGCAAAGCTCAAGAACCGGACCAGCGTATTTGGGCCGAGTGGGTCTGCCATAGTGACAGACAAAGGCCAAACTCATGTCCCATTCGATTCGGAGGATTCTGTCAGGGTATAGATAACGCGCTGCAGGTCGTCCAGTTTGAAGGGTTTGTCGAGCACCGCGTTGATCACGTCGAGGGTATCATCGGTTTCGCGGGCTTCGCCGGTGAGGAGGACGATGGGCAAGGATGGATGCGTTTCGCGGAGCGCAGCGGCCAGTTCGAGCCCGTTCATCTCGGGCATGCCGAAGTCGGTGAAGACGATGTCGGGGGCAAACTCATCGACGATGGCGAGCGCGTCGGGGCCCGAGGCGACGGGGCGGACGGTATGTCCTTTGAGGCCGAGCAGCTTGCGCACGACCGAGCGCACCATCTCCTCGTCGTCCACCACCAGCACACGGACGGGTTCAGTATCTACGGGTGCTTCGGATGGGGTATGCGATGCAGGCGTCGAGTCGGATGGTGCGCAGGGGAGCGTAATCGTAAAGGTGGTCCCGGCGCCGGGCGCGGAGTCGACCTGGATGGTGCCGTCGTGCTCCTGCACGATGCCATACGTCACGGCCAGCCCCATGCCCGTGCCCCGGTCCCCCTTCGTCGTAAAAAGTGGCTCGAAGATGTGCTCGCGCACCTCAGCCGTCATGCCGCTGCCGGTGTCCGCCACGTCGATGGCAACGGTGTCGTTTTTAGCAGTTCGAGTGCGGATCGAGATGGTGCCGCCCTCGGGCATGGCCTGGACGGCATTGAGAATCAGGTTGACGAAGACCTCGCGGAGCTCGGCGGGCGATCCTTCGATGGGGGGAAGTTCGCTCAGCTGCTGATCGATGTCGATCTCAATGCCCTCGCGGCGCGGCTCGTTGTACCAGTAGGGCTGGGTCAGTGCTACACAGTCTTCGATGAGCCCGTTCAGGTCGACCGCCTCGAAGTGGATCTCATTTTCCTGCCGGATGAATTGCTGCAACTTTTCGATGAGTGCCGTTCCATCGTTTGCCACCTGCTCGAAGGCCGTCAGTGCGGTATCGAGCGGGGCGTCTTCGGGCTTGGGGGCTTCACGGAGCAGCTCGACGTGGCCGACGAGCCCGCTCAGGAGGTTCTTGAAGTCGTGCGCGATGCCCATCGTCATCCGCCCGAGCGCCTCCAGCCGATGCCGCTGCGTCTGGTTGGCCGGCCAGGAAGCTGGTTCCACGAGTACCTCACCGGAGGTGGTGACAGCCTGTATGCAGGAGGCATCGCCCTCGTCGGGGAGATGGACGGGGACGAAGTGCAAAAGGATGGGCAAGGGCTCGTCGCGTTGTTGAGTGTGCGCCTGCGTGATGAAGTTGGTGACGAGCGTGCCGGAGGCGGCTTCCAGCACGGCCTCGGTGGCCCGCTTCCGATCGGGTTTGGGGAGGCGCATCCAGGGGGTCTCGGGCGTGCCCAAAGTTGAGCGCCACGCCCCGTTGCAAAAGGTGAGCTCACCGGAGGGCGTCCAGGTGGCTACGAGCAGTTCCGGTTCGACGTTGGGAACGGCAGGCGAGTCATCAATCAAAACAGATGGTGGAGCGTTATGTATATTGCGCGCGAGGCCCGTCCCGGCCGGCGGTACATCTGTGCCGGGCCGATGGCTTGTCCCGTCCGAAGTTTCCTTGACCCAGTTCAAAAATAAACTATGTGGCACGAAAATGTTCTCGGCACCATCGGGAATACTCCGCTGGTTCGCATCGGTCGAATTGCCGATGAATTGCCCTGTGCGGTCCTCGGTAAAGTCGAGTTTTTCAATCCGGGCGGCTCGGTGAAGGATCGTATCGGGCTGAGCATGATTGAGGACGCCGAGGAAAAGGGACTGATCGAGCCAGGCGGTACGATTATCGAAGGAACGAGCGGCAACACGGGGGCCGGGCTCGCCATCGGGGCTATCGCGAAGGGCTACCGGTGCATCTTTACCACGACCGACAAGCAGAGCCAGGAGAAGGTCGATGTGCTCCGTGGCATGGGGGCCGAGGTGCTCGTCTGCCCGACGAACGTGGAGCCGGACGACCCGCGCTCGTACTACTCCGTTGCCCGCCGTTTGGCCGATGAGATTCCCAATTCGATCTATCTGAACCAGTACGACAACCGGGCTAACACGAAGGCGCATTACGAGACGACGGGGCCGGAGCTCTGGGAGCAAACCGAGGGGCAGATCACGCACTTCATCGCCGGGGCCGGTACGGGCGGCACGATTTCCGGAACGGCGAAATATCTCAAAGAGCAGAACCCTGAAGTGCAGATCGTCGGCGTCGATCCGTATGGATCGGTTTTCCATAAGTACTTTCACGAGGGCGTGTTCGACGAGGATGAGATCTACCCCTACTTCACCGAGGGCGTGGGCGAGGATATTCTGCCGGAGAACATGAACTTCGACCTGGTCGATGATTTCGTGCAGGTCGACGACAAATCGGCGATGCAGATGACACGGCGATTGGCGCGCGAGGAGGGATTGTTCGTGGGGCAGTCCTGCGGGATGGCCGTGGCTGGCGCGTTGCAGTGGCTCCGCGATCATCAGGACGCCCTCGACGAGGAGGATGTGGTCGTCGTGCTCCTGCCCGATTCGGGCTTCCGCTACCTTTCTAAGACGTATAATGACGAGTGGATGCGCAACCACGGCTTCTTGGAGCACAAGCCGGAGGTCACGGCCCAGGAAGTCATCCGCAGCCGCCCGCTGAAGGAATCCACCGTCATCTCGGTCCCGCCCACGGCTTCTATCGGATTGGCCATTCAGCAGATGACGGACGAAGGCATCTCGCAGATGCCAGTCATTGACGAGGGTGAGGTGGTGGGAAGCCTCACCGAGACGCGCATCTTGAACCGGCTGATCGAGAAGCCGGCGGCGCGGGAGGATGAGGTGCAAACCATCATGGGGGATCCGCTGCCCGTCGTGCCCAAGTCGCTGCATCTGGAACACCTCTCGACCTATCTGGAACAAGACGCCGGGGCCGTACTCGTCGATCTGGGTCCGGAGAAGGGATACTCGGTCATCACAAAGAGCGATCTCATCAGTGCGCTGGCTCGCGTAGGCCGCAACGGCAACAACGGATAGCACCCCGCTTCATTCTTGGCTCATATTGGAAAGCGAGTGAAACGATACAGGTTGCAGGCCATAGCGTAAG
>CAYUVF010000062.1:0-24069 GCA_964448045.1 uncultured Rhodothermales bacterium
GGCTATTACACGCGTAAGAAAAACTTCCTCAGCGAATTGCGTCCCATCACACCGCTCGTAGTGGTACCGGGACTGCCCGGTGAGTTGGTCGCGGCAGTCAGTGGGGCGTTTTCGGATGCCGAGCTAGCCCAACTGGGGCTCTCGCGGGCACAGCTGGAAGGGGCCTTTCAGGCAGCGGGGGAGAGCATTGCCTCCAATCCCGTCGGACTCGTGGAGCCCGAGGAAAACGTCGCGGCCCGGGAGGCCATCGGCCAAACCCGTCCCGAGCTGATGCTCACCTACGTCAACTTTGGGGACATCGACTTCTTCGGGACCGACGTATCCGTCCGGTATCAGGTAAGCGAGCCCCTGAACGTGTTCGCCAACTACTCGGGCGTCAGCGACAACTTCTTCGATCCGTCGGAGGTCGGCGAGGAAGGGACTGGCCTCGTGACGTCCATGAACGCCTCGCAGCATAAAGTGCGGTTCGGTTTCGACTACAAGAAGCCAGAGGGGATCGCCGTGAATGCCTCCGCGCGCTGGCACGAAGGCTACGAGGTGCGCTCGGGCGTGCACAACGGCACGGTTGATTCCTACTTCATTATCGATGTGGGAGCCGGGTACGATCTTAGTGCGTACGTGCCGGGCTCCGCCAAGCTGGACGTCATGGCGCAGAACGTGCTCGACAATCGCCATCGCGAGTATGTGGACGTGCCCGAGGTGGGGCGCCTCATCACCACGCGCCTCACGTACACCTTCTGAGGAGCCGCGTCGGGATCCAGTTGGTACGGATCTCCAGTCCTACCCACCCTCCGGGCGATCTCGCTCGGAGGGTTTTTGTTTGGATTGACAGTGGAGCGATTAAAACGTAAGTTCGATTTGACCAAACAATCGTTTGAACCGGACTGATGGCTCAACACGGGCGCCGGGCTGAAATCCACGACACGGCGGCACAGCTCTTCCGCGAGAAGGGCTACCACGCCACGCGCATTCAGGACGTGGCCGAGGCCCTCGGCATGCAGAAAGGAAGCCTCTACTATTACATCGGCTCAAAAGAGGATCTGCTGCGCGGGATCGTCGAAGCACCCATCGAGCAGATGATCGCTGACGCGCGTGAGGTGCTGGCCACCGGCTACCCGCCCGATCAGAAGCTCGTACGGGTGATCGAGGTGCATCTGCGTCACTTTCAAGAGTACCGCGACATGTTCGGGATCTTCCTGCGCGAAGATCTCGACCTGCTCGATCAGACCTCGGATTCTGATCTGCGTGCGCTCGTTCGCACCTACGATGCGCTCTGGGACGATCTGCTGCGCGAGGGCATGGAAGTCGGCACCTTCCGCGCCGATCTGGAGCCGCCCATTGTCCGCAAAGCCATCATTGGCATGTGTAACGGCACCTACACGTGGTTCGACCCCGAGGGCGCGAAACCCATCCAAGAGATCGCCCGCCTCTTCGCCGATTTTGCACTCCGTGGCGTGCGCGACGTTCACGAGGGGCGAAGTGGGCGTCCGCGTGGCGGGCGGTGACACCATCTTTGCTCATTCGTTTGCCTGCTACAGGTCCCGCACCCCCACTCTTTATGCAGTCCATCGCACCCATGGTCGAATCCGTGGCCGAAGGCATCCACCGCGTTCGCATCCCCGTGCCGTTTGGGCGGCTGGGGGATGTCAATTGTTACCTGTTGCAGGACGAGGGCGGATGGGCCGTAGTCGACACCGGGCTCAACACGCCCGACGCGCAGGCGACGTGGACGGAGGCTCTGGCCGCGCTGGATCTTGATTTCTCCGATTTGACGCGCATTATCCTGACCCACAGCCATCCTGATCACATTGGACTGGCCGGATGGCTGCAGCAGCAGATCCGTGAGGCTGCGGACCGGCCAGCGCCGGTGTGGCTGAGCGAGCGGGAGCAGGAGCTCGCCACGTACTGGTCGGAGGGAGCCGATAGCGATGCGCCGCTGGAGGAGCTCTTCGCCCGATGCGGCGTCCCGGAGCGGCTCTACGCCCACGCCTCGGCCGATTTGGAGCGCATCCGGCAAGCGACGCATCCGCATCCGGAGCGCGTCGAAACGCTTCGGTTTGATCGCCCGCTGCTCGTTGGGGCGCGGCGCTTTGAGGTGATCTCCACGCCCGGCCACAGTGATGGTCACGCGGCGCTCTACGACGCGGACGATCGGCGCATCCTCATCGGCGATCAAGTGTTGCGGCACATCACGCCTACCATCAGCCGCTGGCCCTCGACCGCGCCCCATCCGCTCCGCCGCTATCTCGACTCCCTGAAACAGCTCAATGCGCTGGCGGTGGCGGCGGCGCTGCCGGGCCACGGGCCTCTTATCACCGCATGGGCCGCGCGCATCGACGCCATCGAGCAGCACCACGCAGACCGGCTCCGGCGCATGGAGGCGGCTGCGACGGACGAGGCCACCGTCTTCGACGTGGCGCGGACCTCTTTCGATATGACTACATTGGACCCCGGCGAGGCGCGCTTCGCCGTCGCTGAAACGCTCTCGCACCTGGACGAGCTGGTCCGGCAAGGTCGGCTCGTCCGCCACGAAGGTGCGGTCTGGACCTACCACCATCCTTGAGTCCTTTTCATTGTGACCCGCGCAGACGCATGGCAGCCCCCGAATCTATTCCCGAATTGCTCGAATACTACCCGGAATACTTCAACCCGCAGGCGGCGGAGGGCGTCGACGGTGTCGTCCAGCTCGACCTCGACGGCGAGGGCGGCGGGCAATACTACCTGACGATCCGAGATCAGGAGCTCGACGTCAACGAAGGCACGCATGAGGACCCGACGGTCACGATCCGCACAACGGCCGAGCGCTGGCTCAAGATCAACCGCGGGGAGGCCAGCCCGATGACCATGATGATGATGGGACAGCTGAAGATCGACGGATCGCTCTCAATGGCGACCAAGTTTCAGTCGCTGTTCGACGTGTGAGCCGGGCCGGTTGCCGGTTGAACAGGAGATCTGCTGGAGACAGCCGATCCGGTTCACTGCGCTGCATCATCCTCCGCGCTACGAAACCGGTTGACGAAACGCAGCGCGGAGCGGAAGCGGTCGATCATGGTGTTGAGGTAGTGGGTGGGGAGCAGGCGCTTCCAGTGCCAGATGACCTTCGCTTTGAATGGGTAAGTGATGTGGACCCTGTCGCGCCCGGCCTGATCGAGAATGTATCGGGCGACCTCATCGGCGGAGGCATCGGATTGGTCCATGAGGCGCTCGGCCAGGTGGCGGTCGGCTTCGGGGCCGCGCATTGTGTCAGCGATGTTGGTCGCGAAGAAGTGCGGTAGCGCGACGGCCACGTGCACGCCGGCATCGTGCCACTCGCTGTAGAGTGTTTCGGAGAGGGCGAGCACGCCGGCTTTCGTCGTGTTGTAGACGCTCATCCGCGGCGCGGCGGCGACAGCGGCGATACTGGCGATGTTGATCAGGTGGCCGCCGTCCTCGGCCTGCAGCGCTTCTGCGAAGGCATGGCAGCCGTGCACAACGCCCATCAGGTTGACATCGACCACGTGGCGCCAGTCGTCCAGCGTGCTTTCGGTGAACGCCCCGCCCGCGCCGACTCCTGCGTTGTTGATGACGAGGTCGATGCCGCCCACCTCCCCGGCAAACGCATCGGCGATGGCTTGCACGGCAGCTGCCTCGCTCACGTCCAGGTCCACTGGATGGGCCGTCCCGCCCTGCTGCTCGATCTCGTCGGCTGCCTCCTGGAGGCCCGTTCCATCGATATCGGCCATACAGAGGGTCCACTGGTCGGCAGCGAGCTGGCGGCAGAGGGCTCGCCCGAGGCCGGAGGCGGCTCCGGTGACGAACGCGCGGCGGTGGGGGTACGTTTGGCTGAGGCGCATAGAGGCAATCCAATCCGTGAGCAGAAGCCTTTTCAGAGTACAATGTGGCGCGGCCAAAAGAAATATCCGCGGGGTCACGCTTCCGAATAGCTGCGCGGTAGCGATTGGTGCGGCTCGATTGTACCCTGACCCTCGAAGCTATTATATTGCTGGTACGGGCATCCCCCGGCTGCATCGAGCGCCGGAGCGTGGATCGTTCGTGGTTTGGTCCAACCCTCGGTCTTCCCCACCAGATCCGCAACACGCCATGTCGTTCCTCATTTACGGCGCCTATGGATACACAGGTGAGCTTATTGCCCGCGACGCGGTCGCCCGCGGGTGGGAGCCACTGCTCGCCGGTCGCGATGCCGCCAAGCTGCGCGCGCTGGCGACCGAGTTGGAGTTGCCCTACCGGGCCGTCACATTGAACGTGGAGAAGCCGCTGGATGACGTGCTGGAGGAGGTGCCGCTCGTGGTGCACTGTGCCGGCCCGTTCACCCACACGGCCCAGCCGATGGTGGACGCTTGCCTGCGCACGGGAACGCACTACCTCGACATCACCGGCGAGCTCGATGTCTTTGCGCAGATTGCCGAGCGCGATGCCGAGGCGCAGGAGGCGGGCGTGATGCTACTACCGGGCGTCGGCTTCGACGTCGTGCCCACCGATTGCCTGGCGGCGCATCTGCACGAGCGCCTGCCCGAGGCCGAGCAGCTTGAGCTGGCCATCATGGCTGTAGGTAGTGGCGTCTCGCAGGGAACGGCGACCACGGCGATCGAGCATATCGCCGATGGGGGCGCAGTGCGGCGCGGGGGCGAGATTATGAAGGTGCCGCCCGCATGGAAAAAGCGCGAAGTCGACTTTGGCCGCGGCGCGAAAGAGGTCGTCACGATTCCGTGGGGCGATCTCGTCACGGCGTATTGGAGCACCGAGATCCCCAACATCACCGTCTATGCACGCCTGCCGTCCACAGCGCGGCGGCTGATGGCGGCGAGCCAGGTGCTGGGCGGCGTACTCAAGTCTCGCCCGGTCCAGGATACGCTCAAGTGGGCCGTTCGCCAGGGCGAGCCAGGGCCCGATGCCACGACCCGCGAACAGGGAGCCAGCATCGTCTGGGGGGAGGTCACGGCGCGGGATGGGACCACGGCCCAGTCCCGGCTCTACGGCCCTGAGACGTACGCCTTTACCACCCGAACCGCCCTCGCCAGCGCCGAGGCCGTGCTCGACGGTACCGCGCCCATGGGCTACCAAACGCCTGCGATGGCGTTCGGCGCCGACTTCGTGCTCGGCATCGAGGGCGTCGAGCGCGAAGACATCGGCGACGCCAGCTCTTGATCCCGTTCCTGCTCATCGAGCCACACCCTGCGGATGTCGACTACGCCCATTGCCGACGCCACCTGGTACTTGGATCTGAACTTTATGGATGCGCCGCGTCTGATCGCGACGGGGGGGCTCCAGACGGACGACGGGCTGCTGCTGGTCGACCCCGGCCCGGCCTCGACGCTGGAGGCGTTGGAGGAGGGACTGGCGCAGAAGGGGTACGACTGGGACGCGGTCACCGGACTGCTGCTCACGCACATTCACCTCGACCACGCCGGCGCCGCAGGTACGATTGTTCGGCACCTTCCGCACGTGCAGGTGTACGTGCACGACCGCGGAGCACAGCATCTCATCAACCCCAAGTATCTGCTCCGCAGTGCGCGGCGCATCTACGGCGATCGGATGGAAGCGTTGTGGGGACCGGTGGAGGCGGTGCCCGAGGACAACGTGCACGCCCTGACGGGGCGCGAAACGCTGTCGTTCGGGGAGCGAACGGTAAACGTAGCCTACACGCCGGGGCATGCCGTCCATCACGTCAGCTACTTCGACCGGTCGACGGGCACCGCCTTTATCGGCGACGTCGGCGGCCTGCGCATCGCCGGAGCCGATTACGTGCTGCCCGTCGCCCCGCCGCCCGATGTCGACGTTGCGGATTGGCACGATAGCATGAAGCGAGTGCGGATGTGGGAGCCGAAGCGGCTCTTCGTGACGCACTTTGGCGCGTTCGAGGATGTGGATCGGCATCTGGACGATATGAGGATGCGGCTGGACGCCTTCGCTGAGCAGGTCCGCGCGGATTTGCAGGCCGAGGCGGACGAGGCGGAGCGGAGTGGGCAGTTCCACGCCGAGCAGGTCGCCGCGATGCAAGCCGAGACGCCCGAGCCGCTCCAGGCGCCGTACGAGCATTTTGGCCGTCCTAAAGAGAGTTGGCACGGTCTGGCGCGCTACTGGCGCACCCGTGAGTGAATGTCCGCCACTGCAATCCCATCATTTCGGATCGTTTCATCGAGTTCATTTGCACACCATGCCTACCTATCGAAAACTGGTTGCCACGCAGCGCACGACCGATTTCCGCGAGGCCGCGGACGGGGTCGAGGAGGAAATCCCCCAGCCGGGCCCGGACGAAGTGCTCGTCCGCAACAAGTACGCGGGCGTCAACGCGACCGATGTCAATATTACCGCCGGGCGCTACGATCCCAGTGCCGAGCCGCCTTTCCCGCTCGGGGCCGAGGCCACGGGCTACGTCGAGGCCGTGGGCGAGCAGGTGCAGCGCCTAAGCGAAGGCGACGCCGTCGCCACGAATACCCTGGGTGGGGGCTACCGCGAATATCAGTGCGTCGCGGCGCGGAACTGCCTGAACGTCCCACAACCCACACCCGAGGCACTGAGCATTGTGGTGAGCGGCCTCACCGCCTCCATCGCACTGAATGAGGTTGGCGGGATGACGAGCGACGAGACGGTGCTGGTGACCGCCGCAGCCGGGGGGACGGGGCAGTACGCCGTTCAGTTAGCCAAGCGCGAGGGCAACCATGTGATCGGGACGTGCAGCACGCCCGAGAAAGTGGAGTTGCTTCACACCCTGGGGTGTGATCGGCCCATCAACTATCGCGAGGAAGATGTGGGGGCAGTGCTCAGCGAGGAGTATCCGGACGGGATCGATCTGGTGTACGAGGGCGTCGGTGGGGAGCTGTTCGATACCTGCGTGCAGGCGCTGGCAGTGCAGGGGCGGCTGTTGGCCATCGGGTACGTGAGCGAATACGTCGACGGGCCCGAGCGCGTTCACCAGCCGCGCATCTACACCCAACTACTGCCGAAGTCGGCGTCCATCCGCGGGTTTTTCCTGCCGCATTTTACCGAGCACTTCGGCGCGCACATCCGGCATCTGCTCGAACTCCAGCATCGGGAAGAGCTCTACATCGCTATCGATGACCGCTCGTTCCGTGGGCTGGATTCGATTCCGGATGCGGTGGAATACCTCCACAGCGGCCAGAGCCGCGGAAAAGTCGTGGTGCAGTTGTACTGATGTTCCCCATTCCCATCCCCGAGTAATCTCATGACCGAGCGTCCTTCCGATACGGAATCGATCTGGGCCCGGCCCGTCACGCTGGAGGAGTTGAACGCCCTTTCCGAGGAGACGGCGGTGGCCCATCTGGGCATCGAGTTTACCGAGGTAGGCCCCGATTATTTGCGGGCAACGATGCCGGTCGATGGGCGCACGAAGCAGCCCTATGGCCTGTTGCACGGCGGGGCATCGGTGCTGCTCGCGGAGACACTGGGCAGCTCCGCCGCCAACCTCTGTCTGGCGGAGGCGCAGGTCGCCGTCGGGATCGAAGTGAACGCGAATCACGTCCGCCCGGTGCGAGACGGGGAGGTGACGGGAGTAGCGCGCCCGCTCCACCGGGGGCGGACGACGCACGTCTGGTCTATTCGCATCCGTGAGGCGGCGGGCCGGCTGGTGTGCGCGAGCCGCCTCACCCTCGCTGTTCGCGACCGCCGCTGATCGAGGCCCAGCGGCCTGCAGGCGCTTCGAGCTGATTCAAATGGAAAAGAGTGTAAACGTGCTATTTGGGGCAAAACATATCGCTCAATTTGCTCGTTGTATCAGCTGCAAATCATCCAGTGGTGCCACGTTCCACGCCGAGCACTCACGTACAAACCGAGGATAGACTTATGGCTTTTACACTACCTGATCTGCCGTACGATTACGACGCGCTGGAGCCGCACATCGACGAGCGCACGATGCGGATCCACCACACGAAGCACCATCAGGGGTACACCAATAAACTGAACGCTGCACTGGAGGGCTACGACGACCTGCAAGATCACCCGATCGAGGCGCTGCTGAGCGGGATCGAGAACATCCCGGCCGATATCAAGACGGCGGTGCGAAACAACGGCGGCGGGTTTGCCAATCACCGCCTGTTCTGGTCGATTATGTCACCCGACGGCGGAGGCAAGCCGACGGGAGCACTCGCGACGGCCATCGACGCCGACTTTGGCTCTTTTGCGGCGTTCAAGGATAAGTTCAAGGCTGCGGCCACAGGCCGTTTTGGAAGCGGCTGGGCCTGGCTCACCGCCGATACCGATGGCAGCCTGGAGATCGTCGACACGCCAAATCAGGACAACCCCTTGATGCACGGCAAGACCCCGGTCATGGGTATCGACGTGTGGGAGCACGCCTACTACCTGCACTACCAGAACGAGCGGGGCACCTACATCGATCACTGGTGGAACGTGGTCGATTGGGATGCTGTCAATGACAACTACGAAGATGTGGCGGGCTGATGCCGGCCGCACCCATGATTAGAAGATGCCGGAGGGGGCAGCGCACCCGATGCGCTGTCCCCTCTTCCTTATAATTTCCCATAGCACCGGTGCCGAAGTGGTGGACAAAGTGTGTAGGTACACTTAAACTATAGCGCGACGGGCACGCTCAACAGGATGAGCACCGCCCACCCCATCTGCCCCATCACGTTGAACTACAACAGGACGTACCACCATGGACCCCGACCTCCTACTTCAGTGGTCCGTTCGTATCAGTCTGGCGGTGTTGAGCCTCGCGATTCTGGCGTCGTTCATCCGCCTGATCCGCGGGCCCAGCTTGCCGGACCGCGTCGTGGCCATCGATCTCGTGGCGTTCCTGGTGATGGGGTTTCTGGGCACCTATTCGGTGCTGATTGGGCAGGAGTCGTACATCGACGTCGCACTCGTGCTGGGCCTCCTGGCTTTCCTGGGCACCGTGGCTTTTGCGCGGTACATCGAACGCAGCCACTCTTCAGATAAGACGACGGACCTATGATTGAGGTGCTTGCGGCCTTGTCGATTTTGGGCGGGGCGTTCTTCATGCTGGTCGCGGCGGTCGGCATTCTCCGGCTGCCGGACTTCTACACGCGCATGCACGCTATTACAAAGGCCGGCACGCTGGGCGTGGGGTTGATCCTGCTCGGGATCTCCCTTCACTTTGCGCATCTGAGCGCTATTACCCGTGCGGCGGCCGTCTTCACGTTTGTCCTACTTACCGCGCCCGTCTCGGCACACATGATCGGGCGAGCCGGATATCTCGACCACGTCCCGCTCTGGAAAGGCACGCTGGTCGATCAGCTCAGGCAGCAGTACGAGGAAGTCCTCGGCGGCCAGAGCGCGTCGTCCGCGTCCGTGGCGCCGGATCGAGAACAGCCGCCGACCTCCTGAGCGGCGCCTTCCTGTTGGGCTGTGTGCTGCGCTTGGATGATTTTCCCTTCATGCACTCCTTTTCCACATGCTACTGGCCGTACTCAGCGTATTTGTCGTAGCTGCCCTGGCTCCGGTTGTCGCGCGTGCTTCGAAGCGGACCGCCGGCTGGGTGCTCGGCCTGCTTCCGCTCGGCCTGTTTATTTATTTCGCGCGGCAGATTGCCACCGTCGCCGAGCAGGGGCCGGTTCGGGAGGTCTACACCTGGCTGCCCGCTCTCAACATCCCGCTCTCGTTCTATCTCGACGGCCTGAGCCTGCTCTTCGCGTTGCTCGTCACCGGCATCGGCACGCTGATTGTCGTTTACACGGGCGGGTACATGAAGGGGCATGAGCACTTCGGGCGCTTCTTTACGCAGCTCTTCCTCTTCATGGGCGCGATGCTCGGCCTCGTGTTGGCCGATAACATCATCGTCTTCTTCATCTTCTTCGAGCTGACGAGCTTCGCCTCGTATCTGCTCATTGGCTTTTACCACACGGATGAAGATAACCGCCGCGCGGCCCGCAAAGCGCTCGTCGTGACGGGCGGGGGCGGACTCGCGCTCCTGGCCGGGCTGATCCTGCTCCAGCAGGTGACGGGCACGCTCGAGTTTTCGGAGATGCTGGCTATGGGCGCCACGGTCACCGCACATCCTTACTATCTGGCCATCTTCATCTTGGTGGCGCTGGGCGCGTTCACGAAGTCGGCCCAGTTTCCCTTTCATTTCTGGCTCTCGGCGGCGATGGCAGGCCCCACGCCCGTGAGCGCCTACCTCCACTCGGCCACGATGGTGAAGGCCGGTGTCTTCTTGATTGCGCGCCTCCATCCTGTGATGAGCAGCACCGATGTGTGGTTCTACACGCTCGTTGGCTTCGGCGGCTTTACGATGTTGATGAGCGCCTGGCTGAGTCTCCGCTATACCGATCTGAAGCAGATTCTGGCGTACACGACGATCTGGGTGCTCGGCCTGCTGATGATGCTTTTGGGGATGGGCACCGGCGAGGCCGTAGCCGCCGCGATGGTCTTCACACTGATCCATGCCCTCTACAAGGGGGCTCTTTTCATGATGGCCGGCAGCATTGATCACGAAACCGGGACCCGCGACGTGACCGAACTGGGCGGCCTCCGCAAGGCCATGCCCTACACCGCCACGGGCGGACTCCTCGCTGCACTGTCGATGGCTGGGTTGCCCCCGCTGTTTGGATTTATTGGCAAGGAGGTGACGTATGAGGCCGCGCTCCACGCCGGGACGGCGGGCTACACTGTGTTGGTCGTTGCCGTGCTGGCGAACGCGGCGCTGTTGGCGGCTGCGCTCGTCGTGGGGTACCGGCCCTTCTTCGGCTCCGTAAAAGGGCCGTTTACGCGCAACCCGCACGAAGCTCCCGTGAGCATGTGGCTCGGGCCCGGCCTGCTTGCCGCGTTGGGGCTGGTCTTTGCGCTGGTGCCCAGCCTCGTGGATCATACCCTGCTGCAGGCCGCGACCGGAGCCGTGCTGAACGAATCCTACGAGCTTCACCTTGCCCTCTGGCATGGAATCAACGCTCCACTCATCGCCAGCCTGATCACGTTTGCGATCGGCTTCGGGCTTTACTTCGCCTGGGAGCCGATCCAGCGCAGCTCGGTGATGGCGGGGCTCAACCAACTCCTCGGGCACGGGCCGGCGGCGGTCTTTGAGCGGGGCCTATACGAAACCGCCCGGCTCAGCCGCGGCGTCACGCGGGCCCTGCAGGGCGGCACGTTCCGCCATTACCTGCTTACCATCTTCAGCGTCTTTGTCGTGATCGTGGGCGGTGCCCTGTTGGGACAGATGGAGCTTCGGTGGCCCGGCGGATTGGTTGAGTTGCGCTACTACGAAGCCGCACTGGCAGGCCTCATCGTGCTGTCGACCCTCGTAGCCGTCCGGACGCACAACCGGTTCATGGCCATTCTGGCGCTCGGCATCGGCGGATACAGCGTAGCGCTCGTGTATCTGCTCTTCGGTGCGCCCGATCTGGCGATGACGCAGTTCACCATCGAGACGCTGACGGTAATTCTGCTCGTCATCGTGCTGCTGAACCTGCCTGGGATCTCGGGCGAAGTGGGACGGGTCGCGCGGGTCCGGGACGGCGTCGTGGCTGTGGGCGTCGGCGGGATTTTGACGGTGCTCATGCTCGGCGTGCTCAATCAGCCGTTCGACCGCTACGTGAGTGACTACCTTGCGGCCAACAGCTATACGGAGGCTCAGGGCCACAACATCGTGAACGTAATTCTCGTCGACTTTCGCGCGCTCGATACAATGGGCGAGATCAGCGTGCTGGCGATGGCGGCCCTCGGCGTGTACGTGCTGATGCGTATGATGCCTCGCGACGAGGAACGGGTTGAGTCGGAGCGCGCGGGGGAACCGCTGGCGAGGGAAGCATAGCGGGACGGAAGAATGGAGGGCAGGACGTTCGAGGGAAAACAGTCTCGCGCCTGTGCCCCCTTGTTTTGGTCCCGCATCCTCACTTCCTCGATCTCGGCCGAGTGATTGGAGCAGTGATAATTGATTTGGAAACCGCATTATGATTTACTCTCTCATCCTGCAGGTAGCGACCCGGCTGCTTGTGCCGCTGTTTCTGGTCTTTTCGGTGTTCATGCTGCTGCGGGGGCACAACTATCCGGGGGGCGGCTTCGTGGGCGGCCTGATCGCCGGGATCGCCTTCGTGCTTTACGCCTTTTCGCGCGGCACCGGAGCAGCGCAGAGCGTCTTGCGCTTCGATCCGCAGACGCTACTGGGGGTCGGGCTCGCATGCGCGCTGGGCAGCGGCGTGCTGGCGCTTGCGCGCGGCAGGGCGTTCCTGACCGGCCTCTGGGCCGATCTGCATCTGCCCGGCGGCCTCGACCTGCACATTGGCTCGACGCTCCTGTTCGACATCGGCGTGTACCTCGTCGTGATCGGCACGGTGCTGCTGATGGTGTTTTCCATCGAAGAGCGCGGCCCGGCCCTCACCGACGAATAAGCAATCCGCTGCGACGCCCTCTCTACCAATTCCAGATTTAGACGCCAGCCATCATGCAAGTGCTTCTCGCCATCGTTTCGGGCGTGCTCTTCGCAGCCAGCTTTTATCTGCTGATGCGGCGCAATTTGCTGCGCTTCGTCATCGGGCTGATTATTCTGGGTAATGCAGCGAATCTGCTCATCTTCACGATGGGACGTCTCACGCGCGACCATCCGCCGGTGATACCGGATGGGGCCAAGCTGCCCATCGAGCCCTACGCCAATCCGCTGCCGCAGGCACTCATCCTGACGGCCATCGTCATCAGCTTCGGGCTGTTGGCGTTCGCGCTCGTGCTCGTCTTCCGGAATTATCTTACGACGGGCACGCTCGATGCCGATACGCTCAGCGCCGCGGAGCCCGATGAGCCGCTCGATGTGCACCACGACGCGCGCCGCCTCCCGGCGTAACGCCGCTCCGCGCCCCATCCCCGCCATTGCATCGCTAACGTACCTGCCTGAGTTCGATGGACGTACTGCTCGTATTACCGATTGTCATCCCGATGGCGACGGCCGTGTGTGCGCTGCTGCTGCGGCGCTTCCGCGGGTTGCAGCGCCTGATCAGTATCGCCGGGGCGGCCGCCTTGCTTGGCGCCAACGGGACCTTGCTGGCGCGCGTGATGACCCGGGGCATCCAGGCGGGACAGATGGGCGGCTGGCAGGCACCGTTTGGCATCACCCTTGTGGCCGACCCGCTGAGTGCGGGCCTGCTGGCGGTAACCGGACTCGTGGGGTTCGCTGTGGCCATCTACGCGGTCGCCGCGCTGGATGAACAGCGGCAGCGATTTGGGTTTCATCCGCTGTTTCACTTGCTCCTGATGGGCATCAACGGCGCGTTTATCACGGGCGACATCTTCAACCTGTACGTCTGGTTCGAGGTGCTGCTGATCGGGTCATTTGTGCTGCTCATCCTGGGCAACGAGCGGCCCCAGCTCGACGGCGCCGTCAAGTACGTGGGCATCAACATGATCTCGTCGGTCACCTTTTTATCGGCCATCGGGTTGCTCTACGGCCTCACCGGGACGCTCAACATGGCTGATGCCGCGGGCAACCTCGCAGCAGTGCGGGGCACTGGGTTGGAGGCGACTCTCGCGACGCTGTTCATCATTGCGTTCGGGATCAAAGCGGCGCTCTTCCCGCTGTTTTTCTGGTTGCCGGCCTCGTACCACACGCCCCCGGCGGCCATCGGGGCGATCTTCGCCGGATTGCTGACGAAGGTGGGCATCTACTCGCTGATCCGCGTCTTCACGTTGTTCTTCGCCGACCCGACGGGCTACACACAGGGTGTGCTCCTCGTGCTCGCGGCCGGGACCATGCTCGTGGGCGTGCTCGGCGCGCTCGTGCAACGCAATGTCCAGCGCCTGCTCGCTTTCCTCGTGATCAGCGCGATGGGCTACGTGCTGATGGGCCTTGGCTTCTTCACCACCCTCGGCCTCGTCGGCGCCGTGTTCTATGTGCTGCAGGACGTGCCTGTAAAAGCCACGCTATTCATGATCGGCGGGATGATGGAGCGTGAAACCGGCACGAAACAGCTCGGGGAGATGGGGGGGCTCTACGAATACCGGCCCCTGATGGCACTCGCTTTCGTCATTCCGGCGTTTTCGCTTGCGGGCTTTCCGCCGTTTCCGGGCTTTTGGGGCAAGCTGACCCTCGTGCAAGCCGGCCTCGAAGCCGAGCAATTTCTCCTCGTGGGGGTGGCACTAGTCGTCGGCCTGTTGACGCTGCTCGTGGTCGCACAGGTGTGGGGGCGAGCCTTCTGGAGCCCGGCCGCCGGGGACGGCGACCTGCTGGGCCTCGGCTCGTGGGGGCAGCGCAGCGCCATCAACGGATCAGTCGCCGCCTTGGCGCTGATTCTCCTCGCCGTCGGCCTCTATGCACAGCCGCTCTACGCCCTCGCCGAGCAGGCCGCCGCTGGCCTCGTCGATACCGAGCCTTACATCCGGGCCGTCCTGGGCAGTTGAGGACTCCCCTCCGTCACTCCACTTTGCATTGTAGCGCGCACTCATGACCGATACACAGCAACATAAAGGGTGGTTTGGATTTACCGCGCGAACGACTGTGCTGGCTCTCGCGTGGGCGGCTCTTCAGGGGTCGTTTGCCCCGTTCAACCTCGTCACGGGCGCCCTGCTGGGCGCGACCGTCGTCTGGTTTACGAGTCCGCTGTATGAGCTCTCCGAGACCGGCGATCGGGACTACAAGCTGCTGGAGGCGCGCCCGCTGCTGCGGGTCTGGCGCTTCGGCGTGCTGGTCCTCGTCTTTCTCTGGGAGCTGATCAAATCGGCCCTGCAGGTCGCCTACCTCGTCCTCCAGCCCGATCTGGAGCGGATGCAGCCCGGGGTCATCGCGTATCCACTCGATGTCAAAACGGGCATCGAGATTACGGTGCTGGCGAACCTCATCTCGCTTACGCCGGGCACGCTTAGCTTGGAGGTTACCGACGACCGCCGCGTGCTTTACATCCATGCCATCTTCGTCGCGGATGAGGAGGCGAGGGACGTGCGCGACGGTATCAAGCAGTCGCTGGAGAAGCACGTGGCTCGCGCGCTGGGGCCGTTCGATTCGGATACCGATGCGAGTGAGGCGTAATCGAGCGGGGCCGGGCCATGGAGCTTCCGGATGACATTGCGCTGCGGCGGATGACGTACACGCCCGATAAGGTCGAGGCATGGTTGCCGCTGCTTTCGGCGGAGGAGCAGGCGCGCTACACTGCTTTTTCGGTCCTGAAGCGCCGGCGCGAGTTTTTGCTGGGCCGTGTGGCGCTTCGCACGCTCCTCGCCGATCGCCTGAATAGGCCGCCCGCCGCGATTCGGGTTGCAGTCACCGAGGATGGGGCCATTCATCTTCCCGATCATCCGCTTTATGCCTCGATCACGCATGCGGGCGACCGGGCCGTGGCAGCCGTCTGCCGCCGTCCAGTCGGTGTCGACCTGGAGGCGATCACCGAGCGCACCGCCGAGGTCGAGCGCTTCCTGCTGGCGCCCGAGGAGCAGTCGCTTCTCGAAACGCTCCCGATGGACCGATCTGCCGCGCTCATTCTGTGCTGGACGCTCAAGGAAGCTACGCTCAAAGCGATGGGCACGGGGCTGCTGCGTTCGCCCAAGAAAGTCTGCCTGACGGTGAACGCCGCCGATCAATCGGCTGAGGCCGTAGCGTGGGACGGCTGCACGTGGGCGCTCGGCTATGAACGGGTGGAAGGCTACTTCCTGTCCGTGGCGTATCCGGCGAGATGACGCGCCTGCTACCGATACGCAGCAGGCCGGAAGCGCGGATAGCCGTACGCTTGCGTGCCAATGGCGTCGCAGCGAGACGTTCGCAGGGCGGTATCATTGGCTGCACCGTTGCATACGATCTCGGCCATGATCTGCACCACCCAGCCGCCTATCGAGTGCGGACGGACGCGAGCGCGATCCACGACGGAGGGGCCATACACTGTGGAGATCCGTGCCGGAAATTCGTCGCGGATAGAGGGCGCGCGCAGCCCCTGCAGATACGGCGTAAGTCCCAATTCTGGAGGCAAGGCGGGCCGATCCGTCTCCGCGGGTGTTTTCAGGACGACGGAGGGAGGTCGAGGGGGCGTAATCCGAGGGGGAGGCGCGTCCGATTGGCCTGTTGCGGGATGGGCGGTACACATCAAACTACCCATCAGCAGGAAGAAGATGACCAGCGGTCGCATGTCGAAGCGAGGCGGTATCGGATAAAGTCCGTTCATCCAGTAAGTCGCCTTCGGAGCGCCGATCGTAACGAGCCGATCCATGCTTCTCATCGAACCAAACGGCGGGCCCGGCATACACGTTGCCGCTTATTCTTCGCTCATCTCACCAACTTCTAATCACGATGGTTTCTGACCTCTTCGATGCGGCCCAGTGGACCGAGGTGGACGGCTTTGACCTCGACGATGTCACCTACCATCGCGCGGTTGAGCACGGGACCGTGCGGGTGGCCTTCGACCGCACGGACGTCCTCAACGCCTTCCGCCCGCAGACCGTCGATGAGCTCTACCGCGTGCTCGATCATGCCCGCCAGACGTCCGATGTGGGCTGCGTCCTGCTGACGGGCAACGGGCCGTCCGAGAAGCACGGCAAGTGGGCCTTCTCCTCGGGGGGCGATCAGCGCATCCGCGGGAAGGATGGCTACCAGTACGAAGACGCCGAGGGCGAGGTGGATTCAGCCAAGCTGGGGCGGCTCCACATCCTGGAAGTGCAGCGGCTCATCCGCTTCATGCCGAAGGTGGTGATCGCCGTGGTGCCCGGATGGGCCGTGGGCGGCGGGCACAGCCTGCACGTGGTGTGCGACCTGACGATCGCCAGCCGCGAGCACGCCATCTTCAAGCAGACCGATCCTGACGTGGCGAGCTTCGACGCGGGCTTCGGCTCGGCGCTCTTGGCGCGGCAAGTGGGGCAGAAGCGGGCGCGCGAGATCTTCTTCTTAGGCAAGAACTACGCGGCCGACGAGGCCGTCGAGATGGGCATGGCCAACGCCGCCGTTCCCCACGACGAGTTGGAGGCGACGGCGCTGGAGTGGGCCGCCACGATCAACCAGAAGAGCCCGATGGCTATCCGGATGCTCAAGTACGCCTTCAACATGGTCGACGATGGGATGGTTGGGCAGCAACTCTTCGCGGGTGAGGCGACGCGCCTTGGCTACATGACGGATGAAGCCCAGGAGGGCCGCGATGCCTTCCTCGAAAAGCGCGACCCGGACTGGAGCGACTTCCCGTGGCACTACTGATCCGTTTTCCGGCTCGTTCGGCTCCCAGCAAAAACAAAGGGGGCGCGTCTGCCGTTCGTACTGATTGAATCGAAGCGCTTTCAGGCGCGCCGGTCCTCCCACTCAACAACGCACCTATTCTCATGGAAGCCGACCGCTATCAGCCCGAGCACCCCGTCCGTTTCGTCACGGCCACGAGCCTGTTCGACGGGCACGACGCGGCCATCAACATCATGCGTCGCATCCTGCAGGCCACCGGCGCCGAGGTGATCCACCTCGGGCACAACCGCTCGGTCCAGGAGATCGTCGACACAGCCCTCCAGGAGGATGCCCAGGGCATCGCCGTGTCCAGCTACCAGGGCGGGCACATGGAGTATTTCAAATACATGCACGACCTGCTGGAAGAGCGCGGCGCGGGCCATATCAAGATCTTCGGCGGGGGCGGCGGCGTGATCGTGCCCGAGGAAAAGGCGGAGCTGGAAGCCTACGGCATCGCCCACATCTTCTCGCCGGACGAGGGCATGGAGATGGGGCTGCAGGGGATGATCAATCAAATGATTGAGGAGTGCGATATCCCGATCTTAGATTTGGAATTCTCGATTGACGATTTCGATGGCGACCGCGACCCCCGGTGGATTGCGCGGACGCTTTCGGAGATTGAGCTGAAGCACGGCGCAGGCAGGGCGGTGCAAACGAAAGTAACCGCTGGAGGCGAGGCTGAGCCAACTAAGACCAGCGGGGATGGAGCCAGCGACGAATTGCAAATTGACAATGTAGAATTAGAAATTTCAAATGCTCCGGCTTTGGGCATCACCGGCACTGGCGGCGCGGGCAAATCCACGCTCACCGACGAGCTCGTGCGCCACTTCCTGAACGACTTCGACGACCTGCACATCGCCATCCTGTCCGTCGACCCCACGCGGCGGCGGACGGGCGGGGCGCTCCTGGGCGACCGCATCCGCATGAACGCCATCTACGGCGACGGCGCCGCGGAGCGGGTCTACATGCGCTCGTTCGCTACGCGCCAGGCCCACCGCTCCACGAGCGAGGCGCTGAAGGAGGCGATGAACGTCTGCCGCGCCGCGGGCTTCGACCTCATCCTGCTGGAGACAGCCGGCATCGGCCAGAGCGATACGGAGATCGTGGATCTCACCGACGTCTCGCTCTACGTCATGACGCACGACTTCGGCGCGCCGACGCAGCTGGAGAAGATCGGCATGCTCGACCTGGCCGACTTCGTGGCGCTCAATAAGTTCGAGAAGCGCGGCAGCCAGGATGCCCTCCGCGACGTGCGCAAGCAGGTCCAGCGCAATCGGATGCGTTTCGACGAAGACCCGGCCGACATGCCCGTCTTTCCGACGATGGCCTCCCACTTCGGCGACCCCGGCGTCACCAAGCTCTACCTCGCGCTCCTCGATCACCTGAACGAGCAGTTCGACTTCGACCGCCGCTCGCGCATCTACGGCGACGGCGCCGACGTGCCTGAGCCCGATCCGTCGGAGGTCGCCATCATCCCGCCGGACCGGCAGCGCTACCTCGGCGAGATCGTGGAGACCTGTGAGGGGTATCGCGAGTGGGCCGAGCAGCAGGTCGAGACCGCCCGCAAGTGGGGGGAGGCAAAGGGCGCGCGGCAGCAGGTCGAAGATTGGGCGCCGGAGGACAAGGAACAGCTCACGGGGCGTCTCGACCAGATGGTCCAGCACTGGTGGGACCAGCTCGATAAGCGCTGCAAGGACATCCTCGACGGCTGGGACGACCTTGCAGAAAAGTATCAGCAGGACGAGTTCACCTACACGGTCCGCGGGCGCGACATCACCGTGCCGCTCTACCGCGAATCCATCTCCGGCACGAAGATTCCCCGCGTGGCGCTGCCGAAAACCGAGGACCCCGGTGAGCGGCTGGAGTTTGCGCTGCTGGAAAACCTGCCCGGCTACTACCCATTCACGGCGGGCGTCTACCCGTTCAAGCGCGAGGGCGAGGATCCGACGCGCATGTTCGCGGGCGAAGGCTCCCCCGAGCGCACGAACCGCCGCTTCCACCTCGTCAGCGAAGGCGCGCCGGCGAACCGGCTGTCGACGGCCTTCGACTCGGTCACGCTCTACGGCTACGACCCCGCTGAGCGGCCCGACATCTACGGCAAGGTCGGCAACGCGGGCGTCTCCATCTGTACGCTCGACGACATGAAGAAGCTCTACTCGGGCTTTGACTTGTGCGACCCGAAGACGAGCGTCTCGATGACGATCAACGGCCCCGCGCCGATGATCCTGGCGATGTTTCTCAACACGGCCATCGACCAGCAGGTGGAGAAGCACTTGAAGGCGGACGGCCGCTGGGACGAGGTCGACGCGCTCATCGACGAGAAGCTCGGCGACGACCGGCCCGCGTACGTGCCGTATGGGCCGGATGGAAAGGAGGATGGCCTTCCACCGGGGCACGACGGCTTCGGCCTCGGCATGCTGGGCGTCACGGGCAGCGATCTCGTTGCGTGGGGTGCGCTGGACGAAGCGACGTACGAGGACATCAAAGCCGAGGCGTTGCACGTCGTCCGCGGCACCGTGCAGGCCGATATTCTCAAAGAAGACCAGGCGCAGAACACGTGCATCTTCTCGACGGACTTCGCGCTGCGGATGATGGGCGACATCCAGCAGACCTTCATCGACGAGAACGTCCGCAACTTTTACTCGGTGTCGATCTCCGGCTACCACATCGCCGAGGCCGGGGCGAATCCGATCACGCAGCTCGCCTTCACGCTGGCCAATGGCTTCACGTACGTCGAGTACTACCTGAGCCGCGGGATGGACATCGACGACTTCGCGCCGAACCTGTCGTTTTTCTTCTCGAACGGGATGGATCCCGAGTACAGCGTCATCGGCCGCGTGGCGCGACGCATCTGGGCCGTGGCCATGCGGGAGAAGTACGGCGCGAACGCGCGGAGCCAGAAGCTCAAGTACCACATCCAGACCTCGGGCCGCAGCCTGCACGCGAAGGAGATCCAGTTCAACGACATCCGGACGACGCTGCAGGCGCTCTACGCGATCTACGACAACTGCAACTCGCTCCACACGAATGCCTACGACGAGGCGATCACGACGCCGACCGAGGAGAGCGTCCGGCGTGCCATCGCCATCCAGATGATCATCAACAAAGAGCTCGGCACCACGATGAACGAGAACCCGCTGCAGGGCTCGTTCATCTTCGAGGAGCTGACGGATCTGGTGGAGGAAGCCGTCCTCCACGAGTTCAAGCGGATCAACGACCGGGGCGGCGTGCTGGGCGCGATGGAGTCGATGTACCAGCGCGGCAAGATTCAGCAGGAGTCGATGAAATACGAGGAGACCAAGCACTCTGGCGAGCGTCCGGTTATCGGCGTCAACACCTTCACCCGCGACGAAGACGCCGAGCAGCCCGAAGAGGAGCAGGTCGACCTCATGCGCTCCTCCGACGACGAGAAGCAGCACCAGCTCCGCAACCTCCGCGCCTTCCAGGCCAAGAACAAAGCCGCGGCTGAGGAAGCGTTAGCCGAGCTGAAAGCAGTCGCCCGCCGCGGCGAGAACACGTTCGACGCGCTGATGGAGGCGGTGAAAGTCTGCTCGCTCGGCCAGATCACGCACGCCTTCTTCGAGGTCGGCGGGCGCTATCGGCGGAATATGTAGGGACGACCAAAACGGCTACTTGAGACCCTCTTATACCAGACTATGGAGTACAGCTTGAGCGGATTCGACTCCGACGGGAGTTATTCCATTCCGATGACAAAGGAGGAATTAGTGGAGGCTCAGGGGTGTAAAGAGAAGCTTCTCAAAGCTTTGGAAATCGAAGAAAAGTTTAACATCATTCTCGAAAACTATCAGGAATATGAAAGGGAGTTGTTGGATGTCACGCTCCAAAAGGCCATCTCCTTTGATATTTCAGATACAAGAGATGTTATTCATGGGATGAACAGAAGAATCGTTAACCTTCTATCCACGTGCCGCTTGTATCTCGACCAAGTCCCACAGGACATTGGTTCTATGTTGGGAAAGGACTCAGCTGTTAGAGAGCAATTCGAAGACCAGAGATCTGAGGAGTATGATTCACGTCTTGGATACCGTGTTATGGAGGCTTTGCGCAATCACATTCAGCATCGTAGTCTTCCTGTTCACCTGATATCTTATAAGAGCAGTTGGGTCGACCCCAAGACTGATGAAGAGGGCCGCCACAGACGGCAAAGGACGTTAATTAAAATCAATGTAGATAGACTTAAGGAGGACGAAAAGTTCAAAAAGTCGGTGCTTCATGAAATGATCGGAATAGGGTCTCAGGTCGATCTGAAGCCATTAGTACGTGAGTATATCACTGGTTTAATGAAGGTCCACCGGTCACTACGAAACGAGCTCGATGATCATCTTAATGGTTGGGACAAAACTGTTCTCGACTTGGTCGAACGGTTTCGAATAGAAACTGAAAGTAACGCAGGACCTATCCAAGCAATTGAAATTGGGCCAGACGGAAGAATTCTAAAGGAGGTCCAACTGTCAGAAGACGTGATATTACGCCGCCGATCTTTGCAAAAGAAAAACCGTTGTTTTGGCGATCTGGTCAAACTTCGGATATCCAGCATGTGAAATGGGCGGATAGATTTAAAGGAAGCATGTTTACTGAGCCTGCTCATCCAATCCCACAAAGCCGAACTCCACGCGCTCTGTCGCGCGTACGGCGTGGAGCGGCTGGCGCTGTTCGGGTCGGCCACGTCCGAGATGTTCGACGCGGCATCGAGCGACCTCGACGTCATCGTGCAGTTCGCCGATACCTCGCCGGGCTATGCGGCTGTAACTTGAAGGGGGCCCTCGCGGCACGGCCTGGATACAACCGCACAGTCACCGCCCACCCCACCGATCAAAATGTCGCCATGAGCCCAACGGCATCCCCACGTGGATCGTCGACGAGGAGGGAGCCGTTGCGTTCTATGATGACACGGGGCCGATGGAGAGATCAGCGCTCGCCCCGGCGACTCCTGCCACACTTCCCGATCCGGTGTAGAACGCGTTATGCTTGCTCCACCATCCAGCGAATCGATGTTTTCCTTCTCCCGTTCCAGCGCCCATGAGGCACGGCCTCCGAAGCGCGTGGCCCTCTTTTCTGGCGCCTACAATCACATCGCCGATGGCGTCGCGCTGACACTGAATCAGGTCGTGGACGCGTTCGAGCGGCGGGACATCCCCGTGCGCGTCTTTGCGCCGACCGTCGAGAATCCGGCACTCGATCACAATGGCACGCTCGTACCCGTTCCATCGATTTCCTTTCCGGGGCGGTCCGAGTACCAGTGTTCGATGGGGATCACACGGTCGGTGCGCGAGGCGCTGGATGCATTCGGCCCCACGCTTTTTCAGATCTCGACGCCCGATCTGCTCGGTTGTCACGCGCTTCGCTACGCCCGGTCGAACGACATCCCCGTCGCGGGTACGTTCCACACCCATTTTGCCTCCTACCTCAAATACTATCGGTTGAGCTGGTTGGAGCCGGTCGTGTGGGCGTATCTGCGGCGCTTCTACCAGAAGTGTGATCACGTGTATGTGCCGACGACAGCGATGGGGGAGATCCTCCGGCAGCACGGCATTTCAGACGGGGTAAAACGCTGGCGGCGCGGGGTCGATGTGAATCGGTTCGCGCCGGCCCATCGGTCGCCTGCCTGGCGGCGCGCGCACGACATTGCCGAAGACGAGGTGGTGGTGGCCTTCGTCAGCCGCCTCGTTTGGGAAAAGGGGCTCAAGGTGTTTGCTCGCGTGATTGAGCAACTGAGGCGGGACGGCATCCCGCACCGCAGCCTCGTAGTAGGAGACGGGCCGGTGCGCGAGGAATTGGAGCGTCGCCTGCCCGAAACCATTTTTACTGGATTTCTGGACGGCGACGAGCTCACCACGGCTTATGCCTCGGCCGATCTGTTTCTATTTCCAAGCGACACGGAGACGTTCGGAAAGGTGACCGTTGAGGCGATGGCATCGGGGCTCCCGGTGATCGGGGCCGATGCGGCGGGAAGCAAAGACCTCGTGGTGGATGGCACGACCGGGCGGCTCTGCCAACCGGGTGATGCCGATGACTTCGCCGAAGCCACGCGCGAGCTGATCGCCGATCCGGACCTCCGGCACCAGATGAGCGTCGCCGCCGTCGAGCGCGCACAGGACTTCACCTGGGACGCGATCCTCGCGCAGTTGGTGCGCCACCACGATGCTCTCCTCAGGGGTTCCGGAGCCGGCACGGCCGCAGTGCAGACGCGGGCTTCGGTGAAGTAAGGTCGGTGTCGCGTTCCTCTCCATTTGTATCGTTTTTCCCTTATCACACTTCCCCGCCATGCCCGACGCCCCTGGTCGGCTCCCCGATTTTTTCGTGCTGGGCGCGGCCAAATGCGGCACAACGTCGCTGCACGACTACCTCCGGCAGCATCCCGCGCTCTTCCTGCCTTATGTGAAAGAGCTCAACTTTTTTGATGCCGAGCCCGAACGGTTCGCCTCCCGGCTCGACCGGTATCGGGCCTATTTCGCCGAGGCCGGCGACCGCCTTGCCGGGGAAGCCACCCCGTCCTACTTTCGCCGGACCGACGTCGTGCCGCAGCGGATGCGCCAGCTCTACGGGGACCGGTCGCCACGTTTCGTGCTGCTCCTGCGCGACCCTGTCGAGCGCGCCTACTCGCACTACTTGCACAACGTCTCTGAAGGGCGGGAGCCGCTCTCGTTTACGGAGGCCTTGCACGCGGAGCAGGCCCAGCCCGAGGCTAAGCAGCAGGCGTGGAAGGGCTACTTTGCGGACGGCGTGTACGCCGATGCGCTCGCGGACTGGGTCGACGCGTTTCCTCGCGACCACGTCCTGATTGCGCTGACCAGCGACCTCGCCGAAACGCCGGACTCGGTTCTCCGCCGGATCTTCCGCTTTCTCGATGTCAATCCCGCAGCCAAGATCGATACGGGCAAGCGGCTCAACCAGACGGGCGAGCGGCAGAGCCGTCGCCTCGGACGGATGTGGGCATGGGCGCCCGGTGG